>JBAZKS010000025.1:0-69484 GCA_041650695.1 Elusimicrobiota bacterium
CGAACCTCTGCATGGGGCTCACGCTCTACGGCATCACGAACTGGGGATGGGGGGTCTCCGTGTTCAGCGCCTTCATGACTCTCTACGCGGTCAACATGCACTTCCAGAGCTACGGCGCCATCTCCATCGTGACCGTGAAGGCCCCCTGGTTCCATGTGCGCGAGCGCGGCACCTTCTCCACCATCTTCGGTTCCATGATCGCCTTCGGCCTCTACTTCGCTTTCGATTGGGGCTTCGCCATCGCGGACGCCTCGCGCGCGGTCCCCAAGAGCGGCCTGTCCTTCTGGGCGTCCGTCTTCGGCAAGGCCTTCGGCCTGGGGCGCGCCGGGGTGGATCAGAACTGGTGGATATTCTTCGCGCCTGCGTGCATCTTGGCGGCGTTCTGGATCGTCATGTTCCTTTTCCTGCGCAACACCCCGAGCGAGGCCGGGTTCGAGGATTTCGACACGGGCGAGGAGTCCGTGTCCGACACCGGGGAGCGCCTCCCCATGCGCCGGGTCTTCCTGAAGATCATCACCCATCCGGTGCTGATCGTCGTGTGCGGCATCGAATTCTGCAGCGGCGTGCTGCGCAACGGGATCATGCATTGGTACCCCTTGTTCGCCGGAGAGGTCGGGTTCAAGAACGCGTTCTGGGTGACGAAGAACTGGGGGCTCATGCTGCTCCTCGCCGGCTTGGCCGGCTCCTTCCTCACGGGCTGGTGCTCGGACCGTTTCTTCGGGTCCCGCAGAGCTCCCATGGCCGCCATCCTGTACGCGCTCATGGGCGCGTGCGCCGGCCTGATGGTCTTCGGCCTGGGCGGGAACGTGTGGATCGCGGGCGCCGCCACCATGCTCATCTCCATGGCCGTGACCGGCGTCCATGGGATACTCTCCGGGACCTCCACGACCGATTTCGGCGGGACGAGGAACGCCGGAGCCGCGACCGGCATCGTGGACGGGATGGTCTACCTGGGCACCGGCATGCAATCCATCGTCATCGGCCACCTCACGCCCGTGGGCGAGGCGGCCAAGGACCCGAACAACTGGCGCTGGTGGCCCATGTTCCTGGTGCCCTTCGCCGTCGCGGGTCTCATCCTCTCCATCCGGATATGGGACGCGCTGCCCAAAAAGGCGCGCCCAGCCGCGCAGCCTACACGCCCCTGAGCAGGTCCAGGAACTCCTGAGCGCTCTTGATCTCCGAGGACCGGGCGAGGATGGCCTCGACCCCCTCGGGCAGAGGCTCCTTGGCCGCGTCGGCGAGCTCCTTCAGGCAGCGGCCGAGGTCCGCCACGTCCTGGGCGGCTCCGGCCGGATGGATCAGGGTCCCGAAGTCCGCGACCTTGACTTCCCCGCCCTCGGTCACGAAGATGTTCCCGAGATGGATGCGTCCGTGCGAGAGCCCGGCCGCGTGCGCCGCAGGCAAAGGCTCGCACGCCCGGGCCAGGACCTGGAACAGCCGGCGCGGGTCGGCCCCCCCCTTCGCCGCGATGTCGCGCAGGGTCCGCCCCGCCACGCGCTCGCAGACCATGCAGACGCCGTCCCCCTCCTCGCATACCTCGTAGATGCTGACCCAAACCGGATGCTCGAGCCTGGCCGCGGCTTTGCCGGCCGCGAGCAGGAGCGCGCGTTCGCGGGGGTCCGGCACCCGGGTGCGCCGGACCACCACGGAGCGGCCCAGCGCCTTGTCCCTGGCCAACAGGACGCTTCCGCGGCTCCTCCCCAATTCCTTCTTGAGCTCGTACGCGTCCAGGACGGCGGGCGCGGCCGAAGGAGCGGGCTTCAGGGCCGGCGCGGCGCTCTTCTTCCTCCGACGCAGCCACAGGGCGAGAGCGGCGGCGGCCGCCGCTCCGAGGGTGAGCAGGGTGAGGTCGCGGGCGTCTTTGCGGTCGAACGGCTGCCTCCTGTGATGATACAGGAGCTCCGCATCGCCCTTGGTCGGGTCGTAGATGTCCCCTCCGCGGCGGGCGATCTCGGCCTCGTCCTCGTAATCCGGGTCGAGCTTGGCCGCCATCTCGATGTCGCGGAGCATGCCCGCCCTGTCTCCGAGCATCTGCCGCGCGAAAGCCCGGATCCGATAAGCCCGGGCGCTCCGGCTGTCGATGGCGATGGCCTGGGTCGCGTCCCGCTCCGAATCCCTGTACCGCCCCTGCCGCAGCTCGGCCCAGGCCAGGGCCTCATAGGCGTCATGGTCGTTCGGGTTCCTGCGGATGGCGTCCCTCGCCGCGTCTTCCGCTTCGTGGTATCTGCCCGCGAGGTTGAGGCTCCAAGCGTCCGAGGCCCCTTTGGACATGGCCTTGTCCATCCTCCTCGACGAGCCGAAGGAAGGCCCGGTGACGGGCGCCTCGCCCGAAGTCCATTGCCCGCCTTCCGCCTCGGCTCTCGCGCCCCGCCTCGCGGCGATGGGACGGCCTTCCCGCGAGTAAGGGGGACCCGTTTGAGCCCCGGACGCGCTCGCGAAGCCTCCCATGGCGGCGAGCTGCCCGGCCGACGACCCGCCCTCGACGACGCTCCTGCCGCGCAGCAAGACGCCCCCTCCCTCGCCCGCCGCAGTCCCGCTCCCCGGCCGCGAGGCGCCGGGAAGGCCGCTCGTCCTCGTGAGACCGGACCCTCCCTCCGGTCCGGACCCCTGCCCGAGCCCGGTCCCTCCCGGCACCTGGCCGCCCGTGGACTTCCCGCCCGCGCCGGTCAAGGGAGGGAAGCCGCTGTCGGCGGGCTTCGTGCCTGCGGAACCGCTGCCGGAGCCCGGCTGCACTCCCTTGGGGTCCAGGCCTCCGATCGGCTTCTCGCCCGGGTTCGCGCCGTTCCAGTCGGCGGGCGGAGCGAACCCGAAGAGCTCCTGCGTGTTCATGTTCAGCATCTGCGCGACCGTGAACATCTCCTTGCGCGAATCCTGGACCATATACCCCGCGTTGTTGAGGTTCGCCTCCGGCTGGACCATGGCCCGGGCCTGGTCGTTCGCGCTGTTCGCGCCCTCGAGGTCCGTGAACACCACGTCCATGGCGTCCCAGGCGTGCTGGATCGCGCCGGAGACCGTCTCGAAGGTCCGCGCGAAGTCCACGATGGCGTCCCTCTGCTGCTCCGCCGAGCCGATGTTCCCGTCCATGCTCGCGCACAGCCCCTGGATCATGGCCTCGTATCTCTTGCGCGCCTCCTCCGCCGCCTTCTTCTGGTCGTCCTGGCTCGAGGAGGCGCAGACTCCGGGGGACGCCCCCGCGAACAGGAGCATGGCCGCGATCGACAGGATTGTGTCCCTCATGATCCCCTCTCCGCTTTCTCCAGACACGCCAGGAACTCCGCGGGAGACCCCACTCGGCGCCCCGGGATGGGCTGGAGCGCATGAGCGATGAGCTCATCCACCTGGCACGGGAGCCCGGGCGCCGCGGCGCTCGCCGCAGAGAAACTCAAGGCTTCCTTGGACTGCGCATCTCCCGAATCGTCGAACGGCCTGCGGCCGGTCAGCATCTCGTAGAGCACGATGCCGAGGCTGTAGATATCGCCCTCTCTGCAGATGATGCCGCGCAGGGCCTCGGGAGCCATGTACGCCGGGGTCCCGACCAGGAGACGGGTCTTGAGGTAGGAGCCCCCCTGCGCGGGGCCCCCCGCAGCCTTGACCGGTGTCTCGGCGAGCCTGCGGGCGATGCCGAAATCCATGAGCTTGATGCGGCGGTCCTGCGTTTCCATGATGTTCGCCGGCTTGAGGTCGCGGTGCACCATCTGCCTGCCGTGAGCGTATTGGAGGGCCAGACACACGGGCCGCAGCAGCTCGAGAGTCCGTCCCAGCCCCAGCCTCTTGTGCTCGGCCAGAAGCTGCTGCACGGTCTTCCCCTTGACGAGCTCGAACACGAGGTAGACGTCTTCCCCGTCTTCGATCACGGCGTAGATCTCCACGATGGCGGAATGACGCAGGGCCGCGACGTTGTGGGCTTCCCGGAGGAAGAGCTCCCGGCCCTGCGTCCCAAGCCGGATGAGCTCGCTCGCCATCTTCTTGACCGCGACGGCGCGGCCCAGGGAGTGGTCCACGGCCTCATAAACCGCCCCCATCCCTCCGTGTCCGATGACGCGCACCAGCTCGTATTTCCCGGCGATGCGCGGCGCCTGCTCTATGGCGGCGGTCCTGACCGTGATCCCGGCCCCTTCCGGCGTTTCGACCAGCCGCTTCACGAACCCGTACCAAGCCGCGGCGCCCAGGGCGAGCAGAAGCGCGACCCCGAGCGACCATCGCAGGAGCCACGCATCCACCCCCCCCTCCGCCGGCCGGTCTTCGCACGGGGCGTTCCCCTTGTCGAACTCCTCGAGCCCGACCTTCATGCGCGGGTCCGTCCTGGCCATCCGCTCGAAATCGGCGCGCGCCTCCTCCGTCCTGCCCAGGCCCAGCTTGGCGCAGCCGGACACCCGATAGAGCCTTGAGCGCAGCTCGGGCCCGGCCCCCCCGGCCTGCTCGATGCCGCTCGCCGCGTTCGCCAGGACGGCTTCGTAGCCGCCCCGCTTGCCTTCGACGGACTTCAGACCCGCGATGGACAGCTCGAGGCAGGCCGCGGGATTGGCCTCCGGCTTGAGCCGCATGGACGCGGCCGCGTCCGAGTAGGCCTTCATGGGCTGGTCCAGGAGGTTGTAGGCCCTGGCCCTCGAGTTGTAGAGATGGTGCGCCTCCAGGCCCTCGCCCGTGAGCGCCAGGGCCTCGGTGACCTTCTGCACGGAGGACTCCCGGCCTTCGGCCCCGGAGTCCAGCAGTCTGCGGGCCTCCTCCGTCAATCCGTAGATCCTCCGAGCGGACTTCTCGGGAAGACAGCTGATCAAGCGGTCCTCGCCCCATTCCGCCGCCAGACCGCGCAGGTCGGGGTCGAGCCCCTCCGCGATGCGCAGGTCCTCGACGGCCCCGGGGTCTTTCATGCGCCATCTCGCGCAGCCGCAGACCCGGTAGGCTTGCGCGAGCTCGGCCTTGGACCCCTGCAGCTGCTTCGCGGCCTTGCGCCCCTCCTCGAGAGCGGCCGCGGATTTCCCCCCGTACAGCAGGGCCATGGACAGCCGCAGCCGCCCCAAAGCGTTCGGCGTGCTCTGCACCGAACGCAAGGCGTCCTGTTCGGCCTCCTCGAACTTCCCGAGGTCCATGAGCGCTCGTGCCCTTTGGTTGTAGATCTGGAAGGCGGTGGGGTCTCCGGGGGCGAGCGCGGCGATCTCGGCGTCCAGGGCCTGGAGTGACTCTCCCGCCGTCGCCTGCGGACAGAGGCAGAAGACGGACAACGAAGCGAAGGCGAGAGCCCGCATATGTCTTAGTATAACGTCTCAACGGCCCATCAGCCAGCCCTCGGCGCACACGAGGACCGCGATGAACAGGCATATCTCGAGCAGGACCGGGGTCATGGCCTTGATCCAGCGGATGGGGGTGTAGCCGGCGTCGATCTCCCTATGGATGAAGGCGTAGGCCACCACGGACTGGGCCGAGCCGATGTGGGTCCAGCAGCCGCCCGCGGCGTAGCCCGCGATCTGCGCCATGGCGAAGAGGTGGACGAATCTCACATCCAGGCCGTGCAGGGCCCGGGCGGCGAAATCCGCCACCACGTTGTTGTCGAGCATGGCGGAGAGCACGGTGGCTCCGGCGAATTGGCCGAGCGCGAGACGGATGGCGGCGCCGGACGCCACGCCGTCGCGCAGGAGCGCGGCCAGCTGGTCGAAGAACCCCGTCTTCGAGAGGAACGAGATGCCCAGGAAGAGCGGGAACAAAAACAAGTACTCGGCATACTCGTGCTTGGCCTCGTGGAACGCGAGCCGGCGCATCTTCGCGTGTCCCCAGATCCCGGCCAAAGCCACGAGGAAGCCGGCGAACGGAGCGGGGAACAGAGGCAGTCGGTGGTCGATCGCGTGCCAGACCAGCAGGCCGATGAAGGGGATGAAGGACAAGAGCCCCACGGTCTGCGCGCGGACGCGCTGACGGCTGACGGCCTCGAGAGCCTCCTCAAGCTCGCCCTCGGTCTCCACGGAAAGGAACTCGTCCAATAAGAGCCTCTTGCGCTCCTCCGGAACCCCGACGCTCACCAGGGCCTCTCCCAAGGACATGCCTTGATGCATGCGCTCGAGCAGGGGATCCGCCAGAGCGCCCAAGGACTCCCGATGCTCCGCCACGAACTCCAGGGGCGTCCACACCTCGCCGTGCCGCATGGCCTGGAGGAAGCGCAGGTCCGCGGCATGGGTCTCGAAGATGTCGAGTTTGTCCATTTCCACCCTGCGCAGACCGATCTTCTTGCTGAGGTTCCACGCCACGATGCAGTAGCTGCCCAGGGCCGCGGGCAGACAGTAGCGCAGGAAGAAGGCGTCGTCCAGCAGGGGATAGAGGTTCGCCTTCATGATGAGGTTGGGCGGCTCGCCGTACGCCAGCCACATGCCGCACACGGTCGTGACCACGGTGGAGACCATGACCGCGTAGATAAGCAATTCATCCTCCACCTTCGAGAGCAGGAGCAGGATGACCAGGGTCCGGATCATGAGCCCGATCATGGAGACCCCGTCCAGAACGCCGGAGGCGGCCGCCACCAGGCCCGCGATCACCGCCACCGTGACCGCGAGCCTGCCCTGGAAGCGGCGGAGCACGATGAAGCTCACGGTCTCCAGAAGGCGGGTCTGCGAGATGACGGCCACGAACAGGGTGAGCCCCAGGATGAAGAGCATGGTGTCCGCGTGCACGAGCGCGTCGAGCCCGTGCAGGGTCAGGAAATGCCGATGGACGAACGGCCCCAGGCCGGACGCTCCTTCCGCGCGCAACGCGGACCCGGGCCACCAGAGCGTCCAGAACGTGGCCAGGATGACGAGACCGCCCCCGTAGGAGACGGCGTTCTTGTCGATGCGGTAGCGGATGGAGCCGAAGATGAACAGGGCGAGGATCATGAGCAGGAGCTCGAGAGCCACGACCCAGCCCGGGAAGGAGACGGTCGAACCGAGCAGATACATCCCTCCTGCCGCGAACGCGCAGCCCAGGAAGAATTTCCAGCCGGAGATCTCCACGGTCTCGTCCATCCGAAATGAGAGTTTATCAAATGCTACCATACGGCATGCGCACAACACCCGTCATCGTCTTGTCCCTGATCCTGGCCGCGCCCGTGTCCGGCCAGCAATCCACGATCCCCGCCCCTGAACGCGCCCGCTTCGAGCAGGGCGTGCGTCAGGTCAGTCGGATGTGGACGGCCGAGGACGGGACCCCCCGGGAGCTCGAGGAGTTCTGCGCCAAGTTCTTCTTCCACGGCAAGGACCTGGAGACCCTGTTCTCCAGGCTGGAGTCCAAGTTCGAGCAGCTCGACGGTCATTTCAAGGCCTTGAGCCTGGAGCTCCGCAGGCAGCAGGATGAGAGCCGCCTCCCGCGGCATCCGGTGGACGAGCTCTTCGCGGCCTATTCGCCCAGGGCCCACCTGCAGGAGGACTTTTTCAAGAACAAGCTCGCCTTCGTCATCCTGCTCAATTTCCCGCTCAGGACCCTGGAGGACTGCCAGCGCGACGGCGCGTCGTGGTCCCGCAGGGATTGGGCCGAGACCCGTCTGGCGCAGCGCTTCCAGGCGCGCGTCCCGGCCTCGGTCGAGCAGGCGATCGCCAAGGCGCAGGCCGCTGGCAACGACTACGTCTTCAACTACAACGTGTTCATGGACCGCATCAAGGGCTCGGACGGCAAGCCCATGTTCCGGGAAGGGCTCAAGCTCATCTCCCATTGGGGCCTGCGCGACGAGATCATGGGGCTCTACAGCTCCCCGAAGCAGAACCTGCCGAAGCAGCAGGCCATCCAGACCGTCATGGAGCGCATCATCCTTCAGGAGATCCCCGAGTCGGTCATCGACGATCCGAAGGTCTTCTGGGACTTGGGCTCGAACTCCGTGGAAGGGGGACCTCCCGAAAGGGAGCCGGACACCCGCTATGCGCAATGGCTCTCCGTGGCGCGCGCCATGCGCCTGCTCGATCCCTACTATCCCGCCTTCCCCACGCACATGGACCGGTCCTTCCGCCTGGAGCGGGAGATGTCCGAGGACTCGGTCGAGCGCCTGCTCACCGAGGTGCTCACGTCTCCGGCCGGCGGCCGCGCGGCGGCCCTTATCCGCAAGCGGCTCGGCAGGGAGCTGCAGCCCTTCGACATCTGGTACAACGGGTTCAAGCCCGGGAGCGCGACCTCGGAGGCCGACCTCGACAAACTCGTGGCCAAACGGTATCCGGACGTGGCCGCGCTCCAGAAAGCCCTGCCGGACATCCTCCGGAAGCTCGGTTTCGACCGGAAGACCGCCGAGTTCCTGGCATCCAAGATCGAAGTGGACCCCGCGCGCGGGGCCGGTCACGCGTTCGAGGCGAGCATGCGCACGGAGAAGTCTCATCTGCGGACCAAGGTCCCGGACGGCGGCATGGACTACAAGGGCTTCAACACGGCCATGCATGAGCTCGGGCACTGCGTGGAGCAGGTCTTCAGCCTCTACCGGGTGGACCACACCCTGCTGCAAGGGGTGCCCAACAGCGCGTTCACCGAGGGCTACGCCTTCGTGTTCCAGGCCAAGGATATGGAGGTGTTGGGCCTGGCGAAGCCGGGCGAGGATTCCGCGCCGCTCAAGACCCTCGACCTCTTCTGGTCCCTGCGCGAGATCGCCGGCGTCTCCCTGGTCGAGATGCGGACCTGGCGCTGGCTCTACGGGCACCCGGACGCGACCCCGGCCGAGTTCCGGGAAGCGGTGGTGCGCATCGCCAAGGACGTCTGGAACGAATATTACGCGCCCGCGTTCGGGGTCAAGGACAGCCCGCTATTGGCCATCTACTCGCACATGATCGACTACGCCCTCTACATCCCGAACTATCCCCTGGGCTACATCGTGGCCTACCAGGTGGAGGACTACTTCAGGACGCATCCCCTGGGAAAGGAGATGGAGCGGCAGTGCAGCCTCGGCCTGCTCACGCCCGAGGAGTGGATGAAGCGCGCCGTGGGAGGGCCCGTGTCCGCGCGGCCGGTCCTGGAGGCGGCGCTCAAGGCGCTGACCGGACTCGGGGCGTGACGCGGCGGAGCTCCTCGAGCGCCTGCTCCGCCTCCTTGAGGCTGCCGAGCTCCTGCAAAGCCCCGACATAGAGCAGCCCCAGGTCCTCATCCTCAGCGGTCATGGGAGGCGTCCCGCCCGGCCTTTCCAGGATGTCCGTCTCCAGCCGGCGCACCGGCTCCGCGGGCATGCCGGAGATCTTCGCGGCCAACGCGGGGTTCAGCCCCGATTCCCTTCGCGCGAGCTCCATGAGCCGGCTGGCCATCCCCTTGCGGCCCAGCTGGTCCAGGCTCAGGCTCGCCAGAAGGAGCGCCCCCACGTGGCGCTTGTCCGACTCCAGCGCCGCTTTCGATCTGGCCAGGGCCTCCTCCGGCCCCGAAGCCCGCAAGGCCAGTTCCCAATCCCTGCGCGCAGGCTCCCAGCCGCCCGCTGCGGAGACGAACGCGTCCGGCAGGGTCCGGACTCTGCCGCTGTAGAGGCCGTTGCGGTGGACGAGGTTCCGGATGTAGCGGGCCACGTGCGGGTCCGAATACACGAGCCCGCTCCCGAAAGTCCTCTCAAAAACGTCCGCTGCGGCGTCCCCGTAGCGCTCCCGCCATCCCTCCGAGCCCCTTTCTTTAAGGAAGGGCGCGGTGAAGAGCGCGGTCATGGGACTCTCCGTGTCGCGCTGGTCGATGGGCTTGAGCAGCGGGAAGGCGGCGAAGGACAGCACCGCGGCATGGCCCAGGACCGAGGCCGGGCGGGACCATCGCCGCAGGCGCAGAAGGCCGGAGGACACGGCCCACGCCAGCCCTGCGCAGGCCAGCATCACGTACCTGGGCTCGAGCGGCTTGGCTCCCAGCACCCGGCTCAAGGCCTGCAGGGGGAGCAGGTTCATGAAAGGAGCCGACGCGATGAGGATCCAGGCCCCGAGGAAAAGCGGCTTCTCGCAGAAGAAGACGGCGAGCAGGCACAGAGAGAAGGCCCGATAGGGGAAGAGCATCCTGAACGCCTCTCCCGCCTTCTGCATGGGCTGCGACAGGGTCCAGCCCGGGTCGAAGCCTCCCCCCTGCCCGGAGCCGAAGTGCAGCGCCCAGTACGCGGCGCCGTACACGGCCAACACGGCCAGGTGCGGGAGCACGCAGCGAAGAGCGCGGCGGAGCCCCTTGCCTTGAGCGAGCTCGTACGCCAAGATCAGTCCCGGCAGGATGAACGAGGTCTGCTTGGAGAGCAGGGCCAGGCCGAAATACGGCCACGACCGCCTGCCGTTCAGGTGCGCCAGGAACGCGGCCAGGACGAAGAGGCAGGCGAGCTCGTGGCATTCCCATGAGACGTGCACCGCCCCCCACACGGCCGGGTGAAGTCCGAAGATAAGACCTGAGAGGAGCCCGGCCCAGCGGCTCTCGAAGAGCCGCTGCGCGACGCGGGAGACCAGCCAGGCGTCCAGGGCCAGCAGCGCAAGCGCGCAGGCCCGGATGACAGCCGGAGAGTGCGCCAGGCTCTGCGCGTAGAAGACCAGGAAACTGACCGGGACCCAGTCCCCGTTCCCGTACCAGAACGCCTGGCTGTAGCCTCCCGAAAAGACCGCGCCGAGGCCCTGGACATCGCGCAGGCCCCAGTTGCCGAGCACGTACAGGAAGTCCGCCCAGCCCGCCTCCGGGGAGCCGAAGACGGGACGATGGGCCAGGAAGAGGACGCCGGCCAGGATCAGCAACGAGACCAGCGGCCAGCGGCCGGACTTGGACATCCTACGCCCAGAGGATGAGTCCCGGCTCGTAGGGGTGCATCAGGTCCGGATGCCGCGGCAGGACGCGCACGGTGTAGCCGCAGCGGCCGCTCGTCTCGCATGGGATGCGGCCCCGGTACGTGAAGACCTCCCCCTCGGGGGGATCCGGCTCCATGCGCAGGCCCCGGCCTCCGGCGAGCTGCCCCGGGCTGGAAAGATGGCCGAAGTAGAGCTGTATCTCCACGTCCTCCGGACGCAGGCCGCCCAACCGGACGCGCGCGCTCACCTCGAGGGAGTCCCCCACGCCGAGCGTGCCCCGAGCGTCGGACCGGACGTCCTCGACGCGGATCTCGCCCCAATGCTTGCGGATGTGCCCGTGCCAAGCCGCCAGATCCTTGGCCCGCTCCTGGCCGCCGGCCGTGAGCTCGCCGAACTTCCGGCCCGCACGCACGTAATACCGGTCCACGTAATCGGCCACCATCCGATGGGTGTTGAACTGCGCGCCGATCTCGGCCATGGAGCGCTTCACCCTCGCGATCCATCGGTGCGGCAAGCCGTCCTTCCCGCGGTCGTAGAAGAGCGGGACGACCTCGTTCTCCAGGATGTCGTAGAGGGTGCTGCTCTCCACCTTATCCTCATTCTCGGGGGTGTCATAGACCTCTCCCCCGGACCCGAGGGCCCAGCCCACCTCCGGATCGTAGCCCTCGCACCACCACCCGTCGTAGGTGCTCAGGTGCAGACCGCCGTTGGCCGCGGCCTTCATGCCGCTCGTCCCGGAAGCCTCCAGGGGACGGCGCGGGGTGTTGAGCCACACGTCCGCGCCCTGGACCATGTAGCGCGCCACGTTGATGTCGTAATCCTCGATGAAGACGATGCGGTTGCGGAAGCCCTCCTGCCGGATGAAGTGGACGAGCTCCTTGATGAGCTCCTTGCCCGCCGTGTCGTTGGGGTGGGCCTTCCCCGCGACGATGACCTGGACCGGGCGCTTGGGATCGTTCAGGATGGCCCGCAGCCTCGCGGGATCCTGCAGGAGCAGGGTGGCGCGCTTGTAGGCCGCGAAGCGCCGGGCGAAGCCGATGGTGAGCGCGTCCGGGTCGAGCATCTGCTCGGCCTGCTGCAGCAGGTGCGAGGAGGCCCCGCGCCGGATGAGCTGTTTCTTCAGCCGCTTGCGCGCGAACCACACCAGCCGATCGCGGCGGGTCTCGCGGGAGCGCCAAAGCTCGCTGTCCGGGATCTCATAGACCCGCTTCCAGACCGAGAAGTCCATCGGGTCCTCGTGGAACTTCGGCCCGAAGTACCGGCCCAGGAGTTCGGCCAGATCATGGCTCAGCCAGGAGTGGGTGTGGATGCCGTTGGTCACCGCGCCGATGGGGACCTCCTCGATGGGCAGGCCGGGCCAGAGGTGGCTCCACATCTTCTGCGAAACCTCCCCGTGCAGCCGGCTCACCCCGTTGAGGTGCGCGGCGAAGCGCATGGCGAACGTCGTCATGCAGAACTCCTCGTCCTTCTCGCCGGGCTTGTCCCGGCCGAGGTCCAGGAACTCCGACACGCTCATGCCGATGCCCTCGGCGTGCCGCCCCAGGTAGGTCCGCACGGACTCGGCGCTGAAGCGTTCGTTGCCGGCCGGCACGGGCGTATGGGTCGTGAACACGGTGGAGGCCCGCAGCACCTCCCTCGCCTCCTCGCGGCTGAGCTTGTATTTCTCCATGATCTGACGGACGCGTTCGACGGCCAGGAACGCCGAGTGGCCCTCGTTCATGTGGCAGACGGAGGGCTCGTAGCCCAACGCGGCCAGGGCGCGCATCCCGCCGATGCCGAGGAGCACCTCCTGCCGCAGGCGCATGTCCCTGTCGCCCACATAGAGGCGCTTGGTGATGTCCCGGTCCTCGGAGGGGTTGTCCGGCAGGTCGGTGTCGAGCAGGAACAAGGGGACGCGGCCCACCTGGACGCGCCAGACCTCGAACGCGACTTCCCGCCCGGCCAGCTCGACCCGCGCGCGGACCGCCCGGCCCTCGCGGTCGCAGGCGCGGACGACCGGCATGTTGTACCAATCGTTGATGGGATAAGCCTCCTGCTGCCAGCCGTCCGCGGTCAGGTACTGCGAATGGTATCCCTCGCGGTAGAGCAGGCCCACCGCGACCATGGGCAGGCCCAGGTCGCTCGCCGACTTCAGGTGGTCCCCGGCCAGCGCCCCGAGGCCGCCGGAGTAGATGGGCATGCTCACGTCGATGCCGAACTCGCAGGAGAAATAGGCGAACACGTGCCCGCCGAGGTCCGGGTGCGAGCGGTGGAACCAGGTCGGGGCCTCCATGTAGGAGCGCAGCTGCTCGTTCACCCGGCGCATGTTCGCGATGAAGCCCTCGTCCGCGGCGAGCTCGTCGAACTTCCTCTGGGGGAGCCGGCTGAGCATCAGGGCCGGGTTCTGATAGGTCTTGTCCCAGAAATCGGGGTCCATCCGGATGAAGAGGCGGACCGCCTCCCAGTTCCAGACGTAGCACAGGTTGAAGGCGATGGCCCGAAGGGGCTCGAGCTTCTCCGGCAGGCGCGGCAGCACGTCGAAAGGCGTCACGTTCATGGTCTCTCCTGCGCCTCAGCAGGCGCGGTCCCCGAAGCGCGGACGTCCTCCGTTCGCGCAGGGGACTGTCTCATCAGCTCCGCGACCTGCCCCTCGGCTCGCCGGCGTTCCCCCGGCGGCAGGTCGGACTCGAGGACCCTCAGCCAGACGCGCAGAGCGTCCCGCGGCCGCCCCCGGGCCTTGTAGAGGTTCGCCAGGATGGCGCGCAGGACCACGGGGCAGCCGTCCACGGCGGCCAGCCGCTCGAGCTCCACCATCATGGGCTCGGGCTGGTCCTCGAGCTTGTAGAGGATGGCGGCCATCGTCGCCTGCAGGGTCCACTCCTTCGGGTTGCGGCGGATCCCCTCCTGGAGCAGCGCGATGGCGTCCTGGGTCCGGTCAAGGTTCGGCGAGAATGCCAGGACCCCGGCGCCGAACACGTACGGCTGGACGAAGTTCGGGTCCAGGCGCACGACGCGGGAAGCCGAGGCCTTCACCGCCTCGGCCGAAAAGGAATCCGCCCCGCTCAGGACCTGCAGGAACCGGATCCAAGCCAGGTCCGCGGCCACGCGCCTGAACCCGCAAGCGGCCGCCCCCAGGTCCTGCAGGCCATTCTCCGTCATGACGAGCCGGCCGAACCTCTCATAGGGCAGCTGGTACGAGGAGCGAAGGCCGGCGTCGCAGACCAGCACGAGCGCCAAGAGCACGACGCCGCCGCAGCGGACCGCCATCAGAACTCCTTCTGGGAAACGGCCCAGCAGGACACGTAGAGGCAGAGTCCCGCGTAGCACAGAGTGTACGCCAGGGTCCAGCCGTACCACGGACCCGGCGGCAGCCCCGCGCCGAGGACGTCCCTGTAGTTGAAGTACGCCATGTTCGGGGCGGCGTGCTGCGCGATCCAGATCGCGGCGCGGACCGCGGCGTTCCCGGATTTTTCAGCGAGGAAGGACAGCTCGTCGGAGAAATGGCCCAAGACCCAGAGGAACGCGGTGAACACCATGGCCGCGTTCGCGGAGCTCGAGAAAAGCGAAAGGGCCAGGGCCAAGGAGCCCGCCACCGCGACCTTGCAGAGGATGCAGGCCCAGGCCAGGGCGTAGGTCCTGTCCGGGTGGAAGCCGGAGAGGGCCAGCAGCGCCAGATGCAGGACCGCCATGACCGCCATGCCTGCGGCCACGGACCCGAATGTGCCCAGGAAGCGCCCCCCCACGTACGCCGGACGCGGGACCGGATGGGCCAGGATGAGGTTGATGGTCTGGGACTCGACCTCCTCCAGGACGAGGCTGACCGTGAGGAAGACCATGGCAAGGAACGCGATGCTCTCGATGCCGGCCAGGCCCAAGTCCAGGAGCAGCCTCAGACGCTCCTCGGCCGCGAGCGATGAGATCGCCAGAGCCCCGCCGAAGAGCAGGAAGCCGAAGATGAGCAGGGTGAGATAGACCCTGTGCCGCAGGTGCTGGCGGAAGGTGTATCGGGCGATGGAGAGCAAGGCCGTCATGGCTGGAACCTCATGGGCCCGACGCGCTCCGAGCGCCGCACCGCGGAAAGGAATATTTCCTCCAAGCCCTGCCCCCCCTCCCTCCACTCCTTCTGATCGATGAGGCGCGCCACGCGCCCCTCGGAGAGCACGCCGATGCGGTCGCAGACCTGCTCGAGCTCCGAGATGTGGTGCGAGGAGAAGAAGACGGTCTTGCCGCGCGACCGCAGCCAGCCGATGAGATCGCGCAGCTCCTTGATGGCGAGCGGGTCCAGCCCGCTGCCCGGCTCGTCCAGGATCAAAAGCTCCGGATCATGCACCAGGGCCTGGGCCATGCTGATGCGCTGCAGCATGCCCTTGGAGTACTCGGAACAACGGTCCTGCGCCGCGCCCAGCATGCCCACGTGCTCGAGGATGCCGGTGACGGCGCTTTCGCGCTCCTGGGGCCGGATGCCCGAGAGCGCGGCGAAGAAGGACACGGCCTCTCGGCCGGTCAGGTATCTGCTCAGGGTGGTGGCCTCTGGGAGATAGCCGATGCGCCGCAGGACCTCCACGTCCGGCATCTGCCGGCCGAACACCTCGGCCGTGCCTCGAGTGGGGTGCTGGAGACCGAGTATGAGCTTGATGGTCGTGGATTTCCCGGCGCCGTTGAGCCCCACGAGACCGAAGACCTCGCCCTGGCGCACCTCCAGGCTCACGTCAGCGACGCCCACGGTCTCCTTCACCCGGCCCAGATGGGACTTCCGGTAGACCTTGCGCGCTCCCTTGAGTTCGATGATGTTCATCCCATTCCCGCCTGAAAAGCCGTCCTCGCGAAGAGCAGCCCGGCGCAGACCGCGATCAGCATCGCAGCCCAGCGCAGCTGTTCGCGGAACAGCCTTTCGGAAAGAGCCTCGCTGTGAAGACAGAGCCTCCGCCGGACCTCCCAGAAGGAGACCGCGAGCAGACAGGCCGCCAGGGCGGAGGAACACAGCAGACCGCCGGTCAAAGCCAGCCGCGCCATGACGGGGACTTCTCCCGCCGCGAGCCTGACCTCCCATGCCCACAAGGGGATGGAAAGCAGAACGATCCCCAGGGCCCCGCGCCGCATCCCGAGCCCCGCGGAGGCCGCCAGCAAGGCTGCCGAGGCCCATTCGAGCGGCTCGAGCCACGGCAAAGGGGAGGCCGGAAAAAAGAGCGCCGCGAACGCCAGCAGCGCGGCCGCCCCCAAGAACGCTTGGCCCCCGCTCCAGAACAGGACCCCGGCGGCGACGAATAAAAGTATCGCGGGTCTGGAAGCGGGGGTCCCGAATCCGGCCTTGAAAGCGGCTGCCGAAGTCTGCCACGAGGTCTGGAGCGCGTCCTCCAGAAGGAACGAAGCCTCCGGCGCGTCGAGCGGGAGCTCCAGGCTCAGGGGAGCGCGGCCGCCTACGCGCAGACGGGTCACGAACTCCTGGCGGATGCCGCTGTGGTCGCTCATGCACCCGCCCGGCCTGTCGTGGGCCTCTTCGAGCTCCTCATGGAATTCGGCGAAGAACATGGAATGCACCGTGAGCCTGCCGGTCTCGCTGCGCAGCGGGTACGTCATCTGGAAGAGGACGCGTCCTTCCCTCCAGTCTTTCCACGGCTCTTGGATATAGCGCGCGTCCAGCAGCCGACCCTCCAGCCGCCGCCCATCCACCTGCAGCCTGAGATGGGCCCGGACATAGCTTTCCGCAGCCTCCAGCGTATCCCGAGACCAGCCCCTGGGGGGAGGCTGGCCGCCCAGGATGCGGGCGTTCCAATACACCGCGTTGGACTCGATGCTCGCGCGCACCTCGCCCTGAACCACGGCCAGCCGGACCTCCACGGGATGGATGGGGAATAGATGCGCGTGCGCGCGCGCGGGAAGCGAGCACAAAAGGAGCGCGAGCCAGGGCTTCATGATGTACGCGCGTAATTATATGAAAAAGCGGGCTTCAGCCGGTCGAGGGCATCTAGGGCGCGCCCTTCCACTGCGGGACCTGATCGCTGTTGTACTCCCGCCTGGCCACCCGGCTGACCTGCGGGGCGGCGTAGTCGAAGACCTTCCTGAAGACGACGGGACCGTCGACCGCCTGCGACTGGATGCCCTTGAGCAGGAAGTAGGTGAACAGGCCGTGTCCCTTCTCCTCGTAGCTGTGGCTGACCTGGTCTCCGGCCGAGGCGGTCATGACCGTCAGCCCTGCCGGTACGGCGGCCGGGACCGCGAGGACGAGCGGCTTGGCTCCTTGGGCGAGCACCGAACGTCCGCCCGCGCCCGAGAAGCAGGAATCCATGGCCACGGTGACGCTCCTCGCCGGGAGCTTGGCGAGCTGGGAGTACAGCCTTTCGACCGGATAGGCGGTCTCCGGGAGATAGCCCGGGTCCCCGTCGAACGGGACGAGGTAGGCGTCGCCGCTCTCCGGGTTTGGCGCGCCGTGCCCGGAGAAATAGACGAAGACCTCGTCGTCCTTCTCCACCCGGTTGGGCAGCCATCGCTCGAAGTACTTCTCGAAATCGCTCTTGTTCGCCTGCCCGTCCACCAGGACGGCCACGTTCCCCGCGTCGTAGCCCAGCACCTCGGTGAGGTAGCGGGCCATGAGCCGCGCGTCCGAGGCCGCGAAACGGGCCGCCGGCAGCTTCTCACGGTAGCGCTCGATGCCGATGACGATCGCGTGGGCCTTGCGGCGGGCGCCGGCGCGGCCGGCCGGGAGCTCGTCCACATCGGAGGCGGCCGCCGGAACCGGCTCCCGCTCGGCCGCGGGGCCGCCGCCTTCCCCGCCGCGCAGCAGAGCGTCCACGAACTCGGCGTCGTTCAACAGGTTGGAAAGGACGCTCCTGAGGCACTCATCGAGAGCGACCTTGACGTTGGCGCCGTTCATTCGCGCGAAGCCGGAGTTGGACCCCTCGCCCGAATAGCTTTTCGACAGGATCGATCGGCCGCCCGCGGTCTTGACCGTCACGTTCATCGCCGCGTCGGCCACCGCGCTCCCGGTCAGCATGCCGGACTTGAAATCCCCGTAGAACCGGTTGAGCTCCGCCGCCACCTGGACGCCGCCGTCCGCGAGCTGGAAGCCGCGGCCGCGCAGCTCGGCCCGGATCGCCTCGGCGAACAAGTCGGGGATCGAGTTGCTCGCGATGATGGGCGCGGTCTCGACGCCGAAGCCGTTCTTCTTGGAGCTGACCCTGTCCTTGATGTAGCGGCGGTCCAGCACGTCGACGCGGACCTTGGCGTTCTCCGCGCCCCGCAGCTTCATCGGGCTGCCCTGGGGGGCGTAATAGACGAGGACATAGTCCCGGGTCATGGCGCAGCCGCCGAGGCAGGCGCAGAGCGCGGCTCCGAGCAGCGGCCGAGCCCCCGTCATCCCTGGCTCCCGCCGCCGCAAGGCAGGGTGAAATAGAACTCGCTGCCCTCCCCGGGCTTCGAGCTCACGCCCACCGCGCCGCCGTGCGCCTCGGCCACGTTCTTGACGAAGGCCAGTCCCAGCCCCATGCCCACGGTCTGCCCCGTGAAGTCGTCGTCGATCTGGTAGAACTTCCGGAAAAGCTTATGCCGCTCCTCCGGGGCTATCCCCGGGCCGTTGTCCCCGACCGACACCCTCACGACGCCGCCCTCCTGCCGGGCGTCGATGCGGACCTCCCGGCTCTCGCCCGGGTTGAACTTGACCGCGTTCTCGATGAGGCACTTGAGCGCCTCTTTCACGAACTCGGGATCGGCCCGCAGCTTCGGCAGGAGGCTCATGGCCTCCCGGGCCCACCGGACCCTCGCCCCGGACTCCTCCAGCGGGGCGGCGAGCGCGTTCAGGGCCTCCTCGACGATGGACGGGAGCGCGACGTCCTGGCGCTGGAGCATCAGCGTCTCCTTGCTCTGCGCGGTAGTGTAGGTCAGCAGCTTCTCGACCAGCGTCCTCAGGAGCTCGACGTTGCGCTCCATCTTATTGAAGGCCTCGAGCTGGAGGGGGCTGAGCCGCTCGGGCTCCTCCCGCACGATGTCCAGGAATCCCATCACGACCATGAGCGGGGTCCTGAGCTTGTGCGAGACGATGGAAAGGAAGTTCCGGGAGAGCTCCTCCTCCCGCCGTTCGATGGTGGCGTCGTGGAATATGAACACGAAGCTGGGAGGCTGCCCCGCCTCGCCGAGGCGCTCGGCCGCCCCGGCCAGGATATAGAGCTTCGGCTCGCGCCGGGTGAAATCGCAAGGCGTGACCCGCTGGGGAGAGCCGAGGATCTCCTTGAGCGGCGGACGGCACTCGAATCCCGCGAGCGCCTCGCCGAGAGAAGCCGGGAGTTCGCCGCCGCTCAGGAGCTTGCGCGCGGCCTCGTTGACCAGCAGGAACTTCCCCTCGACGTCGGTGAGGACGAGCCCCTCGCGGGTCTGCCCGAAGACGGTCTCGAGCTTCTCTTTCTCCTCCCGGATGGCGGTGAAGAGCAGGCCGTTGGCGATGGTCATCTCGTTGAAGGCCCGCGCCAGGGTGCCGATCTCGTCGTGCTCGGGGCACTCGACCTGGACGTTGAAGTTCCCCCGCCCCACCTGACGCGCGGCCTCCGCCAGCCTGGGGAGGACGCGGATGATCCATCGCACGATCAGCGTCGTGCCGAGCGAGGCCAGGGCGATGGAGAACAGGGCGGCGATCAGGATCCGGCGGCGCGTCTCGGCGAGCGCCTCGCGCACGGAGGAGCTGTCGAAGCCGAGCCGCGCGGTCCCCACGCGCCGGGACACCATGACCACCGGGACGGAGACGTCGAAGGACTCCTTCCCGTCCGGGGAGGCCGCGCGCTGGACCAGGGGCTGGGCCGCGGCGAGGGCGCTCTTGACCAGCGGGTCCAGGTCCTTGCCGCCCACCCGCCGGGAGTCCGAGTGGGAGAGGATCTCTCCGTCCGGGCCCAGCACCGCGGCGTAGGTGACGGCCTTCTCCCGGGCGACCTCCTGGACCGCGAAGTGCAGGGCGAAGGAGTCGAGCTTGGGGAAGAGGGCCTCCCGGCAGGAGCGGGCGAAGAACTCGGCGCGCAGGCGCATCTCGGTGACCAGCGAGGCCTCGATCTGCACCAGGATGCGCCGGGCCATCGCGCCGATGACGACCAGCACGAGCAGCGAGCTCAGCACCGACAGCTTGAAGGCCACCGAGCGGAACAGGCGCATCAGTAGACCACCGCCAGCTTGAACTTCTGCGTCTCGCGCCGGCCGTCGTAGCGCTTCTCGATCATCCCGATGTAGCCTCCGGGGGCCGCCATGCCGCCCGAGTCGTTGCGGCCGTTCCAAGTCCAGATCTGGTTGCCGATGCCCTCCAGACGCCGCGACTCCTCGTGCAGCAGCGCGCCCTGCAGGGTATAGATCTTGAGCGTCACCGTGGCCGGCTCCGAGATATCGAAGCCGATCTGGGTCGAGCCGGTCTCCGGGTCGAAGGGGTTGGGCCAGTTGATGGGCTTGGCGAAAGCGGACTCCTGCGCGGGCTTGAACACCGGCAGGCCCTCGCTGGAAGAGGAGTACTGGGACCAGATGCCGCCTCCGCTTTGTGCCTTGATCCGGGCGTAGTACGTCCGGGAGGTCTGCATGCCCGCGACATTGTACGTCAGGACATCCTTGCCCACGCTTCCAGCGAAAAAGTCGGACGCGCCTTGCGCGGTCCCGATCTCCAGATAATAGTCCTCGATGCCGGAGGCGCTCGTTGCCGGGGACCAGGTCAAAGTCGCGGTGCCGTCGTAGGAGTATTTCCGGTCGGCCTGGGGAGCGCCCGGCGGGACCGGGGACGAGGTGTCGCTCGTGACGCCCGTGACCGTGGACTTCTCAGCCGAGTACGCGGAGGGGACTCCGTTGTGGTTGACTGCGGCGGCCCTGAAGGTGTAGACGCTGCCGACGGAGAGGCCGGTGAAGGTCGAGCAGCGGACAAGGGTCAGGGAAGTCCCGGCCACGGTCACGAAGTTGTTGGCCGAGTACTCCGCCCGATAGAGCGTCCCGCTCGGATTGTCCCCTGCGGACCATGAGAAGACCACGCTGGACATATAGACCCCGTCGAACCCTGGAGAGAAGGGCGCCGTGGCCAGCGTGCAGGTGCTCGCCGGCGCGGTGAACTCCGTGGGCACGTTGTCCGCGTTCACGGCGCGGACCTGGAAATGGTAGGTCGTGTTGGGGCTCAAGTCCGCCGGGGAGGAGGACAGGGCCACCCGGTAGCCCGTGGAGACCGCGGATGAGAAATCGGAGCGCGTGGAGCGGCGCACCTGGTATTCGGTGTAGTCCGGGTTCGCCGGAGTCCCGAAGGTCCACTGGAAGGAGAGCGAGGTCGCGGCCATGTCCGCGAACGCCGGGGAGCCGGGCCGGGACGCGAGGGTGTGGGTCGAGACCGGGGCGGAGAGCACGCTGTCTCCCCAATCCGTGAGAGCCGAGACCCAGCGCTGGCAGGTGGTGTTCGGCGAGAGCCCTTCCTCGTGCACGTTCGTAGCCGCGGCCGCTGCGGAGACCTTGAAGCTCAGGTCCGGAGGCACGCTGCTCGCGTAGACCCGGAAGCCGCGGGTCTCGGCCGAGGCGTCTCCCCAGGCCGCGTCGTGGCTCCAAGACCACGAGACGGAGGTGATGTGCACGGCCGCTGCGGCGAACAGGGTGGGAGAGGAGGCGATGACGCCGCTGCTCGATGTCCCCGGGTCTCCGGTATCGGGCACGGGGAGGCCGAGCGCCCCCCCTAACGGAGTCCCGCCCGCTGCGCCGGCCGTGACGGAGATGGTCGGTGAATTCACTCCCTGGGCCCGGTAAAAGATCTTGACGCGGCCGCCGGCTCCTCCTCCTCCCGGGTAGTTGGTCCCGCCCACCATGTGGATGAGATCCCCTCCCTTGCCTCCGTTCGCGGTCAAAGCCGAGCCGGCGTACAGGTAGATCGCGCCGGGGACGCGCAGGAGTATGGTGCCCCCGCCCCCGCCCCCGCCTGCCCCGGGGATGTCGGTGCCGACCGTCGCCGTCATGGCCGCGGCGTTCTCACCGGACGCGAGGATCGAGCCTGTCAGACTCATGGAACTCGCCTCGATGTAGATGCCGGCGCCGCCGCCCCCTCCGTTCCCGCCGCTGGTCGTGCCTCCCCCCCCTCCGCCTCCGCCAGCTCCGGAACCCATCAACGAGTCATCGGAGGACAGCCATCCCCCGAAAACCGTCCCCGTGGAACCGTACACCGCTCCCCCGGCAGCTCCGCCCCCGCCCGCGCCTCCGGTATTGCCTCCTCCTCCTCCTCCTCCTCCCTTAGGGCTCGCTCCCCCGAAGCCAGGGCCCGCGCCGAACCCGTTCACGCCCGCTGCGCCGGCCGCCCCTCCGCTCCCTCCGAACTGGCCGCGGCCCCTGCCGTCGAGAACGCCCTCGATGTTCACGGTGGAGGCGTAGATCACGAGAGGGATGCCGGGAGAGACATAGACCGTGCGGCCCGGCAGGATATGGAAGCAGCCCACGTCCGTGAACGTGCCCTGCAGCACGTCGC
Organism: Elusimicrobiota bacterium; assembly: GCA_041650695.1. GTDB lineage: Bacteria > Elusimicrobiota > Elusimicrobia > UBA1565 > UBA1565 > JBAZKS01. The sequence continues at coordinate 22,135 of JBAZKS010000025.1, forward strand.
CGGAGGCGGGCTCGATGAGATCCCTGCCGACATGCTCCGAGCCCACCCACACGACCGCGTGGGCCGGCAAGGCCGCGAGGAGGAGGGTCGACAGGATCGCCCGCTTCATCGCTTCTCCAGCCTCAGCGCGGCATCCACCTTGTCCCTCAGCTTGAGCGCGGAGTCCGAGGCCGGATCGATCGCCATGACCTGGTCCACCAGAGCCCGGGCCTCCGCATAGCGGCCGTTGAGATAGAACTCCACGGCGCGGTAGTAGAGCCGCTCCATGTTCCGGCGCTGCTCATCGCTCAGCGCGACCTTCTCCGGGGCCGGGGCCTTCGCGCGCGCGGCTTCCGCTTCCGCCGCCGCCTTCACGGCCGCGCGGGCTTCCTCGAGCAGCGCGCGCGCCTTGGAGTGCTCGGGGTCGCGGAGCAGGGCCTGCTCCAGGAGAGCGACGGCCTGGCGAGACTGGCCCTTTTTGAGCAGGGCCTCGGCGTTGTCGAGGGTCTGCCCGCGCGCCAGCTCGAGCTGCTTGACCCGCATGGACTCCAGGGCCGAACGCTCCTCGGCCGAGAGCTGACGGTCGATGGCGGAGAGCCGCTCCTTGGCTTCCGCGTGGTCGGGGGCAGTCTCCAGGACCGCGCGCCAGTACTGGCGGCTGGCGAGGGTGTTGCCCTTCGCGAACTCCTCTCGGGCCATGGCCGCGGTGCTCTCGACGAGACGCTCCCTCAGGAGGCCGTCCATGCGCGACTGGGTCTGGGCGATCCTCTGCGGGATGTCCGGGTCGTCCGGGTCCCAGAGCCCGGCCACCTCGAGGTCCCTGACGGCCCCGGTGAGGTCGTCCTGCTTGAGCTTGAGCTCCGCGGAACGCACGTAAGCCTTGGCTAAGCGCTGGGCCTCTCCCCGGTTGAGCTTGCGGATGCCCTTGCGGATGGAGGCTTCCAGCTCCGCCTGCGTGTGCCCGAAGCGCTGCGTGAAGCTGAAGATGTGGCTGAGTCCCAGCTCGTGCATGAGCACGGCGTAGTCGAAGCTGCTGTTGCCCAGCCGCAGCCCGAAGCCGGTGGACACCCCCTTCTCTCCGTCGCCGACCCTGAGGCAGGCGAAGTCCCGGTAGGAGAGCTCCGCTCCTCCCGAAGGCACGATGCCGCGCCCATCGGTCTTGGACACGCGCACGGCCAGCAGGGCTGCGAGTTCGTCGGAAAGGCGCAGGAGATAGGCGGGAGAGACATCCAGGGTCCTGGGATAGCTCACGGGACGGCGCACGAAGGTGAGCTCGGGAGCCCAGACGTTCTGGATGGCCGCGCCCAGGAAGATGGACGACGAGGGCCGGAAGCCGAACCCGAGGTCCGCGCCGCTGCCCGAGGCGGAATACGTGTCGATCGTCTCGCGCACGTTCTTCACCGAGACGCCGACCTCCAAGGGGCGATCCCTGGAGACCCAGGCGGGCTTGAACGGCAGCGGCAGGGCCATGCCCCAGCCTCCCATGAACGCGGTCTGGGAGATGGAGAACGAGGTCCCCTGATCGAAAGGCGTGGCGCGGCGTTCGAAGTCGCCGCTGTTCTGGCGCAAGATACCCGCGGCGAATGTGCCCCAGCGCGTGGCCAGAGCTCCGCTGGCGAAGTCGAACTGCGTATCCTGGAAAAGGGTGATGTGCGTCCCCTGGACCTCGGGCTTAAGCAACCGCGAGAGCCCGGCCGGATTCCAGTATAAAGCCGTGGAATCGTCGGCGACCGCGGTCACGGCCCCCGCCATGGCGGCGCCGCGCGCGTCAGCCTCCTGCCGCAGGAAAGAGCCGGCATGCCCCGCGTCACCGCCTGCCCAGGCATGAGGGAAAGTGCAAAGCATGATTATCCCCGCGAAAGGGAACACCCGTAATGTTTAACGCTTCCTATAAGTCTTGTCAAGACTGCCGCCGCCTTGGTACAGTGTCAAGGCATCCATGGCCAAGATACTGATAATCGAGGACGACGCGGAGCTCCAGCAGCTGCTCAGCCATACCCTCTTCCGCCAGAACTACGAGGTCCACCACGCGTTCAACGGCAAGGAAGGCTACGAGAAGGTCCTGAGCCTGCGGCCGGACCTCATCCTGCTGGACCTCATGCTCCCCGGGATACCGGGAACGGACCTGCTGAGGATGGTCCAGGAGAACGTGATGCTCCGGGACATCCCGGTCATCGTGATGACGGCCTACGGGGACAAATCGGACATGCTAGAGCGCTCGATCCGCGCCCAAGGAGCCCGCGAGTACATACGCAAGCCGTTCCGCCCCTCCGAGATATCCTCCCTCATCAAGCGCACCCTCGAGCAGTATCCCAAGGAAAAATCCTCCGGGCCGCGCCAGTACGCCAAGGGGGTCCTCCGCCTGGATTCCGGCTACCGGACCCTGTTCATCCAGGACAAAATGCTCGGGACCTTGACGCCCAAGGAGGCCCAGGTCCTGGAGCTCCTGCTCGACAGCAAGGGACCCGTCACCCGGGCCAGCATCATCAAGCAGGTCTGGGGCGCCGAGGGCAACGACAACATCCTCTACAAGACCATCCAGCGCATCCGCGAACATCTAGGCGAAAAGGAAGCCCGCCGGCTCCAGACGCACCCCGACGCGTACGAACTGCTGGGCGATTGACCACGAGCCTGACTCCCTCTGACATCCCGGTTGACACTCTCTGACATTTTCGGGGCTGACACTGTCTGACATTTCCTGAAAAACCGGGGCTTGCAAATCCCCCAGCCCGGCCCAATCCTATTATCGCTGGGCGCCATATGAAAAAGTTCGGATTCTGCCTCTTGGCCTGCCTCTCGGTCGGCTCCGCCGGAGCCGCCGAGTTCCAAGCCGCGACCCCGCTCCCTCAGGGCTTCGTGGGCCATGCCCTGCTGCACGCCTCCGGCTACTTGTACAACGTGGGCGGTCTCGCGGCCAAGGAAGGCGTCTTCGGCGCCGACCGGACCTATTACGCCAAGATCACGGCCCCCGGAGTCCTGGCCGCATGGCAGGAAGGGCCGCGTTTGCCCGAGCCCCTCTTCTATCACGCCTACGCCGCGACCGCGGACACTCTCTACGTGATGGGCGGCCATCACTACAATAGCGGGCTCAAGCCTTCGGTGGCGGTCTACTACTCCCGCATCGGCGCGGACGGAGTCCCGGGAGCGTGGCAGATCGCCTCCTCTTTGCCCGCGCCGGTCTTCCTGCACAGCGCGGCCGCGTGGAAGGGCAGGCTCTACGTCACCGGCGGCTGGGTGCCCGGCATGCTGAGCAACCAGGTCTACTCGGCCGCTATGCAGGCAGACGGCAGCCTGGGAGCCTGGACCGCGCTGGCCGCGCTCCCCGAGGCGGTCTATACCCACACCACGGTCGTGGACGGGACGCTTTACGTGCTCGGGGGAGCGGTCAACGGCGGCAGCGAGATGAGCGACGCGGTCTTCTATTCCCGCATCCGGGAGGACGGGACGCTGGAGCCCTGGGGCGTCACCACCTCGCTGCCCGCCCCCGTCTCGAACCACGCGGCCGCGGTCCACGCGGAAAGGCTCTACGTCCTGGGCGGTTGGGGCGGCTCCGGCCCGGTCGATGCGGTCAACTCCGCGCACATCCTCTCGGACAAGTCGCTCGGGGTCTGGGAATCCGAGCCCGCCCTTCCCGTGCCGCTCTACATGCACTCCACCACGGTCGGGGGCGACACCCTGTACGTGAGCGGCGGGTCCAACGGGGTCTATTCGCAGAGCGGGGTGTACTCGCTGGAGCTCTCCCAGCCCAAGCTGGTGGCCACCGCGGACCTGCGCCCGAACACGCTCAACCTGCTCAGCTTGGGGAACTTCGTGACCTGCTACCTGGAGTTCCCCACCGCCTCACGCGCCAAGGCGTCGGACATCGAACCTTCTTCCATCCTCGTGGCGCGCATCAACGGCTCTGCGCCGTCCGTCGACCTGAAGGCCCTGTCGAAGCCCACCAGCCTCGGCGACGAGGACCAGGACGGGGTGCAGGACCTCATGGTGAAGTTCTCGCGGCACGACTTCGCCCTGAGTCTGGGCGCCGGGGACAACCGCGTGGAGCTCGAGGGCCGGCTCAAGGACGGGACCCCGTTCACGGCGGAAGCCTCGATCTGGGCGAAGGCCCCTTGGCGCCGGGTCGCGAGAAGGATCCGCCTCTTCGAGAACGCCCAGGCGCGCCTGGCTCATCTCGCAGGCATCCACGTATCGTCCACGGCCGCCCTCGGTCAGGTGACCTCGCACGGCGGCAGGGTGGGCTGCGGCGCGCGGTCCTCGGTCGAGCTCCCGGACGGGGCGACGCCGGGGACGTTCGTGACGGTCTCCCCCGCGGAGGGCTCGGAGGAGCGCGAGAAGGCCCTGGGCAAGGGCCTGCTGCGCGCCGCCGGGCCGGCCGTGGAGTTCGGGCCCGAGGGGTCGGTCTTCCTGAAGCCGGTGACCCTGCGGCTGCCCTTCGACGCCTCGGTTTCGGACGTCCGGACGCTCATGGTCCACTACTGGAACCCGAACAGCAAGGCTTGGGAAGCCCTGCCGTCCCGGGTGGACCTCGCGGAGCAAGTCGTCGTGGCCGAGACCACGCACTTCTCCCTCTACCAGGTTCTCGCGGGCGGGGCGCCGGCCGCGGACTCCTCCGGGGACTTCGCCTTCGATCAGGTCTACGCCTTCCCCAACCCGGCCCGGGGAGGACAGACGCCGACGATCCACGCGGAAGCCGGCGCGGCGGAGAGCCTCGACATCCGCATCTACGACATTTCCGGAGGGCTCGTCCATAGCGCCTCGCTCGCGGGGCCGGCCCCGCTCGTGGACGACGGCTCCGGCCGCGGGGGGGTGTCCTCTTTCGAGTACCGCTGGGACGTTTCCGGCGTGGGCAGCGGGGTGTACATCTACGTGCTGACGGCGCACAAAGGCGGCAGCGGAGACATACGCAAGAGCGGAAAGCTCGCGGTGATCAAATGAGGACGCATCGGACGACGGCTGCCGCAGCCTTCACCCTCGCGTTCATGGGGTGGGGCTCTCTTTGCTCGGCCGCCGAGACCGCCGCCTTCCTCAAGGTCGCCCCCGGAGCCCGCCCCGTCGCCATGGGCGAGGCCTTCACGGCCGTGGCCGACGACCTCAACGCCCTCTCGTGGAACCCCGCGGGCATGGCCCTTTTGGGCCGCAAGGAAGCGGCCTTCATGCACGCCGAGCTCTTCGAGGACACCCGGTACGACTTCATCGGGTACGGGCATCCCCTCTCCGCCGGCGCGCTGGGGACCCTGGGCTTCGGCTTCGCGCGCCTGAGCCAGGGGAGCATCGAAGCCCGGACCGAGGACCGGCGCCCCGCGGGCTCCTTCGAGGCCTCCGATACGCTGCTCCAGGCCGCCTACGCCCGCCGCCTGGCGGGCTCGGGCCCGCTGCTCGGCATCTCGGTGAAGTACCTGAACAGCTCCCTGGCGGGGGTCAGCGCGCAGAGCGCGGCCCTGGACTTCGGCCTGCTGCTCGAGCGGAACGTGCGCTCCGTGCCGCTGAGCCTGGGCTTCTCCGTGATGAACCTGGGGCCCGGCATGCGCTTTCTGAACCAGACCGATGAGCTTCCCCTCGCCGTCTCCCTGGGAGCGGGCGTGCGAGTCCTTTCGAGCCTCCGGCTCGCCGCGGATTTCCGCCATCGCCCCCGCTCGGGGGAGTCCCGATTCGGCCTCGGGACCGAGTACATGGTCCTCCCGGCCCTGACCCTGAGGGCGGGCTATAGCACGCTGGCCGCGTCCGGCCTGGCCTCCGACGCCACCGCGGACAAGGCCTTCAACGGCCTGGGCATGGGCCTCGGCCTGCGCATGGGCCGCGTGGGCCTCGACTACGCCTTCACCCCGGCCGGCGAGTTGGGCACCGCCCAAAGGTTCTCCCTGAGCACGAAGTTCTAGGCTCCCATGGCCGAGACACGCCCCGCTTGCCTCAGGCCTTTCAGACGCCTGTTCCGGCCCGTCCGCGAACGCGGGAGGCTGGTCCGCCTGATCGCGCGCCTGCGCGGCATGGTCCGGGATGGACGCGAGCGCCTGCGCGGCGCGGGAGCGGCCCTGCAGGCCTGCATGGACCCCGCCGTGGCCGACAGCCTCATCGGCAAGCGGCTGCGGCATCAGAAGCGCGCCGTCTCGGTCCTCTTCTGCGACATCGAGGGCTTCACGTCCCACTCCGAGCGCAACGCGCCCGAAAGCGTGGTCGAGGAGCTCAACCGGCTCTTCTCCGCCGTCGACCCGATCCTGCGGCGCTACCGCGGCCACCTGGATAAGTTCGTCGGCGACGGGCTCATGGCCGAGTTCGGCGCCCCCTATCCGAGCCGCCAGCACACGATCCTGGCCGTCATCAGCGCCCTGAGGATCCAGGAGCGCGTGGCGGCTCTGGGCTTTCCGTGGAAGCTGCGCATCGGCATCGCGACGGGGCCCTGCATCATGGGGCTGGTCGGCTCCGAGCGTCGGAAGAACTACACGGCCATCGGCGACGCGGTGAACCTGGCGTCCCGGATCCAGAACCTATGCCCGCCGGGCGGGGTCTGCGTGGACGCCCGGACCTACGCCAGCGCGCGGCATTACCTCAAGGCGCGCCGCATCCGGCAGGGGCTCAAGCCCGAGGAAGCCCGCGGCCTGGAGAACCTCGTCGAGGGGCTCGCGCGTTCGGCGGAAAAGACCCCCTCCCCGGAGGTCTGCCTCCAAGCGGCCAAGGTCTGGGCCCAGCTCGGCGAGCCGGAGTCGGCGCTGGACTACTTCCACAGGGCCCTGGACCTCGCGCCCGAAAGGCGCGAGGAGATCGAGAGGGCCCTCGGCCCCGCCCTCCTGGTGGGGGAAGAGCGCGGCAGCCTGGTGGTCAAGGGCAAGAAGCATCGGGTCGCGGTCTACGAGATGCTCGGCTTCAAGGACCCCCTGGAGGATGCTTCCCGCATACCGGCCGCCGCGGCGGCGATCTTCCGGGGGCTCGCGGGGCGCGTCCGCCTGCCGGAGGAGGCCCTGGAGCTGGCCGAGGCGCTGGAGGGCGCGGTCGGCCACGCGCGCTCCACCGCGGCCCTCTGCGCGGCCCTGGCCGAGAAGCTCGACCTTGATGAGGAGGCCGTCCGCGACGTCTTCCTGGCGGCCTACCTGCACGACATCGGCAAGCGCGCGCTGCCCCCCCAGCTGCTGGGCTGCGATGAGCGCGTGGAAGACCTTTCCGATGAGGACCGCGCCACCCTCCGCAGCCACGCCGAGCGGGGCCCCGCGGTCCTGGAGGAGCTCGGGGTGAGGGTCTCGGCCGCCGCCCTCCAGGCCGTGGCCCAGCACCACGAGCTCTTCGACGGGAGCGGCTATCCGCGCGGGCTCAAGGGGGAGGGCATCTGCCTCGGGGCGCGCATCATCCAGGTGGCCGAGATGTACGAGGCGCTGACCGCCTGGAGGCCTTACCGGGAGCCCTTCGCGCGCGGCTCGGCCATGGCCGAACTGCGCCGCTCCCTGACCGAGGGGAAATTCGATCCGCGCGTCGGCGAGGCCTTCCTCAAGATGGTCGAGACGATCTGACCGGGCCGACAATCTGCCCGGGCGCCGCTTGACACCACCGAAGGCGCGAGTCATACTTGTGGGGAGATGAAGCGCCTGTGCATCCTGCTCCTGTGCGGCCTGGCCACGGGCTGTTCTCCCAAGAAGAGCGGCTTTTCCATCTATTCCGACGAGAAGGGCGGCTTCTCGCTCGAGGTCCCGGCGGATTGGACCGTGATCCGGAACGATAACGGAGCCCAGTTCCTCGCTCCACCGGGAAAGGGAAAGCGCTCTGTCCGCTCCTACCTCACGGCGGACCGCTACGGCAAAGACCGTCCCCTCATGCTCGCCACCGTGGGGCCCGCGACGCCCGCGACCCTGTCCGGTCTCGCGGCCAAGGAGTACCGCTGGAGGAAGCCCCTGCCGCAGTCTCCCGAGTTCGCCCCCAAGGGGGATTCGCTGACCCGCGCCGTGGTGCTGGAGAGGAAAGACTGCGTCTACGTCGTCTCGCTGGTGAGCCCCGCCTCGGAGGGCGACCGCTTCGCGGCGCAGTTTCAGCGCTCCCTGGAGACATTCTGGGTCAAGGACCGGCCATGACCCGATGGCCCGGACCTTCCTGCGCCGGGAGATCGAGCAGCCGCGGCAGGCCCTAGCGCCTGCCGTCGTACAACTGCGGGAGCATCTCCCGGGTGCGCAGGGCCCGCAGGGGACAGGGAAGGGCCCGCCATAGGAGGTCCAGCATCTCGCGGCCGGTATAGAGGTACGCCTTGCGGCCCGAGCTCACGTGCGGACAGCGGGTGAGGATGACGAAGTCCAGCCCTCTTTGCCGGCCCCAGCGCTTGAGCGCCTGGCTGAGCTCGAGCTCCTCGCCCGCGTAGAGCTCCTCGCTGAAGCCCCCCACCTCCCGGAACGCGTCCGCGCGGCAGAACACGAAGGAGCCCGCCGCCACGAGGAACAAGCGCGAGCATAGGTTCCAGAACCCCACGAGCGGAAGGAATCGCTTGGGGACGCGGTCCATGGCCACCAGGCACCCGCCGCCCACCACGCAGCCGGCCTTCATGAACAGGAGAAGGTCCTCGAGAGTGCCGGGGTTCAGCACGGAATCCGCGTCGATGAAGAGCAGCCAATCCCCGGTCGCGGCTTTGGCTCCGGCGTTCCTGGCGCGCGAGATCTGGTTGTGCGGCTCGAACACCACGGTCGCGCCTTCCTCGGCCGCGATGCGGGGAGTCGCGTCCGTGGAGTTGTTGTCGCAAACGATCAGCTCGCTCCCCGGGGGAAGGCAGGACTTCACGCTGCGCAGGCAGGCGCGCAGGAGCTTCTCCTCGTTGTAGGCCGGGACGACGACGGAGAGGGTCGGGAAAATGATTCTCCTCACAGACCAATCATACCGATCAGGTTCAGCCCAGCAATTGCGCGAGACGCTGGCGATAGTTGTTCAGAAAGGCGACGGTCACCGCGAAATGCTCGGTCCGTTCGTATTCCACCTCATGGATGCCGCGTTCATCACAATAGAGGATACTGGCGTCAGGATAGGCGAGCAATATCGGGGAATGCGTAACAATGATGAACTGCGAATGATCGCGGACGAGATCATGAATCCGGCGCAACAGCCCGAGCAGACGCGTCGGCGAGAGCGCGGCCTCTGGCTCGTCAAGCAGATAGAGGCCACGTCCCCTGAAGCGATTCATGACGAGCGACAGGAACGCCTCGCCATGCGATTGTTCGTGCAGCGAGCGCCCGCCGTACGAGTCCAGCACGCCCAGCCGTTCAGCTTCCGTGGCGACATTAAAAAAGCTCTCTCCCCTGAAGAAAAAGCCGTCTTTGGGCCGACGTATCCCTCGACGCAGCGACAGCTTCCCGTGCAGAACGGAATGCGAATCGCGGGTCGAGAAATTAAAATTCCGGCTCCCTCCCTCGGGGTTGAACCCTGACGCGAGGGCGATGGCTTCCAGAAGCGTGGATTTGCCCGCACCGTTCTCACCCGTGATGAACGTGACGGAAGGATTGAATTTCAAACGATGAAGACCGCGGATGATCGGGAGACTGAACGGATAGCTATCGAACGACGGCACTCCATCCCGCCGCAAAACAGCTTCAAGAACGTAATGTCGCGCATTCATGGACTTCATATGGCCATGATTCTCCATCCCGCCGTCTTAGGGGTTTAAGACAGGCCTCAAGGCCCGGGTGGAAGGTCCCACGCGAACGAACCGCCGTCTTCCTTCTTTAAATTCAAACCCGCATACGTTTTCCTAAGGAAGGACTTCGCCAACTCCACGGAGCCTTTCCGCGTGACTCCCGGCATGGCAACAGGCCTGGGTAGAATATCGCAGTCGACGGGAACCTCCCAGTCCAATCCCGCCTTGTCCATCCTTGGGACGCCGACAGATGCGTATCCTCGAACAGCCCTCCCCTTTTTATTGTAGACAAAGCGCCACGCCATCAGATGCCTAGCCATATCATCGCCCCTCGCAGTTCCTCTGGCATCGAGCCAGAACGTCCGCTGCGCTCTCGTAGCACAGCTCCCGTTTCCGTCTCGCCTCAGAGGAGTCGCCAGGGAACTCATGCTGGCACTCAGCCCTCTGATCCTCCCAATCGGATATGCATTCCTTCTTGCATTCTTCGACGGGATCCGGCCGAGGCATGGGCGGCGGAGGGTTCGGCGTAGGCGCCGGCGGATACGGCCAGGGCACCGGAACGCCCGCCACTACGGGGGCAGCGCCATCTTCCATGCACGCGGAAGTCGCCTCCTGCCGGTCGTCTTCTTGGACGAAAACAGACCCATTGACCGAGCCGCGGCCCGAGAGGTTCAGCGAGTTCCCGCTGAGCCAGCCGGAGACGTACACGCTGCCCGACACCGGGGCCGAGCCCACGTAGCGCCCGTCCTTGTACAGGCTGACCGTGGTATTCACGTGCACGTACTGGGACACGTGGTTCTGCCCCTGGCTGATGAACAGGGAGGCGTGCTGGCTCACCGGCGCGTAGTTGGAGCGGATCCGCCCGTCCAAACTGGACACATTGGCGTTCCCGCTGAGGTTGACGCTCACGAAGGAGCTCCCCTGGGGCACGAACGCGAAGCCCCGCAGGTCCACGTCGCCGCGCAGACTGACGTACTGACTGGCCTTGTAGGGCTGCGCCCCGCTGTACTGGAGCTCGGAGGAAGACCGCGCGGACTCCGGGGTCTCGGCGGCCTGGACGAACACGGCGCAGGAAAGAACGGACAGGACCAGAAGGCCCGATTTTCTCATAGGGCCATTATACCACCGAACGGATGAGGGCGTCCTCGCTGGATTCGAGCGTCTCCCTGGCCTTCGCCACCAGGTCGGCGAGACGCGGCAGGGTCTGCATAGAGGCGAGTTCATCCTCGATCTGGGCAAGCCCGGGGCGGATGAACTGACGGAACTGCGGCTTGCCCTTGACCAGCCACAGGAAGCAGTACGCTCCCACTGCCTGCATGCTCCTCTGCAGGCCGGCCTGGAGGAAGAGCTCAGAGAGCTGCTCTTTGGGCAGCCGCGGGCCTCCCGCGTCGGCCAGCGCCAGCCGGTAATCCTCGGTCAAGGAGTCCCTTAAGGCCTTCGGGAGGCAGACGTATGGGTCCCGGAGCAGGGACGCGAGGTCGTAGGTGAGCGGGCCGCGCCTGGCGCCCTGGAAATCCACGATGCGGGCCCGTCCCCTCTTCATCAGGATGTTCTGGGATTGGAAGTCCCGGTGGATGAAGGTCTGCGCGTGGCCCGCCACGATCTCGGCCAAGGCATGGAACTCCGGCTCCAGCGCGGCCGTGGCGTCCGGCCCCATGCCGATGAGGCGGTGCAGGAAGTTGTCCCGGAAGTAGTTCGTCTCCCAGCGCAGCTGATGGTAGTCCAGGGCGCGCTCCCCGGCGGCCGGGCACGCGGCCAGGTCCCGGCTGGCCCGGACCTGCATGGAGACGAGCAGCTCGATGACCTTGCGGTAGAGCCCTTCCATGAAGACCAAGTCGCCTTCCCGGGCCAAGAGGTAGAGGATATCGTCTCCCAGGTCCTCCAGGAGGACGCACCACTCCCTCTCGTCCACGGAGAAGACCTCCGGCACTCCCAGGTCCCGCGCCTGCAGGAAACGGCCGATCTCCATGTACCGGGCGAAGTCCGGGTCATCCGCCGGGCACAGCATCAGGATCTCGCTGCGCCGTCCGTCCGTCAGCCGGAAGAACTGCCGGTCCGATCCCTGCTCCACCAAAGGAGAGATCTGCAGGCCCGGGCCGTAGCCCCGCCTCTTCACGATCTCCCGCCCCGAGACGAAGACCGTCTCCTGGCTGATGCAGAAGTCCCTGCCGAGCACGGCTTGGCGGTACTTCGCCCCGCCCTTGGCCACGCCGCCGCGAAGGAGCACGCAATCCTCGAGCTCGGCGCCCGCTTCCACGCGGCAGTCGCGTCCGATGGAGGCGAAGCCGCGCAGCACGGCCTTCGGCGAGACCTCCGAGCCGGGAACGGCGAGGACCGGGCCGCCCGAGGTGTCGATGCCGCGCAGACGCAGGGCCTTGCGGACCAAGATGTCCTCGTGCGCGATGCGGTAGCCCTGGAGGTTCTCCAGGGTGTTCCAGTACGTCTCCTTTTTCGGGAAGTGGGCCCGGACCTTGCCGGGATGCTCCTTGGCCACGCGCACGACGGCGTCCGTCAAAGAGGACGGCCCCTTCTTGGGCAGGTAGTCGAAGATGCGGGGAGAGAACGCTCCGATGGACATGTAGCCCAGCAGCCTTCCCCGGTCCCCGGACCACCCGGTGCCCATGGGCAGGATGTCCAGGAGGAGCCCTTCGGCCGAGACCAGCACGTTGTTGATGGCCGCGCTGTCCTTCAGCGCCAAGGTCACCCATGCCCGGGACTCCTCGTGTTCCCGGCACAGGGCTTCGATGTCCAGGTCGGTCAAGGCATCGCCGTTGTGCTGCAGGAAGTAGGGGCTGCGGCTGAGGAATTCCCTCGCGTTCACCAGCCCGCCGCCCACTCCCAGGATGCGGGGCTCGTGGAACAAGACGATGCCGGACGGGTCCGCGAGCCGCTTCACGAAATCCCGCACCTGCCCGGCCAGATGATGCGTGTTGATCGCGATCTCCCTGACGCCCGCGGCCCGCAGGTTCACCAGGATGTTCTCAAGCAACGGCCTGCCCGCGACGGGGATGAGCGGCTTCGGGATGTGCTCGGTCAAGGGCCTAAGACGCGTGCCCAGGCCCGCGGCCAGGATCATGGCCCGGTCAGTCATAATGGAGCGAACCGGCCGAAGCCTCCCGGAAGGACTTCTCGTCCGCGCCCCAGGAAGCGGCGATGGAGTGCGGGGACTCGCCGCCGTCCACCGCTTCCCTCAGCCCGGGCCCGCCGGCCAGGATGTCGATGGGGAGCTTCGCGGCCTCGTACTCGTAGGGAGGCTGCTTCCAGGCGAAGTCCTCGGGCCAAAGCTCGCGCACCGCGCAGAGCACGGCCGTCGCGGTCAGCATGGGCTTGAGCGACGCCTTGTCGAGCACGTGGACCTGCGCCCCTCCGCAGACCTTCCCTCCCCATTTATGGAAAGTCGGCTGGAAATGCATGGGCCTGAAGAGCACCCCGGGCAGGTTCCAGTCCTCCAGGACCCGCACCAGCGCGTCCGGGTCGATGAAGGGAGCGCCGAAGACCTCGAACGGGCGGGTGGTCCCGCGTCCCTCCGAGAGATTGGTGGCCTCGAAGAGCACGAATCCCGGGTACACGAGGCAGCTCTCGATCGTCGGAAGGTTCGGCGACGGGAACACCCACGGGAGTCCGCTCTCCTCGAACCAGAGGGAGCGCTTGTACCCGGACATCCAGACCACGTCGAGGTCCGCCGCGACCTTCAAACGCTGGTCGCAGAACACGGCCAGCTCGCCCACGGTCAAGCGGTGCATCATGGGGACCGGGGCCAGACCCACGAAGGACTTGTACTCCATATCCAGGAGCGGCCCCTCGACGCCCAGCGGCGCGACCGGGTTTGGGCGATCGAGCACCACGACCTCCACGCCCTGTTCGGCGCAGGCCTGCATGCACAGGAGCATGGTCCAGTTGAAGGTGTAGGGCCGAGCGCCCACGTCCTGCATGTCGATGACCAGGGCGTCGATGCCCGAAAGCATGGCGGGAGTGGGCTTGCGGTGCTGCCCGTAGAGAGAGCAGACCTCCACGCCGGTGGCGGGGTCCTTGAACCCCTCCCACTCGATCATGTTGTCCTGCGTCTCTCCGCGGATGCCGTGCTGGGGTCCGAAAAGGCGGACGAGCTCGAACCCGCCGGCGTTCCGGAACAGGCTCACCGCGTGGGTGAAGCGGCCGTCCACGGAAGGGGGATGCACGAGCAGACCCAGGCGCTTGCCCGCGAGACGCTTGAAGCCCTCGTCTCTGAGGACGTCGAGTCCGGAGCGCACGACGGGAGAAGTCAGCATGGGCTCGCGTGGACATAGTACAATAATCCCTCACGCCATGCGCCTGACAGCCAAGCTCGCCGTGCTCCTCGGCGCCGTCTTCTGCCTGACGCTCTGCGGCGCCCTCTGGTTCACCTACGCGCTCCAGATGCGCATGCTCGAGGAACGCCGCGACGACGCCGTGCTCGGCGCCATGGCCCGCCTCGCCGACTCCTGCGGAGCGGACCGGGGGGAGGGCTGTGAACGCATCCAGCGGATCCTGATCGAGAACGCCTCGCCCGAGGCCTTCCTCGGCGGCTCCTGGGTCAGCCCCGGAACGACGGTCCCAGGGGACCCCATGAGCCCCTGGGACCGCGGGAGAGGGATAGCGCCCGCGGGCCCGGAGCCCTCCATCCGCGAAGACGACTCCCCCCTGCACGGTCGGGTCAGGATATTCACGCTCCCGACCGGCGACGCGGAGGCCCTGGTCTGGACCTACAGCCGGCAAGGCCTGTCGGATTCCTTCGCCTGGGTCCGGACCCAGGGCAGACGCCGCCTCATCCAAGCGTGGCTCCTGGGGACAGCGCTCGCGATCCTCCTTTCCGTGGCCTTGGCCTCCCGCCTGCTGGCTCCGCTGCGGGCGGTGGCCGCCGCGTCGGAGCGTGTGGCTCGCGGCGACTTCAACGCGCGGGTCCCCGAGGGCCGGACCGACGAACTGGGCCTGCTCGCGTCCCGGTTCAACCGCATGGCGGAGCAGCTCTCCGAACTGGACCGTCTCAAGGACGGTTTTTTGGCCCAGGTGTCGCACGAGCTCCGCAACCCCCTGAACGCCCTGGTGGGCAAGGCGGACACGCTCCTATCCGGGTACAAGGGGGAGCTCACGCCCGAGCAGGCCGAAGCGGTGAAGGTCATCGCCGCCGCGGGAGCGGCGCTCGCGGGGATCATCGACAACATGCTCGACGTCACGCGCCTGGAGGCGGGCCGGATGAAGCTCGAGCCGTCGCCCCTCGACGTCGGCTCCGGGCTGGAGTCCTGCGTCGAGCGCTTCTCCGGCCGCGCCGGCGAGCTCGGCGTCAGCCTGACCCACGAAGCCCCCCAGGACCTTGCGCAAGCCCTCGCGGACCCCGAGGCGTTCGATCGCGTCCTCTCGAACCTGGTGTCCAACGCGCTGCAGTTCACGCCGGAGAAGGGCTCCATCCGCTTGTCCGCCGCCTCAGGCGAGCCCGGGATGATCGAGATCGCGGTCACGGACACGGGCATCGGCATCCCGAAGGAGTGCCTCCCCCGCCTCTTCACCAAGTTCTACCAGGTGCCTTCCACGAAGAACAAGGTGCGGCCCACGGTGGGAGCGGGCCTGGGCTTGGTCCTATGCAAGCTCCTGGTCGAGGCGCAAGGCGGCCGGATCCTGGTGGAGAGCGAGACGTTCAAGGGCACGCGCGTGCGCTTCACGCTGAAGAAGGCTGCTCCCGAAGAGTCCTCCACAGCGCGGTCTTCCTGACTGAATGCCGCGTCGTTTGATTAGCAACCGCCACCCGATTGCGCCATCCCCTCCCATGACCCGGAGGGTCATGGGACTGAGCCGCTTCAGGATTGGCGTGAGGCTCATGTCTGAGGGGATGGCGCTCGGCACAACAGCAATTACTTTCCTTTCAGGGAAGGACAGCCCCACAGAAACAAAGCCCCACCCTGCGGCGTTGGGGGCAACCGCAAGGTAAGGGAAACGACCCGACTGTGGGCGCCCACAGTACGTTCAAAATGACGGGCAACTGAAGAATTCAAGTCTACTCCAAGAACCTGTAGCCTTTCCCGGGCACTGCCTGTATCTTGTCCGCGAGCTCGACCGGCAGCTTCTTGCGCAGGTTGGCCAGATGCGTGTCCACCACCCTGTCCACGGCGATGGTGTGCCAGAGCTTCGAGAGGATGTGCTTGCGGCTGAGCACCTGGGGCCGCTTCTTGACCAGGAAATAGAGCAGCTCGAACTCCTTGCAGGTCAAGTAGGGGATGACCTGGTCCTTGTAGCGCACCAGGTGGGCCTTGACGTCGATGGCGCACTCGCCCGCGCGGACCACGCCCTCCTCCTTGCCGTACTCCATCCTCCGGAGCATGGACTCCACCCACAGGGCCAGCTCCCGCGGAGGCACGGGCTTGACCAGATACTGGTCGGCCCCGGCCTGGAATCCGGCGGCCTTGGTCTCGAACTCGGAATGGCCGGTCAAGATGATGACCGGCGTGAAGAAGAGTTCTTTGTGGTCGCGTATCTTCCGGCAAAGGTCCAGGCCGGAGCCGTCCGGCACCGTGATGTCGAGCACGGCCAGGTCCGGCTTCTCGGAGGTGAACAGATGCCAGGCCGAGGCCAGGAGGTCCGTGGCCAGCACCCGATGGCCCGCGGCCGAGAGCGCGGTCTGGATGTCCGCGCGGACGCTCGGGTCATCCTCCAGGACCAGGATCGTCTTCGCCATGCCTATCTCTTGACCGGCTCGAGCTTGCGCTTCTGCTCCGTGCTCGGGGATTTCTGCTGCATCAGGCTGGTGAAGGGCTCGCCGCCCGGCGCCGCCTGCGGAGCCTGCTGGAGCTGCTGCTGAAGCGCGGGATCGACGCCCAGATTCTCGAGCGAGAGCGGCTTGCCCTTGATGAGCGGGATGGGATCGAGCTTGTCGTTGTAGAGCCCGGGGTCCTCGTACCGAGGGGGCTGCTTCTTCACCGCCCCCTTCGTCGCGGCCGTCCCCTGCCCGCTCACCGGACGCATGATCCTCCCCGTCGTCTGCGCGGCCGAGGTCCCTTCAGCCGCCGGTTCCGTGGTGTAGGGCTTCTTGGAAGTCCCGATCGGGCCCTCCTCGGCAGGCTTTTCCTTGGGCGCGGCCTCCTCCTTCCGGACCACGACCACCGGCCGCCTCTCGCTCATGAGCTTGCGGATGATCTCCTCCATCCCCGGCTCATTGGCCAGGGCCTCGGCGGCGTCCTGGAACTCCGACGATTCGCCGTACTTCTCGGCCAGCGCGTTGAAGGCGGGGTCTTCCTGCAGGGTCCGGACGAAAGCGTCCGTATTGTCCGATTCCCTGAAGTCCTCCCAGGCCGTGCGCAGGCTCTGCGTCCCCTGGAACTCCGCGGCGAACTCCCGGGTGGCCGGGTTCGAGGCCTTGGCCAGCATGAGCCCGAGCAGGTCGCGGAACGTGATGCGTCCGCGCTTGGCCGAAGGGGCCTGCGTCCCGCCGTACAGCCCGGGCCTGGGCACGCCCACCGTCCTGCGCTCCGGCTTAGGAGACCAGGAGAACATCTCCATGCCCATGACCATGCCGATGAGGAGCACGGCCCCTCCGATCAGGACGAGCACTTTCTTGTCCATGCCGGGTCCTTCCATAGCCCGTCTGAGTATACCATACTCATTCCAGCGTGTAGGTGGCGTTGCGCTCCGCCTCCACGTCCGCGTGCACCGTGTTCGTCAGCTTCTGCTGGAAGTAGTCCGGGCCCATGCTGGGCCGGCAGTTCTCGATGGAGATGCCCTGCGCGGCCTGCTCCGCGCACTCGTTCACCACCTGTCCCTGGTCGTCCTGCCCGTGCTGCTGCGACACGGTCCTGCCGTTGCCCTTCGCATCGTTGGCCTTCTGCTGGGACATGGCCAGGCACGCGATCCCGGCCGCGATGAGCGCGATGCCGATGGCGAGCAGCATGGCTCCGATGCCCGCCGTGAACGGGTTGCTAAGAAGCTTCATGCCGATGGCGACCATGATCGCGCCCATGGCCAGGAGCAGCATGCCCAGTACCTTGAGCATGGCCGCGTCATTGCCGCTGTTGCGCGCGTTGTCCATGGGCGGCTGGTAGATCGGAGGCTCGGGCCTCGGGGAAGGCGGAGTGGGCGGGTCCGGGTCAGGGTTCGGGTCCGGCTCAGGGTCCGTCACCCCCGGCGGGACCACGATGCCCTCTCCGACGGGCGTCCCGCCGATCGTCCTGCCCTGCTCGAAGGCGTCGGTCCCGTACTGCCTGGAACGCGCGTCGCCGTAGGCGGCGTTCGCTTTGCTGGACAGGTTGCGGGCCAGCTTGAGCTGTCCCATGGCCCGGTTGGACCTGCCCCGCAGCGTGCTCATGCTCCGCACGTTCGTGCGCATCTTCTGCCTCTTGAGCGGCTTCACGGCTCCGCGGGTCCCGAGCTGCTGGTTCAAGCCCAAGCGCGCGCTCGCCAGCGCGTCGCGCATGCCGAGCCCGCCGCCGAAATTCCACCCCTTGCCGGTGTTGTTCAGGCCCTTCAGGAACGCGCCGCGGTCGAGCGTGGCCTTCACCGCCTTCTGCACCTGCTCCTCCACATCCGGGATCTTGACCTCCGGGATCTCCGGCGCGGTCTGCGGGGCCTCCTCGGCCTTCTCAGCCGGAGCCTCTTGGACCGCCGAAGCCTTTTTCCCCTCCCAGTCGAGCTCCCCCATGTTGGCCGAGACCACGTAGCCCAGGGAACGGTCCTTGGGAGCGTCGATGACGATGCTCGAGCGGCCGACCTCGGGGAGCATCATCGCGCTCCCCGCTTCGCCGCGGTCGAACCGGCCGGACCACTCGAGCACCGCGATCGCGAGCGCGCCGGCGAAGAGCACCGCGCCGGCCAAAAGCGCGACGCGTCCCGCCTGCGTCATGAAGAAGGCGCCGAGCCAGGTGGACTCGCCGCCGAAAAGCCTTGCAAGGACAGCGGCGGCCCTGCCGAGCAGGCCCGCGGGCGCGGTGTTCGCTCCGATGCGCGCCACGCCGCTGCCGGCCGTGACCAGATTGGAGGGGACGCGCGCTCCGCAGTAGGCGACTCCCCCGCCCTTACGTTCCTCTTCCTTCTTCTTAAGCTGGGGGATGGGCGCGGTCGCTGTAGCGTCCTCCTCCTTGAAGAAGGGATCCTGCTTGAAGTACTCCGCCTTCTGTTCGTTCTTCATGGCCGCCTCCGCTCGCTTGCACCTCTATTGTTGCGCGGAAAGGCGGAAGAAGGGAACCAAAGCTTTGGTCAAGCGGATAACGTAGGCCCTGATTGCATTATTCGACCCCCGCGGACCCGTCTTCACAGAACCTTGACATCACCCGCTTTGTGCTGTTAGTACCACTTGAAAACGTAACATCCAGGGGCTATAGCTATATTAGGGAATGGATATATACATATCGCCCGCGCGCGTAGGAGTCTCCGGGGCTCCTGCGGGGAAGGCCGTGCTTTTGCTGGCGGCCGCCCTCTTTCTCGCGGCGGCGGACCCCGCAGCGGCCGCCGGCAAGCTCGACCCGCGCCTCAAGCAGGTCCAGTCCGCGGACCGGAACCGGCGCCGCGCCTTGGCCCGCCGCATGGGGCCTGAGCTCGACCAGGAAGTCCCCTCGGTCCGGGTGTTCGTCCGCCTGAAGCCGGGAGCGAACAAGGGCCAGTTGAAATCCTTGTTCCCCCGCGCCAAGTTCCGCAGCCAGAACGGCGACGTGCTGACCGCCGAGATCCCGGTGGACCTGCTGAGCCGGTTCGATGAGGACCCCCGCATCGAGAGCGTGGAAGCCTCGAGGAAGGCCGAACCGGAGATGGACGTGGTCCTCTCCGACGACGTGCTCGAGGGCGGCTACCTCGGCGTCTTGCCCGGCGGCAAGAGGGAGCTCAATGGAGTGCAGGGCGCCGGGGTGGTCGTCGGCTTCGTGGACACGGGCATCGACTGGAAGCACAAGGACTTCATCGTCGATGCGGCCAACACCTCCCGCGTCCATTCGATATGGGACCAGGTCGACCCTCCGGGCTCGGGCTGCTCCTCGCCCCCCGATTTCGGCTACGGCTGCGAATGGTCCTGGGAGCAGATCAACGAGGAGATCGACGGCACTCCCGCGGGCGTCGTCCGCTCCTCGGACACGAACGGCCACGGCACCCACGTGGCGGGCATCGCGTGCGGCGACGGCACGGCCACGGACGAGGACGAGCCCGCCGGCACGTACATGGGCGTGGCCCAGGCGGCCGAGATCGTGATGGTCAAGACCAGCTACTACGAGACCGACATCATCGACGGCATGAACTACATCATCAAGCAGGCGAAGGACATGGGCCGTCGAGCCGTCATCAATCTGAGCCTCGGGGGCCAGACCGGCCCGCACGACGGCACGGACTCCTACGAGTCGGCCATCAACGCCATCGCGGCGAGCACCCCCGTGGTCAAGTCCGCTGGGAACGACCAGAAGAACAGGGTGCATGCCCGTCTGGACTTCACGGCCACGGGATCCACGACCGTGGCCGTGGACGTGGTCGCCGGGCGGCTCTGGATCGAGACCGAGTTCTGGCAAGCGGCGACCGAAGACTACACCGCGTCCGTCGGCTTCTACGGGTGCGCGGAGGCGACCTACGCCGTGCACGGGTCTTGGTCCGAGGAAACGATCTGCGGCGGGCATTACGTCTATATCGCCAACTCCACCTATACCGCGACCAATGGGGCGCACCAGGTCTATATATACGTGGACGGCCCCGGCACCATCCTGTACAACACCATGAACGTAGCGTTCTCGCGCACCGCAGGGAGCGGCGACCCCGAGAAGCAGTTCGTGGACGGGTTCGTGAACCCCTCTATGGCCAAATTCAGCTCCCACCATGACGGAGCCATGTCCATCAGCGAACCGGGGAACGCGGAGAACGTCATCACCGTGGGCTCGTACTGCGCCAAGTATACCTGGGAGCGCGACATAGGCGGCTCCTGGTTCGACAGCGACTGCGGATACTACGACCTGGGAGCGGTCTCCAGCTTCAGCAGTCTCGGCCCGACCCGTGACGGCCGGGTCAAGCCGGACTTGGGAGCTCCGTCGCATCAGACCGCCGCGGCGCTGTCCAGCACCATGGTCGGCGTGGACGGCAATTATGTCGCCAAGGACGGCAGGCACCGCCTGGCCCGGGGCACGAGCCAGGCCGCTCCGGTCGTCAGCGGCGCGATCGCGCTCAAGCTGGGCTTGAACCCGGCGCTGACCGCGTCCCAGATCCGCGACGAGCTCACGAGCCACGCCCTGGTCGACGACCGGGTGACCGTGAGGCCCGTACCGAACTACCTGTTCGGCCACGGCAAGGTGCTCGCGACTCCCCCCCTCACCGGCTCGCCGAGCATGGACGCGAGCGCGCTGGTCGTGAGCTCGATCTCCATCCGATGGTCCTGGACCGACAGCACGAGCTACAACAACACGGATAACAGGATATACCGCGCCGGGGACGCCGTGGCCCTCAGCGCCTCGCTCCCCTACACTCAGACCAGCTGGCTGCAGACCAGCCTCCAGCCCAACACCTCCTACACGGCCTTCCTCGTGGCCTCCAACAGCATCGACTCCAGCACCGGGGCCGCGGTGTCGACTCGGACCCTGGCGGCGCCCCCGGTCGGCCGGGAACCCTCCGGCATCACGCCGACCCTGGTGGTGGCCAACTGGCTCGCCAACGGGAACCCGGGAGACACCGAGTACCTGGCCCAGGCGGCTTCAGACGAGGGCTTCAACAGCATCGTGGACGAGTCCGGCTGGACCCAGTCGTTGAGCGCGAACGTCCCTGGCCTCGCCATCAACACGACGTACTACTTCCGGGTCAAGGCGCGCAACGCCTCGGGCACGGAAACGGCCTACGTGGTGCTGCCCGCCACCCCCACTGGCGTCGCCACGCCCTCCAAGCTCGATCCGGACGGGCCATGGATCAGCTCGGTGACCGTGCACTGGGGCGCCAACAGCAACCCGGGGGTCACGGAATACATGTCGGAATGCGCCCGGAACGCGGCGCGGACCATAGAACTCGTGCAGACCCCGTGGTCCACGGACTTGAACCACACCTTCAGCGAGATGACGCCCAACACCACCTATTATTTCGGCGCCCGCGCGCGCAACCTCGCCCGGATCCCCTCCGCCGCGGTGGACCTCGACCCGATCGTGACCCTGGCCGTGGCCCCGATGGCATCTTCGGTGACCGGCGTGCATGAGAGCTCGTTCACGGCCTCCTGGCTGAGCGGAGGCAATCCCGAGTGGACCGAGTATCTGGTCGAGCGCGCCACGGATACGGGCTTCACGAAGGGCACCGGCGACTCCGGCTGGGTCAACGCCCTGAGCCACACGTTCACGGGGCTGAGCCCCAACACGACCTATTACCTGCGCGTCCAGGCGCGGAACTCCAAGGGGATACAGACCGACACGGTCAGCCTGCCCGTGACCGTGACCCATGCCGCCTGCCCGACGAGCCTGGAGCCGTCCTCGGTCTCATCCGGCTCTCTCGTGGCCGCCTGGGGGAAGGGCGGCAACCCGGACGGCACCCGATTCCATTTTGACTCCGCCTATGACCCGGACTTCGGCGTCCGGGTGTCCAGCGCCATCCTGACAGCCACGAGCCTGCCCATGGCGGGGCTGACCCCCGACACCAGCTACTACCTGCGGGTCCGCGCGCTCGACCACGGGGACCTGCCGACCGATTGGGTGACGCTGCCGACCACCGCGACCCTGGCCCAGCAGCCCGGCAGCCTCCCGCCCACCGGGGTCCTGGACCTCCAGCTCACCGCGCACTGGGATGGAGGGTCCAACCCCGCTTCCACGCGATACTACGCCCAACTGACGACGGACCCCTCCTTCCTGGTCGATGTGGCGAGTTCCGGCTGGGTGAGCGCTCTGAGCCACACCTTCCGCAGCTTGGCCATGAGCACGACGTATTACATGCGCGTCAAGGCGAGGAACCTCGCCGGCACCGAGACCCTGTTCACCTCCCTCCCCTCCACGGTGACCCTGTCCGTGGTGGCCACGCTCCCTCCCGAGGGCATCAATTTCCCCGTGGTCGGGCCCACGCAGATCGACGCGAGCTGGACGCTCATGTCTCCGGACGAAGCCCCTCTCTATGTCCTGGCGTCCTCCGCGGACTTCAGCATGATCGTCGCCTCGCAGACCGGGTACGCAGGCCAGGAACAGGCGTCGTTCTACCCCCTCGCGCCGAACGCGAGCCATTACTTCAAGGTCAAGGTCTCCACCGCGTGCGACTTGTTCTTCAGCGAGACCAAGACGGTGCTGACGCACGCCCAGACGCCGTCCACGACGGCCGCCTCCGCCTTGACCGTGGATTCCTTCCAGGCGAACTGGCTCGTCAACGGCAACCCCGCGTACACGCGATTCCTATACGAACACGCGCTCAACAGCAGCTTTTCCGCGGGGCTGACGAGTTCCCCCTGGATCACCGGGTCCTCGCACGTCTTCACCGGGCTCTCGGTCAACACCAGCTATTACGTGCGGGTCCGCGGCCGCGACCAAGTGGGCACCGAGACCCCGGTCAGCTCGACCGGCTCCGTGTCCACCCGGGCGGCCCCTCCCGGAAGCTCCGCCCCGACGGACATCACCGCGACCTCGGTCCGGGCGCGCTGGACCGCCAACGGCAACCCCGCCGGCACCCAGTACCTCTGCGAGCGCATGGAGGAGCACGTCGTCGGCGACGACTCGGGCTGGACGACCAGCCTCGACCATGACTTCGCGGGGCTCGTCCCGAACACGACCTACTACTTCTTCGTCCGGGCCAAGAACCACCAAGACTTGTACACGACCGCCCCTGAACTCCCCGCGGCCCTGACCCTCTCCGCGCTCCCCTCGGACCTCCCGGCGAGCGAGGTCTCTCCGGTCTCGCTGCGGACGAATTGGGGGAGCAACAGCAACCCCCCGGGGACCCTGTACAGGGTGGAGCGCTCGACCCTTCAGGACTTCTCCGGAGATATCATCGCCTCCGGGTGGATCCCGGAGACCACCTACGTATTCGACTCCCTCCCCGTGAACATCCGGCACTTCACGCGGGTCAAGTCCAAGAACTCGGCCGGGGCGGAGTCGAGCTACCGTGAGCTCCCGCCGGTGGCGACCCTCGCGTCTTTGCCCATCCAGGGAGCCACCCTGCCCGAGGACATCCACGCCAGCTCCGTGACCGTGAACTGGGGCCCCGGCGCCAATCCCTCCGGGACGGCCTATTACGCGGAAGCCTCCACGAACCCGCTGTTCAGCTCGCAGGTCACGAACTCGGGCGTGGACACCATCCTGAGCTTCACTTTCACTGGCCTGGCGCCCAACACCACGTACTACTTCCGCGTATGCGCCAGGAACTTCGACGGGGTGTCGACCGACCCGGTCGCGCTGCCCACGGTCATGACCAAGGCCGCCGCGCCGGGCGCCGGAGCCCCTCCCGGGATCGACCTCCATTCGATCCTTTGGGCCTGGGACCCGTCCGGCAATCCCGCGGAGACCCTGTACTTCGCGGAGGAGCACGATGCCCCCGACTTCGTTGGCGCGGCCAATTCGGGCTGGATATCCTCGTCGAGCCACACCTTCGAGGGCCTCAGCATCAACACCACCTACTACTTCCGCGTCAAAGCCAAGAACCAGGAAGGCATCGAGGGCGCCTGGAGCGAGACGACCGCCCTCGCCACGCTCGCCGCGCCGCCGGGCGCCCTGCCTCCCACGGGGGTGGCCAGCAACGCCCTCACCGTGAACTGGGCCGAGGGAGAGAACCCGCCCTCGACGCAGTACCTCGCGGAGCTGGACCCGGACCCGGCTTTCGGCCCCGGCGGCCTGATCGCCTCCGGCTGGATCACGGGCGCCTCCGCCGCCTTCGGGGGACTCACCCCAAATACCGAGTACTTCCTGCGCGTGCGGGGCCGCAGCCACAACGGAGGCGAGACCGTCATCGTCACCGAGGGGAGCACGGTCACTCTGGCGAACGCTCCGCTGAGCGCGGACCCCTCCTTCATATTCGACGTGTCGGTGGTGGCCAACTGGAGAGCGAACGGGAATCCCGCGGGCACCGAGTACCTAGCCCAGCGGGCGAGGAACGACACGTTCACCCTGGGCGTCGACGACTCTCCCTGGACCTCGGAGACCAGCTACGCGTTCACGGGCCTGACGAAGTCGACCCAGTACTACTTCCGCGTCAAGGCCAGGAACCTCGGCGGGACCGAGACGCTGGTCACCGCGCTGCCGCCCGTCTCCACTTTATCCGCGGTCCCGGTCCCGACGGACGTGCGCTTCTCGGCCGCTTCGCAGACCGGGCTAACCGCTCAATGGCGCCTGCCCTCCCCCCCGGACAACAGGCCCGTCTACCAGTTCTCGGACCGCCGCGATTTCTCCGTCGTCGTCGCCACCGCGCTCGGTTCCTACGCGCAGGAGAGCGCCTCGTTCGGCTCGCTCACCCCGAACACGAGCTACTTCTTCAAGGTCAGGCTCTCCACGGCTTCCGACGACTACTACTCGGTCCCGGTCGTGTCCGCGACCCTGCCCGTGGCTCCGGGCCAACCGGCGAAGGCCGGCTCGGGAGCCGCCTCCCTGAGCGTCTCGTATGCCGCGAACGGCAACGGGACCGGCACCTTCTACCTGGCCCAGGCGGACACGGACCCCGCCTTCCCGTCGGTGGACTCCTCGAGCCAGACGGCCAACCCGCAGGCGACCCTCCCGGGGCTCAGCGCCAACACCCGGTACTACGTGCGCGTGCGGGCCCAGCACCACGGCGGGCTCCACTCCGCCTACGCCCCGTACATCCCGCTGGCCACGCTCGCCCTCCCGCCGGTCCCGACCATGCCGGGGATACTCGGAGTCACCTTCTCCAGCGTCACGGCCCGATGGATCGCCCTGCCCGCGGGCTCCTGCTCCGGCTACGTCCTGCAGGCATCCACGGCCTCCGATTTCTCCGGAACGCTCTACTCCAAGTCGCAGAGCGGCGACGTCTCGCAGCTTTCGGTCGGAGACATCTCCCCCGGCACGCAGGTCTATCTGCGGGTCGGCTCGCTCAACATGGACGGCGAACCCAACTTCCTGACCCTGGGCTCCACGGTCACCCTGTCCGCGGCCGTCTCGCAGAGCACCGCGAGCGCCACCCAGGTCCTGCAGTTCAACCTCTCGCCGCAGGACCCCGAGCTCGTCTCCATCCAGATCACGATCCCCCCCTCGACTCTGCCCGCGGGGACTCCGGTCGCCGTCCACACCGGAGTCCGCTTCGCCATGCCTCCGCCCCGCTCCGACATGGCCCAGCTCACGCCGTTGGGCAACGGGTTGGGAGTCGACATCTCCGCCGGCGGCCTGCAGCCGAGCGGTCCCGTGGCCATCGTCATGGTCTACGACCCGGCCGCGCTCCCCGCCGCGATCAATCCCCGCTCGCTCGTGGTCGCCCGGTATGACGACGCGGCGTCCCGTTGGGTCCTGCTGCCGACGCGGGTGGACACGCAGAACCGGACCATCACGACCGAGACCACTCACTTCAGCATCTTCGCGATCTTCGTCTCCGCCGCCGCGTCCGCGCTGGACGCGATCAAGGTCTCCCCTGTCCCGTGGGAGCCCGGCTCCGGCTCGCAGTTCGACGCGCAGGCCGTGACGTTCTCCAACATGCCCGCGGGGACGCATATCGAGATATTCACCCTGCTGGGCGAGTCGCTCTGGAGCGGCGAGGACCCGGGCAACCATATCCTCACCTGGGGCGGGACGAACTCGCACGGGGTGCGGACCGGGTCCGGGACCTACCTCGCCGTCATCCGCGGGGGCGGCGAGAAGAAGGTCGTGCGGGTGGTGGTGGTCCGATGAGGACGCTCCGCATAGCGCTCATCCTGGCGCTCCAGGCCGCGTGGCCCGCGGGGACCGCGTCCGCCTTCACCAGCAACGCCGGAGGATCCGCGGCCCAGTGGCTGCGCCTGGGCGCCGGAGCGCGGAGCGCGGGGATGGGCGAGGCCTACGGCCCGGTGGCCGAGGGCGCGGAAGCGCTGTACTGGAATCCGGCAGGCCTCGCCAGGCTGCGAGGGCCGGAGCTCGACTACTCGCACATGGAGCTCCTGCGATTCTTCCATCACGACTATATGGCCTACGCCCATCCGGTGCGGTTCCTCCGTGGGACCGTCGGGCTCTCGTTCACCGCGTTCTATCAGGACAAGCTCGGCCTCGTCGACTACGCGGGCCGGGACGTCGGCAGCTTCGCGCCGCACAGCGAGGCGGTGAGCCTCGCGTATGCCCGCACCTTCGAGATCGGGGACAACTACGCGCTGCGCGACAGCGAGTACTTCCAGGAGCTCTGGCGCCATCCCGGGGCCACGCGCCCCCTCTCTCCGGGGATGGAGATCTGGACCGGGAACCTCGCGGCCGGGGTCGCGATCAAGTACATCTCCGAGACCATCCTCAACCGGAACGCGAGCGCCGTGGCCGCGGACGGAGGGGTCCTATTCCGGCCGGCCGAGCTCGACCGGCTCCAACTGGGCTTCGCCTTCCGGAACGCCGGGACGAAGATGCGCTTCACCCGCACCCGCGAGAGCCTGCCCGTGGAGGTGGATTTCGGCGTCGCCTACGACTTCCGCTGGGGCCGCGGCAAGCGCTTCATCCCGGCCCTGGAGGCGGCGGCCCCCTACTACGGCGCGCCCTTCGGGAAGCTCGGCTTCGAGTACGCGTTCCCCGCCTGGGGGGATGCGCGCGCGGCCGTGCGGGCCGGATACAAGTCGCTCTCAGCCTGGGACCTGGGGCCCTTGAGCGGGGCCACCGCGGGCGTAGGCTTGTCCTTCAAGCATTTGGACTTGGACCTGGCGTTCGAGCCCATGAACGCCCTCGGCAACGTCTACCGGATCGGCCTGGGCTGGCGGTTCATCGGGTCGCTGCCGAACCTGGAGAAATAATCCCTTCGAACGGCATCTTCTCGACGCTTCGCCGTACTTCGCCCTCCCGCTCCGCGGGAGGACGAAGTTTCCGAACAGAAAACGACTATTACTGTTTCTAAGGTAAATCCTCATAAAGCAACAGCTGTTGGGGGCGACTTGTTGTCTTAGGCAGCGCGACTGTGGGCGGCCACAGCACTGGCTCGGCCTACCGACGCAGGCTTCGAGCCGACCGCTTTGGGACGCATCGGTATCTTCACCCTCATGCGCTTCGCGGTCTTGCGCGCCACCTCGTAGCCCGCGTCCACGTGACGGGCGACGCCGATGCCCGGGTCGTTGGTGAGCACCCGCTCCAGGCGCACCGCCATCTCCTTCGTGCCGTCCGCCACGGTGACCTGCCCGGCGTGCAGGGAGTAGCCCATCCCCACCCCGCCGCCGTGGTGGAAGCTCACCCACGAGGCTCCGGAGGCCGTGTTGAGAAGGGCGTTGAGGATGGGCCAGTCCGCCACCGCGTCCGTACCGTCCGCCATGGCTTCCGTCTCCCGGAACGGGCTGGCGACCGAACCGCAGTCCAGATGGTCGCGGCCGATGACGATGGGGGCCGCGACCTTCCCCGTCTTGACCAGGCGGTTCATGCGCAGGCCCATCTCCGCGCGCTCGCCCAGGCCGAGCCAGCAGATGCGGGCGGGCAGGCCTTGGAACGCGACCCTCTCGGAAGCCAGGCGGATCCAGCGCGCGAGCGCCTTGTCCTTGGGGAACAGGGACAGGACCTCGCGGTCCGTGGCCGCGATGTCCTTCGGGTCCCCCGAGAGCGCGGCCCACCGGAACGGTCCCTTGCCCTGGCAGAACAAGGGCCGGATGAAGGCGGGGACGAAGCCGGGGAACGCGTAGGCGTCCTCCACCCCGGCCTTGTGCGCCATGGTGCGGATGTTATTCCCGTAGTCGAAGGTCACCGCGCCCTGGGCCCGGAGCCGCAGCATGGCCCGGACATGCGTCGCGATGGAGGCCATGGCGCGCTCCAGATAGCCCTTGGGATCCCGGAACCGGAGGGCCGCGGCCTCCTCCAGGGAGAGGCCGGCCGGGATGTAGCCGTTGAGCGGGTCATGGGCAGAGGTCTGGTCCGTGAGCAGGTCCACCCCCACGCCTCTTTCGGCGATCTCGGGCAGGACCTCGGCCGCGTTGCCGACCAGGCCCACGGACAAGGCCTTCCGGCCGCGCTTGGCCCGCAGAACGAGCTCCAGGGCCGCGTCCAGGGAGGTCTCCATGCGGTCGATATACCGGGTCTTAAGCCGCTTCTCGATCCTGGCCGGGTCCACATCCACCCCGAGGAAGGCGGCCCCGTTCATGGTCGCGGCCAGGGGCTGGGCTCCCCCCATGCCGCCCAGGCCGGCGGTCACCACGAGGCGGCCTTCCAGCGTCCCCTGGAAATGCTGCCGGCCCGCCTCCGCGAAAGTCTCGTACGTCCCCTGCAGGATGCCCTGCGTGCCGATGTAGATCCAGGACCCGGCCGTCATCTGTCCGTACATCATGAGCCCGCGCTTCTCAAGCTCGTTAAAAACGTCCCAGTTGGCCCAGTTCCCGACCAGGTTCGAGTTGGCGATGAGCACGCGCGGAGCGTAGTCGTGGGTCCGGAACACGGCCACGGGCTTGCCCGATTGGACCAGAAGGGTCTCGTCGTCGCCAAGCCTCCGGAGGCTGGCGATGATGGCGTGAAAGCTTTCCCAGTCGCGGGCAGCCTTGCCCTTGCCGCCGTAGACGACCAGGTCCTGGGGCCGCTCCGCGACCTCCGGGTCCAGGTTGTTCATGAGCATGCGCAGGGCCGCCTCCTGCTGCCAGCCCCTGCAAGAGAGCTTCCTTCCGCGAGGCGCGCGCACGACGCAGGGGCCCCTCATCGCTCCACCGCAACGGCCACCGCTTCACCGCCGCCGAGGCAGATGGCCGCCACGCCGCGCCTCGCTCCCCGCTTGGCCAGGGCGTGCACCAAGGTCACGAGGATGCGCGCGCCGCTCGCCCCGA
This sequence comes from Elusimicrobiota bacterium, assembly GCA_041650695.1. Classification (GTDB taxonomy): domain Bacteria; phylum Elusimicrobiota; class Elusimicrobia; order UBA1565; family UBA1565; genus JBAZKS01. Next base: position 51,516 of record JBAZKS010000025.1, read on the forward strand.
TGGGATGCCCGAGCGCGACCGCGCCGCCGTTCACGTTCAATTTCTCATGCGGGATGCCGAGCTGCTTCATCGTGACCAAAGCGACGACGGAGAACGCCTCGTTGACCTCGTAGAGGTCCACCTCCTCCTTCTTCCAGCCCACCTTGCGCAGCACGGCCTCGATGGCGCGCGCCGGGGCGGTGCTGAACCACTCCGGTTCCTGGCTGTGGGTGGCCCAGCCCGCGATCCGGGCCAAAAAAGCGCCGCCGCTGCCGCTGCAGGAGAGGACGAGCGCGGCCGCGCCGTCGTTGATCTTGGACGCGTTGGCCGGGGTGATGGTCCCGTCCTTCTTGAACGCGGGCTTGAGCTTGGGCATCTTGTCGAGCTTGGCCCGGCCGGGCTCCTCGTCCGCCGAGAGCTCCGGCAGGGGGACGATCTCGGAAGCGAAGGCACCGGCGGCCTGCGCCGCCAGGGCCCGCTTGTAGCTCTCGGCCGCGTAGGCGTCCTGCATCTCGCGGGTGAAGCCCTCCTTCTCGGCGCAGAGCTCGCCGCACATGCCCATATGCACGTCCTTGTAGGGGTCCCAGAGCCCGTCAAGGACGATGGCGTCGATGAGCTGGCCGTGCCCCAGCCGGTAGCCGCCCGAGCGCGCCTTGTCGAGGTAGTAGGGCGCGCGGCTCATGCTCTCCATGCCGCCGGCCACCGCGACCTCGGACTCCCCGAGGAGGAGCGACTGCCCGGCCAGCATCACCGCCTTCATCCCGGACCCGCACACCTTGTTCACCGTGGTTGCGCCCGCGCAGACCGGGATCCCGGCGCCGAGCGCGGCCTGGCGGGCCGGGGCCTGCCCCACGCCCGCAGGGACCACGATCCCCATGATCACCTCGGACACCCGGTCGGGGCCCAGGCCGGAATCGGCCAGAGCGCCGGCGATGGCCTTCGCCCCCAGCTGCGGGGCGGTGTAGCCCGCCAGAGTCCCGCAAAACGAACCGATCGGCGTCCGCTTGGCGCCGAGGATGAGAAGTTCCTTCATGAGGCCCCCTCTATTTGGAGGTGAGATTGAACACGCCGTCCCACTCGGGAGGCGGCGGGATCGTGCAGAAATCCTGGCACACGTTCAGGTAGAGCTTCGTCACCTTGTCGTTGGGCAGATGCTTGAGCACGGCCTCGAAGTCCGCCTTCGCCGGGGCGAACTCGCGGTTGTTGTATTTCTCCACGCCGGTGCGGTAAAGCGGCAGGGCCTTCTGCCACGCCTCGCCGACCTCCCCCTTCTTGCCCAGCAGCTCGTAGACCAGTATGGGGATGGCCTTGCCCACCACGCGCACCCTGCCCAGCGGCCGCGCCTCCACGGCGCCCGCGGCTTCCTTATAAGTGTTCTCGCTCGCCATGACCGTGGAGCCGAAGAACTTGTTGGCGCCCTCGAGCCGGCTCGCCAGGTTGACCTCGTCGCCCAGCACCGTGTACGCCAGCTTGCGCGCCGATCCGGTGTTGCCGACGACCACGTCGCCCGAGTTGAGCCCGATGCGGACGGCGGGCTTTTCCGGGATGGTGGGGTCCACGTACTCCTTGTTGAGCCGCTCGATGGTCCGCAGACAGGCGACCGCCGCGAGGCAGGCCTTCTCCCGATGGTTGGGCTCATCGAGAGGGGCGTTCCAGAACGCCATGATGCAGTCGCCGATGTACTTGTCCACCACGCCCTTGTTCGACAGGATGTCGTCGGTCAGCGCGGTCAGGTAGTGATTGAGGAACTGGATGAGGTTCTCGGCCTTCATCTTCTCCGAGATGGTGGTGAAGTGCGCGATATCGAGGAAGAACATGGTCATGTCCCGGCGGTCGCCGCCCAGCTTGAGCTTGTCCGGATCCCTGACCAGGATGTCCACGACCTCCGGGGCCACGTACTGGCCGAACATCTGCCGCACCTCGCGCTTCTGCGCGTACTCCTGCATGGCCCGGTGCACCATGAGCGCGATGAAGGTCCCGCCGAACGCCACGGCCGGGGCCGTGAACTCCAGGAAGTACTGGCTCTTCAGCGCCCCGTAGGAGGCCCCGACCCAGCCCAAGGCCACAGCGATGAAGCCGAGGCCGGCATAGAGCGGGCTCAGGGTGACGAGCCAGCGCGCCAGCAGGAGCAGGATGACGACCATGGCGTGCGTGAGGAAAAGCGGCAGCTCCTTCATGCGGCTGTTGCGGAGCAGGTTGTCGATGAGGGTCGCGTGCGACTCCACCCCGGGCATGGAATCCGTGAAGGCGTTCGGGAAATGGTCGAAGGCCCCCTTGGCCGTGGTCCCGACGAGCACCATGGCGCCCTTGAGCGCCCCGCGCGACATGGCGTCGAGCTCCCCGCTCATGACGGGCCAGGCCGCGACGTACTTGAAGCCGCGCACCTTGCCGACCTCCACCTCCTCGTACTCCCCGGCTTTCTCGCGCCACTCGAATATCTTGCGTTCGCCCCGGAGGTTGAGCCGGATCATGTTCATCCCCAAGGCTTTCCCGTATTCGTCCGGCGACTTGCCCTCGGCGATGGCGAGCGTCGCCATCCCCAGCGTCGGGAGCCGGTCCGGATCCGTCAGCACGTCGTCCGCGTTGATGCCCACCTTGTTCGTCCCGAACAGGGCCATGTAGCGGATGAACCCGTCCTCATCCTGTTCCGGGTGGACGAGGGCCAGGTGCTTGGCCGCCTTGTGGAGGGCCGGGAAGGGATAGACGTACTCCAGGTCCGTGGTCCCCATGATGGCCCGCGTGTACACGGAGTGGACGAGCTTGTCGGCGTACCTCTTGGTCAGCTCCACCAGGGCCCTGTCCTCCTCCGGGCGGGACGGGTCCGGGAAGAGGATATCCAGCCCGACCGACTTGACCCCATACGCGAAGAGGCCGTCGATGAGCTTTTTGTAGGCGCTGCGCGGCCAGGGGTAGGCGCCCACCTTCTTGAGAGCCTCATCGTCGATCTCCACGATGACGACTCTGGGGTCCGCCAGCTCCACCCCGCGGAACTTGAACAGGGCGTCCACGTAGCGGCCGTCCATCAGCTTGAAGTACTGCATCTGGGTGAGGAGGAGCAGCGCCAGACAGAAGACGATGCAGAAATATCTTGGGAAACGGGACTCGGTCCTTTTCGCTTTATCGGCCATGGCGATAGACTAGCAAATCTGGGCCTAGGAGCCCCGCCCCCAGAGCGCAAGGGCTCCCATCAGCCGGCCGGACAAGCGGCCGAACCGGCCCGTGGCGAGCAGGATGCCGATGAGCACGAGGAGGACTCCCATGGTCTTCTCGACGACCGGGAGCGCGGGCCCCACCCGCTTGAGCAGGGTGCGCATCTGGTCCACGGCCACGGCGCAGAGCAGGAAAGGCAGCGCCATGCCGGCCGAGTAGGCGGCCAGGAGCGCGGCTCCCTTGAGGGTCTCCCCCTCCCGCCCCGCGAGCACGAGGATGGACGCCAGCACGGGCCCCACGCACGGGGTCCAGCCCACGGCGAAAGCCGCCCCCACCAGCACCGAACCGGCAAAACCAGCCGGTTTGTTCCGGAACTGGAACTTGGCCTGCTTATAGAGGAAGGCGAGCTTCAGGAGCCCGGTCATCCAGAGCCCGAACACGATGAGGACGAGCCCGCCCACCGCTTCCATCAGGGCTTGCGAACTCCGCAGCAGGCCTCCCAAGGCGGAGGCGCTCGCGCCCAGGCCCATGAACACCAGGGTGAAGCCGGCGATGAAGCAGCCGGCGTGAGCGAGCACCGTCCGCCTCGGGGTCGAGGATTGGAGTTCCTCCAGCGTGGCGCCCGTGATGTACGTCAGATACACGGGCACGAGAGGCAGGACGCAGGGAGAGATGAAGGACGCGAACCCGGCCAAAAACGCGATGACCAGCGACGCCTGGTGGCCCCCCTCGGCTGACATTCGGCCTACTTTTTGGCCAGCTCAGAACCCATGGAGCGCGACACGGTCTCCCCGATCTCGCTCAGGTTCTCGACGACGCGGATGCCGACGCGCCGGAACGCCTCGACCTTGGCCGCGTGGGTCCCGGAGGAACCCTCGATGATGGCGCCCGCGTGTCCCATCCGTCGTCCGGGAGGGGCGGTCTTGCCCACGACGAAGCCGTAGACGGGCTTGGACATGCGCCTCTTGAAGAAGTCGGCCGCCTCCTCTTCCGCGGAGCCGCCGATCTCGCCGATGAGGACCACGGCCTTGGTGGCGTCGTCCGCCTCGAAGAGCCCGAGGATGTCCGTGAAGCTCGACCCCGCGATGGGGTCCCCGCCGATCCCGACCACGGTCGACTGCCCGATATCCTTCCGCGTCAGCTGCCAGACGGCCTCGTAGGTGAGCGTGCCGGAGCGCGATACGATGCCCACCGGCCCCGGGACGTGGATGTAGCCCGGCATGATGCCGGCCTTGCACTGCCCGGGGGTGATGACCCCGGGGCAGTTGGGCCCGATGAGGCGCACCCTAGGCCCCGCGTTGTTCCTGCGCCGGAGCTCGGTCGTCACGCGCGCCATATCCAGGACCGGGATGCCCTCGGTGATGCAGATGATCAGCCCGATCCCGCCGTCCGCGGCCTCCAGGATGGCGTCCGCGGCGAACGGAGGCGGCACGAAGATGAGCGACGCGTCCGCGCCGGTCTTGGCGACGGCGTCGCGCACCGTGTCGAACACCGGGACCCCCAGATGCTCGGTCCCGCCCTTCCCGGGAGTCACTCCGGCCACGATGCGGCTGCCGTACTCGAGGCACTGCTTGGAGTGGAACGTGCCGGTCGAGCCGGTGAAGCCCTGCACGACGACCTTCGAATCCTTGTTGAGCAGGATGCTCATGAGCGTCCTCCCGCGGCGGCCACGGCCTTCTTGGCGGCGTCCCACAAGCTGTCCGCCAGCTCCATCTTGATGCCCGAGGCCTTCAAGAGGGCCTTCCCCTCCTCTACGCGCGTGCCCTCCAGGCGGACGACCAGCGGGACCTTGAGCCGGACCTTCTTGACGGCCGCGATGACCCCCTCCGCGATGACGTCGCAGCGCATGATCCCGCCGAAGATGTTGATGAGGACGGCGCGCACCTTCTTGTCCTTGAGCAGGATCCCCATGGCCTTCGTCACCTGTTCGGTGTTCGCCCCGCCTCCCACGTCGAGGAAGTTGGCCGGGGTCCCGCCCGCCATGGACACGGTGTCCATGGTCCCCATGGCGAGCCCGGCGCCGTTGACCATGCAGCCGATGGTGCCGCCCAGCCCGATGTAGTTGATCCCCACCTTCTTGGCCTCGGCCTCCAGGCCCGAGGCTTCCGGGTCGGGCCGCTCGGCGAACTTCGGATGCCGGAACAGGCCGTTGTCGTCTAAGGCCATCTTCGCGTCCAGGGCGATGAGCTCGCCCTTGGGGGTCAGGATGAGGGGATTGACCTCCACCAGGGAAGCGTCGAACTCCAGGAAGATGCGCACGAGCCTGGAGACCATCTGCATGAAGTCCCCCAGCCGCTCGCTCGGCATCTTCAGCGCGAAGGCCAGACGCCGGGCCTGGTAGCCCTCCAGGCCCCGGTTCGGGTCCACGGGCTCTTTGAGGATCGCGTGCGGCTTGGTGCGGGCCAGTTCCTCGATCTCGACCCCGCCCTCAGCCGAGGCGATGACCACGGGCCGCCCCTCTTTCCGGTCCATGACGATGGACAGGTACATCTCCCGCTCGATGTCGAGCGCCTTGGCGACGAGGACCTCGTCGACGCGGATGGACTGCCCTTGGGTCTGATGCGTCACCATCTTCATGCCGATCATCTTCGCGGCGGCGGCGCGCGCCTCCGCCGGGGTCTTCACCAACTTGACCCCGCCCGCCTTGCCGCGGCCTCCGGCGAGGACCTGAGCCTTGAGGACCCAGGGGGCCTTGCCCGCCCGCTTGAGCGCCGCCGCGAGCTGGCCCACGCTGCGGATGACCCCGCCCGAAGGCGGGACCGGGATGCCGTACTGCCGGAATATCTCCTTAGCCTCGTACTCCAGAAGTTTCATGGGATCTCTCCGATCGAAGAGGCGCTCCGGGCGGAGCGCCTTACTTCGTAAAGAACTGCATGGTGGTCCCGCCGCACTCGATGATGGCGCCCTCGGTGAGGGGGACCTGGCCCGTGACGCTCGAGCCGTTGACCACCGGGTAGCCCTCCTCCACCGCCACCAGCACGTAGCCTTCGGGCTTCCGGTGGACGGAGGCGACGACCTCCGGCGCTGAGCCGAACAAGCCCTTCCCCTTGATCCGGATCTGGACCCGGTCCGACTTGCCGATGTAGGTGGACATGCCCTTGAGCTCGTACTCGGGCTCGCCCACGATCCCCTTGAGGATGCGCAGGTACCCCACCTTCCCCGTCTCGGCCGGGGCGTTCGCCATGCCGGCCTTGGCCATGCTATCCATCTGCTCCGGGGAGAGCATCATCGTCCCCTCGATCACGGGCTCATCCTTCTTGGCCGCGGCCGCCGGAGGAGGGGCGGCGTCCTCCACGAAGACGAGCGCGTGCTTGGCGAGCCCGATGACGTCGTTGTTGTGCAGCCCCGCCTTCATGACGCGCTTCTCGTTGAGGAACGTGCCGTTCGTGGACTCCAGGTCCTCCACGAAGTACGTGTCCCCCGAGAGGACGATCTTGCAGTGATGGCCGGAGATGGCCGGGTTATCGATGACGATGTCGCTGTCCGCCTTGCGCCCGACCACGAGCGCGGACTTCTCGATGGGGATCTCCTTGATCACCGCCGCGTTGAACTTGAGTAGTAGTTTGGGCATCCTCATTCTCCCGGCTTCTTGAAAAGGTGGGTGAAGAACGCCTTCACCCCGCTCGACGCCGGCACCTGGCGCGCCACCACGACCGTGATATTGTCGCCCCCTCCGCCGTCCCGCGCGCCCGCGATGAGCCGGTCCACCGCCTCCTGCGCGCTCTTCATCTCGACGAGGACCTTCGTCACCTCCGCCTCGGGCATCTCCTTGGTCAGGCCGTCCGTGCAGAGCAGGAAGACATCCCCGGGCAGGATGGGGTGGTCGGCCACGTCCACCTCGACCCTCTCCTCCGTACCGAGGGCCCGCGTCAGGATATTCTGCAGATGGTGATGATCCGCCTGTTCCGCCGTGATGAGGCCGTGCTTGACCTGGTCCATGACCAGGGAATGGTCCTCGGTCAGGCGCTCGAGCCTGCCGTGACGCAGGACGTAGAAGCGGCTGTCGCCCACGTGCGCCACGGTCACCGTCTTCTCCTCGACGATGGCGGCGACGATGGTGGTGCCCATGCCGTGGTCCTTGGGGAAGGCCCGCGCCTTCTCGTAGATGATGGTGTTCGCCCCGCGCACGCAGTGCACCAGCTGCTTCGCGCGGATCGACTGCCGCGAGTCCCCCTCCGGCACGACCTCCTTGACCCCGCCGAACAGTTGGCGGGCGAAGTCGCCCACCGTGCTGGTGGCCAGGGAGCTGGCCACCTCTCCCGAGTTGTGGCCGCCCATCCCGTCCGCGACCACGAGCAGCCCCAGGTCGGCGTTGATGGCGAGGCTGTCCTCGTTGCGTTCCCGGACGCAGCCCGGGTCGGTCTTCCCCGCGACTTCCAGTGCGTGTCGTTTCATGTAGGGCGCTCGGGATCCGATAGTCGGATGGCCCCCTCCGGATCGGTCGGCGGCTGCGGCGGGGGCTGCTCCTTCTCCCGCTTGGCCTGCTCGGCCTTGAAGCGCGCGATCTCCTCGGCCAGGTTGGGAGAGGTCACTTCCTCGGGCCTGAACGACGCGGGAGCGGCCTGCGGAAGTATGGACTCCACGAAGCGGATCGACTCGTCGATCCCGACGGCCTGCCCGGACGCGGGCGGCGGGGCGGCCAGCGTGGCCTCGGGCGAGCCCCCCGCGATGTTCGACAAGGACTGCGCGATCTGCTCGGGGGTGAACTCCAGCGAGACCTCGGGAGGCTTCTCCGCCGAGGCCTTCGGAAGAGAGGCGACCTCGATGACGGGGACGATCTCAGGCGCCGGCGTCACGGGCTTCGTTTCCTCGCCCGTTGGCCACGCGCCGGGCGGGGTCTTCACGGGCGTCGTCAAAGTCTGCATGATCTCCGCCGAGGTCTTCGGGGGAGAGGTGATCTCGCTGATAGGGACGGTCTTGGGCGCCGCTTCTTCCTCGGCGGGAGCCGGGGGCTTGGTCTCTTCCGTGGGCCATGCCGCAGCCTTGACCGGTCCGGGAAGAGGCGCAGCGACAACGGGCTCCGGCGCTGGAGCTGGAGCTGGAACTGGAGCTGGCGCTGGCGCGGCGGACTTCCCTCCCTTCAAGGCGGCCCTAAGGTCCGCGGCGATCTCGGCCCCGTGCTGGTAGCGCTCCTCAGGCTTCTTCATGAGCGCCTTGTGGATGACCGCCTTCACGGCCGGGGGCAGCTTCGGATTGATGACGACGGGGTCCGGCTCCGGGTCGTTGGCGATCTGGAAAAGCAGGGTGCCGATGCCCTCCCCTCCCTTGAAGGGCTTCTCCCCGGTGACGAACTCGAAGAGGGCCACCCCGAGGCTGAAGAGGTCGGACCTGCCGTCCACCTTCTTGCCCGCCACCTGTTCCGGGCTCATATAGGACGGGGTCCCCATCACGGTCCCGGTGGCCGTCTTGGAGGAGGTGGTGATGCGCGCGATGCCGAAATCCGTGACGCGCACGGCGCCGTCCTTGAGCAGCATGATGTTGGCCGGCTTGATGTCCCGATGCACGATGCCCTGCGCGTGCGCGTAGTCCAGCGCCTCGGCGACCTTGGCGACGTAGTCCAGCGCCGTCTCCAGCGGCAGGAGGCTGGCCTTGGTGGTGAAGCGCGTGAGGTCGTGCCCATCGAGGAGCTCCATCGCGATGTAGCACACCTCCTGGTCCTCGCCCGCGTCGAAGATGCGGACGATGCCGGGATGGTTCAGGGTCCCGGCGGACTCGGCCTCGCGGAAGAAGCGCTCCTTGATCTCCTTGGTCTCCGCCGGGGTGGCTCCCTCCTCCAGCATGAGGGTCTTGATGGCCACCTGGCGGTTGATCTTCGGGTCCCTGCCGAGGTAGACGACGCCCATGGCCCCGCGGCCGAGCTCCTTGATGATCTCGTAGCGGCCCAGGGTCGGCTTGGAGGCCCCTCCGGTCACCAGCACGGTGCCTTCGGCCGATTTAGCCCCCACGCCGCCGAATACGGCGCCTTCGGCGGCCGCCTGCAGCGTCTTGGTCTTGGCCGCGATGTCCTTGTACTTCGCGTTCTTGGCGGCGATGTGCTGGTAGACCGAGACCGCTTTCGCGTACTGCCGCTTGCGCTCGAAGTCCAGGCCGAGGTTGTAGAGCGTGTCCATCATCTTGTCGTCGAGCGGGCAGAGCCTGAACTTCTCGAAAGCCATATCCAGCATGCCCTGCCCCTGGAAGGAGAGCCCCAGCATCTTGTTGGTCTCGATCTGGGAGGCCTCCACGAATTCCTTGCCCCTCTCGGTGTACACGAGCCGCTTGGTCTGGAGGATGAGGTACCCCGCCAGGAGGAGGAACCCGGGATAGGAGACCTTCACCCACTCCCCGCGGGTCTTGAAGAGGTACGCCCCGGCCGCGGCGAGCCCCACCAGGAAGAGGGCCGTGACGGTCGCGCCCCCCAGGGCCCTCAGGCGCGGCAGCCCGAACATGATGAACAGGCCGAAGACCGCGATGGCCGCCAGCTCGGCGTTGAAAGCCCATGCGGGCCGCACCAGGAAGCGCTTGTTCAGGATGTTCTCCACCACGTTGGCCGCGTACTCGATGGACGGCAGCGAACGGGCCACCGGGGTCACGTACAGCGTCCCGATGCCCGCGGCCGAGGGGCCCACCAGCACCATCTTGTCCTTGAACACCTCGGCCGGGACCTTGCCCTCGATCACCTCGTAGCACTTGTAGTAGCGGAAGGTCTCGGCTCCCCCGTTGTAGGTCACCAGCATGGACTGGCTCTCGTCGAGCGGGATCGTCGTGTTGCCCAGCTGCACGGACTCTCCCGGCGCCACCTTCACCTCGTCGTTCCTGAGTCCCAGGTAGCGTGCCACCAGGGCCAGGGAATAGGAGGGGTAGAACCCGCCCCCGTAGCGTATGGCCGGGGTCTCGCGGCGCACCGTGCCGTCGAGGTCCGGGATCACGTTCACATGCCCCAACCCGGCGCTGGCCTCGACGAAAGGCACGATCGGAGTGGAGGCCTTGCTCGCCTCCACGGGCCTCGGACCGTCGGCCCGCAGCCGGGCGGTCAAAGTGAAGCTGGAGACCGCGGCGGGAAGCTCGGGCGGACGCCCGCCGGTGACGTCGAAGTTCTGGAAGAACATGGGCAGCACGATGTTCGTGTTCTCGCGCAGGGCGGCCAGGAGGTGCGAGTCCGCGTCGAGCCGCGCCGCGGCGGAGGAAAACTGGTTCGCGAAGGAGACTCCCCGCTCCACGAGCCGCTTCTGGGCGAGCATGGCGGCGTAGTTCTGCTCGAGGACATCGAGCTCGGCGAGGGCGGGGTTGCGCTCCGGCTCGGTGTAGAGCACGTTGAGCCCGACGACCCTGGGGCCGGCCGCCTCGAGCTTGCGCAGCAGGTCGGCCACCACGGTCCGCGACCAGGGCCAGCGGCCCAGGCGCTCGATCGACTCGTCGTCGATGGCCACGATCGCGATATCGGCCGTCGGGTCGAGGTTCGTGCGGAGCTGCGCCCGGAGGTCGAAGGTCTTCAGCTCGATCATCTCCAGGAACCCGAACTGGAACGTGTAGGAAGCGAGCACGTATCCCGTCAGGAGCAGGCCGATGATGGCGTTGGCCCACCAAGTCTCTTTTTTCATCTATATTCGCGCGAGTGTACGTCTAGACCTTAATGATGACCAAGTTTACAGGAACTTGTCGAATATGTCAACCGGACGCGACAAAAGTCACGCATCGCCGCGGGCGAATATGGTAACCTAGCCTCTCAGAATGAAGAATCCGAACTCCGCAGCGCTGTTCGCATGCTTGGCCCTGTGCGCCTGCTCCGCCGCCGGACCTGGACCGTCGGGAGGAGGGGGCGCGCTCACCCTGACCGGCGGCGCGCCCGCGCACTCCCCGAGCGCGGATGTGCAGCCCGCCTACCGGCTCGACGAGCTCAAGGCCGTCCCGGAAGGGCGCTACCGCGCCGTGGTCTCCGGCGTCCTGTGCAACGCGTGCACCCGGGCCATCGTGGAGAACCTGAAGGCTCTCAAGGGGATGGAATCCGCCTCATTCGACTTCGAGGAAGGGATACTCTGGTTCACGGTGGCCAAGGGCAAGAGCCTGCGCCCCAGCCACATCCGCCGCGCCCTCAAGCGCGCGGGCAAACGCGTCAAGCTGGACACGCGCTTCGAGATCACGGAGCTCCGCTACGCGAAATAGCAGTACCGCGAATCAGGTTTGATAGGCGGATACGGACACCTCTCCGTCCTCGACCGTGACGGAAAAAGAAACCATCTTGGAGCAGCCCCGGCATTCCTCCACCATATCGAACGTCTCTTCGTTGGCGTCCACGCGCACCTCGAACTCCTCGCCGCAGTAGGGGCACTCCACGTCCACGTACTTCAGCCCCGCGCCGGTCTTCTCGCCCATGCCGGCGTCTTCGAATATCTTCTGGACCGCGGCCATGTCCACCGCGCCGTCGCCGTCCGAATCCCCGTTCGTCTTGGTCCGGGGCTTGGCCTTGGTCGGCGCCGCCTTCACAGCCCTGCCGGGTGTCTTGCGCTTTGCCATCATGGTGCTCCCTTCCCCAAATATAAACTCCAAACAGCGCGGCGTCAAGGCCTATGTTTTGGATATAATGCCCGCTATGGCTGAGATCAAGATCGAGAAGCCGGACGAGGCGAGGCTGAAGTCTCTCGGCGTGCGCTCGTGGCCCGTGTGGACCAAGGAGCCCTCGGAGTTCCCCTGGCACTACTCCGACTCGGAGACGTGCTACCTTCTCGAGGGCGAGGTCACGGTCGAGGCGGCGGGGAAGTCGGTCGCGTTCGGCAAGGGCGACCTCGTGGTGTTCCCCGAAGGCCTGGACTGCGTGTGGAAGGTGAAGCGGGCCGTCAAGAAGCACTACAAGTTCGGCTGACGCTTCAGAAAGACTCCCTTCGGAGGGTTCGGGACCAGTACGCGCCTTCCCCGGATCAGCACTTCCTTCACCGCGCCGCGGAGCTCCCTTCCTCCGTACGGGCGGCCCGAGAGGACCTGCTTCTTCTTCGGGTCGATGATGACCAGGTCCGCGTCCGAGCCCCTGCTGATGATCCCCTTGCGCGGGTAGAGGCCGAAGAGCTTGGCCGGGGTGGTGGACACGAGGTCCACGAAGCGGTTGCGCGTGAGCTTCCCCCGAGCGGCCGCGTCCCACAGGAGCGGGACCCTGGCTCCGACGCCCGCGACGCCTCCGGGGATCTTGGTGAAGTCCGGCTTGCCCTTCTTCTGCTCGAGAGTGAAGGAGCAGTGGTCCGTGGCCACGGTCTGGATCCAGCCCTTCTTGAGCCCTTCCCAGAGCTTCCTTTCGTTCCCCCTGGGCCTCAGGGGCGGGGACATGATGAAGGCTTCCGCGTCGGGTCCGTCGTAGGCTTCGTCGGACAAGAATAGATACTGCGGGCAGGTCTCGGCGAACGCATTCTGCCCGGCTTCACGGGCTCGGCGCACGTGCTCGAGCGAGAGCGCTGCGGAGAGGTGCACGATGTAGACCGGCGCCTTGGCCATGGCTCCGAGAGCCAAGGCGCGGTGCACGGCCTCCGCCTCCGCCTCCATGGGACGGGTGAGGGCGTGGTGCTTGGGCTTGGTGTTCCCTTCCGCCAGAGCTCTTCTTACGAGCTCGTCGATGACGGGCCCGTTCTCCGCGTGCACGAGCGCCATGCCGCCGTTCTCCTTGGCTCGGAGCATGACGCGGAAGATGTCGCCGTCGCCCAGCATGAAGCGGCCGGGGTAGGCCATGAAGACCTTGAAGGTGGTGACGCCCTCCTGGACGAGCCGGTCCATCTCCGGCCCGGTGCCGTCCGTGAACTCGGCGAGCGTCATGTGGAAGCCGTAGTCCGTGACCGCCTTGCCGTCGGCCTTCTTATGCCACTCCTCCAAGCCCTTGAGAAGGCTTTGGCCTTTGGTCTGGGCCGCGTAATCCACGATCGTGGTGGTCCCGCCGAGCGCGGCCGCGAGCGTGCCCGCGGCGAAGTCGTCGGCCGTGGTGATGTCGCCCAAGGGCATGTCAAGATGCGTGTGGACGTCCACGCCTCCGGGCATGACGAAGCAGCCCTTGGCGTCGATGACCGTGGCGGCTTCCCCCTTGATGTCGCCGACGCCCGCGATGGTCTCGCCCTGGACCGCGACGTCTCCCTTGAACGAGTTCGACGCGTTGAGGATGGTCCCGTTCTTGATGAGGGTGTCGTAGCGCGTCATGGATCGGTGTGGGCCGTGAGGGATTCGAACCCCCGACCTACCGCGTGTAAGGGTCGAGTCCTAGCCCTCAGCCCAGCCTAGAGAAATCATATAAAGGCAATGCCTTTTCTGCAAAGGGTCGGGTGAGCAGTTCTCGCTGTGGGGATATTTTGGGGACAGTATCCGGCTCGCTTAGCATTTCAGCTTCTTCCGCGCGAGTTCAACCAGCTTATCGTGCTGCTCAACGACGAGGATTGCTGCTGTGTCGAGTTCCTTGCCGATAGCTTCGAGCTTCACGGGGTCCTTTTCGCCACCGAACGAAATGGACATCCTATCGGGGTTCCTATCGCTCGCATAGCAGTACTTTGAGATGAGTGTGGTGAGTGCTGCGATAGCTTTGTAGAGGGCCTGTTGCTGTGATTTGAGCTCGACGTCCAGGAAGTGTTTTTCGGGAACGTGCCAAGTGCTCTCGTATTCACGCAGTGGCTCAATCCACTTCGATGTGAACGCCGCTCCGAGGGGATACTGTCGCAGAAACTCGATGACGCCCAAGGAAGGGAGGGTCTTGAGGAGTTCCTGGAATAGTTTTTTGTCGCTTTCTGCCTCGGCGGTTGTGCCCTTCACTTGCTCCTGGAGGTCAACCTTATATTTCTCTAGCTCCTTCGAGCACTCCAGCTTTACGGATTCCTCAATTCGAGTGGAGAGCCACTTCTTGCCTGCGAAGAATGCGACTGCCAGGAGTGCGCCCGTCCCGCCAACGCTAGTGACGAGTGCGGTCCAAATGGTCTGCGCAGTATCTGACATAAAAACTTGGGCCGTGAGGGATTCGAACCCCCGGCATCCTGCGTGTAAAGCAGGCGCTCTTCCGCTGAGCTAACGGCCCTAGAATATGATTTTAGCAGTTTAGGGCCTCATGCTGCCTGGAGAGGTGCCTGGGAGGCCTGCGGTGAGGTCTGGACGGGCTCTGGCGTCGCTGCCTCGGCCGCTACGGCAGTCTGGAAGAGGGCCATGTTCCAAACCTGATGCCCGTGGCTCAGGTGTGCGTACCGTTGCGTCATGAGCGGGGTCGAATGGCCCAAGAGCCGTTGTAGGGCGGGTAGGTCTTGGGTCTTCATGATGAAGTGCGAGGCGAAGGTGTGGCGTAAGTCGTGGAAGCGGGCATGGGCGAGCCCCGCCTTGCACATGGCCCGGATGTAGGAGCGGCGTAGGGTTATCTCGGGCACGTCAAAGACCTTGCCGGAGGGCTTCGGCCCGAGAGTAAGCAGGGCCTCACGTAGGACCGGCGTAATCGGAATCTCGCGGGGCTTGCCGCTCTTGCTCTGGAGGACGTAGATGATGCCCCGTTGGAGGTCGAGGTTCTCCCAGGCGAGGCCGAGGATTTCTCCTCGGCGCATGCCTGTGTGGATGGCGCAGAGAACCACGGGGCGTATGCGAGGCTCGCAGGCTTCCAGTAGACGCGGAATCTCGTCCTTCTCCAGGTAGCGGAGCCTGTGCGCGGGCTCCCGCTCCTTCTTGATGTGACTGAAGGGGTTATCGCCCGAGAAGTCGCCCCACTCTTTGGCGCGGCTGAAGATGGACTGCATGGTCGTGTGGTGGCGGTTCGCCGTGGCGATGCTGGCCCGCTCGCGGACGATGTTGAGGTACTTGCGAATAATCGGGACCGTTATCTCGTCGAGCCGGTAGTCGCCGAACTCCTTTTCAAGGGCGCGTATGTAGTACATAAGAGTGCTCTTCCTGTTGCGGGCGTGGAGGTCCCAATACTTCTTGAGGAACTCGCGCATAGACATGGACGGGGCCTTCTTGTCCGGGAAGAAGCGGCCCTCGAAGATGGCGACCACCTTGCTGGCGAGCACCTTCTCGGCCATGGACTTTTTCGGCCCGATGGCCTGCCGGTACCTTCGGCCATTGGCCCGGTAGAAGATATACCACGTGTCGCCTCGTCGGAATACGGTTCCCATCGTCCTGCCCCTCAGTGTTTTATTTCAGTTGGTCAGGGTCTGTCCAGTGGCTCCCGTAGAATGAAGGTCTCTAATGGAGCCCAGCCACGTGAAAGCGCCTTCTCTAATAGAATCTTCCTCGCGCTTATTGATAGTTTGTAGCGGCGGCCTTTATACCGATAGAAGATGTACTCCTTCCATACGCGACGATACGTTTTCCCCATTTCCATCCTCCTCGATGGTCTATTTCAGTCCGTCAGGTCTTGTCCAGGAGTTCTCCGTCGGACGGAGTTCCCTTTTTGAGTCCAACCACTTGTCCACTTCCGTGATGTCAAAACGGATGGCCCGCCCAAGATGCACAACGCAGGAGGGCGGAATCTTCTGGAGGCATCTCATGGTGTAGATGGTGGCTTTCGTGGTCCCGATATACCGGGCCATCTCCTGCGTGGTCAGGAGGCGCTTGCCAGGGAACGCTTCGGGGCGTGGTTCCATGGTTATTTCCACCACTTGCGGCCCGCTATCCTGGCGCGGTAAACGCGGTCCTTTACCCGCCTGTGTAGCGCCCCTGGTCCCAGAAGGTGGCGGAACTGCCTCAGCGCCATCGCCGCCACCTCGTTGAATCGGTTTTATGGTGGGTATGTAGGGAGCGTCTAGGGGACTTCCCGGCCCCTTGCCCTGTGTGGCCTGTGGCCATCTCCCTGGTGGCTCCCTGGGGATGAAGCGCCCTCAGAAATGACTCATCAGAGTCTTTTGGATTGGGCTGGCCGAGTTTACCGAGGCCAGCTTCTTTCAAGAATCTCTGTTTGTATGAACTGTTGAACTCCTTCTGTTCTGTAATCTGTTCAGGCCATGAATTGAGCCTTTCTCTCGTCGAGGACCTACCCGGAAATCCTGGTGGGTGAATTCCAGAATTATTGGAGATTCCAATCCAGAAAACCTGGAAGGTTCTCCAAGGATTTCTGGGTAGGGTGTCTCGGATTCCCGGGAACTGTGCCCGGAAATCCTGGGCGAGCCTCTTCATCCTTCAAATCCCCTGAAGGTCGTTGCGTCATCAGAGAAAACGCCGGGGGATTCAGCCGCAATCCAGGCGCATGTATAGAGGCCACCATGACGCGCGGGGACTCGGCGAAACGATATGAGCCCATGTTTCCGTAGCGCATGGCGTGCCAAACGAATGGTTTCGCGGTTTAGCCCAGTCGCTCGTACCAGTGTTTGAAGGCTTGGCCATGCTCGGAACCCATGCTTCCTATTCGCGTAGTAGCATAGCGCTATGAATAGCGTAGCCTCTGATAGAGAGAGCTTTGCCAGTAGCCCCTCCGTGATGATATAGCCCGGGACCCGGCAGAATCTGCTCTTCTGCTCCGGGGTTGTGGAGCGGACTTCTGCTTCTGGCGGCGGCCCATCCTCAGAGAACATCTTGCTTCTCCTGTTTGTGGCGTGAGGATGCGGCCAGGTATGTGCGGAGTCGCGATACGTCGCGGTCCGTGAATATACGCTTCCCTGATGAAGTGCGCTGTGCGCGAGGAATCAGGCCCCGCTGCTCAAGGTAGCAGAACTTGTGGATTGGGATTCCAAGCCGCCTGCACGCCTCGCCTGTCGTGATGATTTCCGTGCTCATGTTTTTGCCTCCTCATGATGAGGATAAGTATACTGGCCGGAGGCAGATTGCCCCGGAAACAAATGAGCCCCAAAAAGAAGAAATTTGTTCCGCCTCCTGAGCTTGGGCCCTGGAAAGAACTGCTCGCCAAGGGATGCGCGTGTGGGGTGGTGGAGGACTTCCGGGAGACTCTAGGTGGAGATGAACGATTCCTTCAGTACTTGTGGGAACGCTATGCGGGGCTATCTTCCAGCGGACCGTCCGTGGTGTCGCATGATGAATGGGCTGAAGTCCGCCGGTTGTCCGAGCGCCTCTGCGAGGCCTTGCATAAACCCTCTTTGGATTCCCTGGCGCATGAGGATAATAGGCAGTACGCCAATGTATTGATTTCCGCCAACTTCATTCGTGCCTTTGCGCAACGGCAGGCCCGGACTCGACCCCGACCAGGGAAACCGCTTCAATCACACGCACGACACTATTGGTGCGCGGCCCTGCTCCCTTACCTGGACCTCCTAGCGACTCGTGGAGATAGATGGCTCTGGATGGCGCGATGGCTCCATCTATTGGGGTGTGGCATCCATCCGCTCCATGACTCAAGCGATGTCCGGGAATCTCTCCGAAAATGGTGGGAGACAAGAGCCGTGAGACCGATGCTCCGTATGGTTCCCCGGGTGCGCGCCAAGAAAGGCGGCACTTCCACGTCGAAATCCAATTGGCCTCCATTCGAAGCGGCCTTTGAATATCTCTACTGGAAGGAACTCCGGTGGGACTCCGAGGAAGCCAAGGCATATCGTCGCCTGGTATACCGGAGCATGCCATTCCTCGATGCCCTAGGCTGGTAGGATATCGCCGGGCATCATTTCCTATGGAGTATGTCTCCGAATATCTGGGAGATGATGCCTTTCCCGGTAGCTCGCACTTCTAGCTTGTCGCGTTGGTCTGAAATCTCGCGCAGTGTGCGGACCATCTCCAGGAATCTATCCATCTCTGCGCTGAGGGAGCCGTCGGGATAGCCACCATCGAGGTTCTCTATATTCCGCGCCTGATTGATGCGCTGGATTTGGAGCGCGAGGAGGTCGAGGATGGCCTGCCGAATCTCCGAGCCTGTCCCAACCTTCGGGCCGCCCTTCTGGAATACACACTCCTGCCCAGGCTTGAACTCCGGGCATCGGTCGCGG
>JBAZKS010000026.1:0-68479 GCA_041650695.1 Elusimicrobiota bacterium
TGGGCGGGGTGGGGGGGGTGCGCGGCTACGCCTGGAGCACCACGGACGATGAAGGGCCCATCATGGGCGTCGGGACGGCGGAATGGCGCGTCCCGCTGCTCGGCAACCTCGACTACTACATGTGGTACATCTTCCCGGATTTCTACTTCAAATCGGTGAGCCTGGCCCTGTTCACGGATGTGGGCCGGACCTGGGATACGGGTCCCGAGGTCCGCTCCACGCGCTGGGCGGACCTGCGCCACTCCTACGGCGCGGGGCTGCGCCTGCACACGTTCATCCTCCAGCTCTTTCCGCTCGTGGTCCATTTCGACTACGCCCGGCGGACGACCACGAAGGACGGGATATTCTACGTGTACCTGGGGCCTTTGTTCTGATGGAACGCCCTGCCGACCGAACGCATTCCCCGTATCGCTCGGAGGACGGCGCCGCCTCCGCGGCGCGCTCCGCCGGCCCGGAGAAGTATTCGGCTGGATACTACCTCGGATCCTGCGGAGGGTCCGAGTTCTTCCGCCGCTACGGGCCCGAGGTCCTCAAGCCCCAACTGGCGCATCCCCTCCGGGCGGCGCGTTTGCGCGAGGGGATGCGGGTGCTCGACATCGGTTGCGGCAGGGGGGAGCTCCTCTTCCAGGCGAGGCGGTCGGGCGCGGCCGGGGTCGGCGTGGATTTCTCCGAGGCCGCCCTGGGCTTCGCCCGGGAGGTGTCCGGCTGCCCGGTCGCGCGCTGCGACGCGAAAGCCCTGCCTTTCGTCGACGGGAGCTTCGACCGCATCTTCTTCTTGGGGATCATGGACCACCTGCTCGACCCGGAGCTGGAACGCTGTTTCGCCGAGATGGCCAGGGTGCTCAAGCCGGGCGGCCGCGTGCTGCTGCACACCTGCACCAACACCCAGTACTACAAGCGCTGGACCTATCCTCTGCGCCGGGCCTTGGCGAAGGGGCTCGGATTCCGGGTGCCGGAGCCGCCCAAGTCGTCGGAAGACGAGGAGTTGCACGTGAACGAGCATTCCTGCGCCGACATCCGCAGGTTCTTCCGGCGGATCGGCTGGGGATGCTCGGTGACCCCGATGCCGAACTATCGGTACCTGGTCGAGCGCATCTACAGGAGTCCGCTGCCGGAGGGCTTCCCGCTGCGCCCCGCACCCGGCTGGCTGGCGGCCGCGTACCTGAATTTCGTATTCCTCTATCCGTTGAACCGGCTGCTCGCGCGTGAGATATTCGCGGAGGCTTGGCCCCATGAAGGCTAGGTCCGTCGGGCCGTGGGCGCTTCTCGTCGCCGTTTTCCTGCTCCATCGGGAGGTCCTCTTCTCGGGCGCGGTCTACTTCACTTACGACCTCACCCACATCAGCTTCCCCTGGCGCGTGCTCAGCGCCGAGCTGCTGCAGCGCGGGCAGTTGCCGCTGTGGAACCCCTACGCGTGCCTCGGCCTGCCTCTCGTCGGCAACATGCAGACCGGGGTGTTCCACCCTCTCTCCCTGCTGACCCATCTGTTCTCCTTCGGGACCGCGCTGGGCTGGCTGATCGCGGCGCAGCAGGGGCTGGCCGCCTTTTGGACCTGGCTGTGGCTCGGCCGTCTCGGGTTCGGCGGGCGCGCCCGCCTGGCCGGCGCCGCAGTCTACGCGCTCGGCGGATACATGGTGGGCTACCTGCAGTTCCCGAACCTGCAGGGCGCCGTCGCGCACATGCCGGCCCTGATGCTTTTCCGCGGGAACATCCGGATGACCGCGCTGGCATCCTGCATGGCTTTCCTGACCGGATACCCGCCCGCGTGGATACTGGAGGCCGCGTGCGTGCTCGCCATGGGCTGGCTCTGGCCCGGCCTGGGGACGTTCCGGACGAGGGAGCTCGCCTGCCGCCGTACCCTGGCCGGGCTTGCGCTCGGGCTGGCTCTCGCCGCGGTCGTGGCCCTCCCAGGGGCGGAGCTCTTCTCCCGCTCGGGACGGGCAGGGGGGCTGGGAGCGTCGGAGCGGATGCACAACGCGTTCTCCCCCATGGGGCTTTCGGCGTTCATCTCCCCGGAGCTGGCCCGCGGATTGGACTACCGCGCTCAGCGGGTGAGGGGGGAGACCCCGGTCCGGGAGAGCATCGAGTGGGACACGGGGACCGAGCGCAAGCGCTTCACGTTCATCTCGCGGTACCAAGACCATCTCAGGGACGCGAGCGGAGCGAAGTACACGGCCTGGGCCAGCTGCTATATCGGGTTCCTGGCTGCGGCAGCCGCGGCGCTGGGCCTGGGGATAGCCTTCCGGCTGGACCCTGTCCGGACCTCCTGCTCAGTCGCCTGTCTGGGGGCCCTGCTCATCCTGCTGTTGGGCGCCTACACCGCCCCGTCGGCCTGGCTCTGGAGCCATGTCCCCGGGCTCGGGTTCCTGAGGGGGCCCTCGCGCATGAGCTTCATGGCGCTGGCCTGGCTCGTGCCGCTCGTCGCGCTGGGCGTGGACGCCCTGTCTAGGCGGCGGCGGGCCGCCTCTCTCGCGGCATGGGGCATCGTCGCGGAGCTGCTGGTCTTGGGCTCGGGATACTATCCGACGATGCCGGCGGGCTACTACGGCGAACGGGGGGCGCTAGTCGGATTCCTTCGGGAGAACCTGGGGGGCGCGCGCTACTTCCAGAGCACCTCTTCCGAGGTGGCCGCCTACGTGGACAAAGACGACGCCTCCGCGGACTATCGGCGGTTCAAGGAAGAGGTGTTCCGCACCTTCAAACAGAAGCTCTTCGGAGTGAGCAACTCGGTGTTCCATTTCGCCGCAGTCTCCGGGGATTTCGAGCCGCTTATCCCGCGAGGTTCGTCTGCGGTCATCGAGACCATGAGAGGAGCCGATGCCCAGACGCTGCCGAGGCTCATGAAATGGGCTGGAGCGCGTTTCTGGCTCGGTAGGACGAAAAGCAAGGGGCCTCCGCTCGGATATAAGGGACGCCACCTTTGGCACGCGTACGAAGGGCCTGAGACCGCGTCCTGCGCCTATTGGGCGCCTTCTGAAGCGGCGGATTCCTTGGTGAAGCCGTTCTCGGCAGCGCCGGAAGCGAAGGTCGGGATCCCCTTGGCGTGCGAGTGGACCAGGGAAGACCGTCTCAGGATATGGGGCGATGCCCCGGCTCCGGGCCTCATTTTTGTGTCTATTCCGCGCTATCCGGGCTGGAAAACGGTTCTGAACGGGAAAAAGGTGTCGCCGCGCGCGGCGTTGGACGCGTTCCAATACGTCGAGGTCCCGGCTGGCCCCCTGGATATGCGATTCGACTATAAACCGTGGTCGTTCCTGGCCGGCGTCCTGCTCAGCCTCAGCGTCCTTATCGCGCTGATTAAGCTATAATCTGGCCGGATGAGCAAGAAGCACAAAAAGAAGATGCCGGAGGGCGTTATCGCCCTTTCCTCCCCGAGCACAGAGGGGGGGGAGACCGGCCTTGACGAGACATTCTCCTCCCGGGGCAAAAAAACCATAGGGGTTGGGATCGGCCTCCTGGTCCTGGGCTTCATCGTCTTGAAATTCACGGATCCTGCGGGCGGCAACTGGGCATCCACCCTTTCTCCCTTCCTTATCCTGGGTGCGTACGGGGTGATCGCTTTAGGCATCTTCCTGCCTGATCCAGACCCCCCTCAGTCCCCTCCCCCCGTCTCCCCTGAAAAAACCGTCTGAGGTCTGACGGTCTTTTCTCAGCAGCTCTTCCAGGCCGCCTTCATGGTCTATTTCGGAGGGCATCCTGTCCCAGGTCTTTCATGGTCTTTTTCCCAGGCGCCCGGATCCCACATCATCCGGCTTACTTGGTCTGTCCCGGGGGATCTCGGAATCCGGGGTGTTTTTTGGTCCATGAGCCATTCACAGGGGGTCCCAGGCCTTTCATGGTCCGTATTCCAAGGTATCCGGATACCCTGAAATCCGCCTTACGAGATGGTCTCCTTTCATGGTCTTTTTGAGAGCTGTCTTCCAGCCGCGGATCCTCGCGAAGTCGCCAAGTTTTTGACATCTATGGATCCCTGATCCTTGGCGTCTCCGGGATATTCCGGAGGCTGGCGATTCCAGAGGGACTGCTAGTTTTGAAATCCTGACACTTCTTCTTAGATGTATATAATAAATGCTGAATTCTAAAGGATAAATAGAAAATTATTGAGAATCTTTCTAGGAATACCGGAGAGGGCGTCCCTACCCTTTAATGCAACATAATATACATTATCGTTAGTAATGGCAAGGGGAGGAGGGGACCCCCCCGTCGGGGCGTCTGTTCGGCTTTTCGCGCGGGGTCAGGCGGCTTTCGTTTCTTCCGCCTGCGGGTGAATGGTTAACGTTATACTTATTGCGCGGGCTGCGATGAGGGGCGCAGCATGGCTGCCAACTGCAGACCCAGGCTGAAAGCCCTTGCCAGGCCGGGTCCGCTGAGCTCATAGCGCCTGCCGCGGCGGCTCCCGGAGGCCAGAATCTCGCCGGTTTGGAGGGCGTCGCGTATGGCCCTATCCACCCTGCGGACAGGGTAGCCGGAGGCTCTCAGCCAGCGCGCCAGCTGGGCTGCGGTGGGCTTGGCGTTGCGCAGGAATCGCTGCGAAGCCGCGATCAGGACCAGGCAGGCGTCCCGCGGCGAGCTGTCCCCCTTCAGTTTGGCTCTGAGCTGGATGCCGTTGCCTTTGGACTCGATGAGCTCTTCCCAGGCGGGCTCCAGGGGGTTTTGCATAGGCGTCCCGCGGCGATGCTCGGCCGCGGCGCTGCTGGGCGTCTGCATCGTGCTGCAGGCCAGGAACTCGCGCCGCTCCTGGGTTATGAACTCCGGCGATCCCTCGGCCTCCAATTCCGCTCCCGTCGGGAGTTTGAGCCTGAGTCGGTGGTTTGGCGGCTGCGGCATCATGGGCTTTATTCTGGCATAAGTATTATTTAATGTCAATGCTCGTGTGGATAAGGTGTGGATAGCCGACCGCCCGAGTGCGCCATGGAAAGCATCTCGGCATATACGTGCCATTAATATCGGCATGAATGCAATGTTTAAGATTCCAATGTCGCGTTAAAGACACCCGCATGTGGATATCGTTGGGGATAAGCTTTGCAAGGGGGAGGGGGGAAGGGGGTGTTTTCGAGGGTATTCCCCCCCTCCCCCTTGGTTTTTCAGCCCTGTTTTGACCAGTCCCCCCCACACAAGCCCCCCCCACCTGGTGGTGGGCGGATTGTGGGCGACCACAGAGCTGTCCGGTAAAGCCCCAGAACGGCATCTCCCGGCTCTTAGGATGCTCTCGCGCGAGCCGTTCCCCGAGGATCTCCCCAGCGACTTTCCCCGGACAGATATGTGTGGGCGACCACAGTCGGGGAGACTCCTTTTATCCGCAAAAACAAAACTGCTGGCCCCCCCCGCTGGAAACGCTGGGGATGATATGCGCGGGGTGTTGGGTTTTGCGGTGCCTCTGCGAAGTCCTGGAAGGGGCCTGGGACGGGCCTAGAACCGGCCCGAAGCCTCGAACATGTACCTTCTAGCCTTGCCCTTGTTCGGGTTCAGGGCCGGGCCAGCGGAGAAGAAGGCTGCGGATGCCCGAAGCTGGAGGAGCTGCGCCACATCGTAGCGCAGGCGGAAATCCCACTCCGTGCCCAGCGTCCTGGCGCTTCCCACGTTGCGGTCGGCCTGGAAGAGGTAATAGTCGATGTCCAGGGCGATCCCTCTGACAGCCGGTGGCGTCACCCCCATGCTCACCGCCACGATGCCGCTGGCGCCGTTGGGCAGCCCGTTCACCGTAGACGTGGACTGGCCGCCGAACGCGTCGTAAGGGGTGGCGCCGAAGAACTCGCCGAAACCGGCGCGTTCCAGGCCGTCGAACCGATGCCCCATGGAAGGGAAGAAGGCTTCATCCGTCGTCTGGGTGTCGTGCTTGTCCCCGGATCCGCGAGCCAGGGAGACGCGGGCGAGGCCTCGGATCAGGCGGCCGGATTCCTTGCTGGAGTAGAACGTCTGCTTCCATTTCGCCTTCAGGATCTGGGCGTTGCCGTTGAACGTCACGTGGTTGCCGCTCGGATTGAGGCCGGTGGGCGTGGCGGCGCCCTTCTGCAGCGCGGCTTCCCCCTCGAACACGATGGGGCCGGAGGCGATCTTGTAGTGCAGGCTGCTGAACCAGCGGGTCGCCCGGCTCACGACGCAGGGGCCGGCTGCCGGAGCGATCCCTATGAGGTCGTCGCAGTCCGTGCTGTTGGCTGCCACGAGCTGGGTGGCGCGGTCCCTCTCCACGAGCTGGTTGAGCTGCCAGACGCCCTCGGTGGGCAGTTCCATGCTGAGCCCATAAAGGGTCAGGTCGCTGGCTTCGAGCAGGCCGGGGCTCAGCCCCATGGGGCGCTTCTGGGCCTGGAACACGAAGGCCGAAGTCCTCACCCCCCCCCAGGGGAGCTCCGCCCGCATGGAGACGCCGTTCAATCCGACGCCGTCGTCGTCCAGGAGCAGGCCGCTGCCCAGGCTGTAGTTCTGTCTTCCGAAAGCGAACGTCCACGGCCAGCCGGCCAGGTTATGGGCCCTGAGATACGCGTTCTCCATGAACGGGGTCATCCCCGTGTCCGGATAATGCGCGGCGATCCTGTCGAACGGGGCGGGGACCGTGGAGCCCGCGATGAACGAGGAGGAGCCCAGGGCCCGCAGGCCGAGCACGATGTCCAGGGTCTGCGTCTCCCCCCCGTACTCTCCGAGAGGGATGTCCTTGAACGTGAAGCCCACGCGCGCGTTCTGGGAGACGAAGCCCTGGTCGTTGCGCGAGTCCTGGTCCGAGGACTGCGTCAGGTTCCTGTAATTTACGACTCGCATCCGGTACTCGGTCGCGATGTCCAGGTTCGTGGCCAGGGCAGGGGCGCAGAGGGCCGAAAGGAGGACGGCGGGCGCGAGCGCGCGTCTCATACGCAGGAAATCCTAGCAAATAAGCAAATTAAAGGTTATACGTTTCTATTGAAAATCAGAGAGTTAAGGGTTAGGTGTTTCTATAAAGAAAAACCCCGGTGCATGCACCGGGGTTTTTCTTGAGGCTTTGGATCAGATCAGAACTTGATCCCCATGTCGCCGAACACCATCGAGATCGGCTTGATGCCGTTCGTGGCGTCCCGCATTCCGGTCGCGCCGTTCCAGTTCTGCTGGTTCTCGATGAACCCGCCGGGCGTGAAGTGCGCCCAGCCGGTGGAGAACTTCACGTTCTCGGAGTGCTTCCAGCTGGCGATGAAGCCGAACTCCGAACCGATGTGCCGGTTGCCGCCGGCCCTGGTCCACACGCCGTTGGTGGCTTGGGCCAGGGTGCCGTTGAGCGACTCGTCGATCCGCTGGGCTCTGTAGTCCCAGAACTGACCGCCGATCGTGAACTTCCCGTCCGCCACCGCGGTGGGGGTGAAGTTGATCCCCAATCCCCAGATCACGCGGTTGCTCAGGCCGCAGCTGCCCGAGTTGGTCATCGAGTCGTACAGACCGACGGTGCTCTGCGTCCCGTCGAAGCGCCGGTTGATGATGCCCGGGCGGTAGTCGCACGAGATGCTCTGGAACGCGTCGTTCTTCGCCGCGTCGTCCGTCTGGACGGCGCCGGAAGCGGAGCGTCCCGATCCCCAGCCGAAGTTGGCCCAGGGGCTGATGCCGCCCAGGTTGGGCACATCCGCGTTGACCCCTGCCTTGAGCAGGTAGGCCTGGCCGTTGTAGACGTACTGGCCCACGGAGGTCCGGTTCTCACCCGCGTTGAACGCCGCGTCCGCGTGGAACCACGCGCCCGAGGCTTCTCCGCGCAGCTTGAGTCCGTAGACCCACAGGTAGTCGTTCGGAGCCAGGTCCTGATGGGTTTCCTGCCGGTAGCCGTAGAACCCCACCTTCATCGGAGCCTGCTTGACCCACAACTCCGAACCCAGGATGTTGTAGGCGCTGGCGCCCACGAGGTTGCCCGCCACCGTCCGCGCCGCCGCGTTCGTGTTGGCGGCCTCCACATAGCCGGCCATGGCGGTGAACTCCGCCGTGTCGTTGCCGGCATTGGCCACGAAGGCGTCGATGAACGAGGTCGGCAGCCCGAAGGCGTCGGAGGGCCCGAAGCGGATGACCAGGTCTCCGGGTTCTCCGTAATAGCTCCGGCCGGCCGTCATGTCGACATGGCCGAACACCTTGTCCACCTTCACCTTGGCCTGCTTGATCTCTTCGCGATACGGCTGGGTGCCGTTGTTGAGGCCGCGCCCGGCGGTGGCGACCTTGCCGACCGTCACCGTCGCGTGCGCGTCGTCGAGCAGGTCCCAGTCCGCATTGAGGAGGACGCGGCCGGCAGCGGGGCCGATCTTGTCCAGGTCTTCGGAGCGGAAGTCACGGACGTTCCGGGTCCCGACCGACGTCACGTCGATGTTCCCTGACAGGGCGAGGTTCTTCAGGACCTCGGCGTTACCGAGCCCGGGAGGCAACAACAGGGCCGCGGCAAGCACCGTACCTAGCAGTTTCTTCATACAGTGTTTGTCTCCTTAGTCTTTCGTAAGCATCCTCGCGGGACGCTTTCCATTTCGCATCCTTTTAAGGATGCCTACGTTTTCGTTAAGGAAGGCCCCCCGGTGTGCGGCGATTCCGAGAGCCTCCTCAGCAACCGATGGGATTCTAGCACAATAACCTACAGAAATGTCAATAGTATCTGGGTCGGAGGCGGCTATCCAGTGCTATCCTTTCACATCCCGGGATTTCTGGCGCTGCCGCTTCGTCGGAGAAGGACGGGAACCGTTTTAAAGTCAGCTCTTAAGCCTGGCTCTTGCCCACTCGGCCCAATAGGTCTGCGGATAGAGCGAGGCCATGCGTTCGTAAGTGGCCTTCGCCTTTTCCATTTCTCCTGCCGCGGACAGGCACCGGGCCAGGGAGGCGTGGACCGTGGGGGCGAGGAAATGGTCTTGAAAGGTGTCCAAGAAGCGCTGGTCGGTCTCGGCCGCGGACTTATAATCGCCAGAAGCCTCGCGGCTCAAGCCGAGGCCGGCCATGGCCAGAGGGATCGTGGTTTCGAGCCCGGGGGCATTGATGACCTTCTGATAACCCTCCGCAGCCTCTTTGTGCTTGCCCTGCTCATACAGCACATCCGCGGCCAGAAGCAGGCTGAAGGCGGCGGATGGGGTGGCGGGATACTCGTCCGCCAGCTGTTTGACCTGGTCCAGCGCGGCGGAGGCCTGGCCCGAGTACGCGTAGCTCTGGGCTATGGCCAGCTTGGTCCAGGACTCCTCGGCGCGGTTGAGCTGCCGGTTGTAGAACCCGGCCCCCAACAGCGCCGTCGCTACGAGCGCCGCGACCGCCCATAGGACCGGCTGCGGATTCGACTGCACCCAGAGGGTGAGCTGGTCCACGTACTGAGCCAGTTCGTTCCGGTTGGCTTCCTGCTTAGCCCATTGCTTTCCCATGAGTTCCCTGTCGCTTCGAAGGATATGCCCTCGGGAGGAATCGAACCCCCATCTTGGGCTTAGGACGCCCCAGCTCTATCCATTGAGCTACGAGGGCAGAGAACGGGATAAAGTCTACCAAATTCCTCTAGCTCTCGGGGATGGGGGACCTGGAGGAGCAGTTTTCCGACGCCGCGTGCCGGTGCCGGATCTCCTTGTCCCCCATCTTCCAGCAGAGGTAGACCTCCTTGTTGTCCATGAGGTACGGGAAGTCCACCATGACCGGGTCCAGGCCCTTGGGCAGTCCGCCGAGGTCCACGACCTTCTTGAGCCAGCCGTTCATGCTGTTGGAAAGGAACTGCAGCTGAGCCCGCTCGATGGCCATCTGCGGGACGTTCTCCGGCGAGTCCTCTGCGTCGAGCTTGCGGATGATCCGCGCCTTGGCCGCGGCCTGCTCGCGGATGCGAAGGACGTTGGAGAATATCTCCTCCAGGTCCGGGATGAGGGCCTGAGCTTCCTTGATGCTGAAATGTCTCATCTTAGTAGCTCATCAGCGCGAACACGTCGCGCCCGGGCAGCTTCTCCCGGCCTTTGAGGAACGAGAGCTCGATGAGGAAGCTCACCCCGTCCACCTTCGCGCCCAGCTTCTCCAGGAGTTCGCAGGAGGCCTTGGCCGTGCCCCCGGTGGCCAGGACGTCGTCGACCAGGAGCACCTTGGAGCCCTTCGGGGCCGCGTCTTCGTGGACCTCCACGCAATCCTCGCCGTACTCCAGGTCGTAGGAGACCGATATCTTCTTGAACGGGAGCTTCCCTTTCTTCCGGATGGGGATGACTCCGGCCCCGAGCTTGTTGGCCACGATGGAAGCCAGCAGGAAGCCCCGGGACTCGATGCCCGCCACGCGCCGGATGCCTCGTCCCTTGAACGGTTCGGCCATGGCGGAGACGGCGGCGTCGAACGCCTTGGCGTCGGCCAGCAGCGGGGTGATATCCTTGAACAAGATCCCTTTCTTGGGGAAATCCTGGACGTCCCGGATGAGAGACTTGAAGTCGGGCATGAGGTCTCCTAGCGGCGCTTCTTGGGCGCCGGCTTCGCCGGCACGACCCGGTCCGCGGTGCGGCGTCCTTCGGGGATGATGTTGCCCAGGATGTCGAACCGCTGCTTCGGCATGTTCCAGCCCGGCTGGAGGTTCGGCGATCCCATCGGCCGGGGCTCGGTGAGTTCGATGAGGCCCATGCGGTTGGCCACGCGCCTGAGCCGCAGGAGGGCGCGCTCCTCGATCTGGCGGATGCGTTCGCGCGACAAGCGCAGGCGCTTGCCCACCTCCTCGAGGGTCATGGGCGACTGCCCGGTGAGGCCGTGGCGCAGCTCGAGGATGACCCGCTCCCGGTCGCCGATCTCCTGAAGGGCCTGCTGGAGCTCGTCATGAAGCTTGAGCACGGAGATGAGGTTCTCCGGGGACTGGGTCGTGGATTCGGAGATCATGTCCTCCATGGTGATGTTGTCGTCGTCCGACTCGATGGGGTTCTCCAGCGAGCCGATGCCCTTGGCGGCCTCTGCGGCGTCGAGCACTCCGCGGACTTGCCGGGCCGTCCAGTGCATCTTTCGCGCCATCTCGGCCAGCGTCGGGTCCCGTCCCAGGACCGCGTGCATCTTCTCCCATTCCTTCAGCCACTTGCGCAGGGCTTCCCACGCGTGGGGCGGGATGCGGATGGTCTTCGACTGCTCCTCCACGGCCCGCCGGATGGACTGCTCGATCCAGTAGGAGGCGTAGGTGGAGAACCGGTAGCCCTTCGACGGGTCGAACTTGTCGATGGCGTGCATGAGACCGAGGTTCCCCTCCTCGATGAGGTCGAGGAACTCTGTGCCCTGGCGGTGGTACTTCTTGGCGATGGGGACCACCAGGCGCAGGTTCGCCTCCATGATGCGGCGCTTCGCCTCCTTGTCGCCGCGCTTGGCCTTCTTCCAGAGCTTGTGCATGTCCTCGCGGCTGACCTGCGACAGCTTCTGGATGCCCTTGAAGTATTGACTCGTCGAATCCGTTGTCGGCTGCATGTTTGCTCCCTTTATAGAAACGGATAACCTTTAATTACGGTTCCCCTATATAGAAACGGATAACCTTGAATCTCAGTAGATGTCGAACGGCTCCTTCTTGCCGCTGGCCGCGACCGGGGTCTCGGCCACCGAATCCACCCGCGCCCATCGGTGCCCCGCCTTGAGCTCCTGGATGAACGCCGCCACCGTCTGGGGGACTCCCTCGGCCTCGGCCTCGACGTCGCCGTTGGCCAGGTTGCGGACCCAGCCCGAAACGCCCATGCGCCGCGCGGTCTCCACGGCGAAGAAGCGGAATCCGATCCCCTGCACGCGGCCTTTGATGAGCAGATGCGTCCGGGCTGTCGCTGTCAAGGGGTCCCCACTTGCATGGTACAATATTTGTCAAGGGGAAAAACAAGCCCCCCTTGCGGGGGGCTGGATGATTTCGGGGTGCCCGGGCTTGAACCGGGAACCTCTCGGTCCCGAACCGAGCGCTCTACCAATTGAGCTACACCCCGGCTTCGGGGACCTGGGAATCGAACCCAGAATCTCTCGCACCCCAAGCGAGCGCTCTACCATTGAGCCAGTCCCCGTCCGAACTCGGACGCGATTATATAATATATCCTCACGGCCATGGCGGCGGACCTCTCGCGTTACGGCACGCAGATGCTCTTTAAGCCCTTGGGGGAATCGGGGCAGGCCCGCGTCCTCGCGGGCCGCGTCTGCGTCATCGGGCTCGGCGCTCTGGGTTCCGGCGCGGCCGACATCCTCGCTCGGGCCGGGGTGGGGCATCTCCGGCTCGTGGACCGCGACAGCGTCGAGACCGGCGATCTCCAGCGGCAGCTCCTATATGAAGAACGGGATGCGGGCGCGCCGAAGGCCGACGCCGCGTTGCGCCGATTGCGCGGCGTCAACTCGGGGATCCGCATCGAGGCTGAGAACGCCGACGTCTCCCGCTCCAACGTGGAGCGCATCCTCTCCGGGATGCATGTCGTGGTCGACGGGACCGATAATTTCGAGACGCGCTTCCTCATCAACGACGCCTGCCTGAAGCTCCGCATCCCATGGGTCTACGGCGGTTGCGCCGGGAGCTGCGGGACCGTGGCGGTGTTCCGCCCCGGCAAGGGCCCGTGCCTGCGATGCGTGCTCGACGCCCCGCCTCCCAAGGAGTTCTCCCCCACCTGCCACACGGTCGGGCTCCTGGCGTCGGCGTCCGCCGCGGTCTCGGCGTGGGAGGCCGTCGAGGCGCTCAAGATGCTCTCGGGGCGCGACGAGGCCGTGCTCCAAGGGCTGCATTCCTTCGACGTCTGGACGCGGCAGTGGCATCCGGCCGCCACGACGCGCAGGCCGGATTGCCCCGCTTGCGTGCAGGGCCGCTACGACTACCTCACTGGCTGAGTTCTGAGGCGATCCTCTGCAGGTCCTCGCGGATCTCCCGCAGCAGCTTGACCGCTGCCCGGGGGAGCGTTTCCGTCGAGGGGACTGAAGCGTCCTCGACGGCGATGCGGCCCCCCCGCCGCTTCTGGGAAAGGGCTTTGCGGGCTCCCGCGAGCGTCATGCCGCGGCCCGAGAGGAGGTCTTTGATCTGGAAGGCTGTCTCGATGTCGCGTCGGGTGTAGCGGCGGTGGCCGCTTTCCCGCCGCAGGGGTCTGAACAGGTGCAGCCGGGCCTCCCAATAGCGGAGGATATGGGGCTCGATCTGGAGCACCCGGCACGCCTCCCCGATGGTGAAACTCTCCTTGTCGGGGATGAGAGGCCTGCCCCCCGGCATCAGGCGGGCCCCCCCCTCAGACGAGGAGGTTCTTCGACGCCTTGAAGCGGACGCCCTTGCGCGGCGGCACTTCGACGGAGGCGCCGGTCTTCGGATTGCGGCCGACGCGCGCCTGTCTTGACTTCACGCGGAACGTCCCGAAGTTCGAGATCACGACTTTCTCGCCGTTCCTCAGGGCGTCCCGGATCGTTTCGAACGTGGTCTCCACGGCTCGGGCGGCTTCTCCCTTGGTCGAAAGGACCTTGGCTACCGCCTTGATGATGTCGAGTCTATTCATCCTCCTCTCCTTCTTCCTCCCCCTTTCCGCCCTCCGGCCCTGACGGCCCTTGCGGGGGCTTCGGGGGACCTTTCTTCTTCTTCTGCTGGAGTTCCTTGAAGATGTCCTCGGGCTTGATGCTCTTGAGCTCTTCTTTGAACTTTTTGACCTCGTCCTCGCTGATGGGCTTCGAGAGCACCTGGCAGCGCTCGAAGACCCGCTCCTTCACGTACATGGAGCATCCGGCGCGCACCGCGACGGCGATGGCGTCGGATGGGCGGGAGTCCAGGCTCCGCTCCTCGTTGTCCTTCTTGAGGAGCACCTGGGCGTAGAATGTGTTCTCGCGCAGGTCCGTCACCACGATCTTGACCACCGCCCAGCCGAGGGTCTGCACCGTGGCCAGGAGCAGGTCGTGGGTCAAAGGCCTGGGAAGGACGATCCCGGAGAAGCGGATGGCGATGGCCTGGCCCTCGGAGAGTCCGATCCAGATGGGCAGGAGGCGGTTGCCGTCGATCTCCTCCAGGAAGACGATGCACTCGTTGGCCGTCGTCGCCAGGGAGTAGATCCTGACCTCTTTCTCATCTCCAGACTTTGACTTCCGTTCTTTTTCTTCGGCCATCTATTCCCTCATCGGAACGCCCAGCGACTTGGAATTCTATAGGATTTATCCATGTTTTTCAAGCTGGGCGCGTTCGCGGAGCAGTTTTCTCAGGTTCGGGATGTGCTTGTAGAGTATCAAGGAGGAGGAGGCGAAGGCAAGGGCGGTGTAGGCGGGCGGTGATCCCGCCATCAGGGCCAGGAACGGGAACACGGCGGCGGTGGTCATCGAGCCGACGGAGATGTGGCCGGAGAGTCCCATGGCCACGAAGAAGATGATGGCTGCGGGCCCCATGCACCTCGGCAGCAGGGCGAGGAAGACCCCCGCCGTGGTGGCCACGCCTTTCCCTCCGCCGAAGTTCAGGAATACCGTCCAGACGTGCCCGATGATGGCCATGGCTCCGCACAGCAGGCTGACGGCCTGCTGCTCGGGGTAGAAGACGATGGCCAGATAGACCGGGAGGAATCCCTTCAGGGCGTCCGCCGCCAGGGTCAGCAGGCCCGCCTTCCTGCCTACGGACCTGTAGACGTTGGCGGTCCCGGGGTTGCCCGAGCCGTGCTTCCGGATGTCGATGCCGCGGACCCTGCGCGCGATGATGTATCCGCTCGGGACTCCGCCCAGGAAATAGCTCAAAGCGACCAGGGAAACGGCGAGAATATCCATTTTAGGATTAAAGGGTATGCGTTTCTATTTTAGGATTAAAGGATATGCGTTTCTATTTTAGGATTAAAGGATATGCGTTTCTATTTTAGGATTAAAGGATATGCGTTTCTATTTTAGGATTAAAGGATATGCGTTTCTATGAGGGAACGCTGTTTTTTAAGGACGATAGTCTAGCATAGTTCTCTGGCGGAGGCGCTGCCAGTTCTCGCGGGTGACGCGCAGGCGCAGGACCATGCGCTCTCCCTGCGTCTCGGTCCCCACCACCTGGGCGCTGCGGTAGACCTCGGCCAGGTGGTGGGTCTTGGACGCGTCCAGGCTGAGCTCGCGCAGGAGCCATCTCCGGTTGAGCACGGTTTGGACGCGGCGCAGCATGCGCTCGACGCCTTCGCCGGTCAAGGCCGAGGCGAAGCATCGCTCCGGGTCGGAGGCCGAGAGCAGCGAACGCTGTTCGCGGCTCAGGAGGTCCGCCTTGTTGACCACCATGACCCTGGGGAGGTCCTGGGCGCCCAGTTCCAGGAGCACCTGGTCCACCACGCGGCGCTGCTCGTCCAAGCCCGGGATGGCGCCGTCCTCCACGTGCAGCAGGCAGTCGGCGCGGGCGACCTCCTCGAGCGTGGAACGGAAGGCCGCGATGAGAGGGGTCGGGAGCTTGGAGATGAATCCGACCGTGTCCGTGAACACCGCCCAGCCCCCGTCCGGCATCTGCGCCCGGCGCGTCATGGGGTCGAGGGTGGCGAAGAGCTTGTCGTCCGCGTAAGCGGGCGCGCCGCGCGGGACCAGCCGGTTGAGCAGGGTGGATTTGCCCGCGTTGGTGTAGCCCAGGATGGCGACCGTGGGCATGGGCACGCTCTCGCGGCGCTGCCGCTGGACGACCCGGTTCGCCTCCATGCGGCGGATGGCCTCCTTGAGCGATTCGATGCGGTGCTGTATGTGGCGCCTTTCGTACTCGATCTGGCGTTCGCCTGGTCCGCGGGTCCCGATGCCTCCCACCTGCTGCGAGAACGCGCGCCAGCTTCCGGTCAGCCGCGGCAGCATGTAGGAGAGCTGGGCAAGCTCGATCTGCAGCTCCCCTTCCTTGGTCCGCGCGCGTTTGGCGAAGATATCGAGGATGAGGCGGGTGCGGTCCACGATCTTGGCTCCGATGGCCTCCTCGAGGCTCACCTGCTGGGCCGGGGACAGGTTCTCGTCGAAGACCACCGTCCTCGCGCGGCACGCGCGCACCGCCTGCGCGACCTCCGCGATTTTCCCGCTCCCGATGAGCGAGCCCGGGTGGAATTTCTCCAGCCGCTGGGTGAGGACCTGGGCGACCTCCCCGCCGGCAGTCTCGGTCAGGCGGCGAAGCTCCTCGAGACTCGCCTCGTCCTGGGCCGAGGCCTGTCCCTTCTTGAACACGCCGACCAGGACGACGCGCTCCTTGGGGCGTGTGAGCTTCACGCGAGGACCTCCTCGCAAGCCGTCCCGGGGTCGAGCCAGCGCGCAGCCACTTGGTTCCTGAACCAGGTGCGCTGGCGCTTGGCGTAGGCGAGGGTGGAGGCGGTCATGCTCTCAAGGCCTTCCTCCGGGGTCAGCTCGCCTCTCAAGGTCCTCAGGGCCTCGGGGTAGCCGAGCAGGCGGAAGCCGGGCTCATCGCCTGAGTATCGCGAGGGGACGAGCTCGCGGACCTCCTCGAGCATGGCCGGGAACATGGAGGCCGCCCGCTCCCGGATGCGGCGATCGAGCTCTTCTTTTCCCAGCTTCAATCCGAAGTAAAGCGCAGTGCTCGTGCGCTTCTTGCTCCATTGAGCGGAGATGGGCTTCCCCGTGAGTTCGACGACTTCCAGTGCCCGGATGACGCGCTGGATGTTGCTGGCGGGGATGCGTTTCGCAGCCTCAGGGTCGAGCCCGGCCAGCTTGGCATGGAGGCTTGACCTGTCTTCCCGGGAGAGGCGTTCCCTCAATGCGTCGTCCCTGCGTGGGAGCGGGTCGAGCCCTTCGAGCAGGGCCCGGACATAGAGCCCTGTCCCCCCCACTACGACGACGGGCTTGCCGCGCTCGAGCAGGGGGGCGGCCGCCTGCGCGTAGCTCCCGGCGTCCGTGTTTTGGGCAGGGTCCAGGATGTCCACCATGTGGTACGGGATGCCCTCCACTCGGAAGACTCCGTCCTCCCATGACCCTTCGGGCTTGGCAGTGCCCGCGTCCAGGGTCTTGTAGAGCTGGCCCATGTCCGCGGAGACGATCTCCGCGCCCATGCGGCGAGCGAGCTCCAGGGCGAGGCGGGTCTTTCCGCTGGCGGTCGGGCCGACGACGGCGATCAGGCTTTCTGGGGCCAATGAGGGGACTTCTGCGCTTTGGTGCAGAGGGCGTGGAATCTGCAGTTCGGCACGCAGGCTTCGGGCAGGCCGAGGCCGATGCGGGTGTTGCAGTCCACGTCGTCGTTGGCCATC
This sequence comes from Elusimicrobiota bacterium, assembly GCA_041650695.1. Lineage (GTDB taxonomy): Bacteria > Elusimicrobiota > Elusimicrobia > UBA1565 > UBA1565 > JBAZKS01. Next base: position 17,052 of record JBAZKS010000026.1, read on the forward strand.
GTGGTGATGAGGTTCTGATACTTCTTGGCGATCTTGGTGAACTCGATGCCCACGATGTAGGTCTCGCCCTTCTGATGGACGCGCACGACCTTGCCTTGGACCGGCAGGTGGTCCAGACCGGGGATGGAGAGGGTCATCTTGAACGTCTTCGCGTGGGGCGGGGCGAGGAAGGTGATCAGCGAGAGCCCTCCGGCGGAGAGGCTCGTCAGGATCGCGGGCTGCGTGCGGGCGTACTTCGGCATGTCGTCCTTGGCGCACTTTTTCTCCGGGGCGTAGCGGAGCGCGATGGGCTCCACCAGGTCGCTGACGACCTTGAAGCGAGGGTGCTTGCGGCGCTCGTTGGAGTGCTTCCCGTTCCTGTGTATCATCGAGGATACGATATCAAGTTGACGTGCACAGGTCAATGCGCCGGAGAAGGGACGTCGGACTTGGCGGCGGTGCGGGTGCTGACGTCCACCACGGAGTCCCGGATGTCGTTGATGGGCTCGCCGAGCGTCCGGAAGGTCACGCTGGAGGAAGGCCGGGAGGCGAGGCTGTCCATGACCTCGTCAGGTACTTTCGGGAACGGGTTGCGCTGCGCGAAAACCTCGGCCGGGGTGACCGCCTTCACCGGAGCGTTCGTCACTCCCTGCTCCATGAATACGGCGATGATGCCGGCGAAAAGCATGCCGGCCAGCACGCTCAACTGCCGGGGGGACCACTCGTCCATGCTATAAGGGTGCCCGGGGGCCCTAAAACGTCATGGGACTAAAGACCTATATGGCATTTCAGGGCTGTTTCCGTGCATCCCGTCACCTCGGCCGTCACCAGGCTCCCGGCCTTGGCAGGCTCCTCGAGCCTGGCGTGGAAATAGTAGCGGGTCCTGCCGTCCGTGGGGGTATCGAGGAGGATCTCCAGTCTCTTCCCCAAGAGGGCTCTCAGATGCCTCTCCATCCCTTTGCCCACCTCGGATAAGAGCCGGCTGAGCCGCTCCTCCTTGACTGCTTTCAAGACAGGATCGCCCAGGGGATAGGCCGGAGTCCCCTGGCGCGGGGAATACTTGGTGCAGTAGGCTCCGCACAGGTCCGCGTCCTGCACCACGCTCAGCGTCTCCTTGAAATCCTCCTCAGTCTCTCCAGGGAAGCCCACGATGATGTCAGTGGTCAATGCCAGGTCCGGGACGAGCCGGCGCAGGGCGGCGACTTTTTCCAGGAACTTGGCGCGCGTGTAGGTGCGGCGCATGGCCGCAAGGATCCGGTCGGAACCGGACTGGACCGGCAGGTGCAGGTGCGGGCACACCTTGGGGCATTCCGCCATGGCGGCCGTCATGCGTTCGTCCAGGCGGGAGGGATGCGGGCTCATGAACCGGATGCGCGCCAGACCCCCCACCTTATCCACGGCTCTGAGCAGGTCCGCGAAATCACGGCCCGAGTCATGGTAGGCGTTCACGGTCTGGCCCAGGAGCATCACTTCCTTGGCTCCCTCGTCCACACGGCCGGACACCTCGCGGATGATGTCGTCGAAGGGGCGCGACCTCTCCGGCCCCCGCACCTTGGGCACGATGCAGTAGGAGCAGGCGAAGTCGCAGCCGCGCATGATGTTGACGAACGCCGAGACCGCGTTCCGCGGTCTCGGCGGAGTCGTCTGTTTATCCAGGAGCTTCCTGAGAGCATTCGGGTATTGTTCTACCGATAGCGCCCCGATGACCAGGTCCACATACGGGAACCTCCGCTCGATCCAGACCCCCGCGCGCTGGGCTGCGCAGCCCGCCACCACGAGCAGGCGGCCGGGCTTGGCCTCTTTCCAGCCCTTGAGCCGGCCGATGAGGGACAGGGCCCTGTGCTCCGCGTGCTCGCGCACGGTGCAGGTGTTCACGAGCACGATGCCGGCTTCTTCCAGGTCCTCGGTCGGCTCCAGGCCCAGGGGACGGACCATCTCCTCGCCGTCCGCCACTGACATCTGGCAGCCGAAGCTGATGACGTGGATCTTCATGGGACCCGCAGGCTCTCCACGATCCTCTCCGCCCGTTTTCGTTCCCTCTCCTCCAGCGGGACGCCGGAGTACCTCTGCTTGTAGTGCAGCTGAGCCAGCTCCGGGAGTCCACCCTTCACCGCATCGGCGAACTCCCGCGGAGTCTGGGCCGGCAGGGGCGTCACCCCCCGCTTCTCCAGGATGCGCAGCGCCCGGCCCCAGAACCCCTTGGCCGCGGGCCTGCGCCGGCGCCAGGCCCAGGCCGCGGCCCAGGCAGCCGCTCCGGCCCCCCCCGCTCCCAAGGCCCATGGCCAGGCCCTCAGCCGGGACTTGAACGCGTCCGAGCCCAAGGACTCATGGGCCCGATAGAACGTGTTCCTCTGCATGAACCGGTCGTAGCCGATCACGTGCCTGTACCAGCCCAGCTGCGCCGCGTCGAACCAGCGCAGGAGCTTGGAGCTCCAGCGGCGGTCCCCGGTCAGGCCCCCGGGCGGGGTGGCGTCGATGGGGATCCAGCCGGTCTGCGGCAGGTACGCTTCGGTCCAGGCGTGGGCGTCTCCTTGCCGCACGTCGTAGAACTCCCCGTACTCGTTCCAGTCCGAGGCGAGGAAGCCCGTGACGATGCGGGTCGGGATGCCGAGGGTCCGGAGCAGGACCGCCGCGGCCGTGGCGAAGTACTCGCAGTTGCCGTTCCGGCTCTTGAACAGGAAGCTGCCCAGGCCACGGTCCGGTTCGTCCGAGAACGTGCTGTAGGCGTAGCGCCTCTGCAGATAGCGCACCACGGACGCGATCTTCTCCTCCGGAGTGGACGCGCCCCGGGTCGCCTTGAGGGCGAGCTCGGGGATGCGGGGATCGAGCTCGGGCAGTTGGAGGAAGCGGCCCAGGAAACGGTCGTATCCCGCGATGCCCGCGCTCATGGGCACGGCTCCGGAGGCGTCCCCGACCACGCGGTAGCGCACCATGGCCAGGGCCGGAGCCGCGAAGTAGACCGTGTCCGTGTAGTCGAAATAGGCCGCCCGGTCCGTCTCCTCCACGGAGCTCAGGCCGTCGGCCGTGAATAGCACCGCGGAGTTGAGCGGCAGCAGCGTGAACTCGGTCACCGGCCCGGCCTCCCGGGCGCCGGGGAATACGAGGTCCCCTTTCCGGCGCGGGGCCCAGGCGCGGCCCTTGTCCGTATGGTACGTGCGTCCGCGGACCCCGTAGGAGAAGTCCAGGCGCCCTTTGGACCAGCGCTTGCCGTCGAATCGGTCCAGGCTGCACCCCCGCACGCGCAGCGGGGCGCTCCGCGGGCCTTGCGGCACGATGGGCCGCACGCGCATGACGCGGGCGCTGGACTTCCGGATGCGGCCGAAGAAGCCGAGGCTCACGTTTTCGGTGAAGCCGGTGACGAAGCCCCGCGAGGGGGCGCGTTTGTCCAGGCCCATGGCCACGAACGGGTTCATGCGGCGGAAGGGCTCGAATCGGGGGGTGCTCGCGAAGAGGACGGAGGTGAGCAACAGGCCTGCGGCGAGGGACTTCGCCGGGACCCGCCCTCCCGCGAGCCATCCGGCTCCGGCCGCGGCGAAGAGCACGAAGGACAGGAAGTACCAGAGGCTGATGGTCTGGCCGGAGATGAGGAAGAAAACGAGGAAAAGGACCAGGGCGAGCTGACGCATCCGCTTCGGGTCCTTGGGGTTCAGGAGCAGGTCCGCCAGCAGGAAGAGCAGCAGGTGCGTGTTCGCCAGGGTGACCCCGCTCGCGCGCCAGCCGATGAGGAGGACGTAGCCGAGCATGAGCCAGGAGGCCGGGGTCCAGAAGGCGTTGGGCAGCAGGGGCTTCGCCCCGTGGTCCGTGCGCCATGCCGCGGCGAGCACGGGCGCGCAGGCCAGGAGCCAGGCCGGGCGGATCTCGTCGATGAGCGGCAGGGAGGCGCACACCAAGGCCGCCCAGGCGTAGGTCCAGCCCAGCAGGACTTCCCCGTGGACGGGTTCCGGGGATGGCGCGGCCGGGCCCGGCGCGGGCCGAGGGACCTTCCCCGGGCCCAAGCGGGCCAGGGCCCGGAGCAGGCGGTCGAGGTGGAGCAGGCCCTTGCCGTAGTCCACGTTCCCTTCGGGGGTGATGAGGCGCACCTGTGCCCCGCGGTCGAGGTAGTGCTTGCACGCGCTCGCGCTCTCCAGGATCGCGTGCTCGGCCGAGCCGGGGACGCGGACCGTGACCTTCGTCCCGACCGGCGAGGCGTACTCGTTGACCAGGGTGCGGCCGGTCCGGGCCGTGAGCTTCCAGTTGATGAGCCTGGAGTCGTCGCCGGGCTCGTAGTCCCGGATGCCGAAGAGGTCGTCGCCCGCACCTTTGCTCGGTCTGAGGCTCCCGCTCGCGCTTACGTCCGCGTCGAGCTCCGCCGCGGAGCGGGTCTCGCGCGGCCTGGGAAGGGCGAGCCCGACCGCGTCGCGCATGCGTCTTCGCAGGCGCAGGAGCCCGAACGGAGCCTCGGTCTCCAGGAAGAGGTCTTCGAGCCTGTTGAGACCGCGGTGCGGGAGCACGCCGCGCAGCTCCTCGGTCCCGCGCTCCTCTCCCCAGACCACCCGGACCAGCCTCCTTCTCTTCAGCCGGACGCGCAGGACGGAGCGGCTTCCCTGGAAGGCCTGCTCCGGGAACTCCACCGAAGCCCCGGCCCAGCGGAGCTCGCGCCAGGCCGCCGCGGCCGACACGATCATGCAGGATAGGAGCAGGCTGTACAGGAGGTAGAGCAAGTTGTTTCCGCTGGCCAGGGCGGCCAGCAGGGTCAGCAGGCAGAGCCATAGGACCGCGCGTCCGGTCCGCGTGAGGGTCACAGCGGGACAGGCACTTCCTGCAGGACCTGCAGCACGAAGCGCTCGGACTCCGTCACCTTGGCCATGCCGTACTGCGCGCTGTCCAGGACCACGCGGTGCCCGATGACGGGGACGGCGACGCGCTTGATGTCGTCCGGGACGCAGTAGTCGCGTCCGCTGATGAGCGCGAAAGCCTTGGCCGCCCGGCAGAGGGCCTGGCTGCCCCGGGGGCTCAGTCCCAGCTTGACCGCGGCGGAGGCGCGGGTGTGGTTCGCGATGGCCACCACGTAGCCCACGAGGCTCTCCTCCATCCGCACCCCTTCCACCTGCTTCTGGAGGGCGAGGAGCTCCGACATGCTGAGCGTCGGCTCCACCGCCTTGAGCCGCTCCGGAAGGTCCCCGCCCTGCACCACGCGGCGCTCGTCCTCCGGGGAGGGATAGCCGATCTGGACCCGGGCCAAAAACCGGTCGAGCTGGGCCTCGGGCAGGGGGAAGGTCCCGTGGTACTCCACCGGGTTCTCCGTGGCGATGACGAAGAACGGCTCGTCGAGAGGGTAGGTCCTGCCGTCGATGGACACCTGCCGCTCGTTCATGGCTTCCAGCAGGGCGGACTGGGTCTTCGGCGTGGAGCGGTTGATCTCGTCGGCGAGCACCACGTTGCTGAAGATGGGGCCGGGCCGGAAATCGAAGCGGCCCTCCTTCTGGCTGAAGACGCTCAAGCCGAGGATGTCGGACGGGAGCAGGTCGTTGGTGAACTGGATGCGCTTGAACGAGGCCGAGAGCGAGCGCGCCAGGGCCAGGCCCAGGAGAGTCTTGCCGATGCCGGGGACGTCCTCGATGAGCAGATGCCCCCTGGCCACGAGCGTCACCAGGGTCATCAGGACGGCCTCTTCCTTTCCCACGAGGGCCTTGTTCATCCCCTCCAGGAGCTTCGCGACCGAGTCTTTGGCGAGCGTGGACATACGGGCTTGATTTCTTAACAACACCATGTTACCTTAATTCATGATGGGCTTGCGCGTCCTCGTCATCGGCCTGCTCTGCCTGCTCCTCAACGGCGTCGCTTTCTGCCAGGACGACGAGAGCGTCGCAGGAGAGGCGTCCATGGGTTCCGAAGAAGAGGAGGCCGCGCCTGCCGAGGAGTCCCCTTCAGAGGAAGGCGGCGGCGAAGAGGCTGGCCAGCCTCAGGGAGAGGGATCCGCCCCGCCTGAGGGCGAGGAGGCCGCTCAGCCTCCCGCCTCGAACAACGAAACGTCCGAGATATCCATCACGTCCGCCGAGGAAGAGGCGGAGGCCGCCGCCTCCGATCCCACCCCGGAGGAGTCGCGTCAGCCCCGGGCCAAGCCGCGGCCTGAACCGGCCAAGAACGACGCTCCTCCCAAGAAAGTGAAGTCCCGCGTCCGGCGCAAGGTCGCGGGGGGCGAGACGCCTGCGGCGGAGACGCCGCCTCCCCCGTCGCCGAGGAAGAAGCCCGCGCCCAAGGCCCCCGAGAAGCCGGACACGCGGAATGTCAAGCTCTTCCCCGCGGTGCCGCTGACTCCGCTGAGCCCTGCCTATCCGTAGAAGCTAAAAGACGGCTTCCACGCTGTCGGTCGGGACCCAGCCCTTGAGTCCTTCCTTCATCACTCCGATCTCGACGAAGCCGTTGCGGGTCTCCAGGCGGGAGACGATGCGGCCTTCCGGCAGCTTGAAGGAGACCGCGAAGTTCCCCCCCGGACCGCTTCGCGCCTCGCACTCGGACACGATGACCCCGGCCGAGGGGATCGCCGCGGTCTTCCGCATGCCCCACCACGCGCCGCACGACAGCCAGAAAACGGCCGCGGCCGTGAGCCAGGGGCGCAATCCCTCTCGCCGGCGGTCCCACAGGAGGAAGGCGGAGCCGAGCAGGCAGGAGAGCCAGAAGCCGAGCCAGTGGGAGAAGGCCAGCTCCTCATCGCTCAGGAGGTGGAAGAGGCTGAACAGGGAGGGCGGCATGCCGGCCGGGATGAGAGTCTCGCCGGCCCGCCCCAGGGCGAATTCGAGGTTGTGGCGGATGTCCGGGTCCCGGGGCCGGATGGAGAAGGCCCTTTCGTAGGAGGCGATGGCCCGGCCCAAGCTTCCGGGGGTGTTGATCCGGAAGTAGGCGTTGCCGAGGTTGTAGTGCAGGACCGCGCTGTGGGGGCGCTCCGACCGCAGGCGTTCGTACTGGGCCGCCGCTTCCGCGAACCGGGAGCCTTCGTAGAGCTTGTTGGCTCCCTGGAACGCGGTCTCGAAATCAGCGGCGCAGGACATCGTCGCCAGCAGAAGGACGGTGAGCGTCATGCGTGCAGCTCCTCGTCGAGGGCTTTGAGCAGCTCCTTGACCCCGTCCGCCAGGTGGGCGGTCTGCTCCTCCTGGGCTCCTTTCGGGGCGAAGCGGAACATCTCAAGCTCCTCCCACAGGATGCGCAGCTGCCCCAGATGCCCCTCCGGGAGCTTCGGATACTTCTCCCGCAGGCTGCGCCCGGCCTCGCGCAGGGTCAGGCCGGAGGCCGGCTGGTTGAGTTTGTCCGCCACGAAATTGGACAGGGCCTCGAAGAGCCCGGCCGCGGTCTCCTCGGGGGACCCGGCGCCGCGCACGTCCTTGATGCGGGACATGGCCTTGGCCAGAGCGCCCTTGGAACGCGCTCCGGCCGGGTCGTTGAGCAGCACGTTGCGGTACGCCGCGCCCGCCAGACTCAGGAGGAAGACCGTCAGCGGGATGAGGTGCAGCCAGAGGCGGCTGAACGAACCGAGGCAGAGGCGCTGGGCCAGGGGGTCGTCGGCCGCGATCTTGAGATAACGGATGTCCGCCGCGACCCGCGTGATCTCCCCTCCGCCGGCGATGGGGCCGGCCTGGAACGCGACCGGAGAGGTCCCTCCGGCGCCGGTTTGGGCCGGAGCCACCTTCACGCGCAGGATGTTCGTCTGGATGCGCTCGTAGCGCTTCGTCGTCGGGTCGAAATAGTTGAACTGGATGGGAGGGATCTCGAGAAGGCCCGAGGCGCGCGGGACCAGGACGGTCTTGAAGGTCTTGACCCCCCGGACCCCCTGCACATCCTTGGAGGTGCTCAGAGTGCTGACCGTGTCGTAGGGGCGGAAGGACGGCATCTCGGGGAGCGGGACGGCGCTGAGCGATTTCAGGTTGCCGTCCCCCTCCAGGACCAGACTGAGCGTGATCGCGTCGCCCACATTGGCCTGGCCCTTGTCCACGTCGGCCTTGATGCGGAAGCGCCCGACCGCGCCGGTGAAGCTTTGAGGCTTGCCTTCCTCCGGCAGGGGCTGGGCCGTGATCCTCGTCGGGTTCGTGCGGAGCTCGCGGGTGACCGCGCCCACCACTCCTTGGGAGAAGAACTGCTCGAAGAAGTCCGACGAGAACGGGTCCACCCGCATCTCCTTCTGCACCTGGCAGCGGATCTGCGTGGGCCCGATGGTGAGCTCTCCGGGCTGTATGGGGAACAGGACGATCTTGATCTCCGTCACGTAGTAGACCCGTCCTTCGCGCGTGACGAGGGTCGCGGGAGCCGGAGGAAGGTCCTCCTTCAGGAAACCCTGCGTGACCGGCGGGTCCCATTCCGCGTTGCCGAGCAGGGGCACGGCGTAGTGGAAGCGCACGGTCATGAGCATCTGCTCGTTCACGTACGGATTGCGCTTGTTCACCTCGGCCGTAACGAAGATGTCCGGGCCCGAGCCCGTCTGGCTCCCGGACGGCTGCGGGGCCTGTCGGGGCCGGGGCCGCGCTGCGGTCGGCCGCGTCGGCTGCGGGGAGGCCGCGGCGGACGGCCGCAGCACGCTGATCTCGATCGGATCGGTGCTGACCTTTTTGCCCCCGGATTGCGCCTCGATGGGGCCGATGACCGCGTTGCCGATGAGGCGCGGGACGAGGATGAAGCGGTGCTCCACCGTGCTCGATACGCGGTTGTTGATGAAGGATAGGTTCTGGCTCCGGCCCACGGAATGCACGTTGAAGTTGGGCATCGACGGCAGGCGCGGGTCGGGCAGGCTGGGCTGGTCTCCGGAAACGGCGACCGTGAGCACGACCTGCTCGTTGAGCGGCACGGTCTGCCGGTCGACGGATGCCGTGATCGAGAACTGCTGGGCGAAAGCCTGCGTCTGCGCGGTCCACAGCATCATGAGGAGCGCGCTGACGCAGGTCACCAGTCCGCCTCCGGCTGCGACTCCGGCGAGGGTTGCTTCTGCGCGGGCTGGTTCTTCTCGGCGCTGCGTTCCTTCTCCTGCACCGCCTGGAGGATGCGGTCCGCGTCCTCCTTGGACATCCCGCCCTGCCCCTGCTTCGGGTCGTTCTGCTTGGGCTCGGGCTTGGGTTTGGAGGGCGTCTCGTCCTTATCCTTGTTCTGCTGGCTCGACGAATCCTTGCTCCGGCTCTTGCCCTTGGGCGGGCGCAGGGCCAGCACCAGGTTGTGGCGGCAGTCCTCGTCTTTCGGGTCCAGGAGCAGGCAGCGCTTGTACGCCTGGACGGCTTCGGGAAGGCGTTCCTTCCGGAAGAGCGAGTTGCCCAGGTTGTAGTAGGCCTTGGGCAGGAAGCCCGAAGGGGCGCGCGCAGCGGCCGTGCTCCGCAAGAGCTCGTCGTAGATCCCCTGCGCCCCTTCGAAGTCCCCCAGCTTGTAGTGAGCGGCCCCCCTGTTGAAGACCGTCTTGGGGTCCTTGGGATCCGCTTTCTCGTAATGCTTGAGCGCCTCTCCGTACTGTTCCTTCTTGTAGTCGCGGTTCCCGCGCATGAGCTTCGAATCGGAGCAGCCGGCGAAGAGGAGGCAGAGGAGCGCGCCGGCCGGCAGCAGGCGCTTGAGGAGCGGCCGGGCCGCCCGGGTCTCGCCGAGCAGCATCTCCACGAGCAGCAGCAGCAGGGCCAGGCATAGGGGGGCGCGGAACCGGTTCTTGTAGCGGTTCGCCGACCCGGAGGTCATGTCGGACTTGTCCATCTCCATGATCCTGCGCAGGAGCGCGCTGACCTCGCTTTCATCCGGGCTCGCCCGGAAGTACGCCCCTCCGGACGCGGACGCGAGCGCGATGAGCCCGTTCTCGCCCAGCCGGCTCACCACCGTGCTTCCCTTGGTATCCTTCTTATAGCCCACGGTCTTCCCGTTATCGTCCAGGACCGGGATGGGCGCTCCTTCCAGGGTGCCGATCCCGATGATGAAGAGGCTCACCCCCTCCTGGGCCGCTTCCTGGGCCGCGCTCTCGGGCTGGCTCTGATGGTCCTCCCCGTCCGTGAGCAGGACCAGCGCCTTGTGGCCCGGATATTTCCGCAGGAGCCGCGTCCCGAGGCGGATGGCCTTGCCGATGGCCGTCCCGGGTTGCGGGACCATGCCGGCCCGCATGCGGCGCAGCAGGGACTTGGCCGCCTCGATGTCCGTAGTCAAGGGACATTGTATGTAAGCCTCGCCCGCGAAAGCCAGCAGGCCCACGCGCTCCCCCTTGAGCCCGTCGATGATCGCGGAGAGGAGGCTCTTGGCTTTCTGCATGCGGTCCGGCGGGAGGTCCTCGGCGAGCATGGAGAGCGACGTGTCCACGGCGATGACGACCTGGGTCCCCTTGGCCCGGGTGGTCACCAGTTCGATGCCCCATTGAGGCGCGGCGAGGGCCACGAGGAGCATGCCGACGCAGCCGACGCGCAGGAGCAGCTTCCTGCGCCGCGACTCGAGGGCCTCGGTCGGGAAGAGGCGCGGGAGCAGTTCGGCGCTGGCGAAGAGGGCGGCGAACGCGCGCCTGCGTCTCTCGGCCCAAAGCCCCAAGCCCAGCGTCCCCGCCGCGGCCAGCACGGCCCAGAGCAGATAGAGAGGATGGCGGAAGAGTCCCATGGCTAGCTCACGGTATCCTCATGAGCCAAGTGGCGCCCAGCGCCATCTCCGCGAGGAGCAGCAGGAGGGCCGGGACGAGCAGCCAGGGATAATGGTCCTTGTAGGACACGATCTCCGGCTGCTCGAATTTCGTCTTCTCCAGGCGGTCGATCTCCGCGTAGACGGAGGAGAGTTCCCGGAGGTTGGTGGCGCGGAAGTACTTCCCGTCCGTCTCCGCCGCGACTTTGAGCAGGGTGTCCTCGTCGAGCTGGTCCGGGATCACCTGGAAGCGCCTCCCGAACACCGGGTCGTCCACCGGGATGCGCGCCTCCCCCCTCGCTCCGGTGCCGATCGCGTAGACCTTGATCCCGAATGACTTGGCCGCTTTCGCCGCGGTGAACGGGTCCACGGAGTCCACGTTGCTGGCCCCGTCCGTCAGGAGGATGGCGACCTTGCTCTTCGCCGGGCCGTCCTTGAGGTGGTTGACGGCGGAGGCGATGCCGTCGCCTATGGCCGTGCCCTGGGTCATGGTCATGCCGGCGTCGACGTTGTCGAGGAACTCGTAGAGGGCCTCGTAGTCAAGAGTGAGCGGGCAGGTAAGCACGGGCGCGCCCGCGAAGACCAGGATGCCGATGCGGTCCGAGATGCGCCCCTTGAGGAACTCCCGGGCCGCGCTCTTCGCGGCCGACATGCGGTCGAGCGGGTCGAAGTCCAGGGCCCGCATGCTCAGCGAGGTGTCCAGCACCATCATGATGTCGATGCCTTCGGTCGGACCGGCGGATTCGCGCGACACGGATTGGGGGCGCGCCAAGCCCAGGACCATGAGCACGGCCGCCGCTCCGGCGAGCCCGCCGGGGACCCAGCGCACGAGCGCACGGGCGCTCCGCGAGGAGCGCGGCAGGCTGCTCGCGTCCGGGAACGTCATCGCCGCTCCGCGCTTCTCCGAAAGGTAGACCGCGTAGATGGCCGCGCCGACGGCGGGGAGGAGCGCGAGTAGCCAGAGAGGGTGTTCGAGCCTCATGGCGAAACCTTCGTCCCCTCCGGCTCCTTCTTCGGCGTCAGTATCCTCACGATCTCCTTGCCGGTCTCGCAGTCCTTCCGCCGCTCCCCCTCGGGAGGCAGATAGCGCGCGAATTTCGCCAGGTCGCAGCGGTCCAGCAGGTTCTTGGTCATGGAGCGCGCCTTGGGCTCCAGCGCTCCCCGGATCATGTGCCGCTGGAGGTCCTGGGTGGTCATGGACATGGCCTGCACGTTGTGGCGGCGTTCGAGATAGGTGCGCAGGATGTCCGAGATGCCGTCGTAGAACTCCTTGACCGGCAGGCCGCCCGTGAGCAGGGCATCGAGGTCCGCGAGAGCGATTTCCTCGAAGGTGCGGTTGTCCTGTACGGCCCCCCGGCCTGCGGCGGCCAGGGCGGCTTTTTTCTTCCTATATCGGTCGTATGCGTACGCTCCGGCGCCCGCGGCCGCCAGCAGGAGCAGCAGCCACGGCCACAGCCTCGGGCTCCAGGGGCCCCGGATGTCGCGGATGTCGCCGGTGTCGCGCAGGCTGGGCGGCGGAGGCTGCACCGTCACCTCCACGGCCGGGCTCGTCAGCGTCGAGGCGGAGCCGGCGGCGTTCTTCAGGGTCCAATCCAAGGGAGCGAGGCTCTGGCTGCCGAGCGCGAAGACCGCCACGCGCATCCGAAGGTCCTGGGCCTTGGCGCCTCCGCGCTCCTGCGCGGGCTGGAACTCGACCGAGAGTATCTCCCAGGGCCCCATCTTCTCCTTCCACGCCTCCGGCTGCGGCTCCAGCGTCGAGCCGGCGGGGAATTCGGCGGTGCCGAGGATTTCGAAGGGCATGCCGATGAGCACGGTCGTGCTCGTGGGCGCGAGCTGGAATCCGGCGGCGAAGGCGCCGCAGGCCGCCAGCAGGAGGAGCCCCGTCACCTGAGCCTCCGGGAGCGTTCCCGGAAGAAGCGGGCGATGGGATCGATGAAGGGTTCGTCGGTGCGGACGCGGATGTGGTCGATGCCGGAGGAGCGCAGGAGTTCCAGCAGGGCTTGGCGCCGTTCCCGGCGCCGGCCGGCCACCTTGTCGCGCACCGCGGCGGAGGAGGCCTCCAGCAGGACGCGCTCCCCGGTCTCCGGGTCCCGGGTCTCCACGTACGCTCCGATCTTCGGGAGCTCGTCCTCGCGCGGGTCGTCCACGATGATCGGGATGAGGTCGTGCTTCTTGGCGGTGCGCCGGAGGACGCTGTCGAAGCCCTCGTCCTGGAAGTCCGAGACCAGCAGGACGATGGCCCGCCGGTGGAGCATCCGGTTGAGGGTGTCGAGGCTAGCCCCGATGGACGTCCCCGTGCGCTTGGGCTCGAAGGCCAGAAGGTCCCGGATGATCATCAGGACATGCCGGCGGCCTTTGCGCGGCGGGATGAAGCGCTCCGGGCCGTCGGTGAAGAGGAAGAGTCCGACCTTGTCGTTGTTCTTGAGCGCGGAGAACGCGAGGACCGCGGCCAGCTCCGCCGCCGTCTCGCGCTTGAGCTTGCCCCTGGACCCGAAGAACTGCGACCCCGAGAGGTCGCAGGCCACGATGAGGGTGAGCTCGCGCTCCTCCTGGTACTCCCGGACGAAGGGGCGGCCGATGCGCGCGGTCACGTTCCAGTCGATGGACCGGATGTCGTCGCCCGGCAGGTACTCGCGGACCTGGGAGAACTCCATGCCGCGCCCCTTGAAGACGCTCAGGTACTTGCCCGCGAATGTCTCGTTGACGAGACGCCCGGTGCGGATCTCGATGCGGCGGACCTGCGCGAGGATCTCCCTCGGAAGCATGGCTGTGTGTGGGTCCGGCCCCTCCGTGCCTAGGGCACTTCGACCGTCTCGAAAACGGCGCGCAGTATGTCCTCGGAGGTCACGTTCTCGGCCTCGGCCTCGTAGCTCACGAGGATGCGGTGGCGCAGTACGTCCGGGCCGATGGACTTCACGTCCTCCGGCGTGACGAAGCCCCGACTGTTGATGAAGGCGAAGGCCTTCGCGGCCGTGGTCAGGAAGATGGTGGCGCGCGGGCTCCCTCCGTAGCGGATGAGCGGCTTGAGCTTCTCCAGGCGGTACTTCGACGGGTCGCGGGTCGCGAAGACGATGTCGATGATGTAGTTCTTCACCTTCTCGTCGACGTATATCTCCTCGACGACCTTGCGCGCCGAGGCGATATGCGCCTGCGTGACGATGCGCCTGGCCTGGGGCGGCTTGGGCGCCGTCATGCGCTCGAGGATGACGCGCTCCTCTTCCTTGCGGGGGTAGTCGAGGACGACCTTGAGCATGAACCGGTCCACCTGCGCCTCCGGGAGCGGGTAGGTCCCCTCCTGCTCGATGGGGTTCTGGGTCGCGAGCACCATGAAGAGCTCGGGAAGCGGATAGGTGTGCTCGCCGATGGTGACCTGCCGCTCCTGCATCGCCTCCAGGAGCGCGCTCTGCACCTTCGCCGGGGCGCGGTTGATCTCATCGGCCAGCACGAGGTTGGCGAAGAGCGGACCTTTGCGGACGAAGTAATTGCTGCTCTGCGGGTTGAAGATGAGCGTGCCGGTGAGGTCGGCGGGCAGCAGGTCCGGCGTGAATTGGATGCGCTGGAACTTCGCGTCGATGGCGGAGGCCAGGGTGCTGATGGTCAGCGTCTTGGCCAGCCCCGGGACCCCCTGCAGCAGGACGTGTCCCTTGGCCAGGAGGGCGACGAGGAGGCGGTCCAGCATCTCCTCCTGGCCCACGATCACGCTGGAGAGCTCTTTCTTGAGCTCGGTGACGAACACGCTCTCCGCCTGGACCTTGGAGTTTATCTGCCGGATATCGAGTGTCATTACCTGGGCTCCTCCTTCAGCCTTTTGTTGAAGAAGGAGGCGGTCTTCATCCTCTGGATTTCCTCCGTCTTCTTGCGCACCAGCTCCTCGTACTGCGCGCGGAGCTCGTCCTGCATCTGCTTGTGCGAGGCGTCGGTCTTGGCCTGGATGAGCCCGAGCGTGTGCAGGGCCTGCATGCGGACGTCGGGCTCGGAGTCCGTCAGGGCCTTGACGATGTAGGGGGCCGTCTTGGGGTCTCCGATCTCGCCCAGGGCCACGAGGGCGGCCAGGCGGATGTCCTTCTCCGAGTCGTCGAGCGCCTTGACGATGTCCTTGGTGACGTCGGGCTTGCCCGAGCCCTTGAGGATGTCGAGGGCTTTGCGCCGGACCACCTGCTCCGTATCGATGGCCAGGGTCTTCTCCAGCATCTCGAAGGCCATGGGATCCCGTACGCGGTGCAGGAACTCGATGGCCGCCCAGCGGACCTGGGGATCCGCGTCCTGGGTCGCGAGGCGGACCTTGCCGATGTCCGTGTCGGTGAGGATCGGCGGCGGCTCTTTGTCGAGCGCGGGCGGGGGCGGGAGGGGCTCTTCGACGGGGGCGGCGGGCCTGTGCTTGACATGGTAGATGTAGTACATGCCGCCGAGGAGCACGCCGAGCATCAGGAGCCTTGCCATGGGCTATTTCTTCTGTTGCGGCTGCTTCTTCTTCAGTTCCGCTTCCTGTCGGCGCTTCATCTCGTCCTCCCAGGTGCGCATCTTGACGTCGTGCTGGCGCTGCTGCTCCTGTATCTGCTGGGCCCGCGCTCCCTCCAGCAGCTTGAGCGTGCGCAGCGCCTCCAGCCGCACGCGCTCGTCCGTGTCGCGGATCGCCTCGCTGATGTCGGAGGACGCGTTGACGTCCCCGACCTTGGCGAGGGCGATGAGCGCGGCCAGCCGGACCTCCACGTCCGTGTCCCGCAGGGACTCCACGAGGTTCTTCGTCACGATCGACCCCCTGCGGTCGGACACGATGCCTACGATGTTCCTCCGGATGGTCGCGTCCGAGTCCCGGTGGAGCATGTAGTAGAGCATCTCTTCGGACTGCGGGTCGTTGGCCTGGACCAGGAACTGCACGGCCTCCCAGCGGACGAGGGGGTCCGAGTCCTTGGTGGCGGAGCGCACCCGTTCCAGGGATTCTTTGTCGAGCACCGGCGGCGGAGGCGCGGTCATCTCGGGCGGCGGAGGCGGGAGTTCCACCACGGCCTGCTGTTTCGCCTCCGGCTTCGTGGCTTCCATATATCGGTTGTAGCCGAGATAGCCGAGCAGACCCAATCCGACTAGGATCGCGATGTAGCGCATATCACTCTCCCGGCGTAGACATCATGGACTATGTATTTATCAAAAATCGCCTGACGATGCCAATAGATTGACACCGGCGGCGCGCCGGAGGTTCCCTTCCCGATCGGGTTTGTCCGGGGAGAGCAAGCGCTTCGGCCAGTCCCAGAAGGCCTTCTTGAGCAGCCAGAACGGAGCGCCGACGGCATAGGAAAGGCCTTTGCCCAGGTAGACTCCGCCGCACACGCCGGCATGCGCGAACCGGGGGATCGGCTCGTCCCGCCGTTTGTCCGAGACGCCGGCTTCGACGATATCCGCGGGGACGAAGGCCAGCGCGAGCGCCGTCCCCACGACTCCGCCCGGAGCCGCGGCGATGGAGGCCGGGACGTTTACGAAGGGGCCTTCCCCCTCCCAAGGCCATTTGCCGCCTGGACAGCCGAACGGGTCGGGTCGGGGCTCCTCGGCGCGCAGACCGCCGCAGGCGAGGAGCAGGACCGCCAACGGCATCCATGGCCTGATCATGTGATGGGTAGATATTATAATAGAACGGATACGGTCCCATAAGTCCCATCCCGCGTTTGGGCCAAATGCCCGGCAGGGCCCAGACCAAAAGGCTCTATCCTCGAGTTCGGGCGTGCTTTAGAATATCCTTACCTATGAGACGGGTGCCGCGCATAAGAAAGGCGGTGGCCGTGGCTTTGACCGCCGCTTTGCTCTGGGTGACCCCCGGAGTGGGGACGTATTCCGCCCTCGCGAACGCCGGCGTCGTGTCCATCCAGGTCCAGATCCCCGTCGGAGGAGCCACGGTCGGCGGGGCGGGCGCGGGCTTGGTCATCCCCGGCGGCCTGACGACCCCGTTGAGAGGTCCGGGCCTGAACGGCAACTTCAACATCAATCCGCCGCCGGCCCCGGCCGGGCGGATGCCTTCCATCTCCCCGACCCTGGCCCCCTCGCTGAGCCTCCCCGCTTCCGCGGTGCAGGCCGGCGAAGCCGCCGCGAGGCTCTCCCGGGCGCAGCCCGTGCCGGTGGGCGGTCCCGGCTCTTTCGAGTTCTATCCAGTCCCGCTGCCGATGGCCAAGACGAACGCGTCGTTCGATCCGACATCGAGAGATCCTGCCGTCTCCGCGCGGCAGTCCGCGAGCGCCCTCGCGGCAGCGGCCTCGTTCAAGGCCCCCCAGAACCTGCAGGATGTCTCGGACTCCCTGCAGCCCCTGCGCGGACAGCCCAACCGTCTGGGCGAGAGGTTCAAGGCCCTGCTCGAGTCGTTCGGGATGCGCAAGGACGCCGACCTGACTCCCCGGTCTTCTCGGACGGACTCATTCAAGGGAGCCGTCTCGGCGCAATCGCCTGTCTTGGAGCAGCCTGTCCAGGAGAGCGTCGTGCAGGACTCCCCCCTCCCGCTCAAGCCCCCGACGGCGCTGGCCCTGCGGTCGTCGCAGGACGAGTCCCTGAGCGTGGTCATCGAGGAGTTCCCATCCGTCGTCGCGAAGGGCGTGGAGGCCGGGGTCGAGATCGTCGGCCGGGCTTCTCCCGCTGAAAGGGGATCCCCCGCCAAGAAGAACCCCTGGCTGGGGCTGGGCAAGGTGGCGGTGATGTTCATCGCGTCGCTCGTCGTGGCCCAGATCGGGGTCGAGGCTCTCGGCGCGGCGCTCCCGACCCTGGTGCAGAAGGCGTTCGGCGATTTCACGGCCGTCGCGCAGCTGGCCATCTTCGCCTCCGTGGCTTCCGTGGTCGGGAGGCAGGCCGGGCCTCTGGCCATCGACAAGTTCGGGCTCAAGAACTCCTACCTGTGGTCGAGCGCCATACGCCTGGCGTCCATCTCCCTGCTCGCCGGGCTGCTGGCCACGGGGAACATGACGCTGCCTCTCATGACGCTGTTCTATTCGATCAACGGTCTGCTGAGCGGGGTGTCTTTGACCGCGATGGAGAGCATCCCCCCCGCCCTGGTTGGGCAGGACCCGGGCCGCATCGAGAAGTTCTGGACTTGGGAGCAGACCATCCTGGAGATCATCGGGATCACCGGCCCCATCGCCACAGGCGCCCTGGTGGCGAGTTTCGGCTTCCTGCCCGCTCTGATCGCGTTCCCGGTCACCATGGCGGCGTCTTTGGCCGTCGTGCTCGCGACCTTGAGGATCCCGAAGCAGTTCGAGGAGCCGAAGAGGGCGTCCGCTCCTCAGCAGGGGACGCACGGGTTCGTGGCCAAGATTCTGCATGGGGCCAAGCTGGTCTGGCAGAACCCCTTGCTGCGCTACTCGTTCTTGGCCTACACCGTGTACCTGATGCTCAACCCCTACCTTTATACCATGATCGCGCCGGCCTACGGCCTGCGCCTGGTTGGAGAAGCGAACGCGGAACTGGCGACGAGCGTCATCGGCTGGCTGACCGGGCTCTACAGCGCGGGCGGGCTGCTGGGCGGCTTCCTGATGATGGGCGAGCAGCGCCGGACCGAGGCCCGCAAGGCCGCCATGCGAAAGGCCGAGGAAGAGAAGAGCGGGCCGATCTCCGATGAGGACTGGGCCAAGCGGATCGCGCCCTGGGAGCGCGAGATCCTGCGCAAGTCCATGCTGCGCTGGATGCTCTACGGCACGGCCGGACTGGCGTCCTTCGCGACCCTGATGTTCCCCCTTCCGACGCTGGGCTCGCTGGTGGCGCTGCCGGCCTGGCTCGGCTGGCTGGGCACGCTCACGCTTCCCGCTTTGGCCTTGGTGCCCTTCGGCGTCGCCCAGGTCGCGGTCGTGCTCAAGCTCCGCAGCTTCTTCCAGTCCCGCGTCCCGGAAGAGAAGGATATCCCGGATGCCATGGGCTTCTTCGGCGCCGGCTCGCTGGCGGCCAGTACGCTGGGACTGCTGGCCCTGAAGTACGTGTTCAAGGCCGGGGCGGGCCTGCTTCCCTTCTATTGGATCGCGCTCTCCATGATCCCGTTGGGGCTGTTCTACCTCTACCTCAAGAACCGTCTGGACCGGAATTCCAGGCCGGCCTGAGATTTATTGTAGTATTACCCCCATGATGGAAGCCCCGCTGCGGCCCGCGAGGGTCACGGACCGGTTCCTCGCCTATCTCGTCGATGTGGTCCCGTTCGGCGCGGCGTACTACCTCCTGCTGTACCTGCTCATCGTGCGCCTGAGGCTTTTGCCCAACACCCCTCTCGCCTGGAAGCACGGGATGCTCGCGTGTCTGGCCCTTTTCCTCGTCTATCAGGTGGTGGGGAATCTCCGCGGGGCCACGCTCGGCAAGCGGATGTTCGGGCTGCGCGTCGTGGGCCTCGAGGGCGACGCGCTCACGACCGGCCAGGCGGTGATGCGGGCCTTCGGGTACCTGCTGAGCACCCCGTTGTTGAATCTGGGGTTCCTCTGGAGCCTTTTCGACTCCCGATCCAGGACTTGGCACGATCTGCTGGCCGGGACCTGGGTGGTGGAGTCGCGGCCGCGCTCACGCGTCTGGGCGCTGCTCTCGGCCCTGCTTTCCTTCGCCGCGTTCGCGCTCATCGTGGGCGGCAACGTCTGGTGGTACGTCCTGCGGCCGACCCCCCACGACCTTCAGGCCGTAGCCCGGGCCCGGGAGGGTCTCCAGGCGCTGGCCACGCTCCAGGAGGTGCGCAAGGCCGCCGAGGGCTCCTACACCGAGAGCTTGGCCGACCTGGCCCGGGCGAGCGGGGATGTGCAGCGCTTCAAGGCGGCGATGCAGAAGATCTTCGATCCGAACGGCTTCGTGCTCCTGGCGGACGAGCAGGGCTTCGAGATTCGCGCGCGCGCGCTGGACCGCCGGCGCACGGTGGTCGTCTACACGTATCCCTAACAGCTGTTGCTTTATGGGGAATTCCCTAAAAAGAAGATGAAGTCGTTCTGCTGTTGAGAAACTTCGTCCTCACGCCGCTGTTGGCGTGAGGACGAAGTTCCGCGCACGAGGCGCGGAGGAGATGCCGTTCAGTACTCCAATAACGCCCACCGCGAGCTCGGCGACGGGCTCCAGACGTCCCAGGTCCTGCTGATCGAACGCAGATAGGGAAGCTCTTTCTTCGCCGAGACCACGAAGGTCTTGCGGCCCGGCTGGGGCAGCGCCCGGATGCGTTCATCATCGCCGAAGCGGTGCTGGAAGCGGGGGAGGCGTTTTGCGTAGTACAGCTCGCCGACCCAGTTGACGAGGTCGACCGGGCCCCCCGTATAGAACGCGATCCCGTGGACGTAGGTGTCGTAGCAGATGACGCTCGGCTCGAGCCCGCGGGCCCGGGCGCTCTCCATGCGCGAGCGCGCCTCCAAGGCCACGCTGCGGACGCTGATGCGGTCCTCCACGCACCGCATCGCGGCGAGGACCATGGAGTCGGCGCACAGAGCCATGGCCGAGGCGAGGGCGAAGGAACGGAGCATGGAGCCCTCGACCGCGGCGGACGCCCCGAGCAGGACCAGGGCTGAGGCCGCGAGGGCCCAGGGGTGGCTTCCCGGCAGCTGGAGGCGGGGCAGGACGAACGGCCCGATCGCGCAGCCGGCCACGAAAAGCGCGGCCAGGCCAGCGGCCAGACGGCCGGCCCAGCGTTCAGGGACGCTCCCCCGGGCTTTGCTCAGGAGCCCGGCGGCGAGCACCGCTTGATGCGGGAAGAGCGGCAGGATATAGGTCAACAGCTTGGATTTCGAGAGAGTGAAGAACGCGAAGACCCCCAGGACCCAGAGCGCGAGCTGGCGGTCTTTCGGATCCGAGGCGCGCCAGCGCAGCAGCGGGAAGAGCACGGCCGGCAGGATGAGCGGGGTCCAGGGCATGGGGCCGAGGAACTCGACAGTGAAGAAGTAGTACCAGGGGCCGGGCCGGTTGTACTCCGGGGTCAGATAGCGCTGGAGGTTCTGCTCGACGACGAAGAAGCGCGTGAATCCGGGGTGGGAGGCTTCCATGGCGATGAACCAGCTGCCGATCACGGCCGCGAAGACGAGCGTGCCCCAGTTGAAGGCGAGACGCGTGATGCCCTTGCGGAGGTCCGGGAACAAGGCGGCGAGCCCGGCGACCCAGAGGCCGGCGAGGAAGAACGCGACAGGCCCCTTGGAAAGGACTCCGCCAGCCAGCGCGACCCAAGCCAGCGGACCGGCCCAGCAGTCCTCGGGATGGCGGAGAGAGCGCAGCGCCAGTCCCGTCGCCCATAATAGGAAGACGGAAAGGGCCATGTCCGGAGTGATGAAGTGGCTCAAGGCGAAATACTGGACGCCGGTCCCGAGGATGATCGCCGCAGTCGGCCCGGCAGCCGGGCCGTACAGCCAAGCGGCTAGCCACCAGGCGCCCAGCATCCCCAATATGGAAAGGAGGGCGAGGGGGAGGCGGGCGGCCGCTTCGCTCGTGCCCAGCAGGCGATAGGAGGCCGCGGAGAGCCAGTAGATCAGCGGAGGTTTCTCGATGTAGTCGACGTAGTCGAGCGTCGGCGAGAGCCAGTCCCCCCTCTCGGCCATCTCGCGCGGGACCTCGGCATACCGGGCGTCGTCAACCTCCCACAACGGATGGCCGAGGTCCCAGAGCGGGGTCGTGAGGGCCAGCGCGAGGATGAGCTTGTTCACGCCGTCGGACGGGACAGGAACGCGAGTATCTCGCGGCAGAACGCGGGGAGGTCGTCGGGTTTCCGGGCCGTGATCAGGTTGCGGTCCACGACGACCTCTTGGTCCACGTAGCGGGCTCCCGCGTGGACCACGTCGTCCTTGATCGCGTAAAAGCAGGTGGCGCTGCGCCCCCGGAGGACTCCGGCGGAGGCGAGGAGCCACGGCCCGTGGCAGATCGCGGCCGTCAGCTTGCCGCTCTCGAAGACTTCGCGCACGAAGCGGGCCGGCTCGGGGGTCCGGCGCATGAAGTCGGGAGCGAATCCTCCCGGGACGATGACGCCGGACACCTCGTCCGGCGGGAGGTCCGCGTAGAACGCCTCGGCGCGCGCCGGGTAGCCGAACTTGCAGGGATACTCCCGTCCCTTCTCCCGGCCGAGCAGCAGCACCGGGATCCCGGCCTCCTTGAGCCGGTAGTAGGGGACCCACACTTCCAGGGTCTGGTACTGTTCGTCGATGAGAATGGCGACCGGGAGGCGCTCCGTCATGCGGCGGGGGTAGCCCTCTCGGCGGAGTTCTGGCAGTCGATGCAGTAGCGGGCGAAGGGAAGAGCCTTGATGCGGGCCTTCTGGATGGGCTTGAGGCACTGCTCGCAGAGCCCGTAGGTCCCTTTCTCCATCTTGCGCAGGGCTCCCTCGATCTGGTCGAGCTGCACCCGTTCGTTGTCCGAGAGCTCGAAGAGGAGCTCTTTTTCTATGGATTGACCGGCTTGGTCCGCCTCGTCGCCTACATCCGGCGGATCCCCTCCCTCTCCCTGGTTCTTGTGGATCGCGTCCAGTATCTCGGAGCGCTTTTCGACGAGCATCCTCTTGATGGGCGTCCACTCCCCCTTCGATACTCCGGCCGCCTTGCGCGACGTATTCTTCCGCGCGGTCTTGGTCTTCTTCTTCATGGGTCGGTTCTCCCGCGTCCTGTGTGGGGCGGCCAATAGTTTAACAGCCCACATCCCCCTGTCAAGGCTTTTCGTGAGGGAGGAATCTACGAAAAAAGGCCGGGGAGGTCAACAATCGGGTCGGCGGTCTGGAGCGGGCTCGGCCTGACCCTACGCCGCCCTCTTAGGCCCCGCGGGTTCGGGGAGGGCCTCCACCGCCTTGCAGAAATCCTCCGCGGAGTGGAAGCGCAGCTGCGGCTCGGGCTGCAGGGCCTTGCGCAGGATCGGGTCGATCTCCTTGGGTATGTCTGCGGCGAGCTTGGAGGCGGGGGCGTAGCGCATCTCGCGCTTCTGGGCCAGGAAATTCGGGCCGTCGAATGGGAGGCGACCGGTGGCCATTTCGTATAGGATGACGCCCAGCGAGTAGAAGTCGGATTCCTTGATCATGGAGCCCAACTCCTGCTCCGGGGCCATGTAGGCCGGGCTGCCGATGGGCTCGGTCCAGGAGAGCCGGGCCGCCACCTTCCTCGCCTCGAGGCCGATCCCGAAGTCGCTCACCTTCACCAGGCCCTCCCGCGTCACGAAGATGTTCGCCGGGGTGAGGTCGCCGTGGAGGACCTTCTTGTCGTGGGCGTACTGGAGCGCCGTGCCTACCTGGCGGATGACGCGCTTGATGGCGGTCAGGTTGACCCGGTTGCCGGCCTCCAGGAATTGGCTCAAGGCCGGGCCCGGGACGAGTTCGACCGCCAGGTGGACCCGGTCCG
This sequence comes from Elusimicrobiota bacterium, assembly GCA_041650695.1. Lineage (GTDB taxonomy): Bacteria > Elusimicrobiota > Elusimicrobia > UBA1565 > UBA1565 > JBAZKS01. The sequence goes on from JBAZKS010000026.1 coordinate 39,902, forward strand.
CCTCCAGGAATACGGAGTAGACCTCCGCGAGGTTGGCGTGCTTGAGCGCGGCGACTCCTCGCGCCTGGGTCAGGAAGCGCTCGAGGTCCTTCTCGCTCCGGTGGAGCTCGTCCCGGATGCGCTTGATGACCACCCTGCGGTTGGCGGTGAGGTCCATGGCTTCGTACGCGGTGCCGAGCGAGCCCTTGGCCAGTTCCTTGACGACCCTGTAGGATCCGCCCAGGATCTGGCCGGGAGCGACGGCGGGCAGGGGCGTGGTGTGCGGCCCTCCGAGAGGCCGGGGCGTGGCCGTGGGCGTCGAGGGGAGAGGGGTGTTCGGCATGGGCGTCGCCAGCGTCACCGGGGTCTGGCCCGCGGCGAGGTCCGCTCGCGAGCGGGACCTCCAGAGGAGGAAGAATACGAACGCGAGCATGAGGCTGGATGCCGCGATGCTGCCGGTGATCCAGCGTCGTTGGGTCTCGATGGAGCGTTGGACGGCCCGATGAGCGTCCTCCTCGGATTTGAGCCCGGCCTGCGCTCGCTGGCGGACGGCCGAGATCTTGGCGCTGAATCGGCCCATCTCGATGAGCTGATTGAGCTCGTTGGACGCGTTCGTGGGGATGCCGCCGGTCCTGAAGAAATCCTGCATGGCCTGGGAGCCTTTCCGGATCTCTTCGTCGCGGCGGAGCTGGTCGAAATCCTCTCCCAGTCCGATGAGGAGCGACAGGAGCTCCTGGACCTGCCCGCGCAGCGTTTCGCGCTGGGCGAAGAGCCGGTCGAGGTCCCTTTTCGCGTGGTAGCCCGCCCTTACGCCGTCGAGCTGGCTCAGCAGGGGCTCGATCTCGTTGATGACTCCCAAGATCGCCTGGTGATACTCTTCGAGCGTCTGCGGGCGCTTGGGCCGAGGCGCGCCGGCGTCCGCGGTCCAGGCGAGCGGCAGCACGGAAGAGAGCAGGAGGGGCAGGATGGACAGGCTCACCATGGGCGGACAATGAAGAGGATTGCAAAATATCATCATTCTGGCAATTGAACGCGGGGCGCGAAAATCTTACACTCCCCCCATGGCGTCCCTTGAATCCATCCTGGTGGCCGATGACGACGAATCCTGGGTGGATTTCTGCCGTAGCCTTCTCGAGGCGGAGGGCTTCGAGGTCGCGACCGCCCTATCCGTCCATCAAGCGCAGCGCCTCGTGGAGGGGCGCCCCGCCTTCGATGTCGCCTTCGTGGACCTGTGCCTTCCCGCGGCCGATGACGGCAAGGAGCTGGTCGCGGCGATCAAGGCGCGTCGCCCGGAGACCGACGTCATCCTGATGACCGCCTCTCCGAGCATCGAGAGCGCCATCGCGGTGCTCAAGGACGGCGCCTGCGACTATATCGTCAAGCCCTTCGACTCGAACTATCTGCGCACGGTCCTCAATCGGGTCGTCGGCGCGCGGAGATCCAGGAAGGAGCTCGGCGTGGAGCGGCAGCTGCGCGAGGAGCTGGAGGCCGCTTATGGGGAGGCGAAGCGCCTCCAGAAGCTCCGGGAAGGCTTCCTGGCCCGGGTCAGCCACGAGCTCAACACCCCGCTGGCCCAAGCCATGTTCGCCATCGAGCTCCTGGACGAAACGGTCCCCCCGGATCCCAAGCTCAAGGCCCGCGTGCAGAGCGCGGATGCCGCAGTGAAGCGGTTGCGCGAGGTCGTCGAGGACCTGCTCGATTTCGTGGACGTCGAGAAGTCTGACCTGAGCCTGGATCGCAAGGCCGTGGCCCTGCCGCCGCTTTTCCGCGATATCGAGGAGGAGTCCCGCCGGCTCCTCGCGCTCAAGCGCGTCACGGTGTCCATGCGCTTCCCCGACGGCCTCCCTGCGGTGTGGGGCGACACCCGCCTCCTGGCCCGGGCATTCCGGCAGCTGTTCCTGAACGCCATCCACTTCAATACCCAGGGGGGCGTGCTGGAGATCGCGGCTTCCTCGTGGGAGGACCAGGTCGTCGTCCACGTGCGGGACCAGGGGGAAGGCATCCCGCGGGAGGAGAAGGCCCGCTGCTTCGACCCGTTCTACCAGATCGCCGAGTATATGACCCGCAAGGTGGGAGGGCTGGGCTTGGGGCTGGCGATCACCAAGAGGATCGTCGAGGCCCACGGGGGCTCCATCTCCGTGGAGAGTCCGCCGGACGGAGGCAGCGACTTCCGGGTGACCCTGCCCTGCCCTACGCCTCCGGCTTCTTGAGCAGGTTCTTGAAAGTGGATGAGAGCATGGAGATCATCTCGTCCTTCTTTCGCAGGCTCGCCAGGAGCTCCTCGCGTTCCTTGAGCCACTCTCCCGCCCCGCGCTCGGTCTCCTCCTTCTGCCGGACCACTTGGCCGATGTGGTCGGAGAGGCTCCGTACCTGGTTGCGCAGGTCCGAGGCCGCGGCTTCGCTGTCGGCCCGCTTCTGACGCTCCTCATCGAGGAGCCGCTGGAACTGGTTGAGCTTCTCCTCCCAGCGCCGGTCCGACTCGAGGCGCGCTTCGATCTGGTTCTTGACCTTGGCGGCCTCCTCGGCGAGCGCTTGGACGATGCCGTCGCGCTCTGACGCGAGGGCCTGGAAGCGCAGTTCCTTCTGGACCGCTTCCTTCTTGAGGAGGTCGAGCTCGGCCCGCAGCCCCGCGACGGCGCTTCGGGCCGAAGCGGTCTCCTCTTGGGACCCCCGCGTCTTGGCGCGTTCCGCCTCGAGTTGGCGGTCGAGCCCCATGAGGCTTTCCCCGAGGCTCCGTTCGACTTCCCGGCGCTCGAGCGAGTAGGCGCGCAGCTGTTCCGTCCGCTGACGCAGGGCCTGCATGAGGTCCCTCTTCTCGGCCTCGAGATCCTCGAGCATCTGGTCCTTGGCCTTCTCCGGCTTCGCGAGCCGGGCGCAGAGCTGGCCCAGGAGCTCCCCGAGCTTCGCGAGCGTCTGGGAGGATTCCCCTTGGCGCTGTTCGAAACCGCCGAAGGCTTCCTGGAGCCCTGCGAGCTGAGCCTGGAACTGCTTCTCGATCTCGAGGCGCCCCTTGAGGTACTCCTGCCGGGTCTGATGGCGCTGCTCTTCCATGGCCTCGCGCAGCGCCTCGCGCTCATGGGCCAGGGCGGACATGCGCCTCTGCTGCTCGTCGAGCTCCGCCGCGATGCGTTGGTCGATCGCGGCCAGGCGCTGGACCAGGGTCTCGGCGATGCCCTTGGCCCAGGAATCGAGACGCTCCTTGATCTCCGCGTCCTCGCGGCCGCGGCGCTCCGCCTGTGTCTGCAGGCCCGCGGCCAGCCCCTGGACCTCTCCGGTCAGCACCGGCAGGGCTTCGAGGGTCTGCTTGAGCCTGCCGAAAGCCTGCTGCATCGCCCCCAGGCCCTCGGCGAGGGTTTTGGAGGCGGCGTCGATCCTCTCGTCGGCGGATCGGGCCCCGGGGAGCGCCGATTGGACGAGGGCGGTCCACGATTTGACCATCTCGTCGAGGCGCGTCTCGAGCGCGTCGATGCGGCCCCGGGAGAGGGCCTTCTCGTCCTCGAGCTCCCGGAGCTGCTTCTCGGCCTTGACCTGCTCGAGGATCTCCTTGAGCTGCGATTCGACCTCCCCCCGCATCGCCGCCTGCTGCTTGATCAGGCTTTCGGACGAAAGGGCCCGTTCGCGCGACTGCATGAGCTCGCGCTCCATGAGCTCCATGCGCTTGCGCATGTATTCGAGGAGCGGGCTCTCCTCGCGGTGGAGGAGCCCCGCGGGGGGCGGCACCGGAGGATGCGCCGCTCCGGGCCGGGGCGGGAGCGGCGGGGCGGGGCGTTCGGGAGGCGTCTCGTCGCTCATGCGGGTCAGAACCCTCGCCTGCGGTATTTGCGCGAACGCTTCGCGGGGAGGCTCCAGCTGACCGAGAAGCGGTGCGTGTCCCCCAGGATGCCGAGGGGGACAATCGCGTAGTCGAAAGAGAAGTCTCCGGCGCGGATGCCGATCCCTCCGCTGATGCCGCGCAGGCCTTCCGGCCCTTTGAACTGGAGGCGCGAGTTATACCCGCCCCGGACCATGAGCTTGACGCCGGCGGGCGTGTCGACGCTGAATTCTCCGCCGAGGGCGCCGTAGGGCTGGTTCGAGTTCTGACCGATGGCGTCCATGGACAGGAGGAGGAACGGCTTGGGCAGGATGGAAGCGCCGATCCTGAGGCGGAGAGGCAAGGGGTCGCGCGCCCTGTCGAATTTCTGGCCCCGCCCGATGTTCTGCAGGACCATGCCGAAGTTGTAGGGGACGTAGGCCTCGGAGTAGTGGGCCTGCACCCCCATGTCCGCGCAGAAGCCGTCCGCGTGGGCAACCAAGTCCGAGTGGATGACGCGGCCGGAGATGCCGAGGGAGACATCGTGCTCCGAGTCGGTCATCTCCGAGATGGTCTTGCCCCACCCGCCCTCGAAGACGTAGTTGCGCGGACGGAAGGTCCCCAGCTCGTTGCCGCTCATGTCCGTGTTCGTGATGCTCCCCGCGTCCATGTAGCGGAACGCGCCGGCGACCACGGATGCGTCCGTGATGCGCTGGGCATAGGAGAAGTACTGGTAGCGGATGCCGACCAGATACTCGGTATGCATGGCGGAGACCGCGGCTCGAGGGACCAGGCTCAGGCCAGCAGGATTCCAGTACATGGAGAAGGCGTCCCCGGTGACGGCGGTGAAGGCCGTTCCCATGGCGATGCCTCGGGGATCGACGTCGACCGTGAGGAACTCGGCGCCCGCGGTCCCGATCGCGTTGGAGCTGAAATCCGCGGCGCAAGACGGGGCGGCCAGGAGCCACGCGGCCGCGGCCGCCGCCAGAGTCCTTGCGTTCAAGCGTCTTCGGGTCCCGGGCATCTCAGCGCACCACCGCCAGCTTCATGATCCGTTTCTTGCCCTCGGCCTCGATCACCGCGAAATAGACCCCGCTGGCCACGGGACGCCCGACCACGTTCGTCGCGTTCCAGGTGAGGAGACCCGTGCTGCCGGACCTGCCGTCGAAGATCTGTTCCCCGTGGAGGGTGTAGACCCGGACCAGGGCGCTCGCCGGGAGTCTGTCGAATGTGAAGTATCCCTGGTAGCTGGTATACAGGGGGTTGGGGAATATCCTGGCGTTCTCGAGGTCTCGTTGCGGGAGTATCTGCATGAGCTGGAAAGTGGAGAGGTGGTTGGACTGTGCGTAGGCCATCTTGCCGGCCCGGTCGATGCTGGTCAGCAGCGGGACGCAGGTCCTCCCGGCCGGATCGTAGCGCACGATGCTGAGCGTCGGCAGGTCGGCCGTGGCTACCCCCGAGCCATCGTAGGAGATGCCGAGATTGAACGGGGCGACGGGCTGCGCGTCCGGTCGGGCGGTGAGCGTCACGGCCGGGAGGCTGCCGCAGCGGTTCCCGTTCCAGCTCGGCGTCTGGGAGGATATATAGAGGAAAAGGTCCTGCGTGAAGGTGTGCGGGTAGATGTAGAGGGACACTCCCCGGCCGTTCCCCACATTCCCTTCGAGCGTCGTCAGCTTTTCCTGGGAGACGTAGACGCCGATGGAGCCCAGCGGGCCGCCTCCGTTGTCCGTGTAGGTCCGGGTCGAGGAGATCCCCGTCAGGGCTCCGTAGAGGTTCGACGCCTGCACGCGGATGTCGTACCAGGCGCCGGTGAGCAGGCCATTGAGCTCCACCGTGCTCGAGGAGTAGTTGTCCGCGAACGCGATCGGCGTGGATACGTGCTTGTTGAAGTTGTCGGTGGATAGGGTCACCTGGTAGACGGTCCAGGTGGAATTCCCGTTCGTCTCCCACTCCAGCCCGATGCTCGACGGGGTGACGAAGGTGACGGTCGGGCTCGACGGGGAGTTCGCCAGAGTGCACGTGGCCCCGAGCGACACGTAGTTGTCCTCGGGACTGGGGACCCCCGCCTCGTCAAGGTACCCGTTCCGCGCGCGGACGTAGACCTCGATCAAGGCGTTGGCCCTGGTGCCCTCTTCGGGGAACACGAGGTCCACTTGAGTGACCGCGCCGACGATGGGGACGGTGGAGCCTCCGACCATGCCCCCGAACCCCTCGAACGTCGTATAAGCGGGATTGGTGTTCGCCGACCACTTGACGGACAGGGATTTGGTGCCGATGTTGGAATAGGGAGACGATCCCGCGAGAGGGGGCGCGGCCAGGGTGTACGTCGTCGAGGGCGCCGTCAGCTCGCCGATCCCGGCCTCGGTCACGGCCTGGACCCGCACGCAAGACGCGGTGTTCGTGCTCAGATGCTCCTGCAGCCAGATGTGGGACGTCGGCGTGGCGATCACGACGCCGGCCGAGGTCGAGTAGACCTTATAGTAGATGGCTCCGGGATTCTCAGACCAGGACCATTCGATGCTGGACACGCTCTTGGCGCTCCCCGTCACTCCGGAGATCTTTGCGGTAGCGGTTTTGACCGATTCCGTCGCGAAGGTGACGTCGCCGTCCCCGCTCAGGGTGTATGCGGCGACTTTGACTTCCGCGGGGGTGTCCGGGGCCAGGCCCGTCTGGTAGAAGTAGACCTCCCCTCCCTTCATCTGCGTCGGAGACACGGTGGAGATGAATACGCCCGAGGTGGCGAAGTAGACGTTATAGCCGTCGACGGTCCCGCTGGTGACCGGAGGCCAGCTCCAGCAGACGGAGGAGACCCCCACCAGGGCCCCGTGGGGGATGCCGGGGGCTGAGGACGGGCGCGCGGGGCCGATCTGGATGAGTTTGCTCGGCGAGAATTGGCTGTTGGCCGCTACGCGAAGATGGTAGTACCCGTAGGGCAGGAGCCCGGGGCTGGTGGGCAGGGCCAGCGTGATCGAGGAGTTGATGCGGTCCCAGGAGTTCTGGCCGGGGTAGAACGCCGCGCTGGTCAGGTCGATGAGGAACCCGGCCGACTTGGCGCCGCTGTTCCCGCTCTCCGCCATCCGCTGCAGGTAGATCCGGGGATGGGAGTGGTGGGAGTTCCCGCTGGCCGCTCCGCCGCCCGCGGCCTCGCTTTCTCCCGTGAAATGATTCCCCGTCATCGTGATCCAGCCGCCCCGGTCGAAGAGCCCGCTGCTCACGTCGACGATGGCGGGCACGCGGGGGAACGGGATGGGGGTGGCCTCGTCCGGCGAATAGGTGAAGTATTGATGCTCCGTGATGTTCAGGCTCTCCACCCCGTCGAAGCCTCCCGCGACCACCAGCGTCCCGTCGGCCAGGAGCGTGCAGGTGTGGTCCCCGCGCTTCTGGAAGGACTTGCCCTGCATCTGCCAGGTGGAGAGGTCCACGTCGAAGGCCTCGGCGTACTCGACCGGCTTGCCGAATTTGTCGAAGCCTCCGACGAGGAGCACCTTGCCGTTCGGCAGGAGTTGCGCCGTGTGGCTGATCCTCGGGAAGATCATGTCGTCGCCGGGAGGGTACGGGGCGTCGCCGGTCCTGGACCAGACGACGGGGTCCGCGGTGACCGGGTTGTAGAGAGTCGGGTCGTAGATCTCCGCCTTGGCGACTTCTCCGAACCCGTCGTTGCCCCCCGCCGCGAGCAGCCTCCCGTCGCGCAGCATCGTCACGGTGTGGGAGTGCCTCTTGGAGTTCATCGTGATGGGCGGGCAGCCCGTGCCGTAGTTCCAGTCCCCCGTCGAGGGGTCGAATATCTCGACGCCGCAGCGCGTGTTGGCGCTTTCGTCGCCGAGCACGCCCGACACGTTCACGCCGCCGGCCACCACGACTTTCCCGGTATGGAGCGCCGTCATCGTGTGCTGGGCGCGCTTCGTGTTCATCGGGTCGAGCTGGATCCACCGGTGGCTCGTCGTGATGTAGATCTCCGCGGAGTTCAGGTAGTCCCCGTTCGCGAAGCCGCCGGCCACCATGACGTTCCCGTCCGGGAGGAGCACAGCGGTGTGGAAGCTCCGCGAGGAGATCATGTCCCCGGTCTTGACCCAGCTCCGCGTCTCCGGGAAGTAGAGTTCGGAGTAGTTCGTCGCCCCGGTCGAGTTCTGCGACTTGAATCCGCCCGCCACGAGCACGGTCCCGTTCGGGAGCAGGGTGGCGCTGTGGTTGCTGTGGCCCATCGCCATGGAGCCCGCCGCGGACCACGTTTCCTCGACGGGGTCGAAGACCTCGGTGTCGGCGAGCGACACCGGCCCGTCGGAGCCGCCGGCCACGAGGATCTGGCCGTTGGGCAGGAGGTTGGCGGTGTGCGCGCGCCTCCTCTTGATCATCTGTTTCTGGTACTGCTGCCAGGAGGTCTCCACCCCTCCCTCCCCCTGCTGGTATATGTAGCCGAAGCCGCTCCGCGTGGAGATGTAGGTGGTGGTCGGGCAGCCCGCGTTGGTGCAGACCCGGCCTCCGATGATGAGCTCGTCCGCGTTGGGCAGCAGGGCGGAGGAGTGGTTGAAGCGGGCGCCCGCGGGCCCCGGGGTCGCGCCGAAGCCCCATGTGTTATCGCTCGGGTCGTACTGTTCCGAGTCCGCGAAGATCATCTCCTTGATGACGATCGTGGAGATGTCGAAAGTGAATGGCTGTTCCGTGAGGTCCAGTTGGCTGAGCACGTAATGGGCCTGCAGGGAGATGTTCTGCAGGTACAGGTTGTTGAAGGTGAGGGGATGGGGGCTCGGGGGGGCGCACGCAGGACAGGCCAGGGTATAGGAGGTCGCGCTCTGCACGACGCCGGAGATCTCTCTGAAGGTCACGCCGTTGCAGGCGAGGACCCCGTTGACCCCGTCCTCATCCGGCATGACCGTACTGCCGGAGCACTCGGCCCTGAGGTCCGCGGAGCCGGATGTCAGGATGACGTTATAGCCGCCCGTCTGGTTGCCGACGGAGCCGGCGATGAGCCTCAAGGTCCCCGAGCTGACCTGCGCGCCGACCGTATAGCCGGGCATGGTGAGGCTGATGTTCGCCGTGATCAAGGAGGGCCCGTTGGGGTCGATGTTCCGGCTTTCGCCGGGAGGGAGCCCCGCCGCTACGTCCGTGAGGTAGATCGTCGCGTTGGCCAGCCCGTCCGCGGATTTCATGTCTTGCTTCCAGAAAAGGACCTCGCCCGTGGGGTTGCCCCCGTTGAGCCGCACGTCCGCTTCCTTGATGATGCCCGCCTCGACGTCGATGCCGTCGAGCACGGCGTAGGTCCCGGGGTCGGTCTTGTCGGTGAAACGGACCTGGGCGTCGGAGAGGGTCGCGAGCGGGCTGGAGAAGCGTATCTCGCCGTGCACGATGCGGCCGGTGGCCGGGACCGAGAGCTCCACGTTCTTCATGCGGACGTAGAGGTTGCTCCCCGTGATCGAGCCGGTGGCCAGCTTGGGGGTGGGGAGGATGTTCAGGATGCTCGGCACCATCGCCGGGCTTTCGACGAATTGGCTCTCGAAGGAGACGTAGGTGGTCGTGATGTTGCCGATGCCGCCGTAGAGCTGGACCTTGCCGTCTCCCATCAGCGTGGAGGAGTGGAAGGCCTTGCGCGCCTGCATGCTCTTGGCCGGGAGGATGGAGTCCGTGATAGGGTCGTAGACTTCGGCCGTGCTGAGGTACCCCCTGTTCGCGAGGTCATCCTTGCCGTTGAACCCGCCGGAGATGAGCACCTTGCCGTTCCCCATCACGGTGGCGCTGTGGGCGTAGCGCTTTGCGACGAGGCTGGGTCCGGGACTCCATTTATTGGGTACGTATTCGTAGAGCTCGGTGGAGACCGCGAAATCGGCGGGATTGGCCGTCAAGTTGATGTACCCGCCGGCCACGAACACGCGGCCGTCCGGGAGCAGCGTGGCCGTGTGCCCGGCCCGGCGCAGGCCGAGTTGGCCCGCGGACTCCATGACGCCCGTCCCGAAAGCCCCCCCGGTCGGGTTGAAGAGCTCGCAGGTCTGTGTCGCGGCGGGGTCGAGCGGCCCTGTGGCGTTCGCCCCGCCTGCGATGAGCACCTTGCCGTTCGGGAGAAGAGTGGCCGTGTGGTTGAAGCGCGCGGCGGCGAGGTTGCCGGGGTCCGTGAGCGTGTTGGTGTTGGGGTTGTAGATGCGGACGCTCGCGACCACCCCCGCCGCGCCCTGACCGCCCGCGATGAAGACCCGTCCGTCCGGAAGCAGGGTCGCGGTGTGCGAGGAGCGGGTCCCGAGGGTCGTCGTCCAGCCGGTCGAGACGGTCTGATAGGTGCCGGCTGTGGAGATGAACATCTCGACCGAGTCCAGTTGGCCTAAGGTGGTGCTGTACCCGCCTGTGATGAGCACGTTCCCGTTCGGCAGGAGCGTGGTGGTGTGCCCGTAGCGGGCGGTGCTCTGGCCGCGCGACGGCAACGCGAGGGCGGCCAACAGGACGGGAGTGGCAAGGACGGCGCCCAATAGTCTGCTCATCCTAGGAAGCATAGAACCGTCCGCCGGAGCATCGACCCTCGTCGATGCCGTTTTCCCGGTGGCACCCGCAGTTTAACAGGGGGGGTTTACAAAATCATTACAAACGGGAGTCAGCGGACTTCGAGCGTTTCCCAGGGGGTGATGCGCGCCTTCCCCCCCTTGTCCACCTCGAACCGGAAGCGGTAGGTCTGGGATGGATTAAGGAAGACCTTGCGCACCCATTCGCCTTTCCCCGTCTTGAACATCAGCGCGCGGCCGCCGCTCTTGTTGAGGAACGGGCCCAGGAGGGTCACCTGCTTGGCGGAGGAGTCGGGATACTCGAATCGGACGGGGACGGCCTTGCCGGGGGCGGCCGGCGGTTCCACCACCGCGTGCTTGGACGCTGCGGCGGTCTTCTTGGGTTCCGGCTTCTTGGCCTCCGCCTTGGCCGCAGGCTTCTCCTCGGGCTTTTTCACTTCGGGCTTCTTGGCCTCCGGCTTGGCCGGGGCGGGCTCGGGTTTCTTCGCTTCGGGTTTCGAGGGCTGCGGAGCGGGCTGTGCGGGAGGGGCCTGCGCGGCGGGCTCCTTCTTGGGACGAGGGCTCCGGGTTTCGACGCGCGCCGCCGGGGTCTGAGAGCTGTCGCGCGCTTCGAGGATGCGCCATCCGAGGACGCCGAGGCAGACGGCGATGAGCAGCGCGTCCGCCGCCAGCAGGGCCCCCCAGAGGCCTCGGCCGCTTCCGCCTGCCGCCGGCGGGTCGGCGGAGTCCAAGGGGGCGTCTTCCGGATCCGGCCCGGGGGACGTCTCGCTGCTCTTGAGACCGAAGATGTCGAAGACCGGCATGGGCGGATTCTATTCAATAGCGCCGGAGGGTGTCAATCCGACTGGGAGGGCAGCGGGGCCTGGCGCAGCCTCCAGAGCTGCCTCATGTAGAGCCTGTCGGAGCCGTCCTTGGCGAGCCAGGCCTCCTCGCCGCGCAGGGTGAAGGCGGAGAGCGGCTGCCGCCCCCCCTCCAATTCGGGGAGGCTGTAGGAGCCGATGAGGCTCAGGAGCGGGTCCCAGCGATGACGGTACACGAGCCTGCTCTCCGAGTCCGCGGACCAGAAGTTCTGGGAGTCGGCGAAGATGGCCACGGGCGTGTGCCTGGCTTTATAGGCGTTGAGGACGGACAGGGAGTCGTCCGCGGCGTGCTGGTAGATGCGGCGTTCGAGCCTGTCCGCGGACCAGAGGGTCTTGCCGTCGTGGAAGAGCGCGCAGGGGCTCGCCCCGGGGCTCGGCCACGCCTTCTCGAAGCCGAGGCCGTCCGCTCCACGGCGCCAGAGCTGGATGTTTCGTTTCCAGGAGTCCGCGATGTAGACCGCGTCTCCGGCCACGGCCATGCCCACGATGTGCGTGTCGGGGAGGATGAAGCGCTGGCTCACGGTCAAGTCGCGCGATCCCAGGCGCATCGTGTAGACCGCTCCCTCGGACCAGTCCGCGGCCCACAGCGTCTCCCCCTCCCAAAGCAGGGCGGTCGGATGCGAGAACGGGAGCCGGTAGTCCTTCCCCGAGACCCAGTACAGGCCGCCCGCCGCTCCGGCGGCGGCGGCGACGGCTGCCCGCAAAGCCCAGGTGAGCCAGCGCCGGGGCTTCTCGGGCGGCGGGGCGGTCGGCGGACGGGAGACGGGAAGGGGTTCGTCCTTCGGCGGGGGCGCGGTCGCGGCCGGCTGGATGCGGGAAAGCAGCGCGGCCCGCTCCTTCTCCCAGGCCTGCTCCCGCTGGCAGAACTGGGCGAGCAGGGACTGCCGCTCCTTCTCCCCATGCGTCAGCTTCGCGGACTCCGCGCGTGCCTCGTCGACGCTCTTGCGCAGGGCGGCGAGCTCGTCCTCGTGCGCCAGCCGCAGCTGCCGTTCCTTCTCCGCTTGGTCGGCTTCCAGGCTCTGCCGCAGCGCGGCGAGCTCCTTCTGATGCACTTCGCGCAGCTGCCGCTCCCTCTCCACTTGCAGGGTCTGCATGAGCTCGACCTGGCGTTCGAACTCCGCGCAGTCCGCGTCGGAAGCCTTCTTCTGCTCGGCCGTCTTCTCCTGGAGCGCGGCGAGCTCCTTCTCGTGCGCGAGGCGCAGGAGTTCGACTTGGCGCTCGAAGTCCTTCTGCTGCCCGGCCGTCTTCTCCTGGAGCGCGGCGAGCTCCTTCTCGTGCGCGAGGCGCAGCTGGCTTTCCCGCTCCGCCTGCCGGGCCTGCAGCAGCTCGAACTGGCGCGTGGACTCCGCGCGCTGGGTCTGAAGGGCCGCTTCAGCGGCGGCCTGCAGCTCCTCGCGGTCGCGTTTTCGCAGTTCGCGCTCCCGCTCCGAGAGGCGCTCCTCCATGGCGTACGACGCCTCGCGCTGCATCTGCAGCTCGCGCGCATGGGCTTCGGAGGTCTTGCGCTGGTCGCCCCGCTGCCGCTCGACGATGCCGTCGTAATACTTCCGGAGCGCCTCGAGGTCCGCCTCGGAGGTCTCCAGCCTCTTGGCGCCCTCCGTGCGGAACTCCTCCTCCAGCGCGCGGATCGCTTGGACCCGGCGCTGGAGCTCCTCGTTGCTCCTCGCCGAGAACGATTGCTCGAGCTTGGCGAGGGATTGTTCGAGCCGGATCGTCTCCTCCCGCAGGAGCTCGCCCTGGCCCTGCAGCAGGCCGCTGCGCTCCGCCTGGCGGTCGGCGAAGTCCTTCTGGATCCTCTCCCGCAGCTCCGCGACCTCCTTGGCGAGGGCCTCTCGGGAACGGGCGGCGGCTTCCCGTTCCGCGCAGACGAGCGCCTCGTAGTTCCCCCGCAGGGCCTCCCGGGCTTTCGAGAGCTCGGCCGCGATCTGTGCGGCTTGGCGTTCGTGGGCTTCCGCCTGGGCTTTGAGCTGCCGGGCGAACTGGGCGCGGAGGTCCTCCTCGTGCGCGTCGGAGCGCCGGGAGAACTCGCGCTCCATGGACCTGAGGGAGTCCTCGACCTCCAGGACGCGCCGCTCGCGCTCCGCCAGGAGCGCCTCGAGTTTCTCGCGCTCGGCCTCGAAGGAGGCTCGCGCGGCGCCTTCGGCGTCGGCCAGGCGCGCGGCGTCGGCGCGGCGCTCGTCCAGGAGCTTGGCCTTCAAGCGCTCGAAATCCTTCTCCAGGGCCTGCCGCTTGGTGGAAAGCTCAAGCTCCAGCAGCACCAGCCTTTGATGGAACTCGTCGTTGCGCAGGCGCAGCTCCGCGACGACCTCCTCCTGGAGCGCTCCGGCCTTGGCTCTTTCATCGGCGACGTCCTGCGCGTGCTTCTTCTCCAGCAGGCCGACTTGCTCCCGGTAGCTCCGTTGGGCGTCGGCCAGGGCTCCGGTATAGGCGGCCTCCATCTCCGAAAGCCGGCGGTTGGACTGCTCGACCTCCTTCTGGTGGGCTTCCTCGGCCTGCCGGAGCCGCTCCTGCAGCCTGGCTTCCTGGACCTGGTGGGTCTCCTCGAGTTCGCGGCGCCGCCGGACGAACTCGGTGACGTCCACCTCGCCCTTGAACAGACTGTTCAGGACGCCCTGCATATCCGTGACGAAGCGCTCCTTCTCTTCGAGCTTGCGTATCCTGGATTCGGAGGACTCGCGGGAGGCTTCGAGTTCCCGGAGGGCATTTTCGCGCGCGGCGGTGGCCTGCTTGAGGAATCCCTGCGTCTCGGAGACCGTGCGTTCCAGGCCCCGGATGCGCTCGAGCGCCCAGCGCAGCGTCATGCGCGCCGTGTCGAGGTTCCCGATATTTTCCAGGAGGCTCTCGGGGTCCTGCCTCTGCTCGTCCATCTCAGCCAAGGTTAACAGGACTATACGAACAGCGCAATATCAAACTTGTTTCGCGTTTTCCGGCGTCAGCCGGTCTTTGGGTTCTTTGGCGTAGTCCGAATAGTAATAATAATAGTAGTAATAGTCCCCGTACGCGCGTGCCTTGGCGGTCACGCGGTTGACGATGGCTCCCGCGACCTTCAACCCGCTTTCCGCGAGCTTTTCCTTGGCCCGGCAGGCTAGGGTCCCGTTGGTGGATCCGAACTTGAGCACGAAGACGGCCGCGTCGCAATGCCGGCTCCAGAGCAGGGCGTCGGTGATGGGGAACACCGGCGTCCCATCGACGATGATGCGGTCGTAGCGGGACTCGGCCCACGCCATGAGGCCGCTGAGCTTGGGCGTGCTCAGGAGCTCGGCCGGGTTGGGCGGGATGTGGCCGCAGATGAGCAGGTCGAGCGTGGAATCGGGTGTCTTCTGGATGAGGCTCCCCGCCTCCTCCGGGCTCCGGCTGTAGGCGAGGAAGTGGCTCAGGCCTTTCTCCTTGGGCAGGCCGAAGCGCTTGTGCAGGTTCGGCCTGCGCAGGTCGCCCTCGATGAGCAGGACCCGCTCGCCGAGCTGCGAGAAAACCATGGCCAGGCTGATGGCGATGAAGGTCTTGCCCTCTCCCTGCGCGGTGCTCGTGATGAGCAGCGAGCGCATCTCCTTGCCGGCCGCGGCGAACCCGATCATGGTCCGGATGTTCTTGAGCGACTCTCCGGCGAAGGACTTGGGACCGGCCAGGAGCTGCGAATAACCTTCCGCGGAGTCGGCGGAGAACTGCACGCGCGGGATCGATCCCAGGAAGGGCAGCCCCACCTTGCTCTCCACGTCCTCCTGCGTGTGCACCGTCTGGTCGAGCGCGTCCACGCCGAGGGCCAGCAGGTAGCCTCCGAGCAGGCCGAGGATGGCCGCGATGAGAAGGGTCCTGAGCTTGCGCGGCTTCGACGGAGACCTCGGGACCTCGGCGGGGTCCACGATGCGGATGTTGTTCCCCAGGAGCTGCCCCGAGAGGTCCGCCTTGACGCCTTTGACGATCTTATCCGTCTCATCCCGGATGCGGGATCTGAGCGCGTCCATCTGGGACTTGAGGCGCAGCATCTCCGGGTGCTCGGGGGTGTACCGCCGGGAAAGGTCTCCCAGTTTCGTCTCCAGGTTCGCGTAGAGACCCTTGAGGTTCTGGATGAGGGGGCTCTGCACCACGGCGGGCAGGGTGTCGAGCTCGATGGGGCGGCCGGGCTGTCCCATGGCCGGGGCCTGGTCCGGGAACAGGGCCTGGAGCACGTCCTTGGAGATGAAAAGCTTGCTCTCGAGGTTTTGCTCGACGTAGGCCGTGGACAGGGCGTTGGCCACGCGGCAGGCGAGCTCGGGGCTGTAGGACTCCGCGGTCACGTTGACGAGGCGGCTGCGCCGGATGGGATTGATGAGGACTGCGGCCTCCAAGGCCCCCACCCCGCGGGCGAAGTCGGGCTCTTTCGAGAGCTGGAGCGTCTCATAGACCTTCTTGAGCAGGCTCCGGCTCTTGAGCAGCTTGTATTGGGTCTGGTAGTAGTCGTCGGCCGTGGCCTCGATGACCGGCTCCTCCCGGTAGCTCTGGGAACGCTGCTCCTTCTCGATGAGGACCATGGCGGTCGAGGAGAAGACCGGGCGCGCCGTGGCGACGTAGAGGGCCGAGCTGAGCACCGTGACGACGAACACGGAGAGGATGATCCACCGCCGCCTGGAGAGGACCTGCAGGTAATGCCGAAGGTCTATGTCGAGTTCCGCGTCGCTCTCGGCCATCAGAAGAAGCTCTCCGGGACGAAGATGACGTCCCCGGGCTCGAGCACGATGTCCTTGCTCTTGTCTCCCCGCTTGGTGACGGCGGAGACCTCGATGATGAACGTCTTGTTCTCACCCCCGGCCTTGCGGATCACTCGGGTCCGGTCAAAGGCGGCATATTGCGTGAAGCCTCCCGCCAGGGTGACGGCTTCGACCACGCTCAGGGGCGCCTCGGTGGGCAGAGGATAGGAGCCGGGCTTGGCCACCTCGCCGAGGATGTACACCTGCTTGTTCCCGTACTCGGCGATGAAGACGGAGACCTGCGGACCGCGGAGGAAACGGGACAGCCTCTTCTTGAGCTCCTCCTCGGCCTGGGCCACGCCGAGGCCCGCGACCTTGACGGGCTGGTCGATGAGGGGCAGGGTGATGGTCCCCTCCGGGCTGACCCGGACCTTCCGGTTGAGGTCCTGTTCCTGATAGACCGTGACCTCGAGGAGGTCCGCCGGGCTGATCTTGTAGCTGTGCTGCTGGGTCACGATGAATTGGAGGGCGTTCTGTACGGCGGCCTCCTCGTCCTTCGGCGGGGCTTGGCGCTGGGGGATCGGCTCCGGAACGGCCCGATCGCCCACCTGGACCGCCAGGGCCCCGCACCCCTGAAGCGCGAGCGCGAGGGCAAGGGCTCCGTACCGTCTCAAGATCCCGCTCCAGAGGCCGTGCGCCTTGAGCAGAAGCTCCGCGACCTCGCGCACCGCCCCCCTTCCGCCTGGGCTGCGGGTCACGTGATCCGCAGCCGCCTTCGCTTCGGGCCGCGCGTTGGCCACCGCCACCCCCCATCCCGCCGCGCGCAGGACAGGGACATCCGTCAGATCGTCGCCGATGAACGCGGCCTCCTCGGGCCGCAGGCGCGCTTTGCGCAGGATGTCCTCGAACGCCGGCAGCTTGTCCAGCCGGCCCTGGACGATGTGGCTCATGCGCAGCATCTTGGCCCGGGCGCCGATGCCTTCGCAGACGCGGCCGCTGATGATGCCCGTGCGGATGCCCGCCTCGGCCAGCCAGACCAGCGAGATCCCGTCCTGGGAATCCATCCCCTTGAGCTCGACGAGGCGGCCGCCCCGGTCCACGCAGTGGTAGAGCCGGCCGTCGGTCAAGACGCCGTCCACGTCCATCAATAGGAGCCGGATGCGCTTGAGCCCGCGTTGCACTCTTCAACCTTTCGAGTAACGGCGTTCCAGAGCCAGGACTTTGTCCTTCCTTCGGGCATGGCGCTCGGCCTTCGAGAAGCGCGCGGCGAGCCACGCGTCCACGATCTCGGCCGCCAGGCCGGCGCCGATGACGCGGGCTCCCAGGCAGAGCACGTTGACGTCGTCGTCCTCGACGCCCTGGCGCGCGGAGAAGGTGTCATGGCAGAGCCCCGCCCGTATGCCCGGCACCTTGTTCGCGGCGATGCAGGCGCCGACGCCGCTGCCGCAGAGCACGATGCCGCGTTTGGCTGAGCCTTCGACCACGGCCCGGGCGACCTTGTGGGCGAAATCCGGGTAGTCGACCGGCGTCGGAGAGTTCGTCCCCAGGTCCAGCACCGCATGTCCCCGGGATTTTAGATGGGAGATGAGACCGCTCTTGAGAGGGAAGCCGCCGTGGTCCGCGCCGAGCGCGATGCGCATGAGGAGGATATTATAGATAAAAGACCGGGGTACGGCGCGGGACTTGTCCCCAGCACTTTCGTTCCGGAAGTAATGGGGATAAGTATTCTCAGAACGGCCTCTCTCGCTCCCATGGCCCGGCACACGTGTCCAACGTCTTCCAGATGGACACGGTGCCGTACCGCTCCGCGGTACGGACGGGCCATGGGACTGGGGCGTCTCTAGGATATGCGGAAGGCCCCGGTCCTCGTTACGCGTGCTTGAGGTTTCGTCCCGAAACCTCAAGCTTCCCACGACAATTCTCTTTTTAAGGTGAATCCTCTTGAGCGAAGTCATTGAGTCGTCGGGAAACTTCGTCCTTTCGCTGTCGCGAAAGGGCGAAATACCGCGCCTGGCCACAAATAGGAAGGCCAGGCACCGTGGGGCAAGTCGTGCTCCGTAGCCCACGGCGCACGCGGCGCGGAGGAGGATCCGTTCTTGGAAGATTACGGTCCCGACGGCTTGTAGCCGGGAGTGGTCGGATGCTCGCCTTGGATGAGGACCAGGGCCTGCTCGAGGGCGCGCACCCATGAGATGGCGCTGCGGCGCGTCTCGATGGGCGCCTTGGAGTCCATCATCTTGGTCACCATCTCCTCGACCAGGCCTCGCCGGGCCGCCACGCTGTCGTCGAGGTGGATCACGATCTTGCCCATCTCCCCCTTCTTGATGGGCAAGAACCGCACCTCGAGGACGCCGATGGGCACCAGCCGCGTCGGCTTGACGTCCAGGGGCGCCTTGCGCAGGATGTCCCTGGGGAAAGGGACGCGCCAGGCGTCGCGGCCCAGGCGGACCGTGAGGGTGTTCTTCACGAATCCGAACGGGTTGCGCGCCGGATGCAGGCGATAGAAATCCGGCTCGACCATGAGCAGCGAGGTCTCTCCGGCCTGGAAGCGCAGGCGATAGCGCTCCCCGGTCTCGGACTCCAGGTTGAGCGTCACCCAGCCTCTGCGGTCCTCGCCGGTGGGAAGGATGAACCGGCCCCGGATGAGCACGGCCCCGAACCCGAGCCTGGCTTCTCCGAAGCGCTCCGGCAGCGTGCCGCGGCAGCCGCAGCCCAGCAAAAGCGAGAACAGGACGGCGGTCCGTCCCATGGCCCAGCTCATGGCGTTAGGATACCACATCCCTCGTCCCATAGGAACCCTCGTCAATAGCGGAGGTCTCCGATCTCGATGCCGCGGTAGTACGCGGCCAGTATCTCGGCGTACGACTGGCCCTGCTCCGCGCGGCCCATGGCCCCGGCCTGACAGAAACCGACCCCGTGGCCCCACCCGCCCCCATGGAAAAGGAAGTTTGCGGGACTGCCGTCGGGGCCGTACTCCGTGTCCAGCACGAAGAGCGAACTGCGCTGCGATCCTACCCCCAGGAGGCTGCGGATGCCCATCTCGGTGTCGATGACCATGCTTTCCCGGCTCCCGCGCACGAGCACGGAGTTGAGGTGCCCGGAGGCGGAACGGCGCAGCGGCACGATGGCCTTCAGGGTCCCGATGGGGGCGAGCCGGTTGAGACGTTTCTCCAGGTCCTGTGCCGGGATGACGCGGGTCCAGCGGAAATGCGAGGGCTGCACGCGCGCGGCGAGGCTGCAGTAGCTGGGGGGCCGGCTCCTGAGCCATAGGCGCAGCTCCCACGGCGAGGCCGGCAGCGGGACCTCTCCCGGCGAGTCGGGCCCCCCGGAGAAGTGGGAGACCCCTCCCCAGCCTTTGATCTCGCAGGAACCCTGCGTGTGTCCTCCGCAGTTCGCGGAATAGACCACGTGGGCGACCCGGCCCCGGCTCGTCACGATGCGCCCGCGCGTGGCGTCCACCACGGAACGGGAGCGCGGGGTCTCGCTGCCGACCCCCAGATAGACCTGGCAGTGCTGCCCGTCGCAGAGGTGATAGCCGTCCTCGGCGTGGCGCTGGCGGGCGCGCATGATGAACAGGGCGTGGGTCCGCGCGAGCACGGCCTGCGCCTTGAGCGCCTCTATGGGGGATGCGATCGGCATCTCGGCGCTGAGGACCCCGTGCGTGTAGCTCTCCAGGTCCACGACGTCCACGACCTTCAGCCCTCCGTGCGGGCGGCGAGAGACTTCGATGAGCCCGCGCAGCGTGCGGGAGAGCTCCTTCTCGGCGCCGAGCCTCCCCGCGCGGGCTTCCCGGAGGCGCGTCCATCCGGAGCGGCTCTCCGGCACGATGACCACTTCCGTCCGGCTCCAGAATGTGCGCAGGCCGTTCGCGCTCTGGGCCTGTATCGACGAGCCCTCCCCGGCGGGGTCCAGACGCCAGGCTTCGCGCGGACGTCCTTCGAGCAGGATGCGTCCGGCGGAGTCCCGTAGGGTGAACCGCGTGCTGCAGTAGAAGAGGACGCCTTTCCAGGGCCTTGGATGGCCCATGGCGCTGGTGCCGATGCCCACGCGGAGGACGGGGATGCGGCCGGTGGCCGGGGGAGCCGGAGGATACCGCCGCTGCTCGCTGAGTCGAGACGGGGTCGGGACCCGCCGTATCGCCGGGGAGAGGCTGTCTTTCAGGCGCGGCCGCAGCGCGAGCTCGAGCCGTCGATACGCCTCATGCATGGGCGCGGCCTTCACTGTTTTGGCGGCTTCGCGCCACGCCTCGAGGAGGCGGCCTTGGCGGGCGAAAGTCCGGCTCAGATCGAACCGCGCCTGCACGAAGTACGAATCCGCCGCCGCGGCCTGCTCGAAAGCCCGTGCGGCCCCGCCCGTGTCTCCCGCCGCCTCCAGGGCTTTGCCGAGCCAGAAATGGACGAGAGCCGACTCCGGGCTCAGCCGGGCGGCGCGCTCGAGCGGGCCGCACGCCTCCTTGGGCGTGCCCGCGGCCAGCGCGATGCGGCCTTTAAGCAGGAGCGCCTCTACATCGCGGGGCCTGGACGCCAGGACGCGTCCGGCCTCCTCGCTTGCCAGCGCGAGCCGGCCCTGGTGGAACTCGCTCTCGGCCAGGGCCAGGCGCACCGCCGCGTCCTCGGGAGAGAGTTCGGCGGCCCTCCGGAACCACTTCGCCGCGGTCTCGATGGCGCCGAGGTCCTTCCAGACCATCGCGCCGTTGAGGTACGCGGCCGTGGCCGAAGGGTCGCGCCGGATCGCCATCTGATAGGCCGCGATGGCCTCGGCGTGGCGGCCCGCGTAGTACAAGTGGTTCCCTTCCAAGATGAAGTTCTGCGCCGGAGCGGTCAGGGTCTGCGCCGTCGTGGAGAGCGTCCTCCAGGATGTCAGGACGACGGCGCATGAGAGCAGCCCGAGGCGCAGAGTCCGGGTCACGCCGCCCAGCGTATCAGCCGGGTGTTACGGTTTTACTGATAGCTTGTTGCGCAGGTGTTGCGTGGCGTCATCGAACAGTGAGTAGGCCACGGGCGTGAGCAGGAGCGTGATGAGCAGGCACAGGGTCTGCCCCCCCACGATGACCACGGCCATGGTGGCGCGGTTCGCCGCGCCGGCTCCCTTGCCGAACGCGACCGGAAGCATGGCCGCCACGAGCACGAGCGTGGTCATGAGGATGGGCCGCAGCCGGGTCTTGTTTGCCTCGACGATGGCCTCATCCCGGGGCATCCCCCGCTCGCGGAGCGTGTTCGTGTAGTCCACCTGGAGTATGGCGTTCTTCTTCACGATGCCGAAGAGCATGAACACGCCCATGATGGAGAAGATGGTCAGAGTCTGGCCGGTCACGAACAGGGAGAGCAGGGCGAAGGGGATGGACAGGGGGAGCGAGAGCATGATGGTGACCGGGTGCATGAAGCTCTCGAATTGCGACGCCAGGATCATGTACATGAAGATGAAGGAGAGCCCGAAAGCCACCACGAATCCGCCGAGCATGCGGCCGAACTCCTTGGCCTTGCCCTCCAGGCCCGTCTGGTACTCCGGAGGCATGTTCAGCGCCCTGGCGGCCTCCTCGGCCGCGTCGAGCGCCACGTTCATGGGAGCGCCGTCCAGGTTCGCCATGACCGTGACCTGCCTCTGCCGGTTGGTGCGGTCGATTTGGGAAGGCCCGGTGTCCTCGACGAGGGTGGCCACGTTGTCCAGCCGGACCAGCCCGACCTTGGAGGAGGGGACGTAGAGCCCTGAGACCGCGCGCGCCGTATCGCGGAAGTCCTTATCGACGCGTATCCGCACCTGATAGAGTTCGTCCCCCTCTTTGTACTTGGTGATGTCCTCCTGTCCCCCCACCATGGAACGCAGGCTCGTGGCGATGTCCTCGATCTTGACACCGAGGTCCTGCGCGCGGTCCCGGTCGATGCGCACCTTGATCTCGGGCTTGGCCAGGATGAGAGTCGTGTCCAGGTCCACGATGCCCTTGACGGCCGCGAGCTTCTCCATGATCTTGGCCGTGTACTCCTGGAGTTTCTTCAGATCCGGACCCGACACCAGGTAAGAGACCTCGGCGTTGCGGACGACGCCGCTGCTGCCCATCATGTCCACCGGGGTGACGCTGATGCGCAGGCCTTTGTACTTGGAGAAGGCCTTGCGCGCCATGGCCATGACCTCGGCCTGGCTCAGGCTCCGCTTGGAAAGGGGCGTGAGCCGGGCGAAAATGACGCCGTCGTTAACGTTGGCGCCGTCGCCTTCTCCGATGGAGGTCATCACGCTCCGGATCGTGGGCAGGCGCCGGATCTCGACCTCGAGCTGGCGGAGGATGGCGTCCATGCGCGTGAGGGACGTCCCCTCCGGAGCCTTGATGTTCACCTGGAACTCGCTCGTGTCGTCAGGCGGGATGAAGTCCTTGCCGATGAGGACGATGAGCGGCACGGTGGAGAGCATGATCGCGCTGGAGACGGCCACGACGGTCCATCGGCGGCCCAGCGCCCACGTCACCAGCCGGCCGTAGCGCTCTCGGAGCACGTCGTTGAGGCGGTCGACCCGGGTCTGGAGCCAGCTCCTCTTGGCGCCATGGTAGATCTTCAGGAACCTGGAGCACAGCATGGGCGTCAGGGTGAAGGCGGTGAAGAGGCTCACCATGATGGCGAAGGCCACGGTCAGGCCGTAGCTCTTCATGAAGCGGCCGATGATGCCGGACATGTAGGCCAAAGGCAGGAAGATGATGACCAGGGAAAGCGTCGTGGCCATGACGGCCAGCCCGATCTCCTTCGTCCCCTCGGAGGCGGCTTGCGCCGCGGGGATCTTCCTCTCTTCCATGTTCCGGAACACGTTCTCGAGCACGACGATTCCGTCGTCGATGACCACTCCCACGGCCAGGGTCAGGGCCAGGAGCGTCATCATGTTCAGCGTAAACCCCGCGAAATCGATGAGCACGAAGGTGGAGATGATGGAGGCCGGGATGGAGGCTGAGGCGATGAGCGTGCTCCTCCAGTCTCCCATGAAGAGAAGGACGGCCAAGGAGGCTAGGATGGCGCCGAAGATGAGATGCTCCTCCACGTTGTGCACCGAGGAGCGGATGAAGCTCGATTGGTCCCGTACGACCTCCGCGGTGATGCCGGGCGGCAGGCTCTTGCGGAGCTCTTGGAGGCGCTCGGTGACCGTCTCGACGACTTGGACCGTGTTCGTGCCGGACTGCTTTTGGACGATGAGCGAGACGATGGACTTGCCGTCCAGGCGAGCGAGGGTGCGGGGTTCCTCCTCGATGTCCTCCACGCGGCCGAGGTCGCGGATGCGGACCGGGGTCCCCCCCACGTTCGCCACGATGACCTTTTCGAAATCCTTGGGCTCCGCGATGCGGCCCATGGTCCGGAGCACGAACTCCTTGTGCTCCTGCTCTACGCGCCCGCCCGGGATCTCCACGTTCTGCTGCTTCAGGGCGTCCTTGACCTGGTTGATGGAGAGCTTGAAAGCCGCGAGCTTCATGGGGTTGACGACCACATGGATCTCGCGCTCCCGGCCGCCGACCATGGTGATCTTGCCCACTCCGTTGACCGTCTCCAGAGGCTCCTTCATCTTCTTCTTGGCGATCTCCGTGATCTCGCGCAGAGGGCGGTTCCCGCCCACGGCGACGGAAATCACGGGGATCGATCCCGGATCGAAGCGCTGGATGACGGGCGGGTCCGTTCCCTGCGGGAACTCCCGCTGGATCCGGCTGACCGCGTCCCGGACCTCCTGGGCGGCCACGTCCGCGTCCTTCTCGAGCACGAAGACCACCACGACCTGGCTCATGCCCTCGAGGCTGGAGGAGCGGAGGGTGTCGATGCCGGAGATGGTGTTGACCGCCTCCTCGATGGGCTTGGTGACCGAGGTCTCCATCTCTTCGGGCCCCGCGCCCGGGAGAGTGGTGGTGACGACCACGAACGGGAAGTCCACGTTGGGGAAGTAGTCCAGACCCAGGCGCGACAAGGAGAACAGGCCCAGGACGACCATGGCCAGGGTCATCATGGTCGCGAAGACGGGCCGCTTGATGCAGACGTCAGCGATCTTCATGGGGAGGCTAGCGGTCCTCGAGGACCTGCACCGGGCTGCCGTCCTGCAGGCCGAAGAGCCCGAACGTGACCACCTTGTCCCCCTCGGAGAGTCCGGAGGCGATCTCCACGTACTTGTCCGTCCGCACCCCCAGGGTCACCTCGTGCTTGGTCGCTTTCTTGCCGTCCGCGACCACGAACACGGCCGGGCCGCTTCCGTTGACGACGGCTTCCGCAGGGACGGAAACGGCATTCTCCTTCTTGGCGATCATGATGGAGAGCTTCGCGAACATGCCGGACTTGAGCGTGCCGGAGCGGTTCTCGATGCGGACCTCGATGGGGGTGCTCCGGGTGGACGGGTCCATGACCGGGCTCACCCGGGAGATGCGGCCGGTGAAGGTCTTGTCCGGGTAGGCCTCGACCTGGACTTCCACGGGCGTATTCAGACCCGCGACCGCGGCATAGCGCTCCGGGACCTCGGCGCGGGCCAGGACCTGGCTCTGGTCCACGACCAGAGCGATGGGTATGGCCGGAGAGACGTTCGCTCCGCGGTCGAGGTAGATGCGGCCGACCACTCCGTCCAGCGTGGAGGGCACCGGAGCCGGCTCGAAGCGCACACCCACCTCGTCGCGCTCCACCAAGGCGACCGCCTCTCCCTTCTTGATGGGGTCCCCTTCATCCACCACGTTCTTGAGCAGCTTGCCGGGCACGCGGGAGAAGAGAGTGGCCTCGTCCTTGGCTTTGAGCGAGCCGACCAGGCTCAAGGTCTGCTCCAGGTCGCGGCGCGAGGCCGCCTCCAGCCTGACCGGGAAGGTGTCGAGTGCTGGCGCGTCCGAGGCGTTCCTGCTGCAGCCTGCCAGAAGGAGGACGGCGGCCAGTATCGTGAGGTCCATAGTTCAGCTCCTAGGCATGGGGGCGCCGACGGCTTTCTCGAGGGCTGCGAGGCCGGCCCAATAATCGTGCAAAGCTTGGACGTGCAGGAGGCGCACCCGGTTCAGGGCCAGGGACGCGTCCGTCAGCTCCAATTGGCTGGCTTCGCCGGCCTTGTATCGGTTCTCCGTGGTCTGCAGGGCGCGCCTTGCCGTGCCGATGGCGGATTCCTGCGAGCGCGCCCGCTCGGCCGCCTCGCGCATGGCGAGCCATTGTCGTTTGGTGTCCACCCGGGTCGCCCGCTCGATCTTCTCGGCGAGCTTGCGCATGGACTCGTACTCGATGCGGGCCTGCCGGACGTTCTCGCGGATCTCCCCCCCCGTGAAGAAGGGCAAGCGCAGGCGCAGGCCCCCGGCAGAACTCGTGGCGTGCTCCGTGGATTTCGGGACGAACTCCTTGGAAGCGGAATACCATTGGTAGTTCGCGAAAACGGAGAGCTGAGGCCAGCGGTCTCCGTTGGCGTAGCGGACGAGGTTGACGGCGGCTTCGGCCCGCAGCTTGGCCGCCCGGTATTCCGGATTACGCTCCAAGGCGAGCCGCGTGAACTCCTCGCAGCCCTCCGGGACTCCGCCGGGGGCGGCCAGTTCTCCCAGGATGCGCACGGGCTCTTCGAGGTCGAGCCCCAAGGTGTCCTTGAGCAGGGTGAGGGAGAGTTCCTCGAGGTTCCGGGCCTGGATGAGGGCCGGCTTGGCATTGGCCACCTCGACTTCCTGGCGCATCACGAGCAGGTCGCTGTCCAGGCCCTGGCGGTAGCGCTCCTTGATGGTGCTCAGGTGCTCCTCGGTGGAGGCCAGGTTGTCCTTCTGGATGGAGACCGTGGAGGAGGCCAGCAGGACCGAGTAGAACAGGCGCTTGACCGCGAGCGTGACGCCCGCTCTCGCGGCGGCGAGGTCGTCCTTGCCGGCCGCCGCGTTGTCCCGGTTTCCGCGCAGGCCGGCCATCACCTTGCCGCCGGTGAAGAGCCCGTGCTCCACCTCTGCGACGCCGCGCGCGCCGTGGTTCTGCTCGGTGTAGATCTTGGTCCCCCCGAGGAAGGCGGAGGCCTTTTCCCAGTTCTTGGAGTAGGAGCCGGAGAGGTTGATGTTCGGGATGGCGGTGCCCCAGGCCTGGCGGTACTTGCTTTCCAGGGTCTGCAGATGGAGCTCTGCCAGGTCCACGTCCACGTTTTTCTCCAGGGCCATGGACACGGCCCGCTCGAGAGTGAGCTCCAGGGGCTGGGCGTGCGCGGCCGAGGCCCAGGTCATCGAGAGGACGAGGGATAGGGGGAGGGATCTCATCGTCCTCCCCCAAGGCCGTTGAGGTAAAGGGAAACGAGCTCCTCCGCGTAGGCCTTCAAGGGGCGCTTGTCCTTGAGGAGGAAGTTGCGGATCATGAAGAACCGGACCAGGGACATGAAGAACATGGCTCCGACTCGCGGGTCGTGCCTGCGAAGAAGGCCTTGGGTGACGCAGGGCTGTATCCACCGTCCCGCCAGCAGCGCGAGGTGCGAGGAGAACTTCTTCTGGATGGCCCTTCCCGCCGTGGACCCGTGCAGGAGCGGGTTCCCTGGGACGAGCTGCGCCAGGAAATCCCGATGCTGGTCGCTGAAGGCGAGATGCACCTCCGCCACCCGGCAGAGCGCCTTCCGTCCGGTCAGGTGCGCGGGGATGCGCTCCAGCGCTTGGTCGAGCCGGTCGCCGACGTCCTGCAGCGACGCGCTCATCAGATCGTCTTTGTCCTTGAAATACAGGTAAAGCGTTCCTTTTGCGACCTTGGCTTCGCGCGCCACATCGTCGAGCGGGATGTCGCGGTAGCCGCGGCGGACGAGCAGGCGCCGGGCCGCGTCCAGGATGAGCCGCTTTCGTACGGCTTCCGGCAGGGTTCTGGCTTCTTTGAACGTCATGACTTGAATGACTGACTGGTCAGTCATATTCTACCCGCCCTTTCAGGGTCTGTCAAGAGCGCGCGGCTAGGTCTTTGGACCCACATCGGATTGGACCTGGAGCCCATGGCAAAACCTGGGTCTTCGCGCTACACTCCTGAGTGATGACGCGAGCCCCGGCGCTTCTGGCCGTCCTTATGAGCCTGCAGGCTGCTCCCGCGGGCGCATATCAGTGGACTTCGGCTCCGACGGCCCCCCGCGAGACCTATACGCCCGCCAAGGATCAAGAGAAGCCCGTGGACAAGAAGAAGGGCCCGAGGGCCGACAAGAAGGCCGAGACCCCTGCTCCGGACCAGACCCCCCCTGAAGTCAAGAAGACGGAGGGTATGATCAAAGGGACGGCTTCCACGGACGCGAAGGTCGAGGCCGCGATCGACTCCGGCCGCGCGCTTTTCGACGGCTCCAAGCCGGCAGGAGGGGCCGTGAAGATCGGCGGGTCCTTGTCCGGCAAGGAGCAGAGCGGCGGCTCATCTTCGGCGGGTCCCGGCTCTGCCAGCTCTGCCGGCTCTTCCGGCCCGTCCGCCTCCCCCCCCGCTGCGCCGGAGGCGGAGGAACTCCCCCCCCAGCTTCGGATCTCCGTGGGCCCCAGCGTGCGGCCTGTCCCTGAGATACAGGGCAGCGCGGTCCAGGCGACCCCGCCGCCTGCCGACAGCGCGTCGTGGCTCGATGATTGGGCCGGCGCGGTGCGCCGGGGAGCGGGCGCGGTGTGGGACGGCATCAAGGAAGGCGTCGAGAGCCTGACGCAGAAGACCAAGGATATGCTCTCGCGCATGGGAGATTGGTTCCGCGACGCTTTCATGAAGGTGTGGAATGCCCCGGAGACCGCGTCCACGGGAAAGGTGAACAACGGGGGCCTGATCAACGGCATCCAGATGCCCAAGGGACTCAGCGCCATCGCGGACGTGCGCAACTTCAACGAGACCTATGGGACCAAGCATATGATCCTGGGGCTCATGTACATCGCGGCCCAGATCAATCAGGAAGGCGGGCCCAAGCTCAAGATCGGCGACGTATCGGACAAGCACGGCGGAAAGCTCGGGGGGCACAAGTCGCACCAGCAGGGCAACGATGTGGACATCTACTTCAACGAGGGCGGGCAGAAGGCCGCGTACTGGAACTACCGCATCCTGCACCACCTCTGCAACAACCCCTTCATGACGCCCACCATGATCTTCGTGAGCAGCGGCAAGAAGAGCTCCCTGCTCGGCCAGGCCAAGGCCGCCGGCGACGGCCAAGTCGCGTCCTGGGCCGGCGGCGTCCTGAACACGAACGAGCCCGGACACGACAACCATTACCACGTCCGCATCGACCCCAAGCCGAAGTCGCTGCCCAAGCTCTAGCAGGGTGCTGATAAACCCCTTCTGAACGGCGCCTCCCATGGCCCGGCACACGTGTCCAACGTCTTCCAGAAGGACACGGTGCCGTACCGCACCGAGCCGTATCGGAAGGCTCGGTACCGCAGGGCGATGGCGTACTCCTTACCCTGCGGCATCCCGCGGCACGGATGGGCCATGGGACTGGGCATCCTCAGGATGTGAGTGGAGGCCCGGTCCTGCGCGCCGTGGGGTAAGGAGCACGGCTCTTCCCCACGGTGCCGAGCGTTCCGATATCGCTCGGCGCTCGGGCTTGCGGCTTCGTCCTTTCGCTATCGCGAAAGGGCGAAGCTCTCTTCGACATCATCTCGGGCAAGAGATTATCCACAGCACTTTCACGGCGACAGAGCTGTCCGGGAAAACCAGGAATGGGTTTGCTGCTGCTGCTTCCAGTTGCCCCGGCCTCCGTTTCCGACATTTTAGTCCTTCTATTTCCAGCACTTTTCACATCGCCCGGGCGATGCGAATAATGCTGTGTTTTGCGTCGCTTTTTTTCGCAAATGTGAGGAGTTTAACACGGATATCCCGCGCAGATGCGGCCTCGATCTGATGCTGTCCGGAATCATGTCTTGAGCAAATCTCTCTGAAAGA
>JBAZKS010000027.1:0-66145 GCA_041650695.1 Elusimicrobiota bacterium
CTTCTGGCGAGACGACCAACTACTTGACGTCCAAACCCTCAAAACAAGCGAGCTGGCGGGTATGCAGTTTTGAAATTTAAACTATGCACTTTTCAAAAACGCCCAACAGGGCCCCGCGTAACAACAACGTTACCGTCGACGATGTGGTGCAGCTGCCCCGAAGGCTGGCCGACTGCTCGCCAAGGTTGTTTTTCTGCCCGCCGCGAAACGGCTTCGCTGAGGAAGTCCCGATAGACCCAGCAGGGGTAGGGCTTTTCCCTGGTCAAAGATGACCTCAAGGGCTCAAGCGTAGGACTAGACTTCCCGCTATCATGTCTCCACATGCGTTCAGCCCTGTCCTGGGCCCTGTCCGCGGCCCTGGTCTTTCCTTATCCGGCGCAAGCCGCGCGGCTCGCTGTCCAAGCTCTCCCGAACGCTCCCCAGGGGCTCAATGCGCCCCTCGTGCTTCAGCCCGGCATGTCTTCGGGTTCCGGCGCGTTAGGCGTGGATCTCACCGGCTCTTTGATCGGCGCCAGCCTGCCCAAGCTGTGGTCGCCCACAGTCGCAGGCGTCCAGCCGCTCATCCAAGGGCGGACGAGACTTGCGGATCCGCCGGTTGCGCCAGCGCAACCGGCGTCACCATCGCGGCAAGTGCTCAAGACTCCCACTCTGGAGGTCGTCAGGCAGGACGGCAAGCTGACCGTCAACGGGGTCGAGGTCCCTGCGGCGGCTCAAGTCTCGGAGCTGAGCCCCGCGGAGGCGCGGACGCAGGGGAACGCGGTCATGGACGCGATCCTGGGCCATCGGCCGGCTCTCTCCAGTCTTCCCGTGGCCGCGGATCCGACTGAAGGCGCCTCTTCCCTGCTCCGGCCCGCATTGCGTTCGCCGAAATCCATGCAGGAGGCCCCCGCGGCCCCGGAGCCGACGCTCAAGCCGGGCGCGTGGCTCCCCGAGAACCGCCGCCGCATCGAGAAGCTCATCTCGGAGCACGGCCGGGAGGAGCGTCCCCTGGCCGTGTTCGACTGGGACAACACCGTCATCCGCAACGATATCGGCGAGGCGCTCTTCTACCATGCCATCCGCGAGATGCGCTTCAAGTTCGGCCTCGGCGACGCGTTCTGGAACGTCATCCCCAAGGAGGTCGGCCGCGACGAGATCCGGGCGAACCACGAAGCCATCCGCCATCTGCCCCTCGAACAGGCCAAGAAGACCGCCGAGTACCGGCGCTACCGCAAGCTCTTCCACCTCGCCTATGAAGGCGTGAAGACCCGCAAAGACGAGCTGGGAGTGGACTTCGGCTGGCTGGTGCAGCTCATGCAGGGCTTCACGGTGGGGGAGTTGGAGGCGTTCACCGACGAGGTCATCGCCTTCGAATCCTCGCGGCCTTTGGGAGAAGAATCGATCTCCCTGGGGGACGACGACCCGGCGCCCGCCAAGATCCGCGCCGGCATCCGGTTCTACCAGGAGATGAAGGACCTGCTGGCCTCTCTCATGACTGCGGGCTGGGACGTGCGCATCGTCAGCGCGACCGTCGAATGGGCCGTGGCCCGGATCGCGGCCCGCATCGGCATCCCGCGCGAGAACGTGCACGGCGTCCTGGCGCGGATCCAGGACGGCAGGCTCACCGGCGAGCTGACGCAGAAGACTTGGGATCAAGGCAAGGCCGACGTCATCCTGGAGAAGACCGGCCGGCGCCCGCTCCTGGCCGCGGGGGACAGCAACTTCGATCTGGCCATGCTGCGCCTCTCGGCGGGCGAACGGCTTCTCATCGATATCGGCAAGGAGCCGATCGGCTCCACCGCGCGCCGGGAGGGATGGATCGTGCAGCCGGCGTTCCCTGCGAGACAGGGACTTCGGGTCAGTCGGGATGCTCGGGCAGGGCTTCGACGGCTCGGGCGAACGCGTCCGCTGAAGTGAACCGGAGTTCGGGCTCCGGCTGCAGAGCTCCCAGAACGAGTTCGTCGAGCTCCGACGGCGCCCCCAGGATCAGCTGGCTCGGCGGGACGAAGGTCGGGACCTTCTTGAGCGCGAGCGCGTTCGGACCTTCGAACGGCACGCGGCCCGTGAGCATCTCGTAAAACAGCACTCCCAGAGAGTAGAGATCCGATTCTTTTACGTCCGAGCCGAGTTCCTGCTCCGGAGCGAGGTAGGCGGTGGAGCGCGAGACCTCCGGACGGGAGAGCCTGGAGGCGATCCTCCGCGCCAGGGCCCCTAGCTCGAAGTCGCAGACCTTGACGACATCGTCCGGGGTCAGCAGCACGTTCGACGGCTTGAGGTCGCCGTGCACCACTCCCCTTTCATGCGCGAAATCGAGCACCGCCGCCAGCTGACGGACCACGATCTTGACGAGCGGGAGGTCGCGGCGCTTCGCGGCATCGAAGTATCTGTCCTGCGGGACTCCATCCGGGACGTTCTCGATGGCCAGGTGGATGCGCTCCTTGTGGATGAAGACCGAATGCACCTCCGCGATGCTGGGGTGTTTGAGCGTGGCAGCCAGCCTGGCTTTGCTCAGCAGGTTCTCGACGTCCCTTTCGGCGCCATGGAGTTCGTCGCGGAGCCTCTTGACGATCACGATCCGATTCGTGTCGAGCTCCGTGGCCGTGTAGGCCGAGCCCAGGGTGCCGTCCTGGAGCGTCTTGAGGATCCGGTAGTTCCCCGCGAGGATGACGCCGGTGGAAAGAGGGGACCCCGGCAGGGCCGGGAACGGCTTCGGCGTCTTGAGCGCGCGGGGAGCCGGAGGCGGGAGGAAGACGATCTCCGCGCGCCGCGCCCTCCTGCCTCGGGAGAACCAAAGGAGGGCCGCCAGCGACGCCAGCCCGGCTCCCAGCAGGGAGGCGAGGAGCGCCCGCAGCGAGCGGAGCCGGCGGGAACTCAGGGCCGACTCGAACGAGGTCTGCTCCCGCTCGAGCGCGGCGGACACTGCGGAGGCCTTGCGCTCGGCATCTTCGCCGATCTTCTCCAGGTCCACGATCCCCCGGACCTCATTGCTGACGTCGACGTCTCCTCCGTCGAGGACCTGCGAGATGAGCGATGACGCGTCCTTGAAGGAGTACGAGGCGCGGCAGCTTTTGAGCGCGACCGCCGTTTCGCGGAGCTTGCCCGCCTTGGACAGCGCCTCCTGCCGCAGGGCGATCCGCTTGACGGACATCCCGGCGAGTTCCCTCTCGGCCGGATAGGCCGCGGTCAGAGCGTCGAGCCTCTGGATGAGGCTGTCGAGCACTGCGGATTCCCGTTCGACGCGGGCCTTCGAGGCCCCGGGGGATTCGCGGCACGGGTCCGGACGCGCTGCGTGCGCCATGCCTGCGGCGTGGAGTAGGAGTGTTCCCAGCAGGGGTGCGAGCCTCACCGGAACCGATAGCCGACGCTGGGGATGGTGACGACGCGCTTGGCCGAGGGGCCCAGCTTGGAGCGGATGTTCTTGATGTGGACCTCCACGGTATTGTCCCGGAGGACCTGATGCCACAAGGCCGAAAGGATGAACTCCTTGGAGAGGACCCTCGGACTGTGCCGCACCAGCTCGTAGAGCAGGTCGAATTCCTTGCGGGTAAGGTCGCTGATGATCCGTCCCGCCGTGGCGACGGTGTGGCGGCCCGGATCAACGACGAAATCCTCCGCCCGCAGGATCCCGCCCTCGCGCTCGTCCAGCTTCACGCGGCGCAGCAGAGCGTCCACCCACAGCTTGAGCTCCGCGAACTGGAAAGGCTTGACCAGGTAGCGGTCGGCGCCGGCGCGGAACCCGCTGGTCTTGTCGTCGAGTCCGCCCAGGGCGGTCAGCATGATGATGGGCGTCGGCGCCAGCAGGGGGTGACTGCGTATCTTCGCGCAAAGCTCCACGCCGGAGCCGTCCGGGAGCCCTACGTCCAGGATGACGAGGTCGGGCTTGGCGGCCTCGATCTCCCGCCACCCTTCGGCGCAGGTGCCTGCATAAATGCAGGCATGACCGGAGGCGGAGAGGGAGTCCCGGATCAGGGACAAGGCGTGCGGGTCGTCTTCGACGATGATGATCCGGGCGGGCATGGTCCTCTTAGTCTATGCCCTGGACCGTGCGGGTGTCAAGGTGGTACTCTCTCGGGATGCGGCCTAAGATACTCGTGGTGGAGGATTTCCCGGAGACTGCGGCGCTCATCCGCGAGCTGCTCGAGCACCAGGGGTATGAGGCTCTGGCCACGGATTCGGCGCTCCACGCGGCGAGACTCCTCGACGCCGAGGCCTTCGACTTGGCCGTGCTCGACATCAATCTCAAGGAGGGCACGGGATACGACGTCTGCCGCCGCATCCGCGCCCATCCCTCCCGGTCCGGCGTGCCCGTGATCATGCTGACGGTCCAGGACTCCGTGGAGGAGAAGGCCGCGGGCTTCGCTTCGGGGGCGGATGTCTATCTCACCAAGCCGCTCGACAGCAAGGAGCTGCTGCTGTGGGTCGATTCGCTCCTCAGGAGATCCACAGGGGGATGGTCCGACGTGTCCTGCATCCGTTCGGGCCCGGTCTCCATCAACCCCGAGACCCGGACGGTCGAGGTCGACGGACGGATCGTGCGGGACCTCACGGCCAGGGAGTTCGACCTCCTCCATGAGCTCGCGCGCGTCCGGCCCAGGACGCTGTCCAGGGAACAGCTCCACTCGCTCCTCTGGACGAGGGACGCCCCCCTTACCAACACCTTGGAGGTCCATATCAAGAACCTCCGCCGCAAGCTGGGGCCCTTGGGCGGGGCCAGCATCGTGACGATGCGCGGCCTCGGCTACCGATTCGAGTAGTATCCCTCTCCGATTCAGCCTGAAAGCAGTGTGAACAGACGTGCGGGCTCAAGGTTTATGCTGAAAAACAAAAGGGTTCTTGCTTCAGGGGGAGTTCATTTGAGAGCGCGAGGCGCCGGGGCTACGGTATCCCTAGTGAGGGAGGAGGCTTCATGATGACCCAGATGCTCGCGGCGCTGATCATTCTGGCTCCCATCGGCTTGACCCGAGCCGAAGAGCGAACAGATCCGAAGAAGCCCGCGGCGGAGCAGGAGAGGGAGGTTCTGGACAGCTTCCTCAAGCGCCACCTGGAGGAGGCGCAACCGCCTTCAGAAAAGCTCGGCTTCCTCAAGGAGCAAGGACTGCTGAAGTACGCGAGGGTCTGGGAAGGCGAGCCTGAGCGCCTCGCGGTGGACGTGGGTTTGGGCCGGGACGGTGCCCGAGCGTTCCTGGTCTACGACCCGTCCCAGGACAGCCTTCGCGCGATCGTCTCTCCGCCGGGCGGCGACGGCAGGCTCTTCAGCGTCCCGGTCGGCTTCGATGCCGCGTCATCGTTCCACCAGACCTTGCGCGCGACACTCGGCGCTCCTCTGCCGGACGGCGCCCTTCCGGTCTCGTCCGCCGAGCGGGCCTGGCTCGCGTCGGCGGCGGAGGATTTTACGGCCCGGCGGGTGTCCGAGGACGCGGACGGGATCCGCGTGGGGAGCGCGGTGCGGGAGATCGGGACCAAGGCCTTCTTCAACGCCGCAGACGCCGCGTCCAGCAAGATCTTCGCCGCGGGCAACGCCGCCATCGACGCCGCGGTGGACGCGACCGCCCTGGTCAAGGCTGGGCAGGCCAAGCGGGACGCGGCGCAGGGATTGGACAAGCTCGCGAGCCGCGCTGGACCCCTACGGGACGCGCTCCAGGGGGCGGCGGACAAGGGCATCGATGCGGTCGCCAAGCAGCAGGCCGACGCGGCCAAACAGAAGCTCCACGCCGAGTGGGCAGACCGCTTCAATAAAGCCCAGGACAAGATATGGGGGGGCCTGGTCGACTATCTCGAGAAGCGGGCCGGCGGGGACCTGCTGAACCCCAAGCCGTTCAGCGACTCGGCCATCCATCAGAATGCCAGCGTCCGGGGCATGCTCGGGGCTCCGGAGGGGACCGACAGGGCGCTCGAGGCCCGGCGTACGGCTGAGAACAAACAGGTCTGGAGTCCGACCAACCCCCTGAAGGACGCGTACGTCCGGGGCGAGGACGGCCAGCCCAGGAGGCTCTCCAGCCTGGACTCGAAGAGCGGGACCTTCATCGAACCCGGCACAGGGAAGCTCTATCGCCTAGGATCGGCCGGCGGAAAGCCGGAGCAGGTCGGCCGCATCCTGGCGTACGGCTCGGGAACGACGGCCGCGGTGCCCGTCATCCAGAGCGCGCCGGGCCGGCCCGAGCAGAGCGCGGACGGGCGGCCGGACCCGCAAGCGCGGGTGATCGTCGGCCTGCAGGGAGGGCGGCAGTCCTCAATCCCCAGGGACCGGATCGATCTCCGCATCCAGTACGCCGCGGACGAGAAGGGGCGGGACATCGGCCTGCTCCGGCTCGGGTCCTACGTCGAGAAGAAGGCTTGGCTCAACGAAAAGACGTACTGGAAGTTCGAGGGCGACGGCACGCACGTGGACCCGAGGACCGGCCAGTACTACCGCGTGGAAACGACGTACAGGGAGGTCCCGGCGGACCCGTCGGAGCGGACGGATGCCCTCGACTTCGGCGGCGACCTTCTTCCGGGGGTGAGACACGAGGAGGTCCGCCGCGCGATCTTGATCCGGTAGCCCCGGTTCCTACCACAAGTTGTGGCCGGGGCCGGCGGCCTCCTGCTCGCCCATCTCCTTGAGCGTTTCGTCGAAGTTCCGGGTGACCTCTCTTAGGTCATGCTCGGTCAGTTCGCTGATGTCGCCTGCGTTCATCACGGACTCGGGGTAGTCCATGCCCAGCCCGTACTGGTCGTCCAGGCCGAACAGGTGCCCGATCTCGTGCACGATGTCCGAGTACCGGATCGGGTCCGAAGAGCCCGGCTCTCCGCCGCGGACGCCGATCTCCACTCCGCTGATGCCGGCGGAATTGCTCGAGTGCGGGCCGATGTCCACGGTGATGTGCGCGTGAGTCTGATCCGGTCCGCCGTCCTCGTCATTGTCCCTGGGTCCGCGCACGCCAGGCCCCTCTTTGACGAACTCCACCTCTTTTGCCAATGGGACGGGAGAGCGCTCCCGGAGCGGTTCGATCCAGGTCATGACCGCTTTTGAGATCATCTCCCGGACCTCCGGGGTGTCTATGGACTCCTGCGTGAGCGCAACCTTGAACTTCGGGGAGAATATGCTGCGGTAGATGTTCGCTTTTTCATGGGGGTCGAGTTCCTCCTGAGAGAAGGAGACCCCCATGAACAGGCAGAAGATCAATGTCCTCATGCCTCTAGTATCCCCGGGAAGCGCGGACAGCTCGTGGGAGTTAATTCCCAGGCTCGGGCAGGGTCTTGGGGCCTAGGATGTTGCGGCGGCGCCTGCGGGCCTTGCGCCGGCGGATACGCTCGATCTCCTTGAGCCGCTCCGAGGTCCCGGGCGAGACGCGCATCTCCACCCGGTCCACGAGCTCGCGCAGGGCGAGGAAGCGGTTCGTCGCGAGGCTGCGCTCGCGCTGGCAGCGGACCTCCAGGCCCAGAGGGGGATAGCGGAGCTGGACGCAGTTGGCGGTCTTGTTGACCTTTTGGCCGCCCTTGCCTCCGCCCTTGATGAAGCGCTCCTCGATGAGCGAGGGGTCGATCCCGAGCCGCCGGATGCGGCCGAGCAGTTCCTCGACCTTTCCGGGCGATACGCCGCCGATGAACAGTCGGGACATCCAGGATGATATTGTAGAATGCCGGCATGATTCGCAGCAACGTCCTCGTGGTGCTGGGCGTCGCCGTCGGCCTTGTGCTCTCCACGCTCTGGTTCGTTCGGCGCTCTGGATTGGACAGCGCAATGGGCGGCCCGGCCGGCCCCCAGCCCATGACGGAAGAGCAGATCGCGCGGGAACTCGCGGCGGGCGTGAATGAGAGCCGCGTGAACGAAATCCTGGCCGAGGCCCGGCGCGTGGAGCTCGGCGCCGAGCAGCTGGAAGGCTTCGAGGCGGTGCTGCGCGATGTCCGGGCCGATCCCAGACAGACCCGCACCTGGCTGCTCGTCAAGCGCTACGAGAAGACCCTGCCGCTGTTCACGGCCACGGAACAGGCGCTCATGGCCTGCTTGAAGGGCTTGAGCAGCGATCCCAAAGCCTGCCTTCCCACGGCCGAGTTCAGGAAGCTCCTGGATGAGAGCGTCGCTGCCGGCGACTTGCCGAGAGAGGAGGCGGACCAGTACTTGGACCAGCTGGCCTTGCTGAGGGACCCCAAGACCCGGCCGGCCATGCCCAAGGGGACCGCCGGATTCATGGAGAAAGAGTCCGCCATGAAGGTCCGGAACATGGAGCGCATCGCGGCCGCGGTCCGCCGCGTGGATGCGGTCGCGCTCTTGAGCCCAAAGGCCAAATCCGATTAAATAGCCCCATGGCGAACCCCGTGACCCGCAACCTCACCATCTTGATGACGGACATCAAGGAATTCACCCCCAAGACATCCCGCATGAGCCGGGCGGGCATCGCGTCCATGCTCGAGGAGCATAAGAACCTCGTGCTCCCGGTGCTGGAGGGCAAAGGGGGGAAGCTGGTCAAGACGATCGGGGACGCCTTCCTGATGGTCTTCGAGAGCCCCACGGACGCGGTGCTCGCGGGCATCGCGGTGCAGGAGGTCCTGCGCGAGCACAACGCGGACAAGCACGCGGACGACCGCATCGACGTGCGCGTGGCCATCAACCTGGGAGAGGTCAACATCGCGGACAACGACGTGTTCGGCGACGCGGTGAACATCACGGCCCGCATCGAGGGCATCGCCGAAGCCGGCGAGGTGTACTTCACCGAGGCGGTCTACCTCGCCATGAACAAGAAGGAGGTCCCTTCGAGCGAGGTCGGCCTGTTCCACCTCAAGGGCGTTTCGGAGCGCATCCGGGTCTACAAGGTGGTGCGTGAGAACCCGGTCGGCGGAGTGGCGGCTCCGGTCGCTCCGGCCAAGGGCCTGCTTTCGTTCCTCAAGCGCCGCATGGCCCCGCTGCAGGCTCCGGCCGTGGGGCAGGAGATGGTCAACGCGCCGCTCCTCAAGCGGGCCGTCGCCGTGGGCATCGATCTGGCCTTGTGCGGCCTGCTCGCATCCACCTTCTTCCCCAAGGACAAGACCGAGTACCGCGTGAGGATGCACTCCAAGAAGAGCAAGCAGATCACGGAGCAGCAAGTCCAGGCCGTGGCCAAGACCGTGGAGGATGAGCTCAAGAAGGTGGATTCCATCTCGTTCGGCAAGGATGGCTTCAGAGCCGGCGACGTGGTCTTTTCCACGGCGGGACTGAAGGTCGGCGACGCGGTCCAATGGGATAAGAGCGGCATCAAGGTCAAGGCTCCGGCGCCCGGGAAAGGAGGCGTCCAGGAGATCAAGCTGGATATCCCGGACATCGCCAAGGAAGACATCGACGAGGAGATCCTTCAGAAGTCCGACGATATGGAGGTCGGCAAGAGGACGCGCAAGGCCAAGAGCCCGGTGTTCGCCTTTCTGTGGCTGGCCTACAGCACCTTCTTCCTCGTGCTTTGGAGCGCCACGCCCGGCAAGAAGATACTCAAGCTCAGGGTCGTGACCTTGGACGGCAGGGCCTTGGACTGGAAGATCGCCTTGGTCCGCACGCTGTTCACCTTCGTTTCCTTTGCGATCGCGGCGCTGGGCTACCTCTGGGCCCTGTGGGAGAAGGACCGCCGCACCTGGCACGACCTCATCGCCGGGACGCGGGTCGTCCAGGCCTAGAAGAGCGGCCTACGCACGGCTCTTGATCCGCTCGCAGAGCTTCTGCTCGCTGTGCGAGAGCCTCTGCAGAGCGGCGGCCGTCGGGGCAGGGTCCTCGGGCGGGATGGGCGCTTGCGCCGGAGCGTCCAGGGTCTTGGCCGGGGC
The DNA here is from genome assembly GCA_041650695.1 of Elusimicrobiota bacterium. Lineage (GTDB taxonomy): Bacteria > Elusimicrobiota > Elusimicrobia > UBA1565 > UBA1565 > JBAZKS01. Next base: position 9,742 of record JBAZKS010000027.1, read on the forward strand.
CGGATCCAAGTCCTCGATACAGCGCCACCACGCGTAGGACAGGCAGGCCACGACCCCTTCGCCGATGAGCTGGGACCAGTGGAGCGTGTCGCGGTGCCCGGCGCAGACCAGGGCGCTTCTGTATCCGCGCTCCCGGAACAGGGAGTTCGCTTTCTTGAACACGGCGATCCCGGTCCACGGGTCGTCTGCCACGGCGCCCACAAGCAGGCTCACCCCGGGCCTCAGATCGAGTATATCAAGACCCGAGGCCTCGGCCCGGTTCAAGCCCCGCTCCAGGGCCTCCGCGGCCGCCAGGGCCTGGGACACGCTGGTCCCCTGGGTGGCCACCACGCTCGCGCCGGCGGCCAGGAGGCCTTCCATGCGGACCAATCCCTCCTGGGTGACGGGCACTCCGATGGAGATGTTGGGAGCGATGGCGCGCAGTTCCTCGCATCTCGCGAGGCCGGGGTCCGCGTGCACGCACAGCAGGCCGTGCAGGCCCTCGGTCCTGCGGAACACCGGCTCGAGCATGGCCGCCGCGCCCGAGGCCATGGCGTTGACGAGCCTCCAGACCAGGTCCTCCGGCTTGGAGTCCGGATGGCGGTGCGCGAGGTCGTCCACCACGGACAGCCAGACTTCCGGGTCCGCCTCCAGGGTCTCCTGGACATTGCAGAGGTCCAGATAGGCGCCCACGGCTCCGGCGTCCATGGCCTCGCGGAGCTGCTTGAGCTCGCAGGAGGCGCTCCAGAAATCCAAGCCGAGAGCCGCCGCAGCCTGCATCTTTGAGACCGGGCGAGTCATGGTCCCGATTTTAGCTAAGATGTCCGTTCCCGGACCATGAAGCCTTCGGACATCCATGCGGTCGTGGCCGTGCTCAAGCGCGCGGCGCTGCGCTGGCGGGAGCCGGTCTCCAGTGTCCTCGAGGACCCCTTCCTCGTGCTGGTGTCCTGCATCCTGAGCCTGCGCACCAAGGACCCTGTGACCGAGGCTGCCTCGGAGAGGCTCTTCGGACTGGCGTCCACCCCGCAGGCCTTGGCCCGGCTCCCCGTCCCGAGCATCGAGAAGGCCATCTATCCGGTGGGCTTCTACCGGACTAAGGCCCGGACGCTCCGGGACCTGTCCAGGACGCTGCTTCGCGAGCACGGCGGAAAGGTCCCGGACACGATGGAGGCGCTGCTCGCGTTCAAGGGGGTGGGCCGCAAGACCGCCAACCTGGTCCTGACCGTGGGGTTCGGAAAGCCCGGCATCTGCGTGGACACGCACGTGCACCGCATCTCCAACAGGCTGGGCTATGTGCGCACGAAGACGCCGGAGGAGACCGAGATGGCGCTCATGAAGAAGCTTCCTGAGCGCTACTGGCTCGTCTACAACGAGCTGCTCGTGGCTTTCGGTCAGAACGTGTGCGTGCCGGTCTCTCCCTGGTGCAGCCGGTGCGGGGTCGAGCGCTGGTGCGCTAAGAGGGGAGTCCTTCGATCGCGCTGACCGCGGACACTAGTTCCGCGCCGGAGTGATAGCGCTGTCTGGGGTCCACGGCAAAGACTTTCTTCATGACAGGAAGGAGCTTCGCCGGCAGGTGTTCCGCTCCCGCCGGCTTCATCGCCCGCTTCTGCGCCAGATGGTCCGGCCCCGGGAAGGGCAGGGTGCCGGTCAGCATGGCGTAGAAGCACGCGCCGAGGGCGTAGATGTCGGTCTCCCGGCCGATCTCGCCGAGCTCCTGCTCGGGGGACATGAAGGCCGGGGTGCCCCACTTCTCCGCCTTGGTCAGCATGGCGATGGTCTTCTTGGCCTGGTACGCGATGCCGAAGTCCATGAGCCGCGCCACCCCGGCGGGAGTGAGCATGATGTTGGAGGGCTTGAGGTCCCTGTGGATGACTTTTTTGGAATGCGCGTAATCCAGGGCTGAGGCAGCCTGCCTGAGCACGGATAGGGATTGCGGCAGGGTGAGCTTCTTGTTGACTCGCAAAGCGTGATCGAGCGTCTCGCCGTCCACGTATTCGAACACGAGGTAGAGTTTCCCTCGCTCTTTGAGGATGGAGTAGATCTCCACGATGTTGGGATGCTTGAGAGCGGCGACCAGGCGCGCCTCAGCCAGGAATTGAGAGAGGGCTCGGGGGTGCTCTGAGATTTCGTCCCGCATCTGCTTGACCGCGACCTTGCGGTCGAGGGTCAGATCCGTTCCCTCGTGGACTACGCCCATTCCTCCCTCGCCGATGACCTTGTCCAGGCGGATGTTCCCGGCCAGGGCCTGGCTGGCCGGTTCTGCCGGCGCAGGGTTCTGTACTAGGGTTTGGCGCACGGTGCGGGCCGCCATGCGCCTTGCCAGGAACACGGACCCTGCGGAGAGGGCCAGAAGGACTGCCGCCACGATCGCGAAGATCCGGATGCGGAAGGATCTCCGCGCATGCCGCTGCATCGCGGCCTGGAGCAGGTCATCGTCCGCCAAGAGCTTCCTGTGACACTCCTGAACACAGCGCTTGGATGCCGATAATGCCTCGTGGTACACGTAGTACTGGACGAGGTGAGATCTGGTCCCCGGGGGGGCGATCTCCGCTTTGGACAGGGTCCGGATCGCGAGTTCGGTCCGGAGCTCTTGCTCGCCGCGATGGAATTCCTTGTCCAGCGGATCGAATTCGGCGACCAAACGGAGGATCTCGGAGGCGATCTTTTCGCGAGGCAAGAGGATGGATCGGGATCGCCGAGGGTCCTCGTAGAGAGGGGTGAGTTTCGCCAACTCGGCCATCTGGCTGCGTATTTCTGCGCAGATCGGAGGTGCTTGGTCGTTGGAGATGGATTTCATCCTCTCGAGCACGGTCTCGCGGCCCGCGGCAAGAGCGGAGAGGGCCAGGGAGAACAGGAGCTTGAGCATCAGGAGTTCTCCACAGCAGCGACCAGCTCGGCTCCTGAATGGTGCCTCTGCCTAGGGTCTACGGCAAAGGCTTTCTTCATGACAGGAAGGAGTTTGGCCGGCAGGCGCTCCGCGCCTGCCGGCTTCATGGCCCGCTTCTGCGCCAGATGGTCCGGCCCAGGGAAAGGCAAGGTCCCGGTCAGCATGACGTAGAAGCATACCCCCAGGGCATAGATGTCCGTCTCATTGCCGATGGAGCCGAGTTCCTGCTCGGGCGACATGAAGGCCGGCGTGCCCCAACGCTCGGCCTTGGTCAGCATGGCGATGGTCTTCTTGGCCTGGTACGCGAGGCCGAAGTCCATGACCCGGGCTGTCCCGGCCGGGGTGAGCATGATGTTGGAGGGCTTGAGGTCCCGGTGGATGACCTTGCGCGAATGCGCGTAGTCCAGGGCAGCGGCAGCCTGCCTGAGCACGGGAAGGGACTGCTCCAGCGTGAGCTTCCGGTTGACCGCCAAGGCGTGCTCGAGAGTCTCTCCTTCCACGTACTCGAACACGAGGTAGATGCGGTCCCGCTCCTTGAGGATGGAGTAGATCTCCACGATGTTGGGGTGCTTGAGGGCGGCGACCGAGCGGGCTTCGGCGAGGAATTGGCTGAGGCCGCGCGGATTCTCGGAGATCTCGTCGCGCATGCGTTTGACCGCGACCTTGCGGTCCAGGGTGAGGTCCGTCCCCTCGTAGACGATCCCCATGCCTCCCTGGCCGATGATCCTGTCCAGGCGGATATTCTCAGCCAGGACCTGGCCGACATCGTCCTTCGATGCGGCGGCGGCCCGGGGGAGGGCGAGCAGGGCTTGGCGTACGGTGCGGGCCGCCATGCGTCTGGCCAGGAAGATGGGCAGGCCTGCGCAGAGCAGGATCACTCCGGCGACGACAAGACCGATGCGGATGCGCGCCTTTCTCTCGGCCCGGGCTTGAAAAGCGGCGCTGAACAGTTCATCGTTCTTCTGGATGGCCTTGTAGCTCTTCTCATAGCAGAGAGAGAGCTTCCTGAAGGCGTCGTGGTGCGCGTAGGTCTGGAACACCGAGGTCCGGGGGTCGACCTTTCCCGCCGACTTCCTTCTGAACGCCATGAGCGCGAGATTGGTCTGCGCCGTCTTGCCCAGTTGTTTGAATCGCTCGTCCAGGATCCTGAAATCCTTCATGCTCCGTTCGAGCTCCGCCCGCGCATGCGCGCGCTGGAACTTGGCGTCATCGAGCGCGGAGGGGTCCTGATAGCTGGGCTCGAGAGCCTCGAGCTGTTCCGTGTAGGCGCGGAGTTCCTCGCACAGGCGCGGCCCCTCGACCGAGGTGATCGCATCCATCTCCTTGAGCACGGGATCGATGCCCTGGCTGAAGGCCGGGAGGGGGATCAGCAGGAGTCCGAGCAGCAGCATCTACCGCTTGGGATAGCCGACCGGGATGATGTAGTAGGGCGTGACGCCGGGGGAAAGCGACAGGAGCTTCGACACCTTGGCGTCCGAGAACGCGCCGATGGGCACCGCTCCCAACCCCATGGCAGTCGCCTGGAGCAGGATGTTCTGCGCCGCGTGTCCCGCCTCGATCAGAGTGTAGCGCTCGGACCTGCCTTTGTACTTCCAAGCCAGTTTCTCGGGCGATCCGGCGATGACCAGGTCCAAGGGCGCTTTGCCTGCCGAGGACTGGCCTAGGGCGGCGGTCACGAGCTTCGGGCGAAGGTCTCCTGAAGCCGTCCTCTCCAGGGAGTGTTCGTTGGGAAGATAGCGATAGCAGCCTGTTTTGTCCAGTGCGAAGATTTCCAGGGGATAAAGGGCGCCGGCGGAAGGAGCCGTGCGCAGCCCGGCCTTGCCCGTCACTCCTTGCGCCGCCCAAAGCAATTGAGAGACCTGCCTTTTGTCCAGGTCCTTTGCTTGGAAGTCGCGGACTGAACGGCGTTTGAACAACGCCTCTTCCACGGAGACCCGCCCCTGCTTCGCAGGGGCCGGCGACAACGGGATCCTCTCTCCGGACCAGGCTGCTCCAGCCATGAAGCCTCCTAGGACGGCGAACAGCATGTTCAGACCCTTTCCACCGCTGTCGCGAGTTCGGCTCCGGAATGGAATCTCTGCCGCGGGTCCGGCGCAAGGGCTCGGCGCATGATGGTGTCGAGGCCGACCGGAAGCGCCGGGATGAGCTTGGAGGGGTCGATGAACCGCATCTCGCGCTTCTGCGCAAGGTAGTTCGGGCCGGGGAAGGGCACCTTGCCGGTCAGCATCTCGTAGAAGCACGCGGCCAGGGAGAATAGGTCCGCTTCGTTCGTGACCGAGCCCAGCTCCTGCTCCGGAGCCATGTAGGGAGGCGTGCCCCAGACTTCGGCGCGCGTGAGCGCGGCCACCGCCTTCTTGGCCTGGTAGGCGACCCCGAAGTCCATGACCCGGGCCGTCCCGGCCGGGGTGAGCATGATGTTCGAGGGCTTGAGGTCCCGATGGATGATCTTGCGCGAGTGCGCGTAGTCCAGTGCCGAGGCGATCTGCCTCAGCACGGACCGGGCCTGGGCCAAGGTCAGCCGCTTGCACACGTGCAGCGCGGAGTCCAGGGTGTTGCCTTCCACGAATTCGAAGACCAGGTAGAGCCGGCCCTGCTCCTTGATGATGGAGTAGATCTCCACGATGCCCGGGTGTTTGAGCGAGGCCACCAAGCGGGCTTCAGAGACGAAGTTCGCGAGTTCCCTCTCGTTGTCCGAGACCTCCTCGCGCATGCGCTTGATGGCCACTTTCCGGTCCAGGGTGAGGTCCTGGGCTAGGTAGACCACGCCCATGCCGCCCTTGCCGATGACCTTGTCCAGCCGGAAGTTCTCGCCCAGAACCGTGCCGATCGCGTCCGCGGGGGCGGCTCTGTCCAAAGGCAGGGCCGGACGCCCCGTCGGGCCGGTGACCCGCATAGGCTGGGTGGTCCGCATGGGCTGGGTGACCAGGACCTCGGCGGCGGTGGAGGCCGCCATCCTTTTTGCGATGAACAAGGACAAGCCCAGGACCAGGACCGCTGCCGCGGAGACTCCGCCGATGACCTGGGTGCGGAACCTGCGCTTGGCCATGGCGTCCTGGGCGATGACGAAGGCGGCCTCGTCTTTCGAGATCACGCCGGTGAGCATCACCAGGCAGTCCTGCAGCTTGTTGAAGGCCTGGTCGTAGACGTAGTACTGCACCAGGCTCTGCTTGCTCTCCTCGTCGATGAGCTCGCCGGTCTTGCGCTTCCTGGGCTTGAGCGTCTTGATGGCGAGTTCCGTCTGCAGGGCCTTCTGCGTCGAGCGGTACTCGTTCCGGAGTGTCTCAAGGTCGTCGAGGCGGCGCTGCAGGTCGATTCGCAGGGTCTGGCGCTTCACGGACACGGATTCGAACTGGGAAGGGACCATGTAGGAGGGGGCCAATCCCTTGAGGTCCCGGATATTGGGTTCGGCCTCCTGGCACAGGGTCTGGGCCTCGACGTTCGCGATCTCATCGAGCCGCTTCCAGGGGGAAATATCCGCGTCCGCCGCGAGAGCGGAAGAAGACGAGAGGAAAACCATCAGGAGACCCCGACGGAGCTCCATCGCGCTAAGTGTATATAATAGTCTACGGCCTTTCCATGAACCGTTCAACGGAACATATCAGCCTCGCGATCATCCTCCTGGCCGCGGCCTGGCTCAGGCTCGGCAACATCACGGGCCAGGGCCAGTATTTCTACGATGGGGTATGGTCCGCGGGGCAGGCCGAATCCTATGCCGCCTTCTGCCGCTCCCTCCTGCGCGGGCCCGACGCTGTCCGCGACGAGGTGGCGAGGACGGGCGGCATCTGGCACAGGACGGTCGCCAAGCCCACGCATCTCGCGCTTCTGACCGCGGGCTACCTGATGTTCGACGGGGACTGGGTGCCTATCCTCGTGAACGCGCTTTTCGGGATCGGAACGGTCCTGATCGTGTTCCTTTGGGGGCGGCGGTGGCGAGGCTCTGCGGCCGGGCTCGCGTCCGCCGCGCTCCTGGCTTGCCTGGGCGGGCATATCTGGTACTCCCGTTCCGGTTTGGCTGTTTCCTCCGCCGTCTTCTTCCTCACCGCGGGGGCGTATCTCCTTTTCGGCGATAGACGACGCTATCTCGGCGGGCTCCTCCTCGGCCTCGGGTTCACCTCCCACTACTTCATCCTCCCAAACATAGCCGCGCTCCTCGTCCTCTTGCGGCTGCGGCGCTGGACGCTCAAGTCTCTACTCCTGTCCGCGATGGGAGTTCTCACCCCGGTCCTGCTCTGGCAGGGGTTCTACCTGCTGAGGAACGCGGCCGGAGGCGTGCCCCTGGACTCCTACCTCGGCGAGCTCCGGGAGCAGATTTTCGGCAGCAGCGCCGCCAGGCCGGCCGGGATGCTTTGGCAGCCGGCGTTCATGCTCCGGTGGCTGCTGCTTTCGAGCGGGCCGGTGTCCGTGCTCCTCCTGGCTGTCGGGGCCGCGGCGGGGCTGGCGGCTGCGCGCCGCGGCAAGGAGGAGGACTGGGTCTTCGTGCTGTTCGGGCCCGGCATGCTCGTGGTCTGGGTCTTCGCGTCCCTGCGCTATGTCCCCGTGGCCCGCCCCACCGGAGCCATACTGCCTTTCCTGTGCCTGCTGGCGGGGGCGGGATGGGCCCGGCTCCTGGAGAGGTTCCCCGTGTCCAGGCATGCGCTTCCCGCGGCCCTGCTCCTGCTCTGCCTGCCGCATGCGGCGCGCTACACCCGATGCGTCTGTCCCCAAATGGCCGCCGCGGTCCGGCTCGGGTCCGGCTCAGGCGAAGGCATCGTGAACGACAGCGCCGTGCTGGAGTACTATCTGCGGCATTCGTCATGGAAGCGCTATCCCCTGCGCGAGGCCGAGGCCTCGCCCGAACGCGCGGACATGGCTGTCGTGGACTACGCCATGCCCGGGAATCCGGACGTCTGGCCGGATTGGCTCCAGAAAGCACGCGCGCGGGGGCCGGTGATGTCGTTCGACTATGCCCCGCTGGACCCGGGCCTTCTGTTCCTGGAGACGGGCCGGGACGCGGACTTCCGGGATCTGGGGGAGCGGGGTTCGTACGCACGGAGCGTGGCGGTTTATCGTGTACAATGATAAAGTAGTCCGTCTATGAGCAGCTCAGAGTCTTCCTGGGGAAAGTTCTCCGCATGGTTCCTGGTCGGCGTGGCCATCATGGTCGGCGGCTTGGCCGTGAGCAGGAGGCGCCAGCCGGCCCAGAGCGAGCTCGAGGCCGGGGGATTCAAGAGCGTGGGCCTGTTCGGGGATGTCCGCGCCGGGGACCAGCTGTCCGCCGAACTGGAGATCGGGCGCGTCGAAGACGGCAAGAAACATAAGTCCTCCTTCGATATGATCGTGACGCCGCCCCCGAATCCTTCGGGACAGGGTCGGCAGGACGAGGGCTACACGGTCAAGCCCATGGAAGAATCCGAGGAGCGGGAGGGCCCGGTCGCGCGGGGCAAAGCCCGGCCCGCTCCCGTGGCCGTGAAAGCCGAGAAGAAGCTCGGGCCCGAGGACGAGGCCCTTTTGCAGAAGTTGGGCGGGCCCAAGGACGGGCCGGGGCTGCAGCGGGTCGGAGGCAGCTACGAACTCATGGCCGGGCTCGTGAGCAAGCTCGTCGGGCACCCCAAGATACTCGGCTTCCTGTTCAACAACGACATGCTGGTCGACGCCTACATGTCCAGGCCCAAGTCGCAGAGGAACTGCACTGATCCGCAGGCGTGGAAGGAGTTCTTGATGGATACGAAGGACCCCAAGGGCATACGGAACAGCCTGCCCATCGCCATGGCCGTGGCCCACGGAGACCCGCAGAATTCCAGCGTGGTGGCGGGCTCGAAGCTGGTCAACCGAATGCTCGAATGCCCCGCGCTCAAGACCTTCCTCCATGACGGCCCATCGGTCCAGGAGGTGGCCCTCGCCAACCCCGCCATCCTCACGGCCCTGGTGGACCCGGCGGTGTTCCAGGGCATCATGTCCAACCCCGCGGCTCTGACCGCGTTCTCGCAGGTCCAGTCCGCCGGGGTCATGGGCGGAGCGGGCTCCCCGAATGGCCGGTGAGGAGGACGACGAACCATGAAGGATAGGATAACCTCCGCGTTCATCCGGGCCATTCCCAAGACGGACCTGCATCTGCATCTCGACGGCTCCCTGCGCATCGGGACGCTCATCGAGCTCGCGCGCCAGGAGATGGTGCGGCTGCCCGCCTACGATGAGGCCGGCATGCGGGAGCAGGTGTTCAAGTCGGCGTACGCGAACCGCGGGGAGTATCTCAAGGGCTTCGCCTATACCTGCGCCGTGCTGCAGACCGCCGAGAACCTCGAGCGCGTGGCGGCCGAGCTCGTGGAAGACAACATCGCCGAGGGTGCGCGCTACATCGAGGTGCGCTTCGCCCCGCAGCTGCACACCTCCAAAGGGCTCTCCCTCAAGGATTCGGTCCGGGCTGTGGTGAAGGGGCTGGAGCGCGGCGCCCGGACCCACAACCACACCCCTACGGTGAAGTCCGGCCAGGATCTGCCGTTCCACTTCGGGGTCATCGTGTGCGCCATGCGGCGCTTCAGCAAGGGCATGTCGAATTATTTCGCGGATATGCTCAGGCTCATGGAGCACGCCAAGAAGAAGGAGGTCTACGCGGCCGCGTCCCTGGAGCTCGCCCGCGCCTGCGTCTCCATGGTGGAGGAGGAGGGGCTTCCCATCGTGGGATTCGACCTGGCCGGGGAGGAGTCAGGATATCCGGCGGTGGACCACAAGGAAGCCTACCAGTGCGTGCACGACCACTTCATCAAGAAGACCGTGCACGCGGGCGAGGCCTATGGGCCGGAGTCCATCTTCCTGGCCATCACTCAGTGCCACGCCAACCGTTTGGGCCACGGTACCTTTCTTTTCGAAGAGAGCATGATCAAGGACCCGTCCATCAAGGATCCGGCGCGATACGTCCAGAATTTGGCGAACTACATCGCCTCCGAGAGGATCGGCATCGAGGTCTGCATCACGAGCAATCTGCAGACCACGCCTTCCATCTCCTCGGTGGAGGAGCACCCCGTCAAGAAGATGATCGATGGGGGGCTTTCGGTCAGCCTGTGCACGGACAACCGGCTCATGTCGGACACCACGGTCTCGCGGGAGCTCGAGCTGGCCGTCAAGCATCTGAAGCTCTCGCGCAAGGCCCTGCGCAACCTGGTCGTGGCCGGGTTCAAGGGAAGCTTCTTCCCCGGCAGCTATACGCAGAAGCGGGCCTACGTTCGCGGCGTCATCGAGCGCTACGAGAAGCTGGAAAAGGAGATGCTGCCCGGGTGACGCTCAGCGTGCCGCTGGCCCTGGCCCTGGCGGTCCCCGCCCACGCCGGGCTCTACGCCGCAGCCGGCAAGGCCGACATCACGCCGGACCTGCGCAGGAGCCCTGTCTGGCTCGCGGGCTTCGGCGCCAAAGGCCGGCGGGCCGAGGGCGTGCTCGACCGCCTTTACGCCAGGGCTCTCGTGGTCTCCGACGGCAAGCGCACCGTCGCTTTCGTGGGAGTGGACAGCCTCGGCCTGTTCCGGGAGGACGTGCTGGACATCCGAAGGCGGCTCGGGCTTGACGTGTTCGTGGCCGCCACCCATACGCATTCCGCCCCGGACTCGCTGGGACTCTGGGGCCGTTGGCCAGGCGTCTCGGGCGTAAGCCCGCAGTATCAGGAGCGGGTGAAGAAGGCCGTGATCGGGCTCGTCAAAGAGCTTTCAGGGCGCATGCAGGAGGCCCGGATGCTGTCGGCTCGGAAGGACCTCGACCTGAAGGGTCTGTGCCGGGACTCGCGGGACCCGGTGGTCCTGGATCCGGAGCTCGACGTGCTCTCCTTCAGGGGCAAGAACGGGGCGATGCTCGGTACCCTGGTGCGTTGGTCCTGCCACGCGGAGGTCTTGGGCCGCGAAAATAAAAAAGTCTCGGCCGATTACCCGGGAGCCTTGTGCGAGCGCGTGGAGCGCAGGACCGGCGGCGAGTGCTTGTTCTTCCCGGGCCTCATCGGCGGGCTCATGACCCCGGATGTGCACGAGGAGGCCGGGGTCCGGCAGGAGGCTGCCATGCGCTGGCTCGGAAGCGCCGTGGCTGACGCGGCTCTCAGCGCCTTGGATAAGGCCGAGTCTTGGGATGAGGCCGAGGTCTCCATGAGTTCCGCAGCGGTGCGAGTCCCGGTGGAGAACTCGCGCTACCTCATCTTCCTGCACAGCCTGCGCCGCGGCCACACGCTCTACGACGCGGAGGGATGGACCCTCTCCCGATGGGAAGGGATGAAGAGGAGCGCCAGAGCCCTGTTCCGATATCCGCTGCCCAAGCGCCTGCGCCCCTGGATCGAGACCGAGGTCTCGCTCGTGCGCCTCGGTCCCGTGGCTGTGCTCGGAGTGCCGGGAGAGATGTTCCCTGAGACCGCTCCCGGCCTCAGGGAGAGGCTCGGGGCCCATGGCATCATCGCGGGCTTGGCCAACGACGAGATAGGCTACCTGGTGCCGGCCTACGATTTCAAGGTCACGCCGAACCGCTTCATGCACCCCAGGCCTCCGGGGACCCACTACGAGGAGACGAACTCGGTCGGGAAGGAGACCACGGGAAGGCTCCTGCAGGCCTACGACCGATTGCTATACTAATGGCATCGCGATGAGAGAGACCATACTCCACGAGCTCCGGGACCACGCTCCCTTCACTCTGTTTGGCGCGGCCACGGGCATCGTGATCATGCTTCTGTGCCGGAACCTGCCGCATGACGTAAGCCACAAGATATTCTATATCCTGCATCCTGCGCACGTGTTGCTCGGGGCCTTGGTCACGTCGTCCATGTACGAGAAGCACGCGGAAGGCGCGAGTCTGTGGGCCCTGCTGGGAATCGGCTTCGTGGGAGCGGTAGGACTCGCCACGCTGAGCGATTCGCTGCTTCCATACCTTTGCGAAGCCGCGCTGGGGATGCCGGAGCGGGAGCTGCACGTCGGCTGCATGGAGAAGTGGTGGCTCGTGAATCCCATCGCCCTCATCGGCCTGGCCATCGCCTACTATCGGCCCATCACCAAGCTGCCGCACTCGGGTCACGTGCTGGTGAGCACCTGGGCCTCCTTGTTCCACATCCTCATGGCCTTGGGCACGATGGAACTGAGCATCCCCAAGCTCTTGTTCGTGTTCGTCTCGCTCTTCGTGGCCGTGTGGCTGCCGTGCTGCTTCAGCGACATCGTTTTTCCCCTGCTCTTCGTCAGGAGCCCCGCTAAGAAGACCTGTCTGCATTCGTGCTGCCATCGCTGATGGAACCCAAGAAATTCATCAAAGGCAAGCACCAGCGGACGGATTGGGGCCACGGGGTCAAGGAGTTCCGCAAGCAGGGGGAGCCTGAGCCGCCTCCCAAGCCCGTGCCGGAGATCGAGGTGGTGGTCGAGGAGAGCGTGGGCCAGGGGAAGTACGCGAACTTGGCCAGCATCGGCCACACGGACGGGGAGTTCATCCTGGACTTCATGTTCCTGCATCCCGGGACCCCCGGCGCCAAGGTGCACACCCGCATCATCTCGAGCCCCAAGCACGCCAAGAGGTTCATGGCCGCCTTGGCCGACAACATCCGGCGCTACGAGGCGAAGTTCGGCCCCATCGGGCCCGAGCCGAAGAACGACTAGGGAACCAGGCCCCGCCGCACGAAGGTCGGCAGGGCGAACGCGGCTTTGTGGATCTCCGCGTTGTACCAGCGCAGGGGAAGCCGCGCGGCTTTCACCCGCGCGGGCTTGAAGTCGTCGACCGGCCGGAGCCCCTTGGACGCGAACGTGAACGCCCACAACCCCCCCGGGTAGGTGAGGTTGGTGAAGAGATAGGGCGCAACGACCGGGAACGAGGAGCGCAGGTTGCGGCTGAGCCGCCGGAGCGTGCCCAGCTCGTAGAAAGGGGAGCCCGCCTGGGACACGACGATGCCTCCATCCGTGAGGACGCGGCGCACGTCCCGGTAGAAGCTTCGTCCGAAGAGCTCCCGCGCGGGCCCGAAAGGCTCGGTCGAGTCCACGATGACCACGTCGAAGCGGTCGTCCGTCTCGTGTACGAAGCGGACCCCGTCCTCGATGAGGACCTGAGCGCGCCTGGACGACAGCGCGCTCGAGGTCCCGGGGAGGTGCCGCCGGGCGGCCTCGACCACGAGGCTGTCGATTTCCACGAGGACGCAGCGGGTCACGCCCCGGTGGCGGAGGACCTCGCGGACCGTGCCGCCGTCGCCGCCGCCGATGACGAGGACTCGGCGCGGTTTGGGGTGGACGAACAGCGGGACGTGGGCGATCATTTCGTGGTAGACGAACTCGTCACGCTCCGAGACCATGGTCATGCCGTCGATAAGGAGCAGGCGCCCGTGCCCCGCTGTCTCGAGCACCTCGACTTCCTGGAAACGGCTCTGTCCCTTGAACAGCCGGCGGCGCACGCGGAAGCCCGTGCGCAGGACCCCCTGGTACTCCTCGTCGATCCAGCGCCCCCGGGAGCTCATGGCTTGATCTGGAAGGCCGGCGAGGAGCCCCGGACCGGCTTGAAGTAGTGGTCGAAGCGGACCCGGTAGCCGCAGGAAAGCTCCTGGCAGATGGAGCGTTCGGCCGGATAGGCGCAGCCGACCTTTCGCTGCGACCCCAGCGGGGTAAAGAGGATGACATCCAGCGACTGGGGCTTGAAGAGCTCGAGCAGGCGCGCCGTCATGGCCTCCGCCCCGTCGTCCACGCAGTTGGTCTCGAAGCTGACGTACGAGCAGAACTTCTGGGGGGTCACATGGACCGTGTAGTACTTCGTCCCCTGGATGGCGTTGAGGGAGTAGCCCACGGGCTCGAATCGGTGGTCGTCCACCTGAAAGCCGGGGAAGAGCGCCGGCAGGTCCGGTGCTCTCGAGCCCATGCCGTGCATCAACACCTCCAGGGTCAGGTCGTCGGGCGAAGGGGCGTGGGGTTTGTCGAAGTGGAACAGGAAGACGTGGTGGTCGTCCACGTCTCCGAAGCGGAAGCATTTCCCCGGGACCGCTTCGGAGAGGCGCTTCGCGTCGTCGAAGAAGTTGGCCGGCTGATACTCCTGAAAGTAGGCGTTCTTGCGCTCATAGACGAGATACTGCAGGTCCTGCGTCCCCAGGTCGCGGCACATCTGGAGGATGGCCGCGGTCAGGTCCGTGCGGCCGCAGGTGATCATGGTGAGCCAGGCATCGGCCACGAAAAGGCTGGACTCGGAGAGCAGGTAGGCGTCCAGGGATTCGTTCGAGATGGACGAGAGGATCTTGGCGTTGGCCTTGGACACGATGCCTTCCCAGTAGCCGCGCCCCAGGGAGCGCAGGGAGCGCTTCCCGGGGATGAGCGCCAACTCGACCTTCTTCTCCGGACCTTCGAAGAACATGGGCGGGAGATTTTACAAAGATTTGTATCATCCCCGGGTGGAGGAGAACGCCCGGACCCTGGCCAGGCTTTTCCGCGAGCCGACCCGGAGCCCCATGTGGACCCGTTCCGGGGCTTTCGTGTTCCCGCCACAGGCGCTCTGGAGAAGGCTCGAGCCCGGCTTCATCAGCCGGGCATGGGAGCGAGCCGCCTCCAGAGGCGGTTTGGACCCCCTGGGCCTGTACGTCAACATCCCTCCCAAGACCCAGGCCGGATCCCTGCTTAAGAGCCTTCAAGAACTCGACTTGCCCAAGGGTTTGGCGTTCAGGACTCTCTACGTCGGTTCAGGGGGGGCAGGGGAGATATCGCGCTTCAGCGCGGACGGCATCGAGGAGCTCTTCGACTGGCTCATGCGCCGGTTCCGGTGGGGGAAGCTCAGGCAGAGCACCGTGGAAGCGGATCCCTCCAGGCTGGACGCGGAGAAGATCCGCATCCTGGTGCGGCACCGGGTGGACCGACTGACAGCGCTCCTTTCCGGGGATCGCAAGGCTTTTGCCCGCGGGATACGTCTGTGCCGCAAGCTCGGGATAAGGAACATCAGCGTTGACCTTTCCGTGAAGACGGACGCGAGCATGCGTTTCCTCGGCAAGCTGGGAGTGGACAACTCCATGCTTTGGGAGAAAGCGGGGGAGAGCGCCGGGAAGGACATCCGCAGGCCCGGCACCGAGCGCAAGGGGCTGCTCAACAACCTCCAGCTGGTGCACGCGTTCCAGTACAACGCCTCCATCCTCGGGCTGGGTCCCGGAGCGGTTTCCCATGTGCGGGGAGAGTGCGTGTACGCCGACGGCTTAGGAGCCAGACTGACCATGCAGGACGAAAAGCGTTCCCATATCATCCGGTCTTTGGAGGATGTGGGGCATCTGGACTGCGGCATCTACCGGAGGGCCTTCAAAGAGGAGCCCGAGGACTCCTTCCCCAGGGAGTTCGCGGGATTGGTCTTGGAAGGTCGGTTGGTCGAGACAGGCAGGGGCTTCGCGGTCCAAGGGAATCGGTACCCGTGCTCCGTCCGGTTCTACGGGGGGGGGCTGCTGCGCGCGCTGCTGAGGGCTCCACGAACAGGGTGATGACCTGGCGCCGGAGCGATGGCGTCATTGTTCTCCCAGCGCACCCAGGATCGCGTCCGCGATGTTTTGGGCGAGCATGCGGTAGCCTTTCGGGGTGCAATGGCCGAAGTTCCCGCCGAACACGTCGATGAAGTAGTCCCAGTAATCCGATCGCCGGACAGCCTCCTGGAAGGACTTTTCGTTGTCCACGAAGACGATGCCGGATTTGTCATCGAAGAACTCCTCCAGGGCGCGCAGGCTGCGCATGGGATACTGGACGCAGACGAGCCGGATTCCGCGCCGCAGCACCGCTTCGCGGAGGTCCCGATAGTTGCGTCGGGTCAAAGGGGGAGCCGTTCGCGATGGCTGCGCCGATCGGAGCCTGCCGGCCTCATTAAGATCGCGGGCCGCCTTCGCGCGCCCGCGTCGGAGCGTGAGCGCCTGCGCCGCCTGGACGTATGCGTCGGAGAACCCGGGGTTGAGGGCGATGACCTTGCGGAACATCCTCTCGGCTTTCAGCATCGAGCCCGACTGCCGGTACGCGGCGCCGAGCTCGAAGTAGACGCGCCATGCGTCCGGCGCAGTCTCCCTCGCGGACTCATAGAACCTGATGGCGCGGTCGAGGTCGTGCCTGGCGTGCCTGAACCTGAAGAAAGACCCAAGCCTCAAAAGATGTCGATAGTCCCCTGGGTCGAGCGCGGCGGCCTTCTCGAAAGCGCGCCGCGCCTCGTCCGATTCGCCTCTGAGGTCGTGGCATTCTCCGAGGGCGGAATACGCCTCG
The DNA here is from genome assembly GCA_041650695.1 of Elusimicrobiota bacterium. Taxonomy (GTDB): domain Bacteria; phylum Elusimicrobiota; class Elusimicrobia; order UBA1565; family UBA1565; genus JBAZKS01. Next base: position 25,777 of record JBAZKS010000027.1, read on the forward strand.
GGATTATCCGGGTCCACGCGCAGCAGGGCTCCGAGCGCCCGCTCGGCGTCGTGCGTTCGGCCTTGGTCGAGGTGGAGGCGGGCCAATCCGAGCCAGGCATCGGGATTGCGGGGGGATGCGTCGACGGCGGCGAGGAACGCGTCCTCGGCCCGCGGGTAGTCCCCTCGCGCGGCACGGCAATGCCCAAGGGCTAGACGGGCCGGGACGTCTGAAGGATCGAGGCGCAGTGCTTGGCCCAGGATGGTTTCCGCCTCGTCCCACCGCGATCGGGAGCAGTATTCGGCCGCCAGCTGGACAAGGGCCGCGAGCTCGCGGGGGTGCGCGTCGGCGCTGTAGGACTGTTCGGCCTGAGAGGGTGCCCCGGAGACCTGGAGAGCTTTCCCCAAGCAGGCATAAGCACGCGCGTTCTGGGGCGCGGCGGCCAGCGCGCGTTCGAATACGGACCGGGCCGTGTCGTGCCTGTTCTGGGGAAGATAGAAGTCGCCTATGCCAAGCATGGTTTGGATATCGCGCTTGAGCCCGAAGCAGACGGGGGTCGCTGCGGGTTTCGTTTGTTCAATGGCTGAGCGCAGCCGGACGTCCCGGCGTGCGTCGCTTAGGAGCCGCAGCAGGATTCTGGCGAGCGCGCGGGTCTTGAAGACGGTCTTCTCCTCCGCCGGGAGACCTCCATAGGCCAGGTGCGGGGAGCTGTCGTTGGAGCCCATCATGACCACGAGCATATGAGGCTTATATTCGTCGAGGTATCGCTCCAGGTTGGCGAGCACGAAGCGCGAGTCGGTCGCGCCGCGAGCCTTGTCGATCACGGCGAAGCGTCTGCCGGGATCGCGCCGGTTCAGAATCTCCTCGAGGATCTTGGGATAGGTCCCGGCCGTCATGGAGTCGCCCAGGCACAGGATGCGGTAGGTCCCATCCGATGCGGCGGAGGCGCGGTTCCGGAACTCTTGCCACAAAGAGAACGCGGAGGCGAAAGCCCGCAGGCCGGCCTCCATGAGGAGGAAGACGAAAAACGCTCCGAGGAGCATCGCGGTCGCCTTGCGCCGGAGCGATGGAGCCGTTTTTCTCCCAGCGCCCTCAGGATCGCGTCCGTTCATAGATTGCTTCCTCGCAGACGGGACTGCGAGGCTGCCTGGAGATGATAGAATAGGCGCGAGGCCGTACGCGATGGGATCGGCCGGCGGGATCGGGAGACGTCGGCGGCGGGCAGGCCGCGCGCCAGGGCTCAGCGCCAGTCCAGGATGATCTTGCCGGACCTGCCCGCGCTCATGATCTCGAAGCCTTCCTTGAAGCGCGCCACCGGGAAGCGATGCGTGATGATGGGCTTGACGTTAAGGCCGCTCTGCAGCATGGAGCTCATCTTGTACCAGGTCTCGTACATCTCCCGGCCGTAGATCCCCTTGATGTAAAGCCCCTTGAAGATGACCTGATGCCAGGGGATCTCGGTTTTAGGCGGAAGTATGCCTAGGAGCGCGATCTTGCCGCCGTTCCTCATGGCCTCGATCATGCCGGTGAAGGCCGAGGGATTGCCGGACATCTCCAGGCCCACATCGAAGCCTTCGGTCATGCCGAGCGACTTCATCACGTCCTTGAGCGTCGTTTTGCGCACGTCCACCACGTTCTTGACGCCGAGCTTCTTGGCGAGCTTCAAGCGGTACTCGTTCACGTCCGTGATGACCACGTGGCGCGCGCCCACGTGCCGGGCCACCACGGCGCCCATGATGCCGATGGGGCCGGCGCCGGTGACGAGCACGTCCTCGCCCACCAGGTCGAAGGAAAGCGCGGTATGCACCGCGTTGCCGAGCGGGTCCAGGATGGAGGCTTCGTCGTCCGAGATGGAGTCCGAGAGGGGGAAGACGTTCCTCGCCGGGATGCAGAGGTATTCCGCGAAGCAGCCGGGACGGTTGACGCCAAGGCCCTTGGTGTTGGGGCAAAGGTGGCGCAAGCCCGCGCGGCAGTTGCGGCAGTGGCCGCACACGATGTGGCCCTCGCCGGACACGCGCATCCCCACCGAGAACCCCTGCACGGCCTTGCCGACCTTGACGACCTCTCCTACGAACTCGTGGCCTACGTGCATGGGGACCGGGATGGTCTTCTGCGCCCACTCGTCCCATTGGTAGATGTGGACGTCGGTGCCGCAGATGGCGGTCTGCCGTATCTTGATGAGGATGTCGGTCTCCGTCGCCTCCGGCTGGGGCACGTCCTCCATCCAGAGGCCCTTCTTCGCGAATTTCTTCACCAGGGCTTTCATAGTCTGAGCTTATATCTTATAAATGTGCCATGACCAGCCCCGCATGGATGCTCGCCTCGGCCCGGCTCATCCCGCTTTGCCTCGCCCTGGCCGCCCAGCCGGAGCCTTCTTTCGACGCGGAGTACGTCGCCGGAGGGGGATTCGCCGACGCGTCGCAGCCTTTGCGCGCCATGGAGCTGGCCAAGGCGCTCGAGCGCCTCCCCGACCTTCTGCGTACGGACCCGCGCCTGCATCGCCGCATCGTGGTCGCGCTCAAGCGGCACGCTCCGGACGAGGCAGAGGCCTTGATGGCGTACTTCGCGGGCTACAGGTCCGACCCGTGCCGGGCCAGACATATCCACACCAACATCGACGTGCCCAGCTTCCGGGTTTTCGTCAGGAGGACCGCGCTGGCGCGGGGAAGGCTCGAGTCCGCCTGCGGAAGGATGCGGGCGGGAGAGTATAAGGAAGCGGTCCGCCTCCTGGGACGCGCCCTGGCGCTCGACCCGAGGTACGCGGACGCCTACGTGAACAGGGCCGTTGCCGAGGCGGCGCTGGGGGATTTCCGCGGAGCGGGCTTGGACTATCGCGAGTCCCAGAAGGTCCCCATGGGTTCCGAACAGCCCGTGGAAAAGGACTGCGTGTGCGATCCCAAGTTCGAGCCCGAGGCGGCTAGGATGAGATCCGCCATGGCCGCGGCGGAGTCGGCTAAGAGGAAGGGCGTGGAAGCCTTCCTGAAGGGGGACTCCGGGGCGGCCATCGCGGCGCTGAACGAGGCTGTCCGGGCGGACCCGGCGGACGCCGAGGCGCACATGAGCCGGGCCGTGGCGTACGAGAGATCCGGCAACCCGGCCAGCGCGGTCGTCGACTATTTCGATGCTTTCGAGCTCTCCGTGTATTCGGCCGCGTGGGACCTGGCGGCGGACGCGGTCCTGAGCGCGGCGCGCCTGCAGCCCGGCGAGGCGAACCTGCGCCGCGCACTGCAGAGCCTGCAGCGCATCATCAAGAGCACTCCCAAGGAGTGGCCCCGCAGGGAGGCCCTCCGCCGCGAAGCGGCCAAGCTCCAGTCCCGTCTCGACGCCACTTGAATGCTATCATCTCCGGGCTTGACCGACCTCAAGAGCATCCTTCGCCAGTTCTCTCAGCGGGAATCCACCCCGCTCGTGCAGTTCATCAAGTACTCCCTGGGCGGCGTGGTCGCCACGACCGTGGACGTGGTCGTGTTCTACATCCTAGCGATCTGGATCCTGCCCGCCTTGACCCCCAGCGATCCGATCGCGAGGGTCCTCGGCCTTCGGATCGCCGCTCTCGCGGAGGGCGCGCGCTCGACCCGCTACGTCCTGGACCGGGTCATCACCTTCATGTTCTCCAACTACACCGCTTACTACATCAACATCCGCTGGGTCTTCACCCCGGGGCGCCACTCCAAGGCCATTGAGGTCGCGCTCTTCTACGCCGTTTCCATCGCGAGCTTCTGCCTGGGGACCGGGCTCGGGTGGCTGCTCATCCGCGCCACGGGCATGGACACCACCTACGCCTACGCCGCGAACGTGGTCGCTTCGGTGGCGATCAACTACGTGTGCAGGAAGTACGTCGTATTCAAGGGTTGACCGGCTCGGGGAAGTAGGCGATCTCGATCTTGCAGCGCAGCTGGAAGCCGCAGACCTCCGTGGCTCCCGCGAAAAGAGGCTCCTGGCAGATGCCCGTGCTCTCGGAGACGGGCTGCTTGGACTCGACCACGGAGGCCACCTTCGCGGCCAGGTCGAAGGAGCCCACGCCGCAGCGTCCCGGGCAGGGGACGGCGAAGTCGCAGGGAGTGGAGGGCCCGAAGTCCCGCGTCTGCTGGTCGAAAAGCTGGCCCTCGCGGCTGATGAACTCGAGCCGGATGGAAAGCCGCTGCACCGCGGGGAAAAGATCCCGGAGGGCCCCCGCCCCGCGGGCGCGGTCCGCGGCTTCTTGGCCTCGCTGGACTTTGAGCTCGTTCTTGCTGGGGCCCGGGCGATGCCTGCGCTTGAAGTATCCGGCCATTAGGGAATGTTAGCATTTCTTGAATTAATATAATGGCTCCATCAGGGAGGTGCCGCCATGGACCTTGAGAAGATGCTCCGTCCCGTCGACAATCCCCTTCCGCCCTTCGTCCCGAAGTACATGACCTTGGCCAGCGGGGAGACCATGGTGGTCCGCCAGGCGGACCGCGAGGAGATCCCGGACATCCTGCCCCACATCGAGAAGCTCATGCACGTGGAGCGCGATTTCTACGACATCGTGGCCGCGCGGGTGTACGCGGAGCTTTTGGCTTATTGCCGACACCGCATCCAGGACGAATACGTGCTGGTCGCCCAGATCGACGGGGAGCTCGCCGCGGTCGTCAACGGCCGCAGTCTGAACCGCGAGACCGGCATGTCCCTGCACACCATCGCGCTGCGGCGCGGCATGCGGGTGGGAGCGCACGCCTTCGCCACCAAGATGGAGTACCACATCGATGCGCTCAAGCACGAAGAGGTGCTCATCGTGGCCGAGTCGCCTATCGGGTTCAGGCGCTGGATGATCGAATACGACTTGGCCAAGCGCTTCCATATCCCGCACGAGCTCGGAGGAGTACCGTCCTATTCCTTGACCCGCGAGTTGTTCGACAAGGCCAGGGGCAGCCTGGTGGTCGGGCGCCGACCGGTCCCGGAGAAGCTGCTCAAAAAGGCCGAGAAGGCCATCCTCCCGCCCTCGGACCCGCCCAAGCCTCCCCAGGACCTTCTGGCGGCCACGCGCGCTAAAGGCGATCCCACCGGGACGGCGCTCATGACCCAGCGTTGGAAACAGGGGGGGCTATGAGAGAGGTCTACGTCGTCGGCATCGGGATCACGAGTTTCGGGCGGCTGGAATACCCCCTCTCCGAGATCGCCGCGTATCCGGGCATGATGGCGCTCCGGGACTCCGGGCTCTCCGCCGTGGATCATGTCTACGTATCCAACATGGGGGGCTGCAGGATGAACTCCCAGAGCGGTCTGGCCAGCGCGGTGGTGGACAGCCTGAGCCTTACTCCCGCGGGAGCGGAGACCATCGAGAACGGCCCGGCTTCCGGCGCCTCCGCCATCAAGCAGGGCTATATGGCCGTGGCGTCGGGCCTGCATGATGTGGTCATGGTCACGGGCGCGGAACGGATGCGCGAGGCCAACGTTTTCGACGCGGTGGAGTTCGTGGCCACGCTCACGCATCCTTTGGCCGAAGCCATCTATGGGGTCACGCTCCCGTCCCTGGCGGGCATGTTCACGCGGCTCATCATGAAGAAGCACGGGGTCACGGAACGGCATTTGGGCATGGTAGCGGTGAAGAACCACGCGAACGCCATGTTCAATCCGTTCGCGCACCTGCACGAGCCCATCACCCTGGAGGGCATCCTCGACTCGCCCGAGGCCATGACGAACAACCCCTACGTGGCCGAGCCGCTGCGCTTCTACGACTGCTGCCCGGTGTCGGACGGGGGCGCATGCCTCATCCTCGCTTCCGGCGATGCGGCCAAGAAGTGCGGCAAGCCCCGCGTGCGGCTCGCCGGCGTGGGCCAGGCCACGGACACCCACGCGGTGCACGAACGCAAGGACCCCACCGAGCTCTGTGCTGTCCGCGGCGCGGCGAGCCAGGCCATGCGCATGGCCGAGGTCAAGCCCTCGGACGTGGACGTGGCCGAGCTCCACGACGCATTCACCATCCTCGAGATCGTGGAAAGCGAGGAAGCCGGCTTTTTCAAGAAGGGGGAGGGCCACCTCGCGCTGGAGAAGGGGGAGACCGCGCTCAAGGGGAAGCTCCCCATCAATCCTTCGGGAGGGCTCAAGGGCAAGGGTCACCCGGTGGGCGCGACCGGTCTCGGCCAGGCGCATGAGATCGTCGCGCAGCTGCGCGGCGACGCCGGGAAGCGCCAGGTGAAGGGCGCCAAGACGGGGTTCACCTGCAACTTCGGCGGGTTCGGCAACAACGTGGTCTGCCTGACCTTCGTGCGGGAGAAGTAGCCATGGAGATATACGGATACAAGTGCAGGAAGTGCGGGCACATCAACTACCCCTACCGCATGCGCTGCGGCAAGTGCCGGAAGGGGGAGTACGAGGACTTCGACCCGGTGGCCCTGCCCAAGGCCGGGAAGCTCCTGACCTACACCTTCGTCTACAACCTGCCGGTGGACTTCTCCGTGCCGAAGCTCGGCCTCGCCATCGTGGAGCTCTCCAACGGGGTGCGCATGACGGGGCAGCTGAGAGCCGAGGAGCCCAAGCTCGGCATGAAGCTGCGCGGAGAGGTGGAGGTCGTGCGGCAAGGCGAGTACGAGAAGTCCCGCGGGATGGTGTTCTACGCGGCTTAGGGTCAAGAGCGTCGGGGGGGCCGTTCGGCGCGGGGTCTATCGGCTGCACTCCCGGTTCTTGAAGGCCGTTAACTTCCATAATTCGGACGGGATGGCCTTCGTGGTAGGCTCCGATGTCGGCCGGGGCCCCTGCAACATCGTGCTCGACGGCTTCGACAGCGAGAAGGTCGGCGCTCTCACGGTCCGCCCCGGCTGCATCTTCCTCGACGGACTCCGCCTGGGATATGGGAAGGAGGCCGTCTATGAGGGCCGATGGCGCGGCCGAAAGCTCATGCCGGAGAACATCCTGGCCATGCGGGCCGAGCTCTGCGCCAAGGCTCCGGTCCACAGCCTCGCCTTCCTCCTGGAGAGGGAGCGCCTGGCGTATTTCAGGCGTCCCTTCGACAAGGTTTTCGCCGAGCGCATGGTCGTGGGAGCGGCCAAGATCTTCGGTGGAGAGCTCCGCGAGGGGGTCCGCATCGTGAGGGGCTGCGGCTACGGCCTGACCCCCAGCGGGGACGATTTCCTGGCCGGGGTCATGTACGGGCTGCACGTGCTCGGAGACACGGGTCCTGTCGACGTCGTGTACAAGTGCGCCTGCCGGGGAGAGGGACTTTCGAGCGTATTCCTTAAGCTGGCGCATGACGGGCTTTTCCCGGAGAAGCTCAAGGCCTTGGCCGGGACTCTTTCACGGAAGGGCGATGTCCGGTCCGCTCTGAGCGGGGTCCTCGCCATGGGCGCGAGTTCGGGGGCCGATCTTGCCGTGGGGACGCTGATGACTCTGGAGAACGAGGGGATCCGATGCTGAGAAAAGGCGCGATCCGAAAAGGCGAGTACTTCGATTCCGTGACTCTCATGACAGTGGGCAGGGAGCTTTCCGGCATGCGGGGGGTCCTGGACGCGGCCGTGGTCATGGGGACCCGCGAGAACCGGGCGATATTAGAGAACGCGGGCTTGATGGTCCCGGAGTTCTCCTCGGCCGGCGAGGCGGACCTCATGGTGGCGGTCAAGGCCGTGGACGAGAAGGCTGCGTCCAGCGCCGTGGCTGCCGTGGATGCTCTGCTGGACGCTGTGAAGAAGAGAAAGAGCGCGGCAAGTCCGTCCGAGGCCAGGCCCAGGAGCCTGGACGCGGCGCTCAAGGTCCTGCCCGGCGCCGACCTGGCCCTCATCTCCGTGGCCGGCCGGTTCGCGGGACAAGAGGCGCGCAAAGCGCTCGAGAGCGGGCTCCATGTCATGCTCTTTTCGGACAATGTGCCGCTGGAGACCGAGATCGAGCTCAAGAGATACGCGCGCGAGCGGGGACTGCTCCTCATGGGCCCGGACTGCGGGACCGCCATCATCAACGGCGCTCCTCTCGGCTTCGCCAATGTCGTCAGGCGCGGGGACATCGGCATCGTGGCCGCGGCGGGCACGGGGCTGCAGGAGGTGAGTTCCATCCTCTCATGCGAGGGGGCCGGGGTATCGCAAGCCATCGGCACGGGCGGCAGGGACGTGAAGGAGAATGTGGGCGGGATCATGTTCCTGGAGGGCATCAAGGCCCTGGCCCAGGATGAAGGCACGAAGGTGCTGCTCCTGGTCTCGAAGCCCCCGGCAAAGAGCGTGCTCAAAGCGGTGCTGGCCAAGCTCAAGACGATCAAAAAGCCCGTAGTGGCCGTGTTCCTGGGGGCCGAGCCGGAACTGCTCAAGGGGACCGGGATCGTCGCGGCCCAGACTCTCGAAGAGGGGGCCCTGGCGGCGGTCCTACTGTCGAAAGAGGGGAAGAAGGGACTGGCCTCGCTCAAGAAGGTCCTTGCAGGGCGGCGCAAGCAGGAGCTGAGCGCGGCAAAGAAAGCCGGCTCCAGGCTCAAGAAAGGGCGGAGATACCTGCGGGGCCTGTTCAGCGGGGGCACTTTCTGCGCCGAGGCTCAGGTCTTGTTCAAGGGAAGGCTCACGCCCCTGTACTCGAACGCCCCCACCGCCGGCGGCATGGCGTTGGAGGATTCCCTCACGAGCCGCGAACACACGGTGGTGGATCTGGGAGAAGACGAGTTCACCGTCGGGCGGCCCCATCCCATGATCGATTACTCCCTGCGCAACCGCCGCATCCTGGAGGAATCCAAGGATCCCGCGGCCGCCGTGCTCCTGCTCGATGTGGTCCTGGGCTATGGGTCCAACATGAGGCCCGCTCAGGAATTGGTCCCCGTCCTGCGGGAGGCGGCCAAGAGGGTCGCGGTGGTCTGCTCGGTCACGGGCACGCCGCAGGACCCGCAGGGCAAGCTCGCCGTGGAAGCGGCGCTCCGCAAAGCCGGGGCCGTGGTCATGCCCACGAACGCGTCGGCCTGCAGGCTGGCGGCGGACATCGTCGAGACGCTGGAGGCGCCATGATCTCGAAGCTCTTCAAGCAGGACCTCAACGTCGTCAACATCGGGCTCGCGTCCTTCAAGGAGAGCCTGGACTCGGCACGAGTTCAGGTCGTGCACATGGATTGGGCTCCGCCCATCCAGGTGGATGGGGCCGCGCTGCGGTTCCTGCGTTCGCGCAAGTCCGCGATCGAGGCGGCGAACAAGCGGGTCCTGGCCCGCATCCTGGCCGGCAGGCCGAGCCTCATCGGCCTGGGCAAGGCGCTGGACGCCGTCCCGGGCATGAAGAAGAACCTCATCCTGCACGCCGGTCCTCCCATCACATGGGAAAGGATGTGCGGCCCCATGAAGGGAGCCATCGTGGGCGCGCTGCTCTACGAGGGTTTGGCGGGGACCCGCGAGGAGGCCGAGAGGCTGGCGGACTCGGGCGAGATCGAGTATTCCCCCTGCCACGAGCACTGCAGCGTGGGCCCCATGGCGGGCATCGTGTCCGCGTCCATGCCCGTGTTCATCGTGCGCAACGAGGAGTTCGGCAACCATTCCTACGCCACTTTGAACGAGGGCTTGGGCAAGGTCCTTCGCTACGGGGCTTTCGGCCCGGAGGTCATCGCCCGGCTCAAGTGGATGGAGAAGGTCCTCTACCCGACGCTGAAGGCCGCGGTGGAAAGGCTGGGCAAGGTGGATCTGAAATCCATCATCGCCCAAGCCCTGCACATGGGAGACGAGGTGCACAACAGGAACAGGGCGGCCACCTCGCTCCTCTACCGGGCCCTGGCTCCGGCGGTGGTGCGCACCTGCGGCGATGCCGAGACCGCGGCCAAGGTCCTGGAGTTCATCCAGGGCAACGACCACTTTTTCCTCAACCTGTCCATGGCCGCGAGCAAGGCCGCTCTCGACGCGGGCCGGGGCATCGAGAACTCGAGCGTCGCGGTGGTCATGGCCAGGAACGGCACGGACTTCGGGGTCCAGCTCGCCGGCACGGGCGGGGACTGGTTCACGGGTCCGGCCGCGGTGCCGGACGCGCTGTTCTTCCCCGGGTTCAGCAAGAAGGACGCCAATCCAGACATCGGCGACAGCGCCATCACCGAGACCGGCGGCTTGGGCGGCTTCGCCATCGCGGCCGCGCCGGCCATCGTGCAGTTCGTCGGAGGGAGGGTCGCGGACGCCTTCGACTACACCCGGCAGATGTACGAGATCACGGCCGGGGAGAACAACGTGTACCAGATCCCGGGGCTGGACTTCCGCGGCACCCCGACGGGCATCGACGCGCTCAAGGTGGTGTCCACGGGGATACTGCCCTTCATCGACACGGGCGTGGCGCACAAGGAGCCCGGCGTGGGCCAGGTGGGAGCCGGGGTGCTGAGCGCGCCGGCCGAGCCGTTCCGGAAGGCGGTGGAGGGCTTGGCCGCGAGGATGAGCAAAGGGTTCTAGAGTCAGCCGGGCCGGCGCAGCGCGAGCAACACCAGGCCCGCGGCGCCGACCGCGAGGAGGGAGAGCCCGATCCAGACCCAGCCGGGCAGGCCCGGCTGAGGCGTGCCGAGGTTTATGGGCTGGCCGGTCTCCCTCGCCTGTTTGGCCATGCGCTTGGCCTCGTCCATGGCTTTCTCGACCCTCTCGAGGTCGATGCCTTTGTCGACCAAGGCCTTGCGGATGGTTGGGTCCGGATACTGCTCCATGTGCTCGAGCACGTACCGCAGGATCTCTGGATCGGTCATCTGCATGGGCGTTCCCCCAGTATGATGAGGCGTTTCGTCGTGCCGGGCTTGTGGGGAGATAGGTCGTAGCCCCCGTAGGCCCGCAGGAACCGCAATCCGGCTCTGCGCAGCATCCTCTTCCACTGCGGCAGTGTATAGACGTACATCCGTAACGAGCGGCGCAGCACGCGCTTCCGTCCGGGCCGGACTATATGCCAGTCGCTTTCGACCCGTCCGGAACGCGGATCGAACCGCATGTCCTCGAAGACGTATCGGGGCCCGATGATGGACCAGGAGCGGATGGCCGGATGGCGCTCCTGATAGGCGCGGTCCCGCGTATCGATGAGAAGCCGCCCTCCTTTGCGCAAGGCCCGGGCCATGCCCGACAAGGCCCTTCCGTTGTCCCGCGGAGAGAAGTAGCCGAAGCTGGTGAACAGGTTGATGACCCCGTCGAATTCCGAGTCGAAGCCGAGACGCCGCATGTCCCCACGCACGAATGCGGCGTTCGCATGCCGGAACCGGCGGCGCGCCTCGGCCAGCATGGCGCGCGAGAAGTCCAGGCCGACCACCCGATAGCCGCGCCAGCCGGATCGAATGGCGGCCGAAGCCGCAGGCCACGTCCAATATCCGCGAGTCGCGCGGGAGGCCTAGGACCTTCACCACGGCCGCGACCTCCTTTTTCGTCCTGGCGCGTTTCTGGTCGTCCAGCAATGACACGTATTCGCGATCGAAGAATCCCTTGGCCCACTGGCTCATGGGACTATGGTAACACTAAGCGACGTGCTCTTCCTCCGCGCGAGGGAGCCAGTCCCCCAGTTCGGAGGCGAATTCCGAGATTTTGGAGCGGTAGTAGAGAAGGACTTTCCGGACGTAGTCGCGGATCCGCCGGGAGCATCGGTCGCGGCGGAGCAAGCGCGGACCGGCGTTGTACGCGGCCAGCACCCGCTGCACCACCCACATCGGCGCCCCCACGGTGTCCGCCCGCGCGGGCGTTTTGGAGCGTAGTATCCGGGAGAAGAGCTGGGCCAGATAGGCGGCCCCGGCTCGGATGTTGCTCTCCGGGTCGAAGAGCAGACGGCGGGAGATCCCCATCTCGCGGGCCGTGCGCGGCATGAGCTGCATCAGGCCCACGGCCCCGGCCGGGGACACGGCTCTATGGCAGAACTCGGACTCCGCCGCCATGACCGCCTTGACCAGGCGCGGGTCGAGCCTGTAGCGGCCCGCGTAGCGCAGGATGAGCCTGTTGTAGCGGTCCGTCCGTCCTTCCAGGCGGCTGAAGGCTTCCTGATGCGCGGGCGGCGGGGGACATCCCGAGGTCTTGACGAGGAGCGGCCGTTCCTCTGGCTCTGGCCGCGGCGCGCGCGCGCCGGGAGCCGGCGGCCCGATGACCCCGAGATGGATGGATACGCCCAGGTCCGCGCGCGCCCCGCTGCGGTCGAAGAGCCGCTGGAGCTGGACCTGGTGGAAGGCGCCCGGGCTGTCGCGCAATCCTGCCACGGCGCTCAAGAGCGGAGGCGGCGCGATCGCCGGGACGGCGTCGTCCTCCGCCCGCGCGCAGAGCGCGGCGGCAAGGACTCCGGACAGCATGAGGACGACCGCTGTTTTGCGCATGCTCCAGACCGGACTCTCGATGACCTGGGGGCGACCCGAAGGGGATCGACTCGGCGGGGACCGTCCCACGCGGAACGGCAAGAGCGGCAATTATAAATGAATAGGCCGCTGCGCCGCAATATGGGGATCCGGGCCGCATCAAGGGCGCGTGCGCCAGGATGGCCTTGATGTCGGGGACGCAGCAGACGACTTTTGGGTTGAGTTCCCCGCATCGATCCCCAGTTCCTGCCCGCGTTTCCTTCTGGATCGACCTGACGCTGCGCCATTGCGGCTATGAGGATGGGAGATTCTGGCGGGTCATTTACAACCCGAATAGGACGATGCTCGAGCCGGGTGCCGAGGTTGTGCCGATCAAGCGACTTCGCCATCGCAGACCCAATTCTGGAACACACAATGAGGCTCCTGGCTGGCCGGAGTCTTGTCGATGACCAGGTCAGCCCGGAACTTCGTCATCTTGAGTTTGTCAAAGGGTGTGATGCAGTCCGATATCCTCATGTGGATGCAGAATTCCCCTTCGATCCTCTGCTGATCGATGGGGCCAGGATGTCCGATGTCCCGAGCCAGCATCGAAAGAATGGGCCTCCACCATTGGCTGGGGATGTACACCCCATGCAGCCATTCGGTATCGTCATGGAGCCGGACACCCCTGTCCTGTCCGCCACGATTGTCTTGCGGCACGAGCGCGAGCCATTTCATCTGGGTGAACTTCCAGCGGCCGATTGAGCGCCTCATGACATCATCGAACAGACGATCCAATAGCTCCCGGAACGTAAAATGATGCACTGACTTGATTATGGGATCGAGTTCGTTCTGCCCCGTACCCAATATGCCGGAACGCCAGTGGGCCGGCCAGGCTTCCCACACGATCCGGCACATCCGCTCGTACGCGGTCTTGTCCTTCGCCTCCCCGGCCCTGATTGTATCCCAGCATTTCTGGACCTCGGCCGGATCGCTCCAGTCCGTGAGCCAAGGAGACTTCGCGTCCGCCAGCTTTAGGACCTCATCTAGAGTCAGCGCCATTTCACGGGAGTGTACTACAACTCTGGCGGGTCATCCACAGCCCGAATGGGTTGATTCTCGAACCGGTCTGGTCAGGTCCGCTCCGGCCGGAACCCTATCTTCAGCCGAGGCCTTTCCGGCGGGTCCATAAGGTCACGCAGAGTCTCGAAGATCCGCTCGATGTCCCTGTCGTGGCCGAGGAACTTCCGTTCCAACTCATCCAATTTAGCCAGGGCGGCGCTACGCCAGCGCTCCCGCGTCTTCGCATAGACGAAGGCCCGCATGATCTCGATGTTCGCTCGGACGGCGCGCGGGCTCCTCAGGACGCTCGAGAGCATGGCGATGCCCTCCTGAGTGAACACAAGGGGCAGGTATCCTCCCAGGGATTTTCGCGAAGGTATCCATTCTGCGATACCAAGGCTTCGGCCTCTTCGGCGGTCAGCTGGAACATGAAGTCTTCCGGGAATCGTTCCTTGTCGCGGCGCACCTGTTCACGCAGACGGATGGCCTTGACGCCATAGAGCGCGGCCAGCTGCGCGTCGAGCATGACCCGACGCTTGCGGATCACGAGGATCAACGGCCTGATCCGGTCCAAGACTGCTGGAAGGTCCTCCATACTGATATACTTATACGAACAAGTCGCCAGAAAGTTACCGAAAAAACCTCCGGGAGGAGGGCTGGACCGATACGTCTAGGTTCGCGTCAAAGCTGGCTGCCCGAGCCGGAGGCGTTGGAGAAGGCCGTGGCGGCGGCTGTGGCCGCCCACAACATGACGTTGCGGGAGAAGCTGAAGAACGTGAGCCCCAACGATGTTTACGCGGGGCGGATGAAGGAGATTCTGGAGCGTCGTGCCGAAAATCAAGCGGCGCACGCTGGAGAAACGGAAGGCGTACAACCGAGCCAGGCGGCTCGAATCGCAAAGATCAAACAATGGGAATCAGTCCCAAAACGCTTGACCTGCAACAGTCACTCTCCCGAGACCTTCCATCCCATGCCGGGGATTCGTAAAGTGATGGGCAAAGAGCCCCCTTGGCCCTCTTCCAATGCCTAAGATACGTCTAGCAACATCAACGGGGACCAGGACGGCGGCGCTCATGCAGGGGCGAATGAAGATGGCCCGCCTCATGGAAATGCCCGAGCGAGAGGCGGAGGAGCTTGCCCGAAGCATCGAGGCGAGCCCGTTATTCAAACGAATGTCCTCAGCCGGCATCATCTTGTCGGCCCAATTCCCCAGCGCCCGAATTGCCGCCAGGCGCTTTGCCGGCTATGGCCTGCGCATATCGGCGGGCGACGGCCTTCCGGAGCTTGTGGACGGGAACTGCGACATCGTGCGCCTGATGCGGAAGGTCGGGCAAGGGCTCTTCGAAGAGTGGTTCCTGGGAGACCGTTCCTTCTCCGACGAGGACCGGGCCCACGGCTGCGAGATCGCCATGGACGAGGCCCGCAAGCTGCGAGAGTTCATGGACCGCGCTTTCATACAATCCGAGTTCGAGGGCCCGGCACCGGAGGCTCCGGAAAGGGTGTTCAGCACGGTCGCCGGGATAGAGGTCATGGGGGGGCGGCCGATGCTCGCTTTCTTCCATAGAGATATCTGGGAGAAGCGTTACCGCATCGACCGGGAGGGGCTGCAAGCCTTCCTGCACGGGATGGCGCCACGCGAGGTGGAGCAAGCCAGAGGCCTGCTGAGCAGCCTGGAAGCGGTCGAGCAACGCAAGACGACGCTTTACCGGCTTCTCGAGGAGGTTCTCAAGGCCCAAGCGAAGTACCTGCTGACCGGAGAGCCGGGGCGCAGGATTCCGCTGACTCAAAAGCTCATCGCAGCGACCCTGGAGAGGCATCCTAGCGTAATCAATCGCCTGATATCGAACAAGTCGGTCCAGATGCCGTGGGGACTCGAGGCGCCACTGTCCATCTTCTTCCCCAACGGCAAGGAAATCAATCGGGAAAAGCTCTATGCTCTGGCGTGTTCCAACCCGGGATGGCGCGACGAGGATTTGCGCAAAGAGATGGAAAGGCTATACGGAGTCCTGTTGTCTCGCCGCTCCATCGCCCAGTACCGGAAGGACCTCTCTCTGGGGGGGCGCAACCAGCGGGCCTCCGCCGCCAGCCTCTAGCTTCCTTTCTAGCCCTCGCGAATGAGCTTATCGTAGTCGGACAGGCAGCGGAGGATCTCCTGCGTCTCCTGGATCATGAGAGGAATCATCTCCCGTTGGCGGGCCGGAGGGCACTCCCTCAGCAACTGCGCGGCGCTCTTCAGACTGGCGGACTTGGACTGAAGGTCGTGCAGCAGCCTGCGCAACTCAGGAGGGGTTTCCATGCTTAGGCTCCGTCTTCGGGAGTTCAATTCGGGTCTTGAGCGCCGAGTACAGCAGGCGAGTGGATATCTTGAGCGCCGATAGAGTCCGGGTCTTCTTGCCGCCGTTCTCGGCCAGATTCCTCTGCACGACCTCCGCGATGAATCGGTCCACGGCGCCGTTCAAGCCTTTTTCGAGAGCGTAGCGATACTGGTGTTCACCAACGAACGCTCCAGCGGGAGCCGCCGCCTCGGCCGGCGATTGACTCAGATGCCGGAGGACCTGCTCCTTCGCGACACGCCCTTCATGGCCTGATGCCAGCAACGTCATCAGCCTCTTGAGCTCACGTGTGTTGCCCGGCCAAGAGTGATTCAGCATGCAGGCCTTCGCGTCCGCAGAAAAGGACAGCCGTTTGAGCCCCTGGGTGAAGAACTGCACGAGGGGGAATATGTCGCATGTCCGCTGGGCGAGCGGCTTGAGCGTGATGGTCAAGCCGTGGATCCGCTGGAAGAAATCGAAGCGAAGGCGGCCCTGGGAGATAAGGCGCTGCAGGTCCTCGAGCGTGGCGCTGATGATGCGGAACTCGGATGACTCGGCCTTGTCGGAGCCGACGGGATAGTACGTGCGTTCCTCGATGGCCTTGAGAAGCTTGGTCTGCATGTTCAGGCTCATCGCCCCGATCTCGTCGAGAAAGAGGGTCCCCTTGTCGGCCTGAGCCAGTCTGCCCTTCCGGCTCTCGCCCGCGCCAGTGAAGGCACCCTTCTTGTATCCGAACAGCTCGGCCTCAAGCAGCTCCTCGCTGTATGCCGAGCAGTTGATCGCCACGAACTCGCCCTTCCTTTGCGAGTGGTCGTGGATGAGACGCCCAAGGCTCGTCTTTCCGGTCCCTGACGGCCCGAGGATCAAGATGGGGAGGTCCGAGGGGGCATACTTGATGCCCTCCAGAATGCCCGCCCGCGTCGCGGGGTCTTGAGTGATGAACTGGCGGCTGAATATCTGCTCTGCGTTGAGACCGGTCCGCTTCTGCAGATACTTCCCGAGAATCGACCTGACGTTCGATTCCTCGTTGCCTTTTACGTAGTAATCGTCGCACCCCAACTCGTACGCGTTGTCGACCATGCCCTCCGAGTCATGGCTAGACATGACAACGGAATAGATGCCTTTCGCGGCAGCCAAGGGGATGACCTTGAGGCCAGAGCAGTCGTCGTCCTTCCCCAACTGGATATCGATGAAGCAGATGTGGAACTGCCCGGCCCCTAACGCGCTTTTGGCCGAAACGAGATCTCCGGCGAAATGAACGTCGTGGGATCCCAAATGCTCGGCCAAGACCCTCTGAGCCAGCTTGTCGTCGTCAACAACCAGAATCCTGAGTCTATTCATATCGCATCTTCAATTGAGAACTTCTATCTCATTTGAAAAGCCTGGACCCATTATAGCAAGCCATAGGGCATGGTCCGCTGCTCGCGCACAGTTCAAGGAGGGGGTTCCCCGCTTGGCCAAACGCAGTGGCACCACGATTGCCCCGCAGGGGGGTGTCAGACCGCTTCGATGAAGCGGCATCTTAAAGGACTGAGGAGAACGCACGTGAACAAGCCCGGCAAGCGCAGCGGAGCCTCAACGGAGCCGGCGGCTGCTGAACCGTGTCCGGCTCAACCGGGAGCGGCAGTGGGACCGCTCAAAACGCCTGTTTTGGCGAGTTATCCACAACCCGAGCAGGATGATTATCGAACCAGGATCACTCGGGCTTGAAGCCGATCTGACGGGAGTGTCCCCTTGGCGGAGCCATGAGCCGGCGGATGGCGTCGAAGACGCTCTTGAATTGAGCGTCATATCTCCGTTCCAAGTCATCAAGCCGCTCGGCGAGCTTATGGTGGGTCGCCAACATCTCCTTGAAGTGGACGAAAGCCCGGACCACCAGGATGCTTGCGCCCACAGCTACCGGGCTGTTCAGAACGCTGGCCAACATTACGGCGCCATGTTCGGTGAATGCTGTCGGAAGATTTGGGGAGAACTTCAGCCGCTGGAGGCGGTCGCAATCCGCGACCACCTCGGCCTTCTCCTTCGGAGTGAGGCGGAACATGAAGTCCTCCGGAAATCTGGAAAGGTTCCGCTTCACCTGTTCATTGAGTCTCTTGGTCGAGACGCCATAGATGGCGGCAAGGTCTGCGTCAAGCATGACCCTGCGGCCCCGGATGAGCAGGATGCGGCGCTCCATGACTTCCTGGCCAAGGGGGAGGTCCATACTCATATACTGAGCTACGTATAAGTAATTAGACATATGCTAATCTGTCCACATGCCACGACCCATGGGCAGCCAGAAGCAGCTCGAACAACGCCGCAGACGCGCCATAGACCTCCTGAGGGGAGGCAAGGGGGCGCTCGAAGTGGCCCGTAGAGTCGGATGCGCACGGAGCGCTGTGTACGCCTGGTGGGCAGCGTTTCGCAGCCAGGGTGGCGACGGGTTGAACCCCAAGCCAGTTCCAGGGCGTCCCATGCGATTGAATGCGCGGCAGAAGGAGCGGCTTACACGGATATTATTGCGTGGGGCTCCTCGCGCCGGCTATTCGACTGATCTATGGAATACTCGCCGCGTAGCAGAGGTAATCCAGAGGAGTTTCGGCATCAGCTATCACCCCAACCATCTCTGGCGTCTTCTGCAAGGACTGGGCTGGAGTTGTCAAAAGCCAGGTAAGTGCTCCGCGTGGCGCAACGAGGTTGAGATCGAGCACTGGAAGCGGTATCGCTGGCCGCATATAAAAAAAAGGCCGAGCGCCTGAGGGCCCACATCGTCTTCATCGACGAAAGCGGCTTTCTGTTGGTGCCGAACGTTGCCCGAACTTGGGCTCCCCGCGGGCGAACGCCGCTGCTTCGATGTGCTGTCAAATGGACCAAGATATCGGCTATTTCAGCGATCGTGGTTCCGCCACAACGCAAGAGAATCTCTCTTTACGCGCGATTCCGCAAGGGCAAGTCTATTCTCTCCGAGACTGTAGCTCGCTTCCTTCATCATCTGCTCAAGCATCTAAGGGGACCCGTATGCGTGCTTTGGGACGGCATCAATCAGCACAAGGGGCCTCCGGTTCGCGCGTTTCTCAAGCGGCACCCGCGCCTGCACATCCATCGCTTCCCAGGGTATGCGCCGGATATCAATCCGGACGAGTTCGTTTGGAATCATCTCAAACGCGCTCTGGCCAACAGTGCTCCGGAGGATTTGGAGCATCTCAAGCGCCTCATCCACACGCCACTTCAGCGACTCCGTCAGAACAAAAGGCTTCTATGGTCCTGTATACAGGCTTCCGAGTTGCCCTGGCTTTAGAATGTCCTATTACCTATGCGTAGCTCAGTATACGAACGAGTCGCGGAAAAGTTCCCAGAAAAAAGCCCTCCGGGAGGAGGGCTGGACCGGCAGGTTCAGGTTCGCGTCAAAGGTGGCTGGCCGTCGTTAACGATTATCGAACTTGGCTGAAGGCCGGAAACTCGATACAACCGCTCAAAATGCCTGTTTTGTCGAGTTATCCACAACCCGAGGGGGATGATTATCGAACTATCATCCGTCGGGCCTGCTAGCCGGGTCCAGGGCGGTTTCCCCGAAGACGGCCGAGAGGCTTTCGCGGTCCTCCCCGGAGGCGCACCAGACGGCGTGTCCGCCTCCCGGAGTTCGGGGACCATAGCCGATCGGCAAGCGACCTCGCTCGGGGAGCCGGGTCTCCAGTTCATTCATGCTCAAGGGGTTGCCGTCAGTCCCCAGGTAAAGCGGGGTGTCCCAGAGGGCCTTCTTGAGGGAGCTTTCCGCACCGTCGCCGCTGGGGGCCTGCAGACTTAGGACCGCCTCACGCAGCCATCTGGTGCGATAGGCCTCGCGATTGACGCGCTGTAGCCTCTCCATGGCCGCGCGGAGCCAGTCTCCGAGGACCGGGACCGCAGTCAGGTGCAGGACACGCGGCAGTTCCTCCATCCAGACGGGCGCCCAGAGCTCGCCCTCCCGGAAGTAGCGCTTCCAATAGTCGGGACGGATGCGGTCGAGCAGGAGGCGGTTGAACTCCGGGAAGCTCCGCTTTTGGAGGCTGCAAAGCTCCAGGAGCATCCTCTCGGCCTGCCTGGAGACCTCCGCCAAGGCCTCCTCGAAAACCGCGTCGCGGACCACGCCGCTGTGAGACGCGTCAAGCTGGAGCCGGTCGCAGTTGAAATCGCCTGAGATCTGCGCCCAAGGCAGGCGGACATCGACGCCGCAGACCCGAATGCTCCAGACATAGATGCGGAGATGGCTCTCCTTATTCCGCGGCGAGGGGCTAAGGTAGCCGCGGATGCCGTTCTCAGAGAAGGGGAGTATCGCCCAGGAATCCTGGTATCGCTGGGCCTCCGTGCCGTCCACCATGACGGGGATGGTGCAGAGCCAGCATCCAGAATGCCGGACGTGGTTGAGCTGGCCCTTGATGGAAACGCCTTTGGGCATGAGGAGCGGCCACTCCACCCTCAGGACCGTGTCCGGCCCCGGGTCTCTGCCTGCGGAGACGGAATCTTTGCCGGGCGCTTCGGCGCGGAGCGCGAGCCGGCCCGGTCCGGAGCCCGAGGTCAGGGTCACGGCCGAGGGCGAGAGCCGGAAGGCTGAGAGGAGTCCGACCGCCAGATGCCGGGCCCGGACTTCGGCGTCGGTCGTCTCGTCGAAGAGGCACTCGTACGGGTGCGCCAGCTGCTTGCGGGAGAGAGGCCGGCCGTCGAAACGCATCTCCACGCTGCGCGCTCTGGAGCTGATATGGATGCGCGAAGCTCCGCTGGCGATGGCGAAGCGCACCCACGAGAGCGCATAGCGCGACGGGTCGTCAAGCTGGAAGCGTGAGAGTTTCTCGAGCATTCGCGAGCTGTCGACGCGGAACGAGCCGGAGCCAACGAACTCGCCGTCTTCGGACGGAGACATAGCGTCAAGTCTAGCTCATATCGGGTCCCGTGGTCAGCGGGTGTGCGCGGCGGCGCATGAAAAAACCCTCCGGGAGGAGGGCTGGACCGGCAGGTTCAGGTTCGCGTCAAAGGTGGCTGGCCGTCGTCAACGATTATCGAACTTGGCTGAAGGCCGGAAACTCGATACAACCGCTCAAAATGCCTGTTTTGTCGAGTTATCCACAACCCGAGGGGGACGATTCTCGAACTGCCCTCGCCATTTCGATCACGGCTTCTCCAGCTCCCCTTCGATTTCTTCCACCGTCGGGAGGTCTCCCTTGAGCTCCTTGGGCAGCGACCTTACGACCCGGGTCTCCCACTCGGCCACTCCGATGGGCCGTTTGAGGTGGCGAAGCGCATACTCCACCACGAGCCTGTTCTTCGACCGACAAAGCAGGAGGCCGATGGTGGGTTTGTCGTCCGGATGGCGCAAGAGGTCATCGACGGCGGATAGATACATGTTCAACTGCCCGATGAAGCCGGGTTCGAACCTGACAGCCTTCAGCTCGATGACGACATAACAGCGCAACTTCAGATGGTAGAACAGCAGGTCCACGTGGAAATCCTGGTCGCCGACCTCCAGGAGCATCTGACGGCCCACGAAGGCGAAGCCTGCGCCCAGCTCCAGAAGGAATCGCTGGATGTGATCCACCAGGGCCCGCTCGACTTCGGATTCTCGCCGGGAGTCGGCCGTGCCGAGGAAGTCGAAGAGGTACGGATCCTTGAATACCTGTGCCGCCATGTCCGAATCGGCGGGAGGCAGGGTCTGAGTGAAGTTGCTCAGCGCCTGGCCTTGCCGTTCATGGACGCGCGCTTCGATCTGCATGACGAGGATGTCCCGCGACCAGCTATATGTCCGCGCCGCCCGGGCATACCAGAGCCGAGCATCCGGGTCTTCCAGCTTCTCCAGGAGAGCCAGATTCTGATACCACGTGATTTGTGCAAGGGTCTCTTGCACGATCCGAGGGTCGGGCCACGCCGCGGCGAATGCCCGCATGTACTTCAGATTGCGCGGCGAAAAGCCCTTCATGTCCGGGAAGGCCTTTCGCAGATCGCAGGCGAGACGATCGACGACCCGGGCCCCCCAACCGGTGCGGTCCTGGCGCTCCAGGATCATCCGGCCGATGTCCCAATAGAGCCGCACCAAGGCGGAATTGGCGGCAACGACGACTCGCAGGCGCTCTTGCCGGATGCGTTCCTTGATCGCGTGGAGCGCTGCGGCATAGTCTATAGGCATCCCTTTGCGCGGAGGTGCCGTCGGAAAGAGGGCTTCGTCCCCTCGCCGTCCGCGGCCCTCGCGGGTTTTCTCGGGGTCCATACTACTTGTACGAATGAGTCGCGAAAAAGTTCCATCCTTCTTCGGCCCTCAGGCATCACGGACTATGATATGCTCGCATCGATGGGTCAACGGATCGTGGTTACGGGGGCCTTCAGCTACACCGGCGCTGCGGTGGCCGCTGAGTGTCTGCGGCGCGGATTCACCGTCCATGCCCTGACCAATCGGAGACCGCCTGAAGGCTCCGGCATCACCTGCTCTCGGCTGCACTTCGACCCGGAATATCTCTCCAAGGAACTGGCGGGCGCGACGGCATTCATCAACACCTATTGGGTCCGCATTCCCTTGGGAAGGCCTGGGATTCTCAGACGCCGTGCGGAACTCCGGGATGCTGGTCGGTGCGGCAGCCCGCGCCGGGGTCGGCAGGATAGTCCACGTGAGCGTCAGCAACGCCTCCGATGCCGGAGGCCTCGACTACTATTCCGGGAAGGCTGAGGTGGAACGTCTGGTCCGCAGTTCCGGCGTCGGATATGCCATCGTGAAACCTACGCTCGTCGTGGGTCCGACGGACGTGCTCACCAACAATGTGGCATGGCTACTGCGGAGATCCCCAGTTTTCTTGCTGCCGGAAGGCGGGGGCTGTCGCCTGCAGCCGGTGACGCTTTCCGATACGGCACGACTGATCGTAGATGCGGTTGTGGAGACTCGAGATCTCGAGGAGGATGTCGCAGGATCGGAGGTGTTCACCTTTGCCGACTACGTGCGCCAGATCGCCCAGGCCTGTGGTTTGCGCAGGCTGTTCCTGCCCGCACCCAGCCCGGTCGTTCTCGGCGCGTTGAGTCTCATGGGGGTGATACTGCGGGATACCGTGCTGACGCGAGACGAACTCGCTGGTCTTCAGCGGGAGATGCTCGTGTCGAAGGAACCGCCTCTGGGGAATGAATCCGTTTCAGCTTGGATTCGGGCACACGGCGCGAGTCTCGGTCGCAGCTACGTAAACGACCTGGACCGTCATTTCCGGGCCGGGGCCCTGACCCCCATCCTGAGACCTTCTGCAGAGACGCATCCCCATGCGCAATAGGAAGCCCTCCTTTCGGAAGGCTTATACCCCTCTTAAGGGGTATACGGGGGATAAGGGGCTGGCCGGATTGGACAAACTTCGCAACTGGCTGCGGGACGCAGCTTCAATCCAGGGCCAAATAGCACAACTGGCCTCGACGCAATTTGCTCTGGGTTTGCGAGGGCTGCCAGATGGCTCTCAGCCGAGCGTCTAGACCCTCTTGGGAGGGGGGTACCCGGATAGACACGCGGGGCAGAAAACGAAGGTCTCAAACTTCCAGAGGCGATCGGGCGGAGTCAATAGAGCAAGGACGTCCACTGAGTGCGCACAACTCCTCAAATGGCCTTGACAGGCTGTAACGTATAAGTTACACTATGACTGCCAATCCAATGGAGCTTCGGCGATATCGGGCGGCTGATGGGCATGTCCCCTATTCCGAATGGCTTGGGGACTTGGACGACGCGACGGCCGGTCGGGTTTCGGCCTATGTAGACCGGATGAAATCGGGGAATTTCGGGCATTCCCAATCGGTCGGCCGCGGCGTGTCCGAGTTGAAGATCGATTTCGGGCCCGGTTATCGCGTGTATTATCTGCGCGACGGGCATACGGTGGTCGTGCTTCTGTGCGGGGGGCATAAGGGCTCACAGAAAACCGACATCCGGCTGGCGCACGAATATGCCGAGGACTATTGGAGGCGAAAATGAGAACCCATCCTCCCTACGTTTCTCATGACGAAGAGCAGATCGTGGAGTTCCGCAAGAACCCCAAGCGGGCGATCGAGTATCTCAACTCCTGCATCCAGGTGGCTTTCGAGGAGAACGACCCGGAGCTGGTCCTGACCGCCCTGGCAACCGTGGCCAAGGCCTACGGCATGACGCATGTGGCTAAGGATGCGGCTGTGAAGCGGGAGAGCCTGCATCGGATGCTCTCCAAGCGCGGGAATCCCGAGTGGAACAGCATGTTCCGGGTGTTCAAGGCGCTACACCTGCGGCCGAAGTTGGAGAGCATGGGGCATTCGCGGGCGCATTACCCGGCCTGATCGCATGAGGGAGCGGTCTGCCTCTTCAGGGACATCGTGGGGAGACCGCAAGTCGACTGGCTCATTGTCTCACAATGGGGACGAAGCCCTCGCCTTCAGGCGAGGGAGTCTTCACTCGACTGTAGTCGCCTACAGTCCGGGGCGGGAAGTCCAAGAGACTATCCCTTTGGATGGCCCTCCACGGAAAGTGCGAGTCCACTGGATGTCTGCCCGAACGGTCACGTGGGCTCCCTGGGTCTTTCTGGCCGCCATGGCTCTTGTCGTCTTTCCCACTGAATCTCGTGGCGAAGAGGGATGCTCCAAGGAGGCTCCCCTGCTCTTGAATCGTCTCAACAGGGATTGCCCCCCCTGTCGGGTGTGCTATAGACCCGACTGCGCGGATGTCGCCAAAGCTCGGGACTTGCTCCAGGCTAGAATCACGCCCGGTGGCGACTGGGAATACGGCCTCTCCGAAGAGGAGCGGCATCGGATCGAGACAGGATATGGCGTCGTCATCCCAGCCGATGCGTTTGTCTTCGGCCACCTCGTCCACGACTCACCCCAAGGCTCGATGCTCCTAGTCTTTGGACAGTTCTTGCGCAGAATCCCGCGGCACGCCCTTGGGCGCGAACGCCTTTCCGGCGCCGACGGCGACTACAGCATGCGTGATGCAGGAGGGCATTTCAGGCTCTTCCCTTCCGCAATAGAATACCCATTTCCAAACCGGATTTCGACTTTCGGTGGGTTATCCACAAACCCGAGTGGGATGATTCTCGAACTGGATTCAGCCGGGTTTGAATCCGATTTGACGGGGTCGCTGCTTGGGCGGCGCCATGAGCTGGCGGATGGCGTCGAAGATGTTCTTGAATCGGGCGTCGTATCTCTTCTCCAGCTCATCCAAACGTCGTGCCAGGTCCTTGTGGGCGATCATCATCTCCCTCAACTGCACGAAGGCTCTGACGACCAGGACGCTCGCCTGCACCGCGATAGGGCTGTTTAGAACGCTGGCCAGCATGATCGCCCCATGCTCCGTAAAGGCGTGGGGGAGGTGGCGGACATTGCGTTTGGATGCGGTCGCAATCCGCGACCGCATGACCGAGGCCTCCTCCGGGGTCAACTGGAACATGAAATCTCCAGGGAAGCGGCCTTTGTTCCGGCGGATCTGCTCGTTCAGCCGCTTCGTAGGAACCCCGTAGATTTCCGCGAGGTCCGAATCCAGCATGACGCGCTGGCCTCGGATGAGCCAGATGCGCCGTTCGATCCCATTAGGCAATAGGCAGGGGTCCATACTTATGTATACGAATGAGTCGGGAAAAAGTTCCCAAGAAAAAGCCCCCCTGAAAGGGGGCTGGATCGGCAGGTTCAGGTTCGAGTCAAAGCTGGCTGCCCGAAACCGACGATATCCTAACCTGGCTGAGGGCCCGGAACCCGTCTATATCGCTCGGATGGGAAGTCCTGGCGGCATCAACAACCAAGACAGGACGACGAAAGGACTTATCCGAGCAATATCAGTGTTCGATCAGGATGGTCGGGTTCTGTTCGAGACAAGCGGTGTAGAAGATGTAGCCGTAATACTCGGAGTACTTTCTGTAGAGCTCCATCTCCCGCTCCTCCTCGGCGATCACCTCGGCGACCTCGGGAACGTCACGATATTTCTGCCTGAAAGCGGGCAGTTTGGCTTTGATGGGCTCGTAGTACTCCCACCAAGCCGATTCAGGCAGGGTGAAATGGCCCAAGGGGCGGTAGCCCGCTCGTGTGATAGCAGCTAGATTAGCCTCGTCGTCTTGCATGGCGGGATAGCCCTGATCCCAGAAATCGCGCACCTCGCGGGGAGCCCCACCTTTCAGCCAGACCGCTTCCGAGACGGCCAGACAGCCGTCCTCCGCGAGTAGCGGACGCCACAAGCGCAGACCTTTCTCGAAGCCGACTATGTAGATGCAGGCCTCGGCCCAAAGCAGGTCGAAGGTTTTCTTTGGGAAGTCCAGCGCCGCCATGTCGCCCTGGACGGCGGACAACTTGTTTTCCAGGCCCGATTTCCGCGCGGAGTTGCGCAGTTGCTCCAGGAATTGGGGGAACTTGTCCACGGCCGTGATGTGTCCGCCGGTAAGCCGGCAGAGGTCAAGGCTTTGCATCCCAGGCCCACAGCCGATATCCAACACCCGGGGCTCGTCTGGCAGTGGGGGGAGCATGCGGAAAGCGCGTTCAGTGAACGCAGGGCCTCCTGGCCCCTCCCGCGGGTTTCCGCTGTGCAGTTCGAGGAATAATTCCCAGGCCCGATCCTCCGCCATGGCGCAGGATGTTAGCACATTGCTCTTGTCTGAGAGTCAAGAAGTCCGTCGTATGAAACCTGATTCCGGACATGAGAAAGCCCTCCTCTCGGAGGGCTCAACTCTGTCTGGACAGAGTCTGTCGGAAAACTGGCTGGCCGTCGTCAACGATTATCGAACTTGGCTGAAGGCCGGAAACGCAATAGAACCGCTCAAAACGTCTGTTTTGGCGGGTTATCCACAGCCCGAACGGGATGATTATCGAACCAGGATCACTCGGGTTTGAAGCCGATCTGACGAGGTTTGTCTTTTGGCGGCGCAATGAGCTGGCGGATAGCATCGAATATGCGGTGTATCTCGGCATCGTGACCCTCGACCCGACGCTCCAGTTCGGACAGCTTTCCGGCAAGTTCCTTGTGAGTCGCCACAATCTCCCGTAATCTGATGAAGGCCCTGGCGATGGACACACTGGCATGGACCGCAGTCGGGGTCTTGAGCACACTGGCGAGCATGACTGCCCCGTGTTCCGTGAAAACATAGGGGCAATACTTGATGTTGTGACCTCTGTTCAAGGTCGCGGATTGCGACCTTGAAGCCAGGATTGCCTTGGCTTCAGCCACAGTCAGGCGGAACATGAAATCGTCCGGGAATCGGGTTTGGTTTCGTTTCACCTGTTCGTTCAACCTCTTCGTCGGCACCCCGTAGACGTCAGCGAGGTCCGCGTCGAGCATGACACGCTGACCGCGGATGATCCAGATGCAGCGCTCCAAGGGTAACGCTGGGATGATCTCTCGCATACTCACTATCTAGTACGAACGAGGCGCGAAAAAGTTCCTTCCTTCTTCGGCTCTCAGGCATCACGGACTATGATATGCTCGCATCGATGGGCCAACGGATCGTGGTTACGGGAGCCTTCAGCTACACCGGCGCTGCGGTCGCAGCTGAGTGTCTGCGGCGCGGGTTCACCGTCCATTCGCTGACCAATCGGAGACCGCCTGGAGGCTCCGGCATCACCTGCTCTCGGCTGCGTTTCGACCCGGAATACCTCGCCAAGGAACTGGCGGGCGCGACGGCATTCATCAACACCTATTGGGTCCGATTCCCTTGGGCAGGCATGGGATTCTCAGATGCCGTGCGAGACTCCGGGATGCTGATCGACACGGCAGTCCGCGCCGGGGTCGGCAGGATAGTCCACGTGAGCGTCAGCAATGCCTCCGATGCCGGGGGCCTCGGCTACTATTCCGCGAAGGCTGAGGTGGAGCGCCTGGTCCGCGACGCCGGCGTTGGGTATGCCATCGTGAAACCCACGCTTGTCGTGGGTCCGACGGACGTGCTCACCAACAATATCGCATGGCTGCTGCGCAGGTCCCCGGTTTTCTTGTTGCCGGAAGGCGGGGGTTGTCGCCTGCAGCCGGTGACGCTTTCCGACGCGGCACGCCTGATCGTCGATGCTGCGCTGGAAACACGGAATCTCGAAGAGGATGTCGCAGGGCCCGAAGTGTTCACCTTTGCCGACTATGTGAGGCAGATCGCCGCGGCCTGTGGGTTGAATAGGCTGTTCCTTCCTGCAACCAATCCAGTCGTTCTGGGCGTGATGGGACTTCTGGGTTTGATGTTGCGGGACAGGGTCCTGACACGGGATGAGCTTGCCGGCCTTCAGCGGGAGATGCTCGTTTCGAAGGCGCCGGCTCTTGGGAGAGAATTCGTTTCAGCATGGATTCGGGCACACGGTGCAGATCTCGGTCGCAGATACGTCAATGACCTGGACCGCCATTTCCGGGCCGGGGCGCTGACCCCCATCCTGGGGTCCTCTTCAGAGATGCGTCCCCAGGCGGAATAGAAAGCCCTCTTCTCGGAGGGCTTATACCCCTCTTATGGGGTATACGGGGTATAGGGGGGATAAGAGGTATCTGGGGGACTAGGATTCGAACCCGGGCCATTCCCCGCCGCCCGGTCCCACCCGCTGTGGGCCCAATGTTGGACAGCCCCTGGGACCATCGTCTCTATAACGGAAGAGCGCTCCGCGCGTACAATAGGACCCGATGCTTCGCAAGTCCATTTCCACGGCGCTCTCCCTCGGCCTGATCGCCCTCTCCGTCCAGGACGGGCTCGCCGCTGTCCTGGTCCAGAACGCTCCTGCACAGACCGGGGTTTCAGCCCCCTCTCTGGCCGTCCCAACCGCCCAGTTCTCCACCGGACTCAAGCTCGAGGGCATGAGTTCCAGCCTCCAACTAGGAGCGGCATTGCCGAACGTGTCCGTTCTGCCGACTCCATCGATAGCGGCTTCGCCGAGCCTTTCTCTCCTCGAGACAAAGGCCGCTCCCGTCCAAGTCCGACGGATCAGAGCCAGGCCGGTTTCCACGCTCAAACAGGTGTCCGAGCCCAAACAGAGCCAGGCAGCGGCCTCTGTCGTGCAGCAGATGCGGCAGGCTTCCGATATCGTTTCCCAAGCCGCGCGGGAGGACAAGACCCCGGCTGAGAGCGCGGGCTCGTGGCGGAGCTTCTGGTCCGGGAGCATCAAGACTCCGGTTTCGCCGGATCTCGTAGACGCCGCGCCGCTCCCTCTTCGGCACCTTTCAAAAAGCCTTTCCCCTGCGAAGTCCATCCAGGAGACTGCTCGGCCCCGCGGCATCCCCGCTCCCGCGGTCCTCGTCGGGATCACGCTCCCGGCCTGGGCCGGATCCGCGTTCAAGGTCGTCCTCCCTTACGCGGAGGCGGTCGGGGTCCTTGGAGCCACCTACGGCCTGACCCGGCTCGCGTCCTGGTCTTTGGAGAAGCTCTGGAAGGCGAAGGGCTGGGACAGGAACCTTCTCATCGTCACCCGCATGACCACTAACATCGTGCTCTGGACAGCCGGGGCCACGGTGGCGCTCAATTTCGCGGGCATGGACTGGTCCTCCATCATGACCGGGCTCGGCGTCGGCACCCTGGTCGTCACCATGTCGGTCAAGAAGTTCCTGGGCAATTTCATCCAGGGGATCATGGTCCTCTCTGATCACCCCTTCCGCATCGGCGAGCGGGTGCGCATCGGCCAGACCGAGTACACGGTCAAGGACATGTCGTTCCGGTACATGGTCCTGGAGAAGGAGCCCGGGACCCACACCCTGATGGACTACACCACCCTCTCAGGCATGCCTTTGAGGCTCCACCGCCGCTTGGACCGCAAGGCTGAACTCGCGAAGAGCCGTTCCCAGGCGCAGGCGCCCAAGGGCTTCTCCTGGCGCAAGGGCCTATTCCTGACCGGCGCGGCGGGAGCCCTCGGCTACGCGTACTATCTGGCCCAGACAGGCATGGCCGCGCTCCAGCCGTACGTGTACGGAGCCATGGCCTTAGGAGCGACGATTCTGCTCGCCCGGCTCGTGGACCGCATTCTGCGCCGGATCGGGGCGAAGCAGGGCTGGGACGAGAACAGGGCCTCTCTGGCGCGCATGCTGGTGAGCGGGCTCATCCATGTGGTCGGCATCGTCGCGGCTCTCAGTCTCATGGGAGTCTCTTGGACGGCTCTCCTGGCGGGCGCGGGCGTTCTCAGCGTCGGCGTCACGGTGGCCGCGACGGATATCGTGGGCAATCTTCTCGAGGCGGGCTCCATACTGCTGACCCAGCCGTTCAAGCTCGGGGACCGCATCCGGGTGGGGGATGCGGAAGGCACGGTCGTGGACATGGGCCTGCGCCATGTGGTGCTGGAAGTGGATGAAGGCGGCAAGCCCGAGACCATACTCGTGCCGTACGCCATGATCAGCGGCTCGACGCTGACGGTATTCAAGGAATACGCGAAAAGGAGAGACCCATGAGGATTTTGGCAGCGCTTTTGACCTTGGCGGTCTGGGCCCAGCCGGGACCAGGCTTCAAAGCGGATACGGGCAAGGACGTGGTGGAGGACCTGGCTGGAGACGGATCCGTCACCCTGACCAAGGGCACGGTGTCCGGCAAGCCGGCCCGTCATCTCAAGTCCTCCAAAGGCGAGATTGACGCGGTCTTCGTCGAGGTCGGAGTCGCCAGGGAGTGGGATGAGGCGTACAAGCGCTGCGCCGAGCTCGCTCCCAAAGGCTCTTGGCGTCTCCCCACGCCCGGAGAAGGTATGGTCACTGTCCTGGCCGGCATCTCCGCGGAGATCCCGGTGGCGGAGGGTCTCGCCTTGCCTCCTGCCCTATGGGTCGCCGGCACCCCCGAGGAGAACGAGGAGTTCAAGGGCAAGTCGAAGGCCTTGACCGTCCAGGCGACGCTCATCCCCTCCAAGGACGGGTTCAAACCCGGACTTCAGCCCCAGGTGTTCGACCTGAAGGAGGCTGAGGCGGGCAACAAGCAGAAGCTCAGGCAGATGATCGACGCGGAATGGGTGCTCCAGGCCGCTCCCGAGGGTACGATCAAGAGCGAGGGCAAGGCCGTGACCCAGGAGCAGAAGGCCGAGGCCCTGAAGCAGCTTCAGACCCAGCGGGAGAAGCTCACCGCGCTCCTCGGCGCTTTCAAGAAGGGCGTGGTCCCGGTCCGCTGCGTGGCCGGGAAGATCGGGGATAAATAGTCAGAACCTCGTCACTATCCCGGGCTTGAGGCTGCAGCGCCCCTGCTTGGCCTGCACGCCCTTGACCCACGCGTAGTAGGCCAGGCCCTCCGGCGCCACGTGCACGCAGCCTTCCTCGCCGTAGGCTTCCCCGTAGCGTGGGAAGAAGTGTCCCAGCTCGTGCATCCAGAAGGTCGCCACCGCGTCGATGCGCTCCTCTTTCGGGATCTCTCCGCGGTTCTTGAGGAAGAACGGGGCTTCCGAGAGCAGGGGGAAGAACGCCACCACCCCGACCGCCTGGTAGGGGTTGGACGGGTTGTTGTCCACCATGCCTGTGGTGATGCCGCCCCGGGCGATGACATAGATGGGCATGCTGGAGTCCGCCCCGGCCATGGCCGTGTTCGTGAGGATGAAGTCCGCCTCTTGGAGCTCGCGCAGCACGACGAGCCAATGCGGGAAGGACTGGGTGTCCTTGAGCTCCCGGGTGTAGAACGGAGTGCCGTCCTTGGTGGGGATGCTCCGGACGGCGTTGAGGCGCTCCAGGAACAGGGCCGTGGCCGTGGTCGTGGCCTTGTCTTTCGAAGCCCCTTGCGGCAGCGGAAAGTAGCGCCGGATAAGGCTCATCTTGCGGCGCTTGAGATCGTGCCAGATGACGCCGTCCAGTCGGTCGAGACCTTCCGGTGTGGACGGGTCCAGTTCGGCGTCCCGGATCATGCCCGCGTTCTTCGGAGATGCGAACACTGGCCCCAGGGCCTTGAAATAGGCGGACAGGGACTCTCGCCGAGTCTCCTGGATGTCCACGCTGTAGCCGTACCAATCTTTGAGCAAGGTCTGGACCTTCCCGTAGAGAGCGGCCCGCTCGAAGCCGGAGAAGGTGGGGAGACGCTCGTCCTCCAGGTACAGGACGCGGACAGCGTAGCGCTTGTCCTTGGGCAGGGGCCGGAGGGGAACGAGGGTCGGCGCGACGGCCGCGGACACGGCTTTGGCGGCATCCAGGGCGCGGTTGGCGTCGTCCAGGGCGGTGTCCTGCGGAGCGGCCGAGCACAAGGGGAGCGACACCGCCAGCAGGCACGAGAGCGGCGCTACCCTATGCCACCGTCCGCTGATATTCATGGACGACCTCCTTCGCCGGACCCACGGCCTTGACTCGTCCGCCGGACAACCACGCGGCACGATGACACATGCGGCACACGGCGTCGAGGTCGTGCGCCACCAGCACGATGGTGGCCCCGGCGTCGCGGAACTGCGCCACCCGGGCCGCCGCCTTCTTCTGGAACGCGGCGTCGCCCACGGACAGCACCTCGTCGACGACCAGCACCTCCGGCAGGATGTCGGTGGCGACCGAGAACCCCAGGCGCGCCACCATCCCGGTGGAGTAGGTCCTCAAGGGCATGTCGATGAAGCTGCGCAGGCCGGCGAAATCCACCAGCCCGTCGAAACGGGACGCGATGTCCTCCCGCCGCTGGCCCAGGATCGCGCCGTTGATGAACACGTTCTCGCGTCCCGTCAGCTCCATGTCGAAGCCCGCGCCCAGTTCGAGAAGAGGCGCTACGCGCCCCCGCACGCGGACGCGGCCGCCGGAGGGGCGCAGCACCCTCGCGAGCACCTTCAACAGGGTGCTCTTGCCCGCACCGTTGGGGCCGATGATGCCGAACACCTCTCCGGGCTGGATGTCCAGGCTGACGCCGTCGAGGGCCTTGAACTCGTCGAAGGCGATCTGACCCTTGAGCCAGCGGATCGCGTACTCCTTGAAGGAGATGATGCGCTCCTTCGGGATCCGATAGACCACCGACACGTCCTCCAGCCGGATCACCGGATCCTGGCGCGGGCTAGATCCGGTAGGCGAGTTCATCCACTTTCCTCGTGAAGGCCCACCACCCCAGCAGGAACGCGCCGAAGGCCCAGGCGGCCGCGGTCAGGATCGCGGCGTCATCCGGCAGCCGCCCCAGGTAGATGGGAGAGCGGAACAACTCCAGCAGGCGATGGACAGGGTTGAGCTCCAGGAACCAGGCGTAGCGTTGAGGCAGGATGTCCTTGGGATACATCACCGGGGTGATGAAGAACAGCGCCTGGACCAGAGCCTGATAGATGTCCACGGTATCCCCGAAGAAGACCGCCAGGATGCTGACCAGCAGCGCCACGCCGGACGCGAAGAGGGCCAGCAGGAACACGGCGACGGGCACGAACCACCAGGCCGCGTACAGGGGGTGGCCCATGGCGAGCATGATGAGCAGTAGGGGGACCATGGCCAGGCAGAGGTTGATGAGCCCGTTGCCCACGGCGACGAAGACGAAGATGGTCCTCGGCATATAGATGCGCTTGAGCAGTCCGCTGCCCCAGACCAGGGTATTCATGGAATGCGTGGTGGCCTGGACGAAGAAGTTCCAGCAGATGAGCCCGGCCAGGACGTAGACGGGATAGCGGATCAGGGCGCCGCGGAAGATCGAGGAGAAGGCGATCGCCAGGACTGCCATCTGGATGAGCGGGTTGAACAGGGTCCAGGCCAAGCCGAAGAACGAGCGCTTGTAGCGCGTCTTGAGGCTGTTGACCACCAGCAGGGTCAGCAGGCTCCGGTAGCGCCAGAGATCCTGGAACTCGCCGACGATGGGCATCGGAGCGTACGCCGAATCGTAAAAGTCGGCCATCTTTTCGAGAGTAGCAGATGCGCGAGAGGCAGTCAATCCGTCGAGAATCCGTCGAGAATCCGGAGGTTCGGGGCTTTTTTGATAGAATGCCGCGGCATCCGCATGCGCTCTTCGGCCTCGCCGGTCGTCCTGTCGGCCTGCCTGTTCGCGGGCCTGCTCGCAGGCGGCCTTCGCCAGCCCCTCCTGTGGACCGCCGTGGCCGCCGCGATCTGGCTCGCCGCGTTCCACTCGCCGAGGCTTCCCCGCCCGGGCTTCCTGGGACCATGGGCTGCCTGGCTCGCTTGGTCCTTCCTATCCATGGGGGCCTGCGATCAGCCGTGGAAATGCCTCTTCTCCGTCGCCCGAGACGCGACCCTGGTCGCGTTCTTCTGCCTGGCCGCGGTCTCCTGGAGGGAGGAGGATGGCCCGCGGTGGGTCTGGCTGCTCTGCGCCGCGTCCGTGGCACTGGGCCTGGGGACGCTCTTCATCAAGGGGACGGTGCATCCCAGGACCGGCCTGATCCCGCCGTACTACAACTACACCGTCTTCGTGGAGGCGGCCTGCGCGGCCTCGGCCCTGGGCGCCGTCGGCCACGCCAAGCGGCCGCGTGGCTGGGCTCTGGCGTTTTTACTGGGGACGGCGGGGTTCTGCTTGAGCATGATCCTCTTGGCGCGGTCGCGCAGCGGGCTCGTGGCCGTGGCGGCGGCGGGCGTGGTCTGGGCCCTGCGCCGCGGGAAGATCCGGCCCTTGCTGCTCGCCGTCGCCGTGTCGGCGGGAGCCTGGGTCCTGCTGCCCGCGCCGATATCCTCCTACCTCGTGAAGTCGGATTTTTCCGCGTGGTTCACCCGGCCGTCCATCTGGCGGGCGGCTCTCCAGACGGCAGGCGATCACCCCCTTCTCGGCGAAGGGCCTGGCAATTTCCAGCAGGGGTCCCTGCGCCACAATTTCCCCAAACATTGGGCAACGAACTACGGCTTCAGCGCCGACCACGCGCACAGCGAGGTCCTGGAAGCGGCGGCCGAGACCGGTTGGCCGGGCTTGGCGCTCTTGGCCGCGGCCGTGGCCCTGGCCTGGAGGCGCAGGCGGCCTGCCGCATCGGCGTGGCATCGGGAAGCGGCGCTGGCTGCCTGGACCGCCATGACGACCCAATGCCTGATCGACAACATGCTGCACATGCCCGCCTTGGGCATGCTCTATTTCTCCTCCATGGTCTGCGCGGGGGCGGGCCGTCATGACCCGTCGGAACCCGAGGGCGCTCCGCGTCCCGTTTGGCGCCGCGTCTGCCTGGCCGGGTTCTTCCTGGCCCTCTCGGCCTGGATCCCCGGATGGCTGGTGGGCCGCTACACCGGGCTCTACGAGACGCCTGGAGCCGACCCTGCGTGGCGTGCGGAGGTGGCCCTGAGCGCGGCGCGCATCTTCCCCGCGGACGCCAGCCTGCGCGAGAACCTCGCCCGGGCCCTTCTCCATACCGAGCCGCCGCAGATGGAGCGCTCGCTCGCGGAACTGGATAGGGCCAGCCTGCTCAATCCGACCAACGCCCTCTATCCGATGCTCAGCGCCGAGACCGTCCTGGCGCAGGGGCGTCCCCAGGAGGCTCTCCGGCTCGCGGACCGGGCGATCGAGCTCGAGCCAAACTACCTGGCAGCCAGGCTCCTTCGCGCCGAACTCTGGGCCCGAGGGGGGAACAAGCGGGCCGCCAGGCGGGAGCTCCGTGAGGTCGAGCGGCGGCGCGGCGCGCTGGACGGGATGCCGCTGTATTCCGGCTATGACCGCGTCATCGTCTTCTTCGACCCGGAACGCTTCGCCGCCGCCAGTCTGCGGGCCCGCTAGTATGGTACCATCGGAATCGCACCCCGGCATGGCCCTGTTCATATCCTACCTATGGCCGTACGGCCCGCGCGACATCGAAGCGCCGCATCTCTGGGTCTTCTACAAGCAGCTGTCGGATCTCGATGGGGCGGAAATCGTCTTCATCGGGACGGGCGAGTATTTCAGGGATCCGGCCTATTACGTGGGCCAGAACAGGTGGGAGGTGCAGGAGGACGCTCTAAGACACCTCGAATACTCCCTGCCTTCGGCGCAGGACATCGGTTCGGCCAGAAGAATCCAGCTGCCCTCGGGTCTGTTCGAGAGGCTGGATGCGAGATTCGGTTCGCGCGAGCAAGCGGCGAAAGCCCTGCTGACGCAGAGATTCGAAGAGCTGGAGGTCGAGCTGGATAAAGCCTTCACCGAGATCGGCCGGACGGCGAAGCCGGAAGCGGTCCTGACATGGTGCAACTCCCCGAGCCTGAACCAGGTCGCGGCTGCGCACGGCCTGCGCGTCATACACAACGAGTTGGGGCCGCTGAGGAGGCCTTATTTCTCCAATACGGCCTATTTCGATTTCAGCGGGGTGAACGGCAACACCGAGGCGGAGAGGAGATTCCTGCGATTCAAGAGCGGACTGCGGGATGAGGGCCTCGCTCTGTCGAAAAGGGAGCTCTTGGAGCTGCTCCTGGAGGCGCCATACGCGCATCTGGCGGCCTCGGCGAAGCAGCCCTCGTACGAGATCGGCCTTCCTCTGCAGATCGAGGATGACTCGAACATCCTGGCGTTCTCGAACGGATTCGACAGCCGCAGGCTGATCGACAAGGCCCGCGGGCTCTTCAAGGGATCCGAGGTCCTGGTTCGGAGGCATCCCGGCGGCTTGCGCGACTACAAGGACGAGGCGGCTGTCATGGATGGTTCGCCGAACTCGATGGAGTTCGTCCTTTCGTGCAGGAGGATCGCGACCATCAATTCGAGCGTCGGGTGGGAATCGCTCCTGTTCGACCGGGAGACCGCCATATTCGGGGACAGCCCGGCCGCGTTCCTCGCGCACCGAGGTCTAGGCCCGGAGAACGAGGGCAAGCGGATCGAAGACGAGATTCTCGGCCTGAATTTCCTCATCTTCGGCTATCTGATGCCTTACGAATTTCTCTTCGACGCCGACTATTACCGCTGGAGGCTCTCCAGTCCCTCGGAGCGGGCCATCTTCGACCTCCATCGCGCCTGCCATGTGAACAGGAAGAAGGACGTTCGCTGGAGTTCCCTCGAGGTCCCGAGGACGGACGCGGGCATCCTGACGCTCAAATCCGCGATCAAGCAGCGGGAGCGCAGGATATCGGAATTGACCCGCACGGTCGGAGAGAAGGACCAGCGTATCGACGGGCTGTCGGCGGAAAGAGACCGGATCATCGCGGAGAAGGACCGGTACATCGCGGAACAGGCCCGGGCCATCGCGGAGAAGGAGGCGCTGATCCAGGAGCTCGTGAACTCCCGCAGCTGGAGGATGACCGCGCCGATTCGGGAGCTGTTCAAGCTCTTGAGAGGATAAGTCTAGCACACGCGCCTCACTCACTTCCCGAAGCGGCGCGGTGCCAGGTCCCTCCGGGACCTAGACCCCCGTCCCCCGGAGGACGGCGTGGATCGTCCGGCCGAGTATCCAGAGGTCGAGCCAGAGGCTCCACTTGTCGATGTACTTGAGGTCGAGGGCCACCCACTCGTTGAAATCGGCGATCGCGTTCCTGCCGGACACCTGCCAGAGTCCCGTCATCCCCGGCCGCATGGACAGGCGCCTGCGCTGCCAGACCTCGTACTCCCCGACTTCCGACGGAAGCGGGGGGCGCGGACCCACGAGGCTCATGTCGCCGACCAGCACGTTCCAGAGCTGAGGCAGTTCGTCGATCGAGTATCGGCGCAGGAACCTGCCCAGCGACGTGACCCTCGGGTCGTCCGCCATCTTGAAGACCGGCCCGTTGAGCTCGTTCTGCAGGGGCCGCCCCCGCGTCCCATCGGTCATGGACCTGAACTTGTACATGAAGAACCGGCGGCCGTTGAGCCCGATCCGCTCCTGCCGGAACAGCACGGGGCCGGCGCTAGTCCTCCTTATCAGAAGGGCGAGCGCGGCCATGGGGAGCGCGAGCAGCAGGAGCAGAAGTGCGGAGACGACGACGTCCAGGAGCTGCTTGACCAGGATCGCCAGCCCCTGGCGAGGGCACAGCGAGAAGATAAACAGCGGGATGTCGTGCAGATGATCGAACCTGGAGAAGAGGATGTCCTGGTGGATGAAATCGGGCTTGAGCCATATCTCGATCCCCCGTTCCTGGCACGCGGACATGGCCCGGTCGACCCACGCGGGATCGCGCTTGTACGCGGCGACCATGAGATAATCCACCACCGTGGAGTCCAGCATCCTGCCGATATCCGACGGCTCCCCCTTCTCCATCCGGTCCAGATTGATGACACCCGCGATCTCGAGGCCCAACGACTTCTGGCGCCGGAGTGTGGAGGCGACCTGAGGCAGGGTCTTGCCGTCGCCGACGATGAGCACCCTTCTGGCGTTCCAGCCGCGCGCCCTCATGCGCCGATACAGGACGAACGTCCCGAGGTGCCACGCCGCGACCACGGCGTAGCTCCAGGCCATCCCTCCGAAGATGTACATGCGGCTCAGGTGGGGCAGCTTCAGGGCATAGGCGGCGAAGACGTAGACCAGCAGGCCGAGGATATAGCCCCATCCCAGTTCCTTAAGCACGTCCTTCGGGGCCGCGAAATGACCGAAGGTGCTGAAATTCCGGTGGGACAATGCCAACAGGACCCCGCACACCAGCAGCCCGATCGTGGGCATGTAGTCCCGCAGGGGCCGGAGCGGTTCGGGGCGGCCCTGCATGAACCCGTACAGGGCCACGAACGTGGCGACGATCAGGACCCCGGTGATGACGAGGTGGATCGCGTCCAATAGCTTCTTGTATCCCTTCAGCACGGCCGATCGTCCCCCAATAGCTGCCGATACAATCCTACGAACTGCCGGGCCATCCCTTCCAGGGTGAAACGATCCCGCACCCTGCCCCTCCCGGCCTCGCCCATGCGGCGCGCCTTGTCGGGATCGGACAAGACGGCTTGGATGGCGGAGCGCAGGGCGGCAGCGTCCCCCGGAGGCACGACGAGCCCGTTGATCCCGTGCTGGCACACGAAGCTGGTCCCGGTCCCTAATTCCGTCGCGATCACGGGCTTGGCGCAGGCCATGGCCTCCAGCAGGGTCAGCCCGTACGCTTCCGTCCTCTCGGTGGACGGGAGCACGAGCAGGTCGCAGGCGTGCAGATATTTGCCCAGCGGCTCCTCCTGCGGGACGCTGCGGAACGTCACTTTCCCGGCCAAGCCGGGGCCCGCCGCCAGCCTCTTGAGCTCGGCCTCCAAAGGTCCGCTCCCGATGACGAGGAGCCTGGCCGCCACGCCCTTCATGGCCTCCAGCAGCACGGGTAATCCCTTGTAATAGACCAGCCTCCCGATGAACAGCACGATGGGCGAGCCGTACTCGCTCCGTATCCGCCGTGACTCGGATATCCCGCGCTCCTCATTGAGCCGCTCCGCGTCCACGCCGAGGGGGATGACGGTGGTTTTTTCGAGGAAGCCCGCCAGCGTCTTCGAGCTCCTGGCGTACGGGCCGCTCGTGGCTACGATGCGATCGGCCGCCTTCAGGACGCGGGAGAGCAGCGGCGCGATCAGCGGCCCCAATAGCCGTTGGCGGATGATGTCGTGATGGTACCAGACCACGAGCTTGCCCTGCGGCCGGGCCCATAGATACGCGGCGGCCGCCATCGGGTTCTGGAACGATATCTGCACGACGTCGAAGCGGGCGGAACGGAAATACGCGAACAAAGACGGCGTGATCGGCGTGGAGAAGAGCTGGAGCCAGGTCGGAAGGCTGTGATGGACCAAGCGGCCCGAGCGTTCCGTCTTCAGCCGGGGCGCCAGGTTGCTCGTGACGACCTCCACGTCATGCTCCTGGGCGAGCCGCTCGCTCAGGGTGAAGACCGCGCGCTCCACGCCCCCGCAGTATTCCTTTGGGAACTTCCCCACCTGCAGTATCCTCATGGCGCGGCGTCCCTTTCCAGCCGCGTCAGAAGCCCGACGTAGGCCTTCGCGGTATCCTCCCATCGGAACTTGGCCGCCTGGGCCAGCCCCGAGGCGATCATGCGTTCCCGGCGGGTCCGGTCGGAGAGCACCTCCGAGATGGCGCGTTTGATGTCCGAGGGGTCCACGGGGTCGAAATAGCAGGCCGCCTCGCCGCAGACCTCAGGCAGCGAGGATGTCCGGGAGACGGCGACCGGGCAGCCGCATGCCATGGCCTCCAGGGCCGGGAGCCCGAACCCTTCGTAGAGCGAGGGCAGGACGAGGAGGTCGGCCTGGGAGTAGAGGCGCGGCAGATCGTCTCTCGCCACGTAGTCCAGGGATCGGACTCGGTCGCCCAGTCCAAGGGCGTCGACCGCATGGGGCGGCTGCTTCCCGCCGGCCAGGAACAGCCGGTGGGAGCATCCTTCGCGTACGAGCCCTGAGAACGCCTCCAAAAGTCCGCGGATGTTCTTATAGGGATACTGGTTCCCCACGAAAAGGATGTAGGGCTCGGATGCGCTTGCGCCCGGCACGGGTCTGAACAGGCCGTGGTCCACCCCGGGATAGACGACCGTGATCTTGGATGGGGGAAGCCCATAGTGCCGCACCAAGTCCTTCTTCGTGTTCTCCGAGAGGGCTACGATGGCCTCGGCCTTCCTGAGTATCATCGGGAACACGCGGCGATAATAGAGCCTCTGCCTGGGATAGCTTTCCGGATAAAGGAGCGGCAGGAGGTCATGGACGGCGACGGCCTGTGCGCAGGGGGGAAAGAGCATTGCCTCGTGGTTCGGCGATAGAAGGACCTTGGCTCCCAGCGCTTTGAGTCTGAAGGGCAGGACGGTCTGCGTCCACAGGAAGCGCAGCGTTCCCCCTGAGACGGGGCCATGCCGGCCGCAGACCCATGGCGAGACCTTGTGTATCGCGGCGTCGGGACAGAGGGACCCGGAACAGAAGACGGCCGTGTCCTTCCTGATCCCCGCGATGCGAGCCGTGAGCTCCCGGGCTATGACGCCTAGACCGGAAGGTCGGGAATCCCAGACGGTCGCGTTGATCGCGATCATGCCCTATAGTTTAGCAAGCTTCCCCCCTGTCAACCCCCAGTAGAAATGTCAGGGGTTTAGGCTCTTTATCCCGCACGGCAGCGTGGTCTATCTGCCGGTGTTCGACGGGCTCGCGGACTAGATTAAATAGACGAGCCAGTCGCCTGCGTTATATCGTGGGTTGCTTCCCCGAGAGGAAGCCTATCCACAAACGGAGGTTTGACTGGCTCTATGCGTGATTATAGCACGACGGTCGTAG
>JBAZKS010000028.1:0-65997 GCA_041650695.1 Elusimicrobiota bacterium
ACCCCACCAGAAGCACCTTCTTCCCCCCCAGCGCGTACACCGCCGCCAGGTTCGACGCGATCGTCGATTTCCCGATGCCCCCCTTCCCGAACACAACGATCTTCTGCATCCTGACCATATTGTCTCATTTGTCGAGCCGGAATTAATCGTCTATCGAGGCTGGAGGTGGCCCGGAGCCGGGCCGGACCCTCTCTCACCAATTATAGCCCGCGCCTTTCGGGTCACGGATCCCATCCAAATGCGCCAGTTCATGGGGCAGGGCCTGGGCTCCCTGGCAGGTGTCCTCGATGTAGATGGTGTTGTCCGAGGGATCGAAACAGCCGAGGACGACCGTCCATTTCCTGCGAGGCGTGCCGTTGTCCCACTTGGCCGGCTTCGGCGTGCAGATCTTGGCGAGGGTGTTGCCGTCAACCGCGATGATCCTTCCCCAGGAATAGTTCCACGTCTTGTGCTGCGTGGCGCAGCCCGCGAACACGAGCGCCGCGAGGATCATCATTATTCGCGAAGCGCGGACCCGCATGGCTGCGCCGCCTCCCGTCCTGGCCGATCCTGAAATCAACTGACATCGCTGATCCCGAGGAGCATTCGGACCGGTCTTCGTCTCATATGAATAGTCTAGACCCTCGAAAAGCGGATTCCCAGGTGGCGGATGTCAGATTTTGTCATGGCGCATCAGGCCGCCCGGAAGATGGGCCGCGACACGCCGGGCCGCTTGAGTTCCCTGTACCCGCACTTCTTGAACAAGGCCGGGACCCCGGTCCAGGCGAAGGCAGCCGGCATGGGCTTCATCTTGGGGACGACCGGATAGCCCTCCACCTCGGTCGCGCCGAGCTCGAACGCCCGGTTGGTCGCCGCCTTGAGCAGTCCCGTGGCCACGCCCTTGCCGCGATAGCGGGACGGGATGAAGAAGCACACCACGGACCAGGTGGTCTTGCCGAAAGGCCGGCGCAGGGCTTTGACCGTCTCGAGCCTGGGGAAGCTCTCCCTGGGGCCGAAGGAGCACCATCCCACGGGCTCCTCGCCCTCGAACGCCAGCATGGAATGGACCTTGCCCTGCTTAATGAGCCGCTGCAGACTGCTGCGGTTGACGGCTCCCTTGCACCGCGTCCACAGCCTGCCTCCCTTCTCCACGCGCCACCACATGCACCAGCATCCGCCGCACGCGCCGTTCTCCCTGAACAGCCGCGCCACGACATCCCAATCATGTTTCTTCAGTTCACGGATGTCCACGTCAGGATGATACAATACCTCTGTGGAGAAGACGATCCGCGTCCTGAACGCGATGAAGGCCGACGGCGTCATCGCGGACTACGCCATCGCGGGCGCCATCGCGGCGACTTTCTGGGCCGAGCCGTTGACGACGTACGATCTGGACGTGTTCGTCGTGCTCTCGCCCGCGGAGATGAGCAAGCCGGTCCTGACCTTGGACAAGGTCTACTCCTATCTCGCGAAAAAAGGGCATAAGGCCAAGGCCGAGCATGTGGACATCGAAGGCATCCCCGTCCAATTCCTGCCGGTCTACGATGCGCTCGTCGCGGAAGCCGCCGCCGAGGCGTTGAATCTGAAATACGGTCATGAGACGGCCAGGGTGGTCGGGCTGGAGCATCTTTTGGCCATCATGGCCAGCGTCGGACGGCCCAAGGACAAGACCCGCATCGCTCAGATGTTGGGCTCTGCAAGGCTCGACCGGAAACGGCTGGCCGATATCCTCTGCCGGCACGGACTCCTCAAGAAGTGGCGCGCGGCCGCGGGGACGAAGCCATGAGGACCTACAAGAACGCGAGGAGAGCGCTCCAGCGCCGGGTTCAGGCCAAGCGCCGACGGAGGTCCGAACTGGCAAAGCTCCCTTTCAAGCGCAAGATCGCCATCGTGGTGAAGATGCAGGAGATCGAGAACGGCATCCGGCGCTCGCAGGGACGGCCTGAGCGGCCCGTGTGGCCGTTGTGAACCTCAGCAGCACCCCGCGATGGCGTTGGACATGCGGTGCACGAGCGAGAGGTACCCCTCGAACCCCAGAAAGGGCTCCTCGCGCAAGAAATGGGTGCGGACGGAGGGATACCCCAGCTCCATCCACGCGCCCCTGGGCTTGAGCCTGGAGAGGGTCTCGGAGTCCGCTATGACCAGGTCCGTGCCGTCCCCGTCCAAGCGCATCCCCAGTTCGTCGAGCATCTGTCCCAAGCCGTTGTATACGTGCTTGTCCCCCGCGTAGAAGACGCTCTTGCTCAGGAACGAATACGGCACCACCCATTCCAGCCGCGGGATGATGCGCTTGAGCTCCGCGTCGATGAAGGCCTCGGCCTCCTTCTGCCTCCTGCAGACGCGGGCCAGCGCGCGGACGAAGGCCTGCGTATGAGCCAGACCGACCGGAAGCTGCGTCTGGACGAGCGTCGCGCCGAGCCTCTTGG
The DNA here is from genome assembly GCA_041650695.1 of Elusimicrobiota bacterium. Lineage (GTDB taxonomy): Bacteria > Elusimicrobiota > Elusimicrobia > UBA1565 > UBA1565 > JBAZKS01. Next base: position 2,406 of record JBAZKS010000028.1, read on the forward strand.
CCAGGACGGCGGCGGCCTTCTTGCCGTAAGGCAGGCCGACCACGATGCCGGCCTCGCGCGCCCGGCGAAGCTCCTCGAGAGTCCCGCCGGAGAGCCACACCGAGACCGGCTCGAGCCCGAGCGCCCGGCAGATGCGGCCGAGCTCGGCCGCGTTGCCGGTCCCGTCCCCCTCGTTCCGGTCCATCCAGGCTCCGACCACGGCGATGGAATCGGCCCGGGGCGCGGCGCCGGACAGGTCCAGGGTCTGTGCCAGGGTCTCCAGCACGGCCGCGTAGCCCGCGAGGCGGTCCCCGCGGCCGGCAGGCAGCTCCATGCCGTCCTTCCCCGCCCTGGAGCCGAGGGTCGTGGTCCAGTCGTGCTTGGCGTGCCGCTTCATGAACTTGTCGAACTCCGTCCTGCGGCCGGGCAGGAGCAGGCGGGCGTCGGAGACCGCGTTGACGGCGAGCAGCACGCCTTCGGTGTATCGGTCCACAGGAGCTCCAATGTTATATCATTTGTGCGGCACGCTTCCGTGAGCCCGCAACGCGCTCCATCGTCGGAACTCGAAGCCTCGGACGAGCGGTTCTGGAAGGAGCAGGAGAACCGCCTGACCCGGCAGATCGGCCAGCCCTGCTGCAGCCTGAACGCTCTGGCCGGCATGCTCGTGACCATGCCTGGGAATTTCGCCGTGGTGCTCCACGGAGAGGCGGATTGCGCGAGCTGTTTCGTGCACGCGCCCGGCCCCTCGGCGGACAAGTTCTACGCCACGCGCATCACCCAGTCCCGGTTCACCCTGGGCAAGACCGCCGAGCCCTTGGCCAAGTGCCTGCGGCTCATCATCCGGCACAGAAGCCCGGAGGCGGTGTTCGTGCTGGGCAACTGCCTCATGGAGATGATCCACGACGACTTCGAGCGCGTGGCCCGCGACATCCAGCAAGAGACCGGCACCCCTGTCATCGCCTTGCGCGCGAGCGGGCTGAAGGCCGCGTCGCAGGCCGAGATGGTGGATTGGCTCTACAGCACCTTCGCGACCCTGGCAAAGAAGCCGTCCGACGGCGCGAGCCGCAGAGGCCTGGTCAACTTCATCGCTTTGCCCGAGATCAACCGTCAGGAGCTGCGGCTGGAGCTGGAGGGCGTCCTGTCCGCCGCCGGGCTCAGGATGCGCGGCCGCTATCCCTTCGAAACCTCCCTCTCGGATTGGCAGGGGATCCTGGAGGCTGAAGCGGACTTCGTGGTGGACAAGTCCCTGTTCCCGCGCCTGGTGCGCAGCCTCGACTCCCTGGGCGCGGCCACGGTGGAGGTGCCCCTGCCGGTGGGTCTGGGGAGCTCCCGCCGATTCTTCGAGGTCATCGGCGGGCACTCCGGCGCCCTCAAGGAGATCCGCAAAGCCTGCGCTCCGCTCGAGGACAAGGCCTCCAAGCGGCTGTCCCGCTTCCGCGCGAAATACGGCGGCCTGCGCGTGGCCGTGGGCATGCGCATGGAGAACAACTGCCGGGCGGACCAGCTCGCCTACGACGGCCTCGGCGACCTGTCCCTCTTCGTGGAGGCGGGCTTCAAGGTCGACCTGTTCATCCAAGGCCCTCCCGAGGAGAAGGCGAGGAAGCACTTCAAGCAGCGGCTCGTCCAGCTCGGCTGCGACATGCCCTTCCACGTGTTCCCGGACCCCTTCAACCTTCCGCCCCTTCTCAAGGCCGGCAGGTTCGACGTGGCGTACCTGGCCGACCACGCGCGCGGAGAGGCGCTCAAGGCCGGCGTCCCCCTCATCCGGAGCCGCTCCCTGGAGCCCTTCTACGAAGGAATGCTGCATAATCTCGAATATCTGGACCAGGTCCTGGAGGAGATACGACGCAACAAGTGACCGACGAGCTGGAGGAGTTCGCCCTCTCCTCGCATTCCTACGGCCGCATCACCGGCGTGAGCCTGGCCATGCACTCCATCCCGGACGCCTTCCTGGTCCTTCACACGGGCGTGGGATGCAAGTACAAGGGGGCGGGCCAGTACTGCCTGCACGACCTGGCGCGTCCCTCGCACCACCGCGAGGGCTACACCGAGGTCACGGACCTGGCCCTGATCAAGGGCTCGGCCTCGCGCATCCCCATCTATATCCGGAGCTGGCACAAGAAGCGCAATCCCGCTTTCATGGCCGTGGTGTCCTCCACGTTCCTGGAGATGGCCGGCGAGGACTTCGCCAAGGCGGTGAAAGGGGCGGAGTCCACGGTCCCCTGCCCGGTGGCCTACGTGCGGACCCTCGGGTTCGACGGGGACCTTTACGACGGCTACAACAGCCTGACTCTCGAGGTGCTGCGCCGGGTCCCGTTCAAGAAGACCAAACCCGTGCCGAAGAAGGTGGGCGTGGTCGGGTACGTGTTCGACCGGTACGAGATGGACCATGCCGGGAACCTGCAGCAGCTGCGGTTTTTGCTCGAGTCGCTGGGCTTGGAATGCGGCCCCGTGGCCTTGAGCGGCAGACCCTACAGGGAGCTCATGGACCTGGCGACGTGCGAGAAGCTCATCTGTCTGCCTTACGGCCGGGCCTATGCCAAGGAGCTTTCCAAGCTCTCGGGACGGCCGGTGATCCGAACGGACCTGCCGGTCGGCCTCTCAGGAACGTTCCGCTGGCTTCAGGACGTGGCGCAGGGCTGCGGAGTGGCCAAGGCCGCGGCGGAGGCGTGCATCAAGAAGCAGTCGGACTACGCCAGGCCGCAGATGGACTCTTTCCGCACCTACGCCAGGCAAAGGCTGGGAAGCCGGCGGCTGGCCTTGTTCGCCGAAACGCCGCTGGCGGCCGGACTGACGTCCTTCGCCATCGAGGCGGGCCTGAACCCGTGCCTGATCGGCTTGAGAGACCGCTCTCTCGGCGGAAAAAAAGCGTTCCTGGAAGCCCTGCGCCGCACCGGGGTGAGGCCCTCCGAGGACCTCGATGTCGTGGAGAACCCGAGCATCGAGCTCTCAAGGCAGAAAGTCGCCGCCTTGCGCGACAAGGGGAGCCTGTCTTTGGTCGTGGGGTCCTGCACCGAGCTCTCCTACATCAACCCTGAAGGGCGGCAGAACGAGGTCCCGTCCGTGGAATTGGGGTTCCCGTCCTTCAACTACCACGTGCTGTTCCCGACGCCGTATTACGGCGTGGCCGGGGCTTTGGCTTTGGCCCAGCGGGTGATGAATCAGGTGCGGTAAGCGAGCTTCTTCCCAGGCTTGATCCGCTTCTTGAACCGGAGCATGGCGTCCAGCACGTCCTCCGGGGCCTTGTCCTTCCAGAGCTCCCACATCTCGTAGGTGAAGAAGCGGCGGCTGGGCAGGAGTTTCTCCTCCACCATGGCCTGGGCCATGCGCTCGAGCACGTCCGAGGGGCGCGGCCCGGAGAGCACCAGGCTCTCGAACGTCTCCCAGAACAGCTTGGGGAGCTCGTAGAACGTGACCGGCCGCCGGCCCCGCCGGGCCTGCTTGAGGCCCCGTCCGAAGAGGCGGTCCAAGCCCATGTGGGAGTCGGAGAACCTTCCCGCGCTCTCCGCGTCGCGCAGGGCCTTGCACACGTCCTGCGAACCCTGGACCATGTGGCAGACCGCGGCCAGGTGGCTGGCCTTGGTCAGGTCCTCGGGCGAGAAGGAGTCCGTCTTCGTCACAACGTCGTGCATCCGGGGGCAGGCGTCGCCCACCACGATGCCGAACTTATCCTTGCGCGCCGCGAGAGGCATATTGGGCAGCACCTGGAAATCGAACACCCGTACGCGCGGCATGCGCTTGTGAGAGAAGCACCAGTCGAGGCTCTTCTTGAAAATCTCGTAGTCGTCGCCGGGCAGGCCCAGGATGAACTCGAGGATGACCTGGATGTTGGGGAACTTGAGCATCTTGGCGATGTTGCTCCGGGCCTTTTCCAGGTTCGTATACCGATTCACGTTCCGGAGTGTCTGGACGTTGGTGGACTGTATGCCCAGAGCAACGATGCTCCACGGGATGCCGCCCAGGACCTTGATGCACGCGTCATCGAGCCTGTCCACCATGAGCTCGAGCATGATGCCGATCCCGTCCCAGTCCAGGCACTCGTCGCGCAGGATGGTGAACATCTCCCTCAGGCGCTTGAGATCGAGGTTGACGTTGGGGTCCGTGATGTAGATCTCGCCCTTGAACCCCTTGCTCTTGAGCAGCCAAAGCTCCTCGCGCAGCCTCTTGAGGGGGAAGCAGGTGACGTTGCGCCTACCCGCGTGGTAGTTGCAGAACGCGCACTGGAACGGACATCCCCTGGAAGTCTCGATGAACACGTGCCCGCCGGTCACGTCGTCTCCCACCTCGATGGCCCCGTTCAAGAAAGGCGATGGGAGGTCGCTCAGGTCCTTGGGCAGCGGCCGCGGGGCGGAGACCGCCACGCTCTTCCCCTTCCTGCGCGCCAAGCCCGGGATGCCGGCGGGGTCCTTGCCGGCCAAAAGGGCTTTCAGGAGCTCCGCGAAGGTCTGCTCCCCTTCACCCCAGACCGCGACGTCCACCGCGTCCCACGCGCCGAAGAATCCCCGGACCGCCGACTCCTCGCGCGGCACCTCGGGCCCGCCGACCACGATCACGGCCTTGGGCCTGCGGCGCTTGATGATGCGGCAGGTCTCGCGCGTCTTGGCCCTGTTCCAGATGTAGCAGCCGAACGCGACCACGTCCGGCGCTTCCCGGAGCACGTCCCGGGCGATCTCCCCGGCCGTCGCGTCGTCCGGGAACACGCGGTTGACCCAATCCACGCCCGCGGCGATCGCCCGGCTGCGCATGGCGTAGGCCCGCAGGGAGCCCATGCCCAGGGTCGTGTCCATGCACCCGTAGATGGGCATCACCGTCATGTCCGAATAAGCGAGGAAGACTTTCATTGTAAGTATGTTCTCATATTTCGATGGCAATGTCGTTGCTTTCATGTTGATGACAACGGCCGTTTGCCGCGACATCCACACAACAGGAACTAACGTGGCTAAAACCATCAAACACGACATTCTCATCCTCGGGACCGGCCTGGCGGGACTGCGCGCCGCGCTCGAGGTGTTCCGCGTCTCCAAGGGAAAGCTCAGCGTGGGCGTCATCTCCAAGGTCCAGATCATGCGCTCCCACTCGGTCTGCGCCGAGGGCGGGACGGCCGCAGCACTGCGGCCGGAAGAAGGCGACAGCCCGGAGCTCCACGCCTGGGACACGGTCAAGGGCAGCGACTTCCTGGCGGACCAGGACGTGGTCAAGCGCTTCGTAGACGAGATGCCCGGCGAGATCCTCCAGATGGACCGCTGGGGCATCCCGTGGTCCAGGCGGCCGGACGGCCGCATCGACCAGCGCCCGTTCGGCGGGCACTCGTTCCCGCGCGCCGTCTACGCCGCGGACAAGACCGGCTTCTTCGAGATGCAGACGCTCTACGACACGCTGCTGAAGCACGAGAACTTCAAGCGCTACGACGAGTGGTTCGTGACCAAGTTCATCGTGGAGAACGGGGAGTTCAAGGGGCTCACCGCCATCGAGATGGCCACGGGCGAGATGGCCGCGTTCTCGGCAAAATGCGTGGTCGTAGCCACCGGCGGAGCGGGCCGCATGTTCGGCTTCACCACGTTCTCCCACGCCATCACGGGCGACGGCATCGCCATGGCCTACCGCGCGGGCGTGCCGATCAAAGACCTCGAGTTCATGCAGTTCCACCCCACGGGCCTGGTCCCCAACGGGATTCTCATGACCGAGGCCTGCCGCGGCGAGGGCGGGTACCTCCGGAACAGCAAGGGCGAGCGGTTCATGGAGAAGTACGCGCCCAAGCTCCTGGAACTCGCACCCCGCGACATCGTGGCCCGGTCCATCATGACCGAGATCCTCGAGGGCCGCGGCTTCACCGGGCCCAAAGGCCTGGACTTCGCGCACCTGGACCTGACACATCTGGGCCGGGAGAAGATCAACGAGCGCCTGCCGCTGATCCGCGAGGTCTGCCTCAAGTTCCTGGGCCTGGACCCGATCGACAAGCCCATCCCCATCCGGCCGGTGCAGCACTACACCATGGGCGGCATCCACGTGGACATCAACGGCGCGAGCCCGGTGAAGGGGCTCTTCGCCGCGGGCGAGGCCGCCTGCCTGAGCCTGCACGGGGCCAACCGCCTGGGCGCGAACTCGACCGCGGAGTGCCTGGTCTGGGGCAAGGTCACCGGAGCGGGAGCGGCCGAGCGGGCCCTGTCCGACAAGGGTATCCCGGACCTTCCCGCGGCCCCGGTGAAGGAAGAGGAGAAGCGCATCTTCGACGATATCCTCAAGCGGCCCGCAGGCTCGGAGAACCTCTACGCCATCCGCTCCGAGACGCGGGTGACCATGGACCGCAACCTGGGCGTCTACCGCAAGGCGGAGGGCATCAAGGCCGCTCTCGAGAAGATCCGCGAGCTCCAGGGCCGGTTCGAGGGCGTGGGCGTGGAGGACAAGTCCCGGGTCTACAACACGCAGCTCCTGAACTACCTCGAGCTCGACTTCTCGCTCGAGCTCTCCGAGATCCTCGTGATGGGCGCCCTGGCCCGCGAGGAGTCCCGGGGAGGCCACGCGCGCACGGACTTCCCCAAGCGGAACGACGAGCGCTTCCTGCAGCACACCCTGGCGGACCGGACCGAGAAGGGCCCGCAGCTCTCCTACAAGCCGGTCGCCATCAAGATGTGGAAACCCGTGGAGAGGAAATACTGATGAGCTCCAGAGACAATAAACTAGGCCTGTTCGGCTGGGCCTTCGGCGGCTGGTACGGCCCGGAGCGCTACGCGTTCACGCTGCAGCGCATCACCGGACTCTCCATCCTGCTCTACTTGGTCATGCACGTGTTCGTCACGGCGCCCCGGCTGTGGGGGCAGGGGGCCTGGGAGTCCATCATGGCCCAGGTGGACAAGCCCCTGTTCAAGCTCGGGGAGTACGCCCTGTTCTGCGCCGTGGCCATCCACGCGCTGAACGGGCTGCGCCTCATCCTTTCCGAGTCGGGGTTCATCCTGCCGGCCCCGAAGCCCCCGGAATATCCGTACCCGACCTGCCTGGCGAAGCAGCGGCCCATGTTCTACGCCGTCATGGCCTTGGCCATGGTGGTCGTGGTGATGGGCGGCGTCGACGCACTCAAGGACATCCTCCAACTACTAGAAAAATGAAACATTCAAAACTCTGGACGCTGCACCTGCTCTGCGGCCTGATCCTGCTCTTCGTGATGGCCCTGCACATGGGGACGTTCCACCTCGACCGGTTCTTGAAGTGGTACGACCTCCCGCTCTCCTACGAATCCGTTATGGCCCGCGGGAAGCAGCTGGCCTACCTGCTCATCTACCTGCCGGCCCTGGCCGCGGGCCTCTACCACGGCTTCTACGGCCTGAACCGCATCGCGGCCGAGCTCGGCATGGGCGAGCGGGCCGAGAAGGCGGTCTCCACCCTGCTCATCGTCAGCGGAGTCGCCATCTTCGTCTTCGGCGCGTACGTGACCATCAAGACCTTCGTCCTGGGGTGCCCCGCATGAAATACACGATCCGGATCTCCCGCTTCCACCCCGACTCCCCGGAGGAGCGCCGCTTTTCCGAGTTCGAGCTCGACGCCGAGGAGGGCATGACCGTCCTCGACGCCCTGATCTGGCTCAAGGAGAACAAGGACGGGTCCTTGGCCTTCCGCTACTCCTGCCGCATGGGGGTGTGCGGCTCGTGCGGCATGCTCATCAACGGCTACCCCATGCTCGCCTGCCACACCCAGCTCGCGGAGCTCAACGCCGCGGTCGTCACGGTCGAGCCTCTGCCAAACCACGACACGATCCGGGACCTGGTTCCCGAGCTCTCGCCCATGTTCGAGAAGCACCGCGGGGTGAAGCCGCACATCGAGCGGGGAGAACCCGACGTCGCCCCCAAGGCCGAGCTGGCCCAGTCCCAGGAGGAGCACGGTTCCTACGCCCAGTTCTCCTACTGCATCAAGTGCGGCATCTGCGTCTCCGCCTGCCCGACCTGCGCCACGGACTCCGACTATACCGGGCCCCAGGCCCTGGCCCAGGCGCACCGCTACTCCCAGGATTCACGGGACAACGGCGCGGCCGCGAGGATGGCGGCCGTGGACAAGGAGCACGGCATCTTCAACTGCCACTACGCGGGAGCCTGCTCCGAGGCGTGCCCCAAGGGAGTGGACCCGGCTTTGGCCATCCAGCTGTTCAAGAAGAGGATGGCCGCGGACGCGTGGGGCTTGGGCGAGGCTCAGAAGCCCTCGGCCGAGATCCCGCAGCAGGGGAAGAACCTCAAGCCGAACATCCCGCCTGCGCCGGCGAGGACGGTCTAGCTACAGTTATCTAGGGAACTCGATCGGGACGGGCAGGCAGATCTGCCGCATGCAGTCCAGGGCGAAGCTGTCCGTCATGCCCGCGATATAGTCCCCCACGATGGCCTGGGCGTCGTACTTCTCCTTCTCATACACGCTCCGGAGCTTGTACACGTAATTCCCGAAGTTCCGGTCCGCCTCCAGGTCCATGGCCCGGTACTTATCGAAGTTCGGGCCGTTCGTGGTGAACAGGTCCAGGTAATAGTCGAACAGGGTCTCGATGATGGTCTTGATGTGCCGCCGGTACTTCAAGAGCTTCGGGTGGTAATAGATGTGGTTGTAGTTGAACTTCCCCAGCTTCACCACCATCTCGTGCCGGGCCGGGGAAAAGCCCACCGCGGGGCCCTTCTTCGAGTGCTCCACCACGTCGCCCACCAGGGTGCTGATGATCTCGGTGTTCGTCCCCCCCAGCTCCCGGGTCAGGTCCTTCGGTAAGTCGGACCGCGTGATGAAACCGGCCATGAGGCCGTCCTCGATATCCCGGCCCAGGTACGCGATCTGGTCCGATAGGCGCACCAGGCACCCCTCGTAGGTGCAGGGCACGACGTTGAGGTCGCGGATGTTCTCCAGGTCGTTGGGTCTGGCCGCGGGGACGAGCCCATGCTTCCCGAAATCCTCGCCGTTATGGCAGATGATGCCGTCCTTGACCGCGTAGGTCAGGTTCAACCCCTGCCCGTAGTTGGCCAGATGCTCCACCACGCGGTAGGAGTTGATCTCGTGCAGGAAGTTCTTGCGCGCGCCCAGCTTCGCCGCCAGGACCTTCTCGCCCTCGTGTCCGAAGGGGGCGTGCCCCAGGTCGTGCCCCAGCCCGACGGCGTAGGCGAGCTCGGTGTCGAGCTCCCAGCCCTGGCCCGAGATGTTGAGCCCGTGGCAGAGGGTGGCGCCGATGGAGGCCACGTGGAGCACGTGCTCGATGCGCGTGCAGATATGGTCGTTGCCGGGGGCGTAGAAGACCTGGGTCTTGTGTTTGAGCCGGCGGAACGGATAGGAGTGGATGATCTTGGTCTGGTCCCGGAAGTACTCGGACCGGATGTCGGCCTTGCTCGGCTTGGTCCGGCGGAGATAGACCTCCTGGGGGAGCGGATTCTTCATGCGGCCCATGATATCATATGATATCGTACTCCCATGAGAGAACACGGCTTCACCCTTATCGAGCTCATCGTGGTCATCGTCATCGTCGGCATCCTCGCCGCCGTGTCGCTCCCCCAATACACGAAGTCCATCGAGAGCTCGCGGGCGGACGACGCGGCAGCCACGGTCGCGATGCTGGGCCGGGCGAACCGCATGTTCCGCATCGACAACGGCCGCTACGCCGCCGGGGATTTCCCCGCCACCTGCGCCGCGGGCTGCCCCAACCCCATCCCCGCCACGCCGCCCGCCTGCGCCATGCTCCAGTGCAAGTACCTGCCCTCGCTCGAGTTCGTTAACAAGGGATATACCTACAGGGTCATCGCGGCCGGCGCCCAGACCTGCGGCCTGACCTTCCGGAGCCCGGCCAAGACCTCCACCAATTCCTATCTGGCGTGCGCCAAACGCTGCACGGGAGCGAGCCCCTGCACCAACAACTCCACGTACGCCAGCTGGGGCTATGCGGTGGACACGGCCGGGGTGGTCCACTCCTTCGGCCTGGCGACGTCGCTCCCGCCGGAGCATTGATGAAATATCTGCTTCCGTTGCTGCTGTTGTGCCCCGTCCTCGCCTCCGCCTCCCCCAAGCCCAAGCTCCCCCGCAAGTACCTTCGGGTCCCGCTCGTCCGCCAGGAGACCTCCTACAGCTGCGGCCCGGCCGCGCTCCTGGCCGTGATGCGGTACTGGGAGGTCTATGAGGGGGACGAAAAGGAGCTCTACCCCCTGCTGGGGACGAGCCCGGAGGAGGGGACGCACCCAAAAAGCCTCAAAAACGTGGCCTCCGCCCACGGCCTGTCCGCGCGCTTCGAGCACGACATGACGCTCAAAAGCCTGCTCCAGGCGCTCAAGAAGGGAGAGACCGCGATCGTGGACATCCAGGCCTGGAAGAAGCCCGACTCCACGGCCACGTGGGAGCAGACCTGGGAGGACGGCCACTACGTCGTGCTCGTGGGCAAGGACTCCCATTTCCTGTACGTGATGGACCCGTCCATGCCGGGGAGCTACGGCTACATCCCGAAAGAAGAGTTCGAATCCCGCTGGCACGACTACGAGAACGAGGGGAGCCAGCGGGTCGAATACATGCGCTCCGCGGTCCTCATCTCGGGGGATACACGCCCCCGGACTTCCCCGAGGGTGGAGCGGGTGGAGTAAGGGCTCAGGCCCCGATGTGGGCGGCCGCCGGGCTCGGGGCCTGGCGCAGACCCCACGATTCCAGGATCGCCGCGATGCGGTCCGCATAGGCGTCCATCGCCCCGGACACCTCCGGGCTGAGCTCGGTCCCCACGGTCATGGTGTCCTTCACTTCCATGGCCACGATGCGGAGCTTGGCGGGCAGGTGCTGGTCCAAGGTCCGGCCGAGCTCCATGGCCTCGCCCAGGCTCATGAGGTGGGGAGCGCGCGAGCGGCAGCAGCCCAGGTCCTTGGTCTCGAGCTCCAGGATGGTCCCCGCCGGATGCTCGCCGGTCATGATCGCGTCCAGGATCAAGGCCTGGTCGCAGCCGGAGAGGAGCTCGACTAAGGCCAAGCCGCCGCGGGAGGATTCCACGAGCTCCACGCGCTCGCCGAACCGGCGCTGGACCGCGCGGCCCACGGCCAGACCCACGCCGTCGTCGGAAAGGATGTCGTTGCCCAGGGCCAGGAGCCGCGTCCTCATCGGCTCAGGGTCCGGAGAAGCCCGCCCCGGAGGTCGCGCAGCTCGATGACCATGGGCGCGGTCCCGGGCAGGCAGTGCGTGGCGCAGCCGAAGCAGGGATCGTAGGCCCGGAAGGACATCTCGATCATGTTCATGATCCCGTCGTCCACCTTGCCGCCCTTGATGCAGGCCTTGGCCGCCTTGTCCACGGACATGGCGATGCGGGCCGCGTTGTTGCCCGTGGCCACGATGAGGTTGGCCTTGCGGATGAGGCCCTTTTCGTCCGTCTCGTAGTGGTGCAGGAGCGTCCCGCGGGGCGCCTCGACGGCCCCGATCCCCTCTTTCGGAGTCGCCGTCGGGATGACCCGAACGCGGCCGTCGAGGATCTCGGGATCGTTGGCCAGTTCGATCATGCGCTCGGCCGCGTAGAGGAGTTCGATGAGCCTGGCCCAGTGGTTGGCCAGGGTGTAATGCACGGGCTTGCCGCCCAGGGTCTTGAAGTACTTCTCGTACTCCGCCTGGGCCAGGGGCGTGGCCATGCCGTCGGCCGCGTTGAGCCTGGCCAGCGGGGCCACGCAGTAGACCCCGCTCTCGGGCCCGTCCACGAAGCCCTTCCACCCGATATCCTTGAGGTACGGAAACTTGATGTAGGACCAGGGCTCCACGTGCTCGCAGACGTGCTTGAGATACTCGGCCGGCTTGAACTTCCGGAACTCCTTGCCGTCCGGGGCCACCACGCGCAGGTCCCCGTCGTAGAAGTTGACCTTGTTGTCTTTGTCCACCATCCCCATGTAATACGTCTTGTGCGTGTAGCCGTCCGAGAGGACGAGGTCCACGTATTCCTTGTTCTTGAGCACCACGCTCTCAAAGACGCTGAGAAGGGTCTTGGCCAGGTCCAAGCCGAGGTTTGCGGCCTCCACGGCCTGGTCGCGGGTCTCCCGGTCGATGGCCTTGGAGATGCCCCCCGGCAAGCCGAACGCCGGATGGATGGCCTTCCCCGTGATCTTCGTCATCGTCCCGCGAACCGCCTTGCGAGCGTTGATGACCTTTTTGCCGGCCTCGATGCCGAGCTTGCCGATGACGCCGAGGACGTTGCGCTCCGCCTTGGGGGCCTTGGGGCCCACCACGAAGTCCGGTCCGCCCAGGTAGACGAAGTGCAGGGCGTGGTCCTCGAGCACGAAGGCGTTATACACGAGCTCGCGGATCTTCCGGCCCGCGGGAGGAGGCTCCACCCTATAGAGGTCGTCGAGGCACTTGGAGGAGGCCATGTGATGCGCGGTCGGACAGACCCCGCAGATGCGCTCCGTGATCTGGGGCAGGTCCTCGGCCGGGCGCCCTTCCGCGAACTTCTCGAAGCCGCGGTACTCCGGGATCTGCAGATACGCGTGATCCACATCGCCGGAGTCTTTAAGGAACACCACGATCTTTCCATGGCCTTCCAGCCGGGTGATCGGGTCGATGGTGATCTTCTTGGAGGTCGTCGCGCTCATTGTCCCTTCTTCAGCAAGGAGCTGGGAAGACTATAGCGATAGAACGTGCCGCCCGGGTCCGGGATCCCGTCGAAGACCCGCTGGACATCGGCCTCGTCCGTGGCGTCCACGAGCGAGGCGATGGTGGACAGGGCCTTGGCCCCGAAGTCCTTGACCCGGGACATCGGCCCGAAGCAGCCGGTGCAGGGCATGGCCGCGCGGATGCAGCGCCCTCCGCACCCGGCCCGCGTCGCCGGACCCATGCAGAGGAATCCCTGCGCCAAGAGGCAGGTGTTCGGCTCGATCTCGTGCAGATGCACCCGCTTGAACTCCTTGAGCAGGACGCGCTCGGGCTTGGAATCCGCCAGAGGGCATTCCTCGCACAAGGCGATGTCCGGGGCCAGCACTGTCCCCCTCTCCGGCAGCTTGCCCGCGAGGATGGCGGCGAGGGCGTCGGAGATGATATTCGGGGTCGGGGGGCAGCCCGGGAGATAGTAATCCACGGGAATGACGTCGTCTAAAGCCTTCACCGTGTCGTAAAACGCGGGGAGCTCGAGCTCGTGTCCGTTGACCTTGGAATGCTCCTGGGGGAACGTCCCCTCCGGGTTCACGAGTCCCGGGGCTTCTTTGTAGGCCCGGTCCAGCACCGCCTTCCGGTCGTAGAAGCAGGCGAGCCCGGGGATGCCGCCCAGGTGGCTGCACGAGCCGAAGGCGATGACGACCTGCGACTTCTTCCGAAGCAGATGGGCCATCTCCTCCTGCTCGGAGGTCCGGATGGCCCCATTGATGAAGGCGACCGTGACCGCCCCATCGGCCATCTTCTCCACATCCTCGCGCTTGAAATCCATGGCGCACGGCCAGAACACGATGTCCACGGCCTCGACGACCTTGAGCACGGCCTCGTCTAGGTCTACCACCGCCTCTTCGCAGCCCCCGCAGGAGGCGCACCAGTAGAAGGCGACCTTGGGCTTGCTCATGGCTTCTCCCCCCACCACACGTAGCGGCTGCCGAGGTTCTTGCTGAGGTGCCGGTTCATCATGCCCAGGCAGGTCGGAGCCTGCCGGTCCACGAGTTTGCCCACCGCCTCCGACCTCCCCGCGGGGGATTCGATGACCTCTACGTAGGAGAATCCCGGCTTCACGAACGCCTCGGCCAGGGTCTCCGTCACGCATTCCGCATCCCGCTCCGTCCAGCGCGCCACGTACGACGCGCCGCAGGCGTCGGCCAGGCGGGTCAGGGATATCGGCGCCTCCACGAAGGGCTCCGCCACGCAAACGTCCTTCATGGTCTGGGGCGGGACCCAGGCCTTGCGGCGCGCGGCCGCTGGGGCGGTGGTCTCGGCGCAGAGCACGGTGAGGTCCACGTTCCTGCGCGCGACGTTCGCGAGATGGCTGCCGCCCATAGCCCCCAGGTTGGAGTCCTCCGTATATACGAGGACCTTCAACTTCGGGTTGGCGAGCTTCATCCCGATGGCGAAAGGGATGGCCCGGCCGTGCGCGACCCCGAAGGAATCGAAGGCGAGCATGGGGGTGACGTCTCGCTGCGGCGACTCGATGTCGCAGACCACGGCGACGCTCGCGGCCGGCACGCCGGCCCGCTTCACGGCCGCCTGGATGCTCTCGGCCATGAACGCGGTGAATCGGTCTGTTTTGTTCATGCCTGCGCCTCCTGAGGCGCAGCCCTCATCCCGAACTCGTAGCCTTTCTCAAAAGCCTTGAGGTTGAGCTGCTCCGTCCCCTTGGGGACCGAATCCTCCACGGCCTTGCGCACCGCCTCCTTGTTCAAAAGCCGGGTCACGGCGGTGAAGAAGCCCACCATCACGATGTTGACCACGAGCTTCTTTCCCAACTCCTCGGCCATGCGGGTCGCCGGGATGGAGAAAGACTTGCGCTTGCCCGAAAGCGTCCCCGGCTTGACGAGCTCCTCTTCGACGATGACGACCGCGTCGTCCGTGGTCTGGGGGCCGTACTTGTTGTAGGACTCCTGCGAAAGGGCCATCAGGACGTTGGGCACGCGCACATACGGGTAGCGGATGGGCTCGTCGGAGAGGATGACCTGGGAGCTGCACGTGCTGCCGCGCGCCTCCGGCCCGAAGCTCTGCCCCATGACCGCGTGTTTGCGGTCGAAGAGCGACGCCGCCTTCCCCAGGATGATGCCGGCCAGGATGACCCCCTGGCCGCCGAACCCCGCGATACGGATCTCACACCTTTGCATGAGCCTTCTCCCGCGCCGGCTTCAGAGGCCCGAGCCCCCGGATCGTTTCGACCATCTGCTCGACGACCTCTTTGAGCTTGTCCGCCTCGGTCGCCGAGATCCATTCCAGGCGCAGGCGCCCTTCCTCGATGCCCATCTGCTTGAGCATGCGCTTGAGCAGGTGATAGCGCCGGAGCATGGAGTAATTCCCCTTGATGTAGTGGCAGTCCCCGGGGTGGCAGCCGCTCACCAGCACCCCGTCGGCGCCGCTGCGGAAAGCCTGCATCACATGCTGCGCGTCCACCCGACCGGAGCACATGACCTTCACCAGGGTGATGTTCGGCGGATATTTGACCCGGCTCGTTCCGGCCAGGTCCGCCCCGGCCGACGAGCACCAACGGCACACGAAGCCGACGATCCTAGGATTAAAGGTTGACACAAAGCACTCCTTCGATCTCCGAGAGTATCTGAAGGTCCGTGAAGCCTTTCTGGCGCGCGGCGCCCGACGGGCAGGCCGCCACGCAGGTGCCGCAGCCCTTGCAGAGCGCCTCGTTGATCCGGGACTTCTTCTTCACCGGATCGAATTCGATCGCGTTGTACGGGCACAAGGCTGCGCACATGCGGCAGCCGCAGCAGACCTTCTCGTCAATCTCGGCCGCGATGGGCTCCAGCTTGATCCTCCCGGCGTCGATGAGCGATATGGCTGACGCGGCCGCCGCCGCCCCCTGCGCCACGCAGTCCGGGATGTCCTTGGGCCCCTGGCACGCGCCCGCCACGTAGATGCCGTCAGAGGCCGTGGCGACCGGGGCGAGCTTGGGATGCCGCTCCATGAAGAAGCCGTCGCGGCTGCGGCTGATGCCGAATGCGCGGGCGAGCTCGTGCGTTTCCTTGCGCGGGCTCAAGCCCGCCGAGAGGATCACCATGTCGGCCGGGATGCGCCGGACCCCTCCGAGAAGAGTGTCCTCGCAGCGCACGACGAGCTTCCCCGCCTCGCCCTCGCTCTCGGCCACGTCCGTGACCTCCGCTCCCTTGCCGCGGACGAGGTCCATGCCTTCGTGCAGGCAGCGCCGGTAGAATTCCTCGTAGCCCTTGCCGAAGGCGCGCATGTCGATGTAGAAATTCGTGACCTTGGCCTGGGTCTTCTCCTTGACCAGGTGCGCGAACTTGAGCGAATACATGCAGCACACCCGGGAGCAATAGTCGTTGTGCTTCTCATCCCGGCTGCCGATGCAGTGCAGGATGGCGATGGACTCCGGCTCCCGCCCGTCCGCGCGCACGATCTTTCCGCCGGTCGGGCCCGAGGCGTGGCAGAGCCGCTCGAACTCGAGGCTCGTGTAGACGTCCGGGAAACGACCGTACCCGTACTGCTCCGAGACCCTGCTGCAGTCGAAGAGCTCGTAGCCCGTGGCCAGGATGATGGCGCCGACCGCGAGCTCGACCGTCCGGGGCTGCATCTCGTAGTCGATGGCCTTGGCTTCGCACGCGTCGTAGCACCGGGTGCACCGCACGGGATCCAGTCCCAGACAGGACTTGGGATCCAGCACGTACAGGGACGGGACGGCCTGGGCGAACGGGATGTGGATGGCCCGACGCGTGCTCAGGCCGCAGTCGAACTCGTCGCGCGCCACCACCGGGCAGACCTTGGCGCACTCGCCGCAGTTGTTGCACTTGCCCTGGATGACGTAGCGGGGCTTCTCGAGCACCTTCACCTTGAAGTTCCCGACGTAGCCCGAAACCTCCTTCACCTCGCAGTAGGTCATGAGCTCGATGTTCGGATGGTCCTTGACCTCCGTCATCTTCGGAGTGAGGATGCAGGCCGCGCAGTCAAGGGTCGGGAAGGTCTTATCGAAGCGGGCCATCATGCCACCGAGGGTCGGCTCCTTCTCCACGAGGTAGACCTTCTTCCCCGAGTCGGCGACCCTGAGGGCCGCCTCGATGCCGGTGATGCCGCCGCCCACGACCATCACGGCCGGCGTGACGGGGGCCTCCTTGATCTGCAGGGGCTCGTGGTTCACGACCCGGCGTACCGCGGCCGTGACGATGCGCTTGGCCTTCGCGGTCGCTTCCCCCCTGTCCTCGGTAACCCACGAGCACTGCTCCCGGATGTTCGCCATCTGGAAAAGGAAGGCGTTCATGCCGGCGTCGCCGCAAGCCCGGCGGAACGTCGGCTCGTGGAGCGTGGGGGAGCACGCCGCGACCACGACCCGAGTGAGCCCAGAATCCTTGATGGCCTTCTTGATCATCCCCTGGCCCGTGTCGGAGCACATGTACTTGAACTCCTGGGCCACGACCACTCCCGCGAGGCCCTTTGCGTGCCGGACGACCGCCTCGATATCGACGGTCCCGGCGATATTGCTCCCGCAGTGGCAGACGAAGACGCCGACTCGTTCGGCCATGTCCTACCTCAAAACGAGCTGCGGCGACAAGGACCGCCGCAGCCCGAGCTCCGCGTCGGACAGGCCCAGGGCCAAACCCAGGGCCTGCGTGAAGTAGAGCACCGGGAGGCGCACGTCCTCGCCGAGCTCTCGTGAGATCTTGTCCTGCATGGACTCCAGGTTGAAATGGCACAGCGGGCAGAGCGTGACCACGGCGCCGGCCCCCTTGCGCTTGGCCTCGCGCAGGATCGTCCCGTTCAGCCGCAGCCCCACCTCCTCTATAGAGGCGGCCACGATGGCGCCGCAGCACTTGGTCTTAAGCGACCACTCCACGACCGACGCTCCCAAGGTCTCGAGCAGGCGGTCCATGCTCTTCGGGTCGTCGGCGTCGTCGAACAGGCACATCGGCCGCACGATCTCGCAGCCGTAGTAAGGGGCCGCGCGCAGCCCCCGGAGCCTGCGGGTCAGGCGCTTCTCGATGGCGGGCAGGCCGTAGTCGTTGACGAGCACGTCCAGGGGATGGCGGATCCGGCCCTTCCAGAGCTCCCCCTTGTACCCGGCCTCGCCCAAGGCCTTGAGCACTTCGCCGCGGATAGTCTCGTCCTCCGCCAAGCGCTTCTTGGCCTTGTTCAACGTCAGGTAGCAGGCGCTGCAGGGGACGATGAGGTCGGCGGGACTCGTTCCCATGAGAGCGAAGTTCCTGGCCGCCATGCCCAGGGCCATCTTCTCATTGACGCCGGCGAAGAGGGTCGCGCCGCAGCAGTTCCAGTCCTCGAGTTCCCGGACCGGGATCTCGAGCTTCCGGAACACGGCCAGGAAGGACTCCTCATAGGGCTTGTCCGAACCCTTGAGCGAACAGCCGGGATAGTAGATGTATTCCATTCTATCGCTCCAGCCGGTCGGAGATGCTTTTGAGGTCCCCGCGCCGCTCGATCCGCTCCGTTCCGGGGCCGATGCGCCCGCTCAAGAAGAGCCGCATGCCCAGGGGAGTCATCTTGACCAGGTCCAGGGGCTGCGTCCGCAGGAAGCGCCACATCATGAGCCAGCTCTCCGTGCTGCGGCCCTTGGACTTGACCATCTTGTAGAACTCCTGGGCGAGGACGGGGGTCGGGAACCGGGCCGGGAAAAGCCCGGCGGCGATCGCCATCCGCTTCAAGGCGTACATGAGGTCCGTGATCTTGATGCCGGCGGGGCAATGCGCCGCGCAGGCGTAGCAGGAGGCGCACAACCAGATCGTCCGGCTGCTCAGGACCTCCCGCCGGAAGCCTTGGCGGACCAGCCCGATGATCTGCCGGGGGGTGTAGTCCATGTACTCCGACACGGGGCAGACTCCCGAGCAGGTCCCGCACTGGATGCACTCGAAGAGCTTCTCTCCGCCCGGCGTCCGGGCCACCTTGCGGGCGAAGTCCGGGTCCCGGTCCGCCTCCCGCCGCGCCCCCGTGCGCCTGCGCCTCATCCCGTCCAACGAAAATAGATTGGCAGGCATCTACTTAAGGTCCTCCGTCCGCGCTTGGCGGTGCTCCTCCTGCACGAATATCGCGAAATCCGGGCAGATCATCTCGCAGAAATTGCAGGCCACGCAGTCCCCCTCCTTCCCCGCCTTGATCCTGGGAAAATGGTAGGCCTTGGCGTTGAACTCCGGGCTCGTCTCCAGCACCTCGCGCGGGCAGTACGCCACACAGAGCTGGCAGCCCTTGCATTTGTCCTTGAGGACCACGACCCGGCCCTTCGGGACCTGGTGCCGGGCGATGTCGATGGGGGCGCGTTTCATGAGCGCTTCGCAGCTGCCTCGATCTTCTCAAGGATGGCCTCGGGCTCGTGCACCGTGCCCCCTCCGTGGTCCGCGAGATGGACCGGGACCCTCCCCGCCGCGACGCGCTGGACCTCGTAGAAGATCTGGCCGTAGTTGAGCTCGGCCACAACGAAGGACTTGATCTTCTTTGAGAGTTCGGCCACGCGCTTCTCCGGGAAGGGCCAGATCGTGATGGGCCGCAGGAGCCCGACCTTGAGCCCCTTCTTGCGCGCCATCGCGATGGCCTCGTGCGCGACGCGCGAGGTGATGCCGTAGGCGATCACCACGACGTCCGCGCCCTCGACCCCGTCCTCCTCGAAGCGCACGATCTTGTCCGCGTTCTTGCGGATCTTGTCCACAAGGCGCCGCACCGAGCGTTCCTGGCACTCGGGCGTCATGTCCGGGTAGCCGCGCTCGTCGTGCGTGAGCCCGGTGGTGTGGAAGAAGTAGCCGTCGCCCGTCTTCACCATCCCCGGGATGCAGCCGTCGAACTCGGGCTTGTAGGGCAGGTACTCCCCCGGCTTGGACTTCGTCCACCGGCGCTCGAAGACCTCGATGTCCCCGGCCTTGGGGATGACGACCTTCTCGTTCATGTGCCCCACGCACTCGTCCATCAGCATGACGACGGGGACGCGGTACTGTTCCGAGAGGTTGAAGGCGTCCACGGTAAGGTCGAAGGACTCCTGCGGGGAGTTGGGACACAGGGCGATGATCTCGTAGTCCCCGTGCGAGCCCCAGCGGGCCTGCATGACGTCCCCCTGCCCCGGCAGGGTCGGCAGCCCGGTGGACGGACCGCCGCGCTGGACGTTGACGAACACGCACGGGGTCTCCTGCATGGCGGCCAGGCCCAGGTGCTCCATCATGAGCGAGAAGCCGGGGCCGGAGGTCACGGTCATGGCCTTCATGCCAGCCCAGACCGCGCCCTGCAGACAGATGGATGAGGCGATCTCGTCCTCCATCTGGATGAAGACCCCGCCCACGGTTGGGATGCGGCGGGAGAAATGCTCCACCACCTCGGTCGAGGGGGTGATGGGATAGCCGGCCACGAAGCGGCAGCCCGCGGCGAGCGCCCCCTCCGCGCAGGCGAAATCCCCGTCCAGGAAATGCTCCCCAGTCAGAACGCCTTTCGGATCAGCTTTCATTGCTCTTGGGCCCCCACCAGGCATAACGCTCGCCGAGCGTCCGCTTGTAGTATTCGTTGATCGTTTCCAGGTACGTCGGCCGCTCGCGGTCCACGAACTTGCCGACGATGATCTTCCCGCGCAGGCTCAGGTCCGCGAGCCGCGGGTCCGCCCCGTTCCGGATCTCGTAGTTCTTCTGGTAGAACCTCGTCTCGTCGAGGCCGTCCCCCAGCTTGTTGAGCCGCGCGTAGAGCGTCGGGCACGGAGCGATGATCTCGATGAAGGAGAACCCCTTCTTATTGAGGGCCTCGGACATCGCGTGCGTCAAGTTCCGGACGTGCAGGGAGGTCCAGCGGGCGACGTAGGACGCCCCGCAGGCCTCGGCCAGATGCGGCAAGTTGAAATTCCTCTCGTACGCCCCGTACGGAGCCGTGGACGCCCGCGCCCCGGCCGGCGTGGTCGGCGCGACTTGGCCGCCGGTCATGGCGTAGTTCAGGTTGTTCACGCAGATGACGGTCAGATCCACGTTCCGATGGGCGGCATGGATGAAGTGGTTGCCGCCGATGGAGATGAGGTCCCCGTCTCCGCTGTAGACAACGACCTTGTTCCCGGGATTCGCGAGCTTCAAGCCCGTGGCGAAGGGGATGGCCCTGCCGTGGGTGACGTGGATGCTGTCGAGACGTATGTAGCCGGCGACCCTGCCGGTGCAGCCGATCCCGGAGACGATCGTGAGCTTCTCGCGCGGGATCTTGCACTTCTCGACAGCGGCCACGAAGGAGTTCACCGTCACCCCGATGCCGCAGCCAGGACACCAGATATGGGGCATCCTCTCTGCGCGCAGGAACGGTTCCGCCTTGTGGCAAGTCTTCTCGGCCGCGGACTGCGGCGTTTGGGCGGTGCTCTGCATACACTTTAGGTATGCAACCTTTTTGCCAACCCGGGGACTGGCAAGAGAGTTGCATAATGAAATAAGATGTCTCGGCTTTCCTTAAGAAATAGGGAGAGGACCTTATCATGCAACAGAACCCGAGTATGATGCTGGCGGCCGTTCTCATCCCCATGGTCGGCTGCTTCCTCCTGCCGGCCTTCGCCGCGATCTCGGAGAAGGCGCGCAACGCCTTCGCCGTGGTCCTGGCGTCGGCCATGCTCGCCTCGGTGCTCTCGCTCATCCCGCCGGTCTGGGCCGGCGCCATGCCCCGGGCCGAGCTCGCGCTGCCCCTGGGCTTCGACCTCATCTTCAAGGCGGACCCGCTGGCCGTGTTCATGGCCGCGGTCTCGGCCCTGGTCGGGCTCTTCATCGTCATCTACTCCCTGGGGTACATCGCCCATTACCCGAACCAGACCGAGTACTATGTCATGGTCCTCCTGTTCCTGGGCTCCATGATGGGGCTCGTGTTCTCCATGAACCTCGTGTGGATGTACGTGTTCTGGGAGATCACGGCCATCTGCTCCTGGCGCCTGGTCGGCTTCTTCCGCAAGGAGCTCGACGTCCTGCGCGCGGACAAGACCTTCCTGGTCACCGCGTTCGGCGCCCTGTGCATGCTCTTGGGCTTCTTGACGATCTACGCCGACCACGGCACGTTCAATCTCGAGGCCCTGCGCGGCAAGCCCCTCTCCGGGACGACCGTATTCCTGATCCTGCTGGGCATCTTCTCGAAATCCGCGACCCTGCCGCTTTCCACGTGGCTGCCGGACGCGGGTGTGGCCCCCTCGCCCGTGACCGCGCTCCTGCACGCGGCCGTGCTGGTCAAGATCGGCGTCTACGCCTTCGCCCGCATCTTCTGCGCCACTTTCGGCCTCAGCCCCGAATGGAGCGAGGCCGTCCTGTGCGTGGCGGCGGCCAGCGCGCTGGTCTCCGCGGGGGCCGCCCTGGTCGAGAACGACATCAAGCGCATCATCGCCTACTCCACCATCAGCCAGATCGGCTTCATCTTCCTGGGTCTGGCCGTGGACAACCGCATCGGCGTCGCCGGAGCCCTGCTCTACATCCTGATGCACGGGGTGGCCAAGGGGGGGCTCTTCCTGTGCGCGGGCATCATCGAGCACGGCGCCCACACCAAGGACATCACGAAGATGGGGGGCCTGTTCCGGACCATGCCGGTGACCGCCGTCTCCTTCGCCTTCTGCGCCCTCTCCGTGATGGGGATCCCTCCGTTCGGGGGGTTCTTCAGCAAGTTCATGGTGTTCGAGGGCGCCATCGCGGCGGATCAGCCGCGCATCGCCGGCTTCTTCCTATTCGGCGCGGTGCTGACCCTGGTCTACCTGATGCGGCTCTTCTACGCCGTCTTCCTCGGCGAGGAGCGCGGCCACGCGGAGCATGAGGGCTCGACCAGCATGGTCCTGAGCGTCGCCTCGCTGGGAGCCCTCTCGCTCCTGCTCGGGCTCGCCATCTTCTATCCGGCGTCGTATGCCGGGCTCATCATCGATCAGATCAACGCGGGGTTGCCATGAACCAGCTCATCCTACCCATCCTGCTTCCCGTCCTCGCCGGCGTGCTCTGTCTGGCGCTGGGCGAGCGCGCCAAAGGCGTGAAGGAGGCCCTGAGCGCCTTCGTCTCCCTCGTCTGCTTCGCCGTCGGCTGGGGCCTGCTCGGCGGCGACACCGCCTCGTTCAGCGCTCCCTGGGCGGGATTCGGCTTCGAGTTCGCGCTCCGGGCCACGCCGATGAGCGCGTTCATCCTGCTCGCGGCCTCCGGCTTCGCCCTGCTGGTCTCGGTCTATTCCTGGGCCTTCATGCGGGACAAGACGGCGGATCTCCGTCTCTACTACAGCTACCTCCTCATCACCCTGGGGTTCTCCTGCGGGGCCGTTCTCGCGGACAACCTGGTCCTGCTCCTCTTCTTCTGGGAGGGGCTCCTCGTCACACTCTACACCTTCATCATCCTGGGCGGGCGGCAAGCGCAGGCCACGGCCCTGAAGGCCTTCCTCATCTCCGGGGTGGCGGACCTCTGCCTGCTGCTGGGCGTGGCCATCACCGGGGTCCTGGCGAAGACCATGACGATGAGCGCCATCCGGCTCCCGGTCGAAGGGCTGGGCGGCGTGGCCTTCGTGCTCATGATGATCGGCGCGACCGCTAAAGCGGGCGCCATGCCGTTCCACACCTGGATCCCCGACGCGGCGGTGGACGCTCCCCTGCCGTTCATGGCCTATCTGCCCGCCGCGATCGAGAAGCTGCTCGGCATCTACCTGCTGGCGCGCATCAGCCTGGACCTCTTCGGCCTCGACGGGAGCATGCGCGTCCTGCTCATGGCCTTGGGCGCGATCACCATCGTCCTCGCCGTAGCCATGGCCTTGGTCCAGACCGACTACAAGCGCCTGCTGTCCTACCACGCCATCAGCCAGGTCGGGTACATGATCCTCGGCATCGGCACGGGGAACCCCGTGGGCATCGCGGGCGGGGTCTTCCACATGATCAACCACGCCATGTACAAGTCCTGTCTGTTCATGACGGGCGGCTCGGTCGAGCACAGGGCCGGCACGACGGACATCGCCAAGCTCGGCGGGCTGTTCCGGAACATGCCGGTGACCGGGGTCTGCTTCATCGTCTCGGCGGCCGCCATCTCCGGCATCCCGCCCTTCAACGGCTTCTTCTCCAAGGAGCTGGTCTTCCAGGGATGCCTGGACGCGGGCTTCCCCGTGTTCTTCTGGGCGGCGCAGCTCGGCGCGGTGCTGACCCTGGCCTCCTTCCTGAAGCTCGGCCACGCCGTGTATTTCGGCGAGCGTCCCGCTGACAAGGACGG
Organism: Elusimicrobiota bacterium; assembly: GCA_041650695.1. Taxonomy (GTDB): domain Bacteria; phylum Elusimicrobiota; class Elusimicrobia; order UBA1565; family UBA1565; genus JBAZKS01. The sequence goes on from JBAZKS010000028.1 coordinate 26,132, forward strand.
GGTCCGGGAGTCCGAGTGGCCCATGCTCATCCCGATGATCGCGCTCGCGGCCCTCTGCGTGCTCTTCGGTTTCGGCGCCAGGCTCCCGCTCTCGCTCTTCATCGAGCCGGCCCTCGCGGCCTGCCAGGTCTTCCCCGAGCACGCGCTCTCGGGCTGGCACTGGGGCTTCGCCTTCGCCGTCTCCCTGTGCGCCATCGCGCTCGCGGCGCTCAACCACCTCTACGGGTTCTGGCGCACCGGACGGGCCAAGGACGCGGCGGAGCACATCCACCACGCCCCCATCCTGCACCAGACCTACGAGCTCGCCGCTCGGCGGGTCTTCGATCCCTATGACCAGGGTCTCAAACTCATCCGGGGGACCGGCCTCGCCCTGTTCGCGGCCGACCGCGCGCTCGACTTCGTCACGGCCGTGCTTCCGGCGCGCGCGGCGCTCGCGGCCTCGGGGCTGCTGCGCAAGGCGAACAACGGCCTCTACCCCTATTATCTGGCGTGGGCCCTGCTCGGCCTCGTCGTGTTCGCGCTGTTCGTCGGAGGGAATCCATGAGAAGCCTCTTCTTCGTGCTGCTGCCCGCCCTGACCGCGGTCGTGAACCCTTTCCTGCGGCGGGTCGACTCCAGGCTTGTGGACGTGCTGTCGACCGTGGTGCTGCTCGCGGGGCTGTGCGCCGTCCTCTTCTTCCCCCTCGCGGACGGGAGCGACTCGCTCTCCGTGCTGATGCTCCTGGCGGTCTATCTCATCGCCTTCCTGGTCAGCCTGTTCTCCGTATTCTTCGTGCAGGAAGAGAGGAGCCGCGGGACGTTCTTCTCCCTCATCCTCGTCTGCGCGGCCGGGATGGCCGGCGTCGTCACGACGCGGGATTTCTTCACGCTCTACGTCTTCCTGGAGGTCGTGGCCGTCTCCTCCTTCGCCATGATCGCTTTCGCGGGGGACCCCGCCGGGACCGAGGGGGCGCTCAAGTACCTCTTCCTGTCGGCGGTCGCGTCGGCGCTCATCCTGCTCGGGGTCGCCGGTCTGCTCCTGGCCACCGGCGGCGTGTCCTTCCCGCACCTCTCCGGCGGCATCGCCAAGGCCGGAGTCCTGCTGGCCGCGAGCCTGTTGGCCTGCGGTTTCATGATCAAGGCGGGGCTCATCCCCTTCCACGGCTGGGTCCCGGACGCCTATGAGTCGGCCCCCGCGCCCGTCTCCGCGCTTCTTGCGGGCATCGTGACCAAGGTGGCCGGGGTCTACGCCCTCATCCGCCTGGGATCCCTGCTGGGGCTCTCGGTCCCCGACGGGCCTTACGCCGCCATCGGGAAGGCCCTCATGTTCTTCGGCGCCCTCTCCATCGTCGTCGGGGCCGTGGCGGCGATGACCCAGCACGACTTCAAGCGGATCCTCGCCTACTCCAGCATCAGCCAGGTGGGCTACATCGTGCTGGCCGCGGGGACGGGAACGCCCCTGGCCCTGGCCGGGGCCGTGTTCCACCTCTTCAACCACGCCACCTTCAAGGTCACGCTATTCTTGAACGGGGCCGCCATCGAGAAGGCCACCGGGACCCGCGACATGACGCGGCTGGGGGGCCTCGGCTCGCGCATGCCCTGGACCGCCGGAACGTCGGTGGTGGCGTTCCTTTCCACGGCCGGCATCCCGCCGCTCTCCGGCTTCTGGAGCAAACTCGTCATCATCGTGGCCCTCTGGCAGGCGGGAAGCCACGGCTACGCGGCCCTGGCGATCCTCTCCAGCGTGCTGACCCTGGCCTACTTCCTCATACTCCAGCGGAAAGTCTTCTTCGGGGACACCGTGCCCCTCACGCGGGACGCCCAGGAGGTCTGTCCGGGCATGCTCGCCCCGGTCGTGCTGGCGGCGGCCCTGATGATCCTCGTCGGGCTCTACTTCCCGACCGTGCTCGAACCCTTCTTGGGAGGCGACCTATGAACGTCCATCTGTTCCTCCTCGCCGCTCTGGCCTTCTTCAGCATGTGCGCCGTGATGGCCGACGACCTGCTCAAGGCCGCGGTGTCGCTCGGCGCGGCGAGCGTGGCCCTGACCCTGCTTTTCTATGAGATGGCCGCGCCGTGGGCCGCCGTCTTCGAGCTCTCGGTCTGCGCCGGGCTCATCACCGTGCTCTTCGTGAGCTCCATCAACCTGATCCGCGGCGAGGAGCGCTTCCTGGCGGAGAGCCGGCACCGCTTCGCCGCGCTGCCACTGTTCGCCTTCTGCTTCGCCGCGGGGCTCTGGCTCTTCGGGGACCACGTCAGCGCCACCCTGCTGCCGGCCCGCGACGGCGCGTCAGACCCGGGAGTGGGGGCCGCGCTCTGGAGCCTGCGGCGCCGCGACATCCTCGGGCAGATCTGCATGTTCCTGGCGGGCGTGCTCGCCATCGCCGCTTTCTTCGGCCCGGCGAAGCCCGCCGAGAAGGCGGTCGGCGCCCCCGCCACCGGCTGCGACATGGCCCGAGAGAGGGAGGACGCATGAGCGCGAACCTGACGACGAACCTGTTCTTCACGGCCCTTCTGGTCTTCATGGGGCTCTACTGCATGCTCGTCTCCCGGAACCTCCTGCGCCTGCTCATCGGCGTGGAGATCGTGTCTAAGGGCGTGCTGCTGGCCCTGGTGACCGCGGGCCAGGCCGTGGACAAGCTCGGGACCGCGCAGGGCCTGGCCATCACCATGATCGTGGTGGAGGTCGTGGTCATCGCGGTGGCCCTTGGCCTGGTGGTCCGAGCCTACTCCGCCCACGGCACGCTCGACGTCTGGAAACTGAACACCTTGAGAGGCTAGCGCCATGACCAACGCACTCTGGGTCCTTCCGCCGGTCGCCTTCGGCCTGTATCTGTTCCTCGCGTGGTCCCTGCTGCGGGTCTGCGCGGGCGGACCGCTGCACAAGTCGGAGGCCGAGAAGGGAGAACCCTACGCCTGCGGCGAGGAATTCTCCCACGCGAAGATCGCCCCGGATTACAGCGAGTTCTTCCCCTTCGCCATCTTCTTCACGCTCATCCACGTGGCCGGGCTCATGCTCGCGACGCTGGCGCTCTCCCCGGCCGTCGGCGGCCTCCTGGGGGGCGTCTATCTCCTGGCCGTCGGCGCGGTCCTTGCCATCCTTTTCGCGAGGTGATGCCATGAAGAAAGCGATGGAGAAGCTGGTCACGTGGTCCCGCATCAAGTCTCCCTGGATCATCCATTTCAACAGCGGAGCCTGCAACGGGTGCGACATCGAGGTCCTCGACGCCCTCACCCCGCGCTATGACCTGGAGCGATTCGGGGTGCTCCTGAAGGGAAGCCCGCGCCACGCCGACGTCATGGTGGCGTGCGGCCCGGTCACCCGGCAGGTCCGCAAGCGCCTTGTACGCATCTACGAGCAGATGGCGGAGCCCAAGTTCGTGGTCGCGGTGGGGACCTGCGCGTGCTCCGGCGGAGTCTTCGACGGGTGCTACAGCTGCGAGGGCGGAATCGACAAGGCGATCCCGGTGGCGGCGTACATACCGGGGTGCCCGGTCAAGCCGGAGGCCGTCATCGACGGCGTCGTGAAGCTTCTGACGAGTCTGCAGAAGTAGGGGGAGCGCATGGAAGAGGGCATCAAGAAGGGTTTGGAAGAGCGTTTCGGGGCCGCGGTGAGCAATGTCGTCATCCCTCGGCCGCGCCGGATGTTCGCGGACGTGCCGAGGGAAAAGCTGCTGGAGGTCCTGTCCCACATCAAGGACAAGATGGGCTTCACTCATCTCTCCACGATCACGGGCCTCGACGCCGGAGACCACCTGGAGGCCCTCTACCACACGGCTTCCAAGACCGTCAGCCTGAGCGTCCGCGTCAAGCTGCCGACCGAGGACCCGAAGATCCCCTCCGTCCTTTCGGTCTATCCCGGCGCCGAGTTCTACGAGAAGGAGCTGGAAGACCTCGTGGGCGTCGTCGTGGACGGGCTCCCCCAGGGCCGGCGCTACCCCTTGTCCGAGGATTGGCCCAAGGACGAGCACCCTCTGCGCAAGAGCTGGGTAAAGGCAGGCTAACCATGGCACAAGTAACCATCCCGTTGGGACCCCAGCATCCGGCTCTCAAGGAGCCCGGGAACTTCCTACTCACCCTCGAGGGGGAGAAGGTCGTGGGCGCCAAGGTGCGCGTCGGCTACAACCACCGCGGCATCGAGAAGGCGTGCGAAGCGCGCACCTACCTGCAGGACATCTACCTCATCGAGAGGATCTGCGGCATCTGCTCGCATGCACACACGACCTGCTTCTGCATGGCCGTCGAGGAACTGGCCAAGGCCGAGGTCCCCAAGCGGGCCCAGGCCATCCGCGTGCTCGTCGGAGAGCTCGAACGCCTGCACAGCCATCTGCTCTGGCTGGGGGTGGCCGGCCATGAGATCGGCTTCGACACCCTGTTCATGTACGTCTGGAAGGACCGCGAGCACGTCATGGACTGCCTGGAGCTCGTGGGAGGCAACCGGGTGAACTACGCCATCAACACGATCGGCGGCGTGCGCCGGGACATCGCCCCGGAGATGAAGACGGAGCTGCTCAAGCGCCTGGACATCCTGGAGGAACGCACCAAGTACTACGTGGAGGTCGGCACCCAGGAGCCCACGCTCCTGGCCCGGTGCGCGGGCGTGGGCATGCTCCCGAAAGATGTCGCGATCCGGCTCGGCGCGGTGGGCCCGACCCTGCGGGCTTCGGGCGTGGACATGGATGTGCGCCGAGACGATCCGCACCTCCTCTACGGGGAGCTGGACTTCAAGGTCATCACTTCGGACCGGTGCGACGTGCTCGGGCGAGTCATCGTGCGCGTCCTGGAGGTCCTGGAGTCCGTCAAGATCTGCCGCGAGGTGCTCAACAACCTCCCGGAGGGACCGATCGCGGTCAAGGTCCCCCGCCGCATCCCGCCGGGCGAGGTCGTGACCCGCTATGAGGCTCCTCGCGGGGAAGACATCCACTATGTCCGCTCCAACGGGACGGAGAAGCCGGACCGCGTCAAGGTCCGCGCCCCGACATTGGCCAACTGGGCGTCCATGGCCCACATGCTCGAGGGCGGCCGCCTGGCCGACGTCCCCATCACCATCGCGGCCATCGACCCGTGCTTCTCCTGCACGGACCGCGCGACCATCGTCCGGGACGGAGTCTGGGGGACGCTGGACTTGCATTCCCTGCGTAGGAGGTCCTGATCGTGGAATCCCTAGCGCCTTCCGCATTCTCCCTGCTGGTGTTCCCCGGCTTCCTGTTCCTGGGGGCCTACGGGACTCTGGCCCAATGGGTGGACCGCAAGCTCTATGCCCGCATGCAGCGCCGGGTCGGCCCCCCCTGGTATCAGCCCGTAGCGGACCTCGTGAAGCTCCTGGCCAAGGAGACCATCGTCCCCCAGGCCGCGGACATGGCGGTCTTCCAGCTCCTGCCGGCGGTCGCGGTGGCGGCGGCGTGCACCGCGATGCTCATGGTCCCGGTCTGGGGCCCCGGCGCGGTGGTGTCGTTCCAAGGGGACCTGATCGCGGTGCTCTACCTGCTCACCATCCCCACCGCGACCTTCTTCCTGGCCGGCTGGAGTTCGACGAGCCCGTACGCGGCCGTCGGGTCCGTCCGGGCGCTCACGCAGCTCTTCTCCTACGAGGTCCCGCTGTTCCTATCCGTGATCGGGGCTGCGATACTCGCGGGCTCGCTGAGCGTACAGGAGATCGCGGCGTTCTTCGCGGCGCGGCCCGCGCTCCTGGCAGTCAACCTGCCGGGGCTCTGCGTGGCCCTGCTCGCCCTGCAGGGGAAGCTCGAGCGCGTCCCGTTCGACATCCCGCACGCGGAGACCGAGGTCGTGGGCGGCCCGTTCACGGAGTACTCCGGGGGCCTGTTGGCGCTCTTCCTGGCGGCCACGGACATGGAGATGGTCGTGGGCGCTGCCCTCATCAGCGCCGTGTTCCTGGGCGGCTCCTTGGGGCTGACCGGCGCAGCCGGGTTCGCCCTCTTCGTGGCGAAGACCCTGGGAGTGGTCTTCATCCTGGCCCTCATGCGGGCGCTTATGGCCCGCATCCGCCTGGAGCAGATGCTCGGGTTCTGCTGGAAGATCCTGGCCCCCGTGGCCCTGGCCCAGATCCTGGCCGACATTCTCATCAAGAGGGTGATCTGAAATGGCGAAACCCGCAAAGATGCTGGGAGAGCTCCTCGGCGGCCTCTTCACGAAGCCCGCGACCGTGCTCTATCCATTCGAGCGCCTCGAAGTCCCGCCGCGGTTCCGGGGCCGCATCGCGTACGAGGCCGCCTCGTGCATCGGCTGCAAGCTCTGCATGAGGGACTGCCCTTCGGACGCCATCCGGATCTCCAAATACGAAGGAGGCTCTTTCCTCTTCGCCTTCGTCTCCGCGCGCACGGGCGAACGCAAACTCGTGGAGATCCCCAACAACGCCAAGAAACGGCACCGGGCGCGCTTCCGCCTGTCGCGCTGCATCTACTGTGCCCAGTGCGTGGAGAGCTGCCCCAAGAAGTGCCTGCGCTCCACGGACCAGTACGAGCTCGCCGTGCTCGGCTCCAACATCAAGCCGCCCAAGAGATGACCATGGACAAGCAAACGACGATCCTCATCCTAGACGACGACCCGGCCTCCGTGGAGTCCACGCGCCGCGTCCTGGAAGTGAAGGGCCACCGCGTGGTAGCCGCGGCCACCTGCGCCGAGGCGACGGCCAGACTCGCCGAAGCGCGCCCCGACCTCATCATCCTGGAGCTGATCCTGGGCAATAGGGCGGACGGGATGCTCTTCGCGCGCAAGCTCCGCCGTTCGGCCCGGTTCTCGCGGTATGCCGATATCCCGCTCCTGGCGCTGACCGGGCTCAAAAGCCGGACCGAGATCGAGTCCCCGCTTCCCTCGAAAAACAAGCTCTTCCTCCCGGTGGACGAACTGCTCGAGAAGCCGGCGGACCCGGAGGCGCTCGCGCGCGCCATCGAGGAACTCCTTGGATAGCCGGACCGTCGTCGCCGGGCTCGGCAACCCCCTCATGGGGGACGACGGCGCCGGCATCGCCGTGCTCAAGGAGCTCCAGAAGCGCCCGCTCCCGGGCAACACCGTGCTCCTGGACGCGGGGACCGACGGCCTGAAGCTGGCCTCCTTCCTCTCCCCCAGCGACAAGGCCATCCTGGTGGACGCGGTGCGCATGGGCAAGCCCGCCGGCTCGGTGCACGTGTTCCGGCCGGAGCAGGCCGATCTCCGGCCATGCGAGAGCTCCTTGAGCGGTCATTCGCTCGGCCTCTCCGACACGCTCAAGCTGCTCGCGCTCACCGGCGGGACGCAGGACATCACCATCGTGGGCATCGAGCCGGAGCGCATCGCGTCCTGGATGGGCTTGAGCCCCGTGGTCGAAGCCTCCGTGTCCCCGGCCGTCGACCGGGTCCTCGAACTGATCTCCCCGAAGTGAACGAAGTCCGGTCTTTCCTGAGGCCCTGGGCCGGGCGCAGGGTCCTCATCCTCGGCGTGGGCTCCCCCCTCAAGGGAGACGACCAGGCCGGCCCCGAGCTCGTCCGCAGGCTCCAGGGCAAGACGCGCGCCCACCTGCTCGACTGCGGGGGCATGCCGGAGAACCACGGACGCGCCGTCCTGGCGCTCAAGCCGGAACTCATCCTGCTTGTGGATGCGGCGGAGTTCGGAGGCGGACCCGGCGAGGTCCGTCTCCTGGAGGAGCGGGACATCGGGAGCTCCGGCTTGGGCACCCACGGGCTCTCCCTGCGGGTATTTTTGTCCTATCTCCGCTCCGAGATATCCTTCCAGGCCGCGCTCCTCGGCATCCAGCCCAAGAGCATGGAGTTCGATGAGCCGCTGAGTCCGGAGGTGGAGGCGGCGGTTCAGGAACTGGAGAAGGTCCTCCGGGAGGAACTGCCAGCTTCTGGAAGCGCGTCCGGGTAATCCTTGAAGTTCTTCGTCAGACGACGAGCATTTTAAAAATAGCCCTTGCCGCAGCATCGCTTTTCGATTTCACTTTCATGCGCTGAAAGTGATTTGGAAGATAACCCTTATATTTTTGGGATTTCCTCTTTCCAAGTCGCCGTCCGGCGAGCTGTCCGGAGAAAATCCCGGACGGCCCGTTTCGGAGCCCTGGGAGTGGCTGAGGATGTGGCGCATGCGCGGTCGCCGCGGTAGCGGCGCAGTGCTGCGTCCATCAGGATCGGCGTTGGACGCATGCGCGGTCGCCGCGGTAGCGGCGCAGTGCTGCGTCCATCAGGATCGGCGTTGGACGCATGCGCGGCCGCCGATCGGAATTCGAAAAAATCTGGACCGTTTTCGAGGAAAATTCATAAGAAACAAGCGCTTATTTCCTCGGCATGATGGCGCTATCATTGGAAATCGAAAAACGCTTGCACGTGAGGGATATTCTCTCTTCGAGGTCCAGATTTTTCGGAATCCAAGGAGCTGGTCCGCAATTGTGGGAAGCAGTGCGTTCAGCGAAGCAGATCGAGGCAGGCTCCTTCGACGAGCTGGCTCGGCTCCACGCCCGCTTGCGCATGAGCTCATGCGCGGCCGCCGCAGTAGCGGCGCAGTGCTAGTCCCCCCTCCGGGCGACTTGCACACGAGGCTCACGCACTTCCTGAAACGCCTCGGTACTAGCGCCCTCCGGGCGACTTGCCCCGGGGCAAGTCGTTTTACTTTCGCGGTCATGACTGAGCGCCCACAGTTGCTCTGAAGGTACGGACTGGGCGGAGAGGCAACTGCGCGCAGGAGGTGTCGTTGAACCTGGACTCCTAGAGACCTAATCGGGTCTTAAGGCCCGCGAGCTCGGCCTCAAGGGCCGAGACGGCCTCGGCATCGCCCATCATCCGGGCTAGAGCGATCCTGTTGTCGTAGAGAGGAAGGAAGTACGGGTCCAATCCCTGCGCGCGCTCCAAAACCTCGCGAGCCTCGGCGAGCCTGTCGTTCGCCAGGATGAGGGACACTCCGTAGAGCTGGAGCGCGTCGAAGTCCCGGGGATGCCGGCGCATCGCCTCTCGCGAGATATCCACGCTATGCTTGAACCCGCCGTGCGCGTGAAGGAACTGCGTGTACGAGAACCGATAGTGCATCTCCCAGGGAACGAGGCGGATCGCTTTCTCAAAACGCGCGGCCGCCTCCTGCGCCCTTCCGCGGGCCGCCAGCCTGAGCCCCAGCTTCTGGCTCCTGTCCGCCGCGGCCATGCGGACGGCCAGCAGGAGGACGGCGGCGCAGACCCCCAGCACGGCCGCGGGGAGCCGGACCCCCGCGCGCGGACCTTTCCGAGACGATGGGCCTGCCAGGACCCCGGCGAACGCCGCGGCCAGGGCATAGGAGGCGGCTGGCGCGGGATTGAACTTCATCTGGATGAAGAGCCCCAGGACTCCGCCTCCCAGGGCCGCGCTCAGGCCGTCGACGGGCCGGAATAGCCGGAACGCTCCCCAGAGGAGCCAAAGGTAGGCCGCCAAGCCGAGCAGCCCGAGGGAGCAGGCCGCCTCGAGCAGGTCGTTGTGCGCGAAAGCCTGAAGACTGGTCGGCCCAAGCAGCCGGACGTAGCGCTCGGACCTCTCGCGCCGGAACGCCAGCTTGAAGGTCTCGGGCCCTGTGCCCAACCAGGGATGCTCGAGGCTGATGCGGGACGCGCAGCGCCACAGCTCCACGCGGCTGGAATCCGCCACCGCGGTGCGCCTCAAGGCGGTGCCCGCAAGGACCGCCGCTCCCGCGCAGAGGAGCAGCGCGAGGACGACCTTCCTGTCCAGACGCTTCCAACCCAAATAGAGGCCGCAGCCGATGATAGCCCCGAGCCACGCGCCGCGGGAGAGCGTGGCAGCCAAGCCTGAAGCGATGAGCAGCCCGGACACGATGCCTGGAGCGCCGCCCTTGTGCAGGGCCAGAGGAAGGAGCATGAGAAGCACGCTCCCCAGATAGACGGGGCTCCCCAGGGTCGAATAGGAACGGTTCCCCCTCAATTCTTCCACGACTCCGGCGAAAGGCTCGATCCCGAACCATTGAGCCACGGCGTACAGGCCTGCGAGCGCTCCGGCGACGAGGCATGCGTCCAGCATCCATCGGAGTCCGTCCTCATCCTCGCAGCGCGCGACGGCCTGGAACAGCGCCATGCACAGGGCCCAGGTAAGCACGCTGTTGAACCTGGCCCGGTAGTGGCCGATGAAGCTCAATGCAGGGTCCAGGGAGAAGAGCGCCGAGACCACGGCCGCGGCCAGCAGAGCGGCCATGGGAAGGTCTAAAGGGGTGCGGTGAAGGGGGATCCCTCTCTTTCGCACCAGGGCAAGCCACGCCAGGGTGGTCCCCAGCGCCAGGACCAGGAACTTGGCCAGGGCGTAGCGGTCCGCCAGCCCGGTGGAGAAGGCCAGGATCGTCCCTGCCGCGGCGCAGACGAGGCCTGCTCTCATGGGGACCGCCAATCCTCCATCAGCCGGGGCATGGTGAAGAGGATGTAGCCCTCCTTGGCCGCGTCGAGCTGCTGCCGGGCCGCCCGCATGCCGCTCTCCATCGCCTCGGCCGCGCGGTCCGTATCGTGGAAGCCGAGGTTCCCCACCTTCGAATCCACGACCATGTCCGCGGCCTGGCGCTGCTGCTTCGACAGGACGGCCCCGCGGATGTCGAATATCTGGGAGAGGGTCAGCAGCACGTTCGAGGGCACGGCGCGGGAGAAATCGACCTCGGTCACGCTGGCCAGCACCCAGTCCGCCCCGAGCAGCCGGGCCGCGTCCACCGGGATGAAATCCACCACGCCTCCGTCCACGAGGTAGCGATGGCGGTAGAGCACGGGCTCGAAAAGCCCGGGCAGGCTCGCGCTGGCCCGCACCGCCGGCGCCACCGGGCCCTCGCGGAAGATGATCGCCTCGCCTGTCAGCAGGTCCATGGCCACGCAGGCGAAGGGCTTGGGGAGCTGGTCGAAGCTCCTGTCGCCGATCTCGCGCCTCAGGAAAGTCTCGAACTTCTTCGTGGAGAGGAGCTTGTCCGTGAGAAAGAGCCGCAGCAGCCGGACCGACGTGACGTCGCTGCGCAGGGCCCGGGCCAGCCGTCCCGGCAGGGACTCGAACTCCTCTTTGCGCAGGCCGGACGCGTAGAGGGAGCCGATGATGGCGCCCATGGAGGTTCCGGCCACCCGATCGATGGGGAAGCGCGCGTCGTCGAGCACCCGCAGCACGCCGATGTGCGCCATGCCGCGCACGGCCCCGCCCGAGAGCGCGACCCCCACCTTCGGACGCTTCTCCGGGGGGAGCTGCAGGACCTGCTCCCAGAGGTGGTCGCGCAGAATCTCATCGGAGCGGGAAGGGGCTTCGGCGCGGCAAGGGGAGCCGCACATGCACAGGAGGATGCAGGCGAGAGGGGCCGCCCGCCCCCTCCGGAGCAAGCTCAAGCCCAGACCCAGCGCGACGAGCTCCAGGCAGCGCATGAGCCAGTTCCCCCAGCGCGCGTACGGGGTGAGACCGGAGTAGAAGCCCACACGCGCGCGCAGGAAGCCGGACTCGGTCTCGGAGGAGGCGCTCGCCACGATCCTTCCCGCCGGGTCCACGATCGCGCTGATCCCGTTGTTCACCGAACGCAGCATGAACCGCCTGTTCTCGATGGCCCTCATCCGCGTGATGAGCAGGTGCTGGTACGGCTCGCCGGTGCGGCCGTACCAGCCGTCTTCAGTCATATTCGCCAGGAGCTGCGCCCCGTCCCTGACCGCGCGCCGGACGTACTCCGTCAGTGTGGTCTCGTAGCAGACCGAGGCGCTCAACGGGCGGCCCCGCAGCACGAGGTTCACGTCCCCTTCCCCCGCGTCGATGGGCCGGCGCCCGGTGATGCGCTTGAGCCGGTCCGCCAGCCTGCCCCCGGGGATGCGCTCCCCGAGGAAGAGGAGCCGGTGCTTGTGGTACATCCGCGTGCTCCCGCCGTCCTCCAGGACCGCGCTGTTGTAGCGCAGGCCGCCGTCTTTGTCCTCGGCCCTGGCGCCGTAGAGCACAGGGGCTCCGATCCGCTCGGAGAGCCCCTCGCCGCGTCCATCGAGATCCGTGCAGAAAAGAGCCTCGGGCATGACCACGAGCCCCGGGGTCCCCCCGGCCGAGGCCTTCCTCGCGAGGTCCACCAGCAGGCGCTTGAGCCGGTCCGCCCCCTCGCCCCCGTCCAGGGTGCTCACCCTCTCGCTCAGGGGGACGGCCAGGTGGAGCACCACGGCGTCCAGCCCGGCCTCCGGAGCGGGGAGCGTGCGCAGGCGGATGACGCCGTACGCCGTCGTCCCGGCCAAGAGCAAAACGGCCGATAGGACCGCGGCGCGAGGGCCGGCCGCCCCACGCGACCTCCATTCCCAGATCCGGAAGATCGCGTAGTTCACGCACAGAGCCAGAAGGGAAAGCGCGTCCGGTCCGGCCCAATCCGCAATCTGGGCCAGCACCGGAAGCTCGACCAAGGGAACACCGAAGCGCCACTCGAAGATATGGGGGCAGAGCTGGGTAAGGACCAGGGGAGCCAGCAGGACGAGGAGCCCTGTCGCGCGCGAGCGCTGCCGCATCCCCATGACCGCGCCGGCCGCGGCATAGCCGACGCTGTCGAGGAGCAGCCAAAGGAGGAAGGCCGCGCCGGCCGCCGGCCACGGCAGATGGGTGAAGCGGACCAGGGTGGCGGCCAGCCAGTGGAAGCCCACGGCCCGGCCAGCCAGGCCGCAAACGAACCCGCACAGCGCGCCCCTGCGCCAGCCCTGCCCCACGACCGCGCAAAAGAGCGGGACCACGGAGAAGAAGATCGCCCAGCTCAGATGCAGGGGGAAGAACGCGACCGCCGAGAAGACCCCGGAAAGAACGGCCAGACCGAGAGCCCGGGACAGACTCACCGGGGAATGATAACATCTTTCGTCCATGCCGGGGCTCGGCTTCTTGAAGTCCATCTGGGACGTCTCCATCGCGGGGAGAGGGAGCCGCGAGCGCATCCGGAGGCTCCAGGAGACGCGGCTCAAGAGCCTCCTGCGCCACGTGCTGGCCTCCTCGCGCTTCTACCGGGAGCTTTACCGGGAGAACGGCGTCGCGCCGGAGCATGCCGCTCTCGCGGACCTGCCCGTCATAGACAAGAAGCTCATGATGGACCGGTACGACGACCTGGTGTGCGACCCGGCCCTGGACAAGCGGTCGCTCGAGAGCTTCCTGGCCGAGCCCTGGCGCCAGGGGACCCGGTACAAGGGCCGCTATCACGCGCTCCACAGCTCGGGCACGACCGGCGCGCCGGCCATCTTCGCCTACGGCCCGCGGGACTGGGATACCCTTAAAGCCATCGTGGCCGTGCGAGTGCTGCGCGCCAGGCCCAGCTGGCTCGGCAGGACGAGGCTGGCCTACATCGGAGCGGCGGACGGCCACTACGCGGGGATCAGCCTCGCCGCCGAGGCCGCCCGGCCATTCAAGGCCCTGCTCGCCCTGCACATCGGAGACCCGCACGCGAGCCTGGTCTCCCGCCTGCGGGCCTTCCAGCCGCACGTGCTGACGGGCTATTCCTCGGCCATCGCCCTTCTGGCCAAGGAGCAGGAGAAGGGAGCCCTCGGCATCAGTCCGGAGCGCGTGATCTGCAGCGGGGACCCCCTGACCCCGGAGATCCGCGAGGCCGCGCGCAGGGCCTTCGGCGTGGAGCCGGTGGGCTTTTACGCCGCCTCGGAATCCATCGGCATGGGCGCGGAGTGCCGCCGCGGCAACCTGCACCTGTTCGACGACCTGCACTGCTTCGAGGTGGTGGACGAGGACCTCAAGCCCGTGCCCCCGGGCCGGCCGGGCACGCTGCTTTTGACCAACCTTTACAACCTCACCCAGCCCCTCATCCGCTACAGGCTCAACGACCGTCTGGTGCTGGCGGAGGAGGGCTGCGCCTGCGGCTGGCCGTTCCTCACGGCGAGGCCGGTGGAAGGACGGCAGGAGGAGCTGTTGTGGTTCGGCGGGGAGTACGTGCACCCCATCGCGGTGGCGGAGATCTACATCCCCGGCTTGGAGAGGTTCCAGGTCGAGCGGACCGGTCCATCGAGCCTGCTCCTGCGCGCCGTGGTCGCGGAAGGCGCCGTCCCGGAGAGCGTGCTCTCGGCTCTCCGGGGGAGGATGGCGGCCATACTCGAGGCCAAGAGGCTCTCGGGCCCGGTCCGGATCGAGGCCCGCGCCGTGGCGAGCATCCCCAACGACCCCAAGACGGGCAAATTCAGGCTCATCCTTCCCTGATCCGGCGGTAAATGGTAATTTATAGACGGAGAACCCGTGAAAACGCTCCAGGATCGGACTCTCACGACCTACTCCGGCAAGCCGATCCCGCCGCCTGTCTTCGGCCTGCCCAAGGAGATCGACTCGGTCTGTCCCGACTGCTCGACAGTCATAAAAGCCCTGTTATATGCGGAGGCGGGCAAGGTCTGGATCCGCAAGTCCTGCCCTGAGCACGGGGAGTTCAAGGATATCTTCTTCGGCGACGAGGCCCTGTACCTGCGCTGCGAGTCCCTTTGGTTCGGCGACGGCAGGGGGGTATCCAACCCGGCGGTCCGCGGCTCGGCCGCGTGCCCCATGGGCTGCGGCCTCTGCGAGATGCACGCGAGCCCCAGCGGGCTCCCTATCCTGGACCTGACGAACCGCTGCGACCTGAACTGCCCGATGTGCTTCGCGAACGCCGGCTCGCGCGGCCCGGTCTACGAGCCCACCCTGGACCAAGTGACGCGGATGCTCGAGGGTCTCAAGGCGCAGAAGCCCGTGCCGGCCGACCGGGTCCAGTTCTCCGGCGGGGAGCCGACCCTGAGGCCGGACTTCCTCGACATCGTGCGCAAGGCCGTGGAGCTGGATTTTTTCTACATCCAGGTGAACACCAACGGCCTGCGGATGGCGGACTTCTCCTTCGCGCAGGCGGCCAAGGAGGCCGGGGTCGAGACCCTGTACATGCAGTTCGACGGGATGAGCGACGACGTGTACCGCAAGACCCGAGGTCGGCCGCTTTTAGACGCCAAGCTGGCGGCCATAGAGAACTGCCGGAAGCTCGGCATGTGCGTCATCCTCGCCCCGACCGTGATCCGCGGCGTCAACGACCACGAGGTCGGAGCGATCGCCCGCTTCGCCGCCCGCAACTACGACGTGGTCCGCGGGGTCACCTACCAGCCGGTCGCGTTCATCGGAAGATACAGCCATTCCTACAGGCTTCAGAGGCGCTACACCTTGTCGGACCTCGCCTTCGACCTGGAGTCCCAGGCCGGCATGATCCAGCCGATGCGGGACTGGCTCCCGGTCGGGGTGAGCGTGGCCTTCTCCAGGCTGGCCGAGGCCATGAGCGGGAAATCCCGCTTCAACATCTCGCTGCATCCCCATTGTTCCCAAGGCTGCTACCTTTACGTCTGCGAGGACGGCAGCACGCTCCCGTACAGCGCGTTCGTGGACCTGGACAGCCTGCTGCGGGACATCGCCCGGCTCGCGCGCACGCTTAAGCCGAGCGGCTTCGGCCCGCTCTCCAAAGTCAAGGTGTTGTACACCCTGCAGAAGCATTTCAACCGGGAGAAGGCTCCCAAGGGCCTCACCTTCGAAGGCCTGCTCCAGACCATGGAGGGGTGGCAGGAGAAGAAGTTCCGGAGAGCCTTTGCCGGGAAGGAGGGCCGGAAGCGTTCCTACCGCCACTTCTACCTCTCCGGCATGCACTTCATGGACGGGTACAACTTCAGCCTGGAGCGGCTGCGCCGGTGCGTCATCCATTATCCCTCTCCGGACGGCCGCCTTTATCCGTTCTGCGCCTACAACGGGATCCCGGGCCACCGCCGGAGCGTGGAGGAGCGTTTCCATGCATGAGTGGGCCCTGGCCGAGGCTGTGCTGCGCTCGGCCGAGGAGGTAGCCCGGAAGGAAGGGCTTTCGCGCATCGATGAGCTGGTGGTGCGTATGGGCGAGCTGCAGCAGATCGACCCGGAGTCCTTCGATTTCGCGCTGCGCCAGACCTTGGGCAAGACGAAGGTCCGCATAGAGAAAGAGAGCGCTGTTTTCCGCTGTCGTCCCTGCGGCCGGGAGTGGTCTTTCGCGGACGCGAGGAAGGCGATGCCCGCGGACGAGGCGGAGTTCGTGCACTTCGTGCCCGAGATGGCGCACACGTACCTGCGCTGTCCGAAGTGCTCGAGCCCGGATTTCGAGATCGTGAGGGGCCGGGGAGTCTGGCTGGACCGGGTGGTCGGGGAGCGCGATGAGAAAAAGCCTCGCGGGTCTTGATCCCCGTCCCTCGGTCATCGAGGAGCGGCTGTCCTCGATCGGGCGCATCATCCCCGTCACCGGCGGAAAGGGCGGCATCGGCAAGAGCGTGATGTCCTCCTGCCTGGCCCTGTGCCTGCGCAAGTCCGGCGCCAAGGTCGGGCTCCTGGACCTGGACTTCAGCAGCCCCACCCTGCACGTCATCCTCGGCGCCCCCAAGGGCTGCTTCCCGAAAGAGGAGAAAGGCATCATCCCTCCGGAGCTGCACGGCATCTCTTTCATGAGCATGGCGTTCTACTCCGGCGACAGGCCCGCCCCCCTGCGCGGGACGGACTTTTCGAACGCCATGATCGAGCTTTTGGCCATCACCCGCTGGGGTCCTTTGGATTTCCTCATCGTGGACATGCCCCCGGGCATCACGGACGCGACCCTGGACACGCTCCGGCTCATGAAGAGGGCTCAGCCCGTGCTGGTGACGATCCCCTCCCGACTGGCCCTGGAGACGCTGCGCAGGATGGTGCGGATGTTCCAGGACCTGCGCGTGGGCACGCTGGGGGCGGTGGAGAACATGTGCCGCGACACGAACCCTCTCGTGCGCGAGGAGATGGCCCGGCTCCAGGTGGGCTATCTCTGCGAGGTGCGCTTCGACCCTTCGCTGGAAGGCGCTTTGGGGGATCCGCAGAAGCTGCTGGAGACGCGCGCGGTCCGGGACTTGGAGCCCGCGGTCAACGCCCTATCCGCGTTGGGATAGACCGCGGCCTACCGAAGGCTGACCCCTACTCCTCGTACCCGGGTTCGCCGTATTCCTGCATGACGCGGCTGGCCGGGTCGTCGAGCACCTTCGGCCAGCGCAGGGGCTTGGACTGCACCTTCTTGTAGCGGCGGCCCTTCATGGCGGTGCCCGGCTTCTGGGCCGGAGCAGGCACATTCACCTTCAACTCGCCCAAAGAAGGCAGACGATCCGCTGAATCCGACCCCAGCTCGCTCTCCAGGCCGTTCAGATCGGACTTCGCGTTCTGGTGCGAACCCTCGACCTGCCCCACCCCGCTCTTGGCCTTATCAGTCGGCCCCTTGCACTTGTCCTTCTCCCCGCTCGCGGTCGACTTCTCGCTCTCCGCCTGCTGCACGGCCTCCTGCTTCTCGTTGTCGTCCTGCGCCGAATCATACTGCTGCTTGATCGGTCCCTTGATCTTCTGGTGCGACTGATTGATCTTCTTCCCCGAATCCTTGTCCTTATCCTTCGCGTCCTGATTGTCGCCGTTCGACTTCTTCGCGTCGTCGATGGCCTTCTTATACCCCTGGCCCGCCTGGGCCAGCTTATCCAGCTGGTCCGCCACCCTTTCGGCCTTATCCACCGTCGAGGTCAAGGCCTTATGCGCGTTCATGATCACTTTCTGCGAGTTCAGCTTCGAGCTCACGCTCCGCTTCTTCCCCTGGGTCGCGCCCTGGCTCAGACGCTCCGCGGCCGAACGGTCCAGCTCCCCGGCCTTATCCCCGTAGCCGCGCACCTTGCTCGCCAGGGACTTCGCGCTGTCGATGCGCTGCCTGGCCTCGTCCGACTTCCCGGCCGCATCGTCCACGCCCTGGGCCAAGGGAGATATCTGGCCCTCGATATCCTGCACATCCTCGAGCTCGCCAAGGTCCACCCCGTCGCTGTTCGATTCCGGGGGATCGGACTTCATGCCCTCGATAGTCTTATCCATCTGGTCCATGACCGTCTTCAGCTTGTCCGCGCCGCGCTTCAGCTCGTCCGTGGCCTGCTTCATCTCAGCATCCACCTGCTGCAGCGTGTCCCGGCCCTCGCACAGCTTGGCAGCAGCCTCATTAAGGTCCTCGTACGCCTGCTTCAAGGCGGCCCTGGCCTTAACAGCGTTCTTGAGGATGTTGTTGCGGGGGACGTCGTTGCCCTGCTTGAGAGCCTTCTCCAGGTTCTTGATGAAAAAGTCGATGCCGGCCACCGTGCTCAAAGAGGAGCGCTGATCCTGGATCAGCTTGGCCAGATGCTCCACCTGGCCCAATAGATCGCCGCTGGACGTGGACTGAAAGTTCGGATCCGCCTTCTCCTGCCGGGTCTGGAAGCCCGGGACCTTGCCGGCAAAAAGCGGCTGCGCTGCTAAAAGCGCGGCAATGGCGAGAGGGGCCCCCCGCAGGATGAGTTTCATGGGCTTATATATTAGGTATACGGTACGACTTGATTTGTCAAGGGGCCCGGCGCTTGACGGCCAGCCTATCGCGCTCCTGCTGGACAAGCGGACGGGCGGGCGACCCCTTCGCGGACTCCTGCTTGAGGGCCTTATCATAGAGGGACAAAGCCTGGTCCTCGGTCAAAAGGCCTCCCAGGGTGAGAACGGCGCCGAGATTCCCGGGGTCGATGTCCACGGCCCGCCTTAGGTCGTCGATCGCCGCGGGAACGCGGCCCATGAGCGCCTGGAGCACCCCGCGGTCGCTGAGCAGGCCGGCGGAGCGCGGCTCGGCGCTGATCAAAGCGTCCAGGATGGCGAGGGCGCGGCCGTACTCCTTGAGCTCCTGGCAGCGCACGGCCACGGCGCGCTTCTCCTCCGGGCTCGCCATGGAGGCTTCGGAGGATGCGAGAGCTTTGAGGGCCGTTTCCCGGTCCCCGGACCGGCTCGCGGCGAAAGCCACGTCGGCCCAGCCCTCGGAGGACAAGGCCGCTGAGCCGGCGGCGACCAGGGATCTGGCCATGGCCAGGGCTTGCTCCGGCTTGTCGATCTCCGCGTAAAGCCTGGCGCAGCCCGCCTGCACCGCGGGCTCGGGCCGCTCGGCAACCGCGTGCGCCAAAGCCTCGCCGGCGGCTTCCAGGTCCCCGCCTCCATGGGCGGAGCGGGCCAGGTCCAGCCAGTCCTTGGCGGAAAGCGACCCCGTGATGGCGCGGATGTTGGGGGCGGCGTCCTTGAAAAGGCCGAGCCCGACATAGCTCCGCGCGATCTCCTGCTTGAGCGCGCCGCCGGAGTCCGCGGCGGACGCCAGGGCCAGGGCTTCGCGGGCCAGCCCGCGGTCCCCCGCCGCGACAGCCACGTGCGCCGCCTCCAGGTAGCCTGCGGCCGTCATCGAGCCGGGCTCTGCCTCCAGGACAGGCTTGAGCGCCTTGGCGGCGAGCCGCGGCTCCTTGAGAGCGGAGTACGCCTTCGCCGCATCGAGCCCCGGGACCCCTCCGGCCTTCTGCGCGCGCTCCAGCGCCTTGACGCCGGCGGCCTTATCTCCCGCATCCCGGGCGATGTGGGCCAGCCCGAGCCAGTCCAGCCCGGAAAAAGACGCGGAACCGAGCCGGGCGGCGCGGCGCACCATGGGGCCGGCGCGCCTGAGCTCCCCCGCATGCGCGTAGGACCGGGCGATCTCGGCGCTCATCCGCCCATCGGGTCCCGCCGCCTCGGCGGCGGCCAGCGCCTTGATGCCGGAGGCCCTGTCTCCGCGCGCGAACGCCACGGAGGCCAGGTGGAGCCAAGCCATGGGAGTCCCGCCCTTGGGCGGCCTCGCGGCCAAGGAGCGTATCAAGGGCAGGACAGCGGCGGGGTCGCCGAGCGACGCGTATTCCATGGAAAGCCGCGCCGCCATGTCCGCCCCGCACCCGGCATCCCGCGCCTTTTCGAGCGCCGAAAGCGCGTCCTCGCTCCACCCCGCGTCCTTGGCGACCGCGGCCAGCCGCAGCCACTCTTCGGCGGCCGCCTCGGCGGGCTTGCGCCCGAGAGCCTCCGCGACCATCCGCCTGGCCGCATCCCGCTTTCCACGGGCCAGGAGCTTGGCCGCGGCTCCGGCCGGTCCCAGAGACTTCCTCAGCAGGGCTTCCTCACTCTCCTTGGCCGGGGCCGCCGGTCTCTTCTTCGCTTTTTTCGCTATCCTCGGCCAAACCCCCTGCTGGAACTTCTCACGGTAGAATCCGACCTCGGGCAAGATCTCCTCCACTCCCCGGAGCTCCTCGAGGCCCTGGAGCGCCTCGCGCTTCTTGCCCATGCCGTAGAGCGCCACGCACTTGCGCAGACGCAGACGCGGGATGGCCGCGTCGAGCCGGAGGAACTCATCGAAGTAGCGGATGGATCGGCCGAACTCCCCCCTCCGGAGGCTGGCCTCGGCGAGATGCGCGAGCATCACGGGCATCCACTTCCGGACCCGGCGCTCCACCCCCTCGGCATCGGTCTCCGCAATGAGCCTCTCGACGAGCCACCGCTGGACCCCGTCGGACTTCGCGAAGACATCCGGCCTCCAGGCGAGCAGGCGGCACATCGCGGAGACGAGGCGCTCCCGCGGCCTGCCGTCGCCCGCCGCGTCGATCTCCCAGAGCCTGAGCATCAGCCCCGTCCATTCCGCCGTACGATCGACGCCCCCTTTCAAGGGCCGGGGAGGAACGCGGATCATGGCCTCCAGCCCCGCGATGTCCCAATCCTTCCCGGGCGCGAGGAAGGTCCGCTCCCTGGAGGCCGCGGCCATGGCCCGCGCCAGGACCCCGGCCACGCCCGCGTCCCAATCCCGCGTCCAGCGGAATTCGTCGTCGAACGAGTCCGAGCCCGGGATCCCGTCCGGGCGAACTTCCAAGAAATGCTTCTCCAGGTCCGCGAACGGAATCCCCTCCTCGCGGCCCAGGCGGCGCACGACGGCGTTGAGGGCGGCCATGGGAGGGATCTCGAGCTCGGAGACGCGCAGATAATGCTCGCGCGCGGCCGGGAGGTCGCCCTCTTCCTCCAGGCTTCTTCCCAAGTAGTATTCCGTGAAAGCGCGTTCACGCGTCCGCCGGCCGGCCAGCGCCTTGAGATGCGCGCCGAAGAGGCGCGCGGACGCGGCTGTGTCGCCCCGCTCGAACTGGAACCACGCCTCGAAGAAAGCCCTCTTGCCCAAGGGGAGGGCTCCCGCCGGAGGCGTGTCCTTGAAATCCCAGGGAAGGGTGCATAGGAGCACCGGGACCCCGCGCAGCTTGGCCGCCCGGACCATGGCCCGCATCTCGCCCTCGAACCAGTGCTCGACCCGGGAGGGCTCGGCGGCCCGGCTCTCCCTGAGCAGAAGCCTGGCGGCGGCCGGCGCCCTGAGCTTGAGCGCGGCCCGAAGCAGGCTCGCCAGCGCGCGCGCGCCGCCGATGGGCCCGGCCGCGGCTGCCGGCATGCCCTCATCGGAGCCGCTCATCAGGATGAGGAGATCCGGCGCGTACTCCAGCACCTCCCGCACCAGCAGGAGGTCCCGGCTGCTGTCGTGGTAGCGCAGGCTGCAGTCCACGATCTCGAAGTCCAGGCCGGGGAGGGCGCGGCGCAGCATGCCGTAGAGATGCCCCTTGTCGAAATGCTGCGCCGAAGAACCTCCGATGATGAACACCCGCCGCACCCGCGGCGCCTTCACCGCGGGGAAGCGCGACAGAGCCGAGGCCCCGGAGCGCCGGGCCGCGTAGAGCGCGGACCCGTCCTCGGCCGTCTCCCGCACGAAGAAGCGCTCCAGGGGCTCATCGAAGAGCCGCCGGTAGACCTGGTCCTGCGAGTCCTGCTCCGCCCTGGACGCTCCCGTGTCGCCGCAGCCCGACGCGAGCAGGCCGGCGAAGGCCAGGCCCGCCAGCGCGGCGAAGCTCCGGTTCATGACCGGCCCAGCGGCCGCTTGGCGAGGAACTGATCCAGGACCTTGCGCACCTCTTCGCGCCGCGGCCAGCTCTTCGGGGCGGAGCGCAAGGCCTTGCGCAGATCCAAGACGGCCTCGCGCACCTTCCCCATCCGCTTGTTCACGAAAGCGCGGGAGCTCAGAGCGTCGGCGATGGCGTCCGCGCCTCCAGGGATCGCGGCGATGGCCTGGTCGTAGAGCCTCTTGGCCGCGTCCAGGTCTCCCCTGGAGACGGCTGCGGCGGCCCTGTTCAGCATGGCGCTGAGGTCCCGCGGGTTGATCTTGAGCGCGGCGTCGAAGCATCTCGCCGCGCGCGCCGCGTTGCCGGCCTTGAGGCTCTTCATCCCGTCTTCGTTGAGCTTGCGCAGGTGTTCTCGGCTCCCGACGCAGGGGACGTAGGTGTCCGGGTCCATGATCCCGCCGCCCACCCCGCCGTAGGTCTGCACGAGGGGGACGCCTCCACCCGAGCGCCGGGACAATATCCTCAGGATGTCGGGGCCGTAGAAGCGCACGGAGCATAGATACCGCTGGTCCTCCTGGGGGTTGGCGAGATAGATCTTGTCGCCGCCGCGCACCAAACGCTTGCTCGCCTTCAGGGCGGCGAACTCGCGCGGGAAAGCCTCCTCGGGATCCCTGGCGAAAGCGGCGTGGAAAGCCGAGCAGGTGATCTCTCCGAGATCCTCCAAGCAATGGATGATGTGCGAGCGCATCTCGCCGACCTCGTCGACCGTCGCGCCGGCCAGCCGAGGGGGCTTGCCCCGCAGCAGCGAGTCCACGTAGACGAAGCAGGAGCCCGCCTTGCCGTAGACCAGGGATCCTCGGATGTGGGAGATGGCTCCCCATCCGAGGCCGAGATAGGACGCGTTGAATCGGTTGGAGTACACGAGCTGGAGGTTGTTGTCGCCCTCGGACCCCGGGTCGATGGGTCCCTTCGTCGCACTCTCCCACATATGGCGCACGCGCCGCTCCGCCATGCGGTCGCCGGAAGTGCTGTAGTCGCACAGGAAGAAGCAGCTCGGCCCCAGGCTGCGCACGAACTTGAGGTCCTTCTCCAGGCCCGAGGACGCCTCTCCGGTCCGGCCGGCGACCACGTCGATGGCGATGTTCTTGACCCCCATCTTCCGGCACATGGCGATCCCCTCGGCGAAGAGGCGCCGGCGCAGGACGGCGGCCGCGGTGCCGTCGTTGGCCGGAAGCCGGGCCGAGATCCTGTTCACTCCGTGGCGGACCAGGTGGCGCACCTTGGCGCCGTCGAGTTCAGCCGCGTCGACCTCCACAACGGACTGCGTGACGGCCGCCAGGTTGAAGCGTTTCCTGAGCCAGCCCAGCAGGCGGCCGATCTGCGGAGCGGTAAAGTTGCCGAACGCGCCCGCCCCCGAGCCGCCGATGTAGAGCGTCCGGACCGGAAGGTCCTTGGGGAGCTTGAGGAACTCGACCTCGCGCTCGAGACTCTCGATGTAGGGATGCGTCTCCCGCGCCGGAAAGAAATCGCAGACGTAGTGCACTTCCGGAGGGATGTGGATGTAGAGCCCGAGCGGATCGCGGAAGCGCCTCTTAGACACCGCCCTGCGCCACGCCTCGACCGCGGCCTGCCCCTTCAGCGGACCCCACGCGATCGGGGGAGGATAGGCGAAGACCCCCTCCCGCGTCCACATCGGGCTAGGCGTGGGCCTGCGAAAAGGCACGCGGGCGGCGCTGCGAGCCGCGGGCTTCTGCTTGACGCCGAGCGTCCTCCCTTTCCGGCGGTACCATTGCGCCCGTTTAAGATGGATCATCGTTTCTCCTTCGCCAACGCCTGATTATATACTTCTTCACCTTGTCCGCAGGAGCGCGCCCGCGATCCTTCCCGCGAGAGAGAGGCAGCCCTCGAAACCCAGCAGGGGGCTTGGAGAGAGCGCGTGCCAGCGGCGGGAGGGGAAGCCCAGCTCCAGGGTGGGGCAGCGCCGCTCCGCCAAACGGCAGACATCGCTGTTGCCGATGACGAGATCCAGGCCGCGGCCGAGGGCGGCCGCCAGCCGGCCGGAGGTCGGCCGGGAAAGACGGCGTGGAGCCTTCCGCCCGGGTCCCACCGTCGCGGAGCCCCTGACTTGGAGGCCGAACTCCCGGAGCGCCGGGATGAGCGCGTCCAGCAGGTGCGGGTCCGCGGCCGCGAAGACCCTCTTCCCGCGCAAGAACCGGCCCGCCCGCTCGAGCCCGACGGACGCGCGGTCCGACTCGCGCTCGATGAAGCGGCGCGCCTCCTCCCGCAGGCCGAAGGATCGGGAGAGGCCCTGGAGCCAGCGCACGGTCCCGGCGAGGCCCACCGGCAGACCCGCGTCGACGCGCGGCACTCCGAGCCTTTCGGAAAGGACGCGGGCCGCTGCACGGCCGTACGGCATGGAAAGGACGGCGCCGGCCCCGCCGGAGTCCGGGACGCGCTCCGGCCAGACGAGGGGGTCGAGCCCGACGCCGCGCAGCATGCGCTCCAACTCCCGGACGTCGGCCCGACGGTCCTCCTCGTTCCTGTCCATGAACGGCGCGACGACCGCCACGTCGCGGAACCCGCCCCTCTTCCCCCGGAAGTCCACGCCCGCGGCCAGCGCGGCCAGGACCGCGTCATAACCCTCCAGGTATCCCGCCTGCAGCGAGCGCGGCGGGACCAGCAGCAGAGGCTTGCCGGCCTGCGGGGAGAGCCTCCGGAGCATGCCGGCGTAATCCGCGCCCGTGACGCTGGCCAGGGGCAATGCGCAGAGAAGCACCGCGCCGACATCCTCCCGCCGGGACAAGGAAAGCAGGCAGCGGGAGACCGCCTCTTCTCTCGAGCACACGGCGTTCCTCGCGTCCGTCCAGGTGCACTCGACGCGCGACGCGCCCGCGCAGTCCAGCAGATCGGAGCAGCGGTCGTGCAGGAGCACGTGCTCGGCCTTGCCCAGGGCGCAATCCGGGCCGTCCACCAGGATGGCCGTGCCGCGCACTGCGTTGACGGCCAGGTACGCGCCGAGCAGGTAGGGATAGTCCAAGGGCAGGCCGAAGGCCTCGAGGTCCGCGCCTTTTCTAACCTTCGGCAAGGTAGCCCCCATACCTCGGATAGAACGGAAGGCGGCAGACATCCAGGAGCCTTCGGAGCGTCCGCAGGGCCCCCTGGGGCCCGGGCTCGAACGCGTCCAGGGAGAACTGCGCCTTTCCCCGCCGGGTGAGCCGGCGGTCGCGGTAGCAGTCGGAGTAGAACGCGTGGCAGCCCCCGCCGCGGATGAGGGTGTCGAGCTCACCCTCGCTCCGGAACGCATGCAGGCGATGCCGTTCCCCTCGGCCGAACCGGCCTTGCTCCTGCTCGGCGTACACGAAGTAGTCGATGCCGAAACCCATCTCCTTGACGGCTTCGACCAAGGGGATGCCCGCGTTCCACGCGGGCTCCGACAGCCTCGGAAGCTCGGAGGGGTCGAGGATGAAGCCCAGGCGGTAGTCCCGCGCCTGCCTCGTCATCTCGGCCCACTCGGGGAGGATGCGCAGCGCCGCGCTGCGCCAGGCCGCGCTCCCGTCGCGCCCGACGGACGAAGCCACGGAATCCAGCCACTTCTTCGTCCCCTCCAGGCCGTAGGGAGACGGCGGTCGGACCACGGGGAGCTTGAACTCCTCCAGCAACCCCCTGCACAGGCTCTCCAGGATACGGGAGCTGAACACCACGCTGCAGGCCGCGGCGGAAGCGCGGCGCAAGGCTCGCGCGGAGAGGTCCGGCAGGACGCACGCCCGCACCCGCACCCTGGCCCGCTCCAGCAGGGCGACGAGTTCCCGCTGCGCCCGGCCTCCGGGGTAGCCGATGAGGGCGACCGATCCCGGCGCTTTGCGCGTCTTCCGGAGCCCGGAGAGTCGGATGAGGTCCCTGAGAATGACGGGGGCGACGTCCTTGCCGTCGGACGGATGGTAGAGCACCGGCGCGCCCTTGTGCGGGGCCAGGAGCCTCGCCGCGTCCTCGCCGGTCAGGTCCGGCACGCAGGCGGAGTTGAGCAGCACGACGTGGCCGCGGCTCTTCACGGCCAAGCGCAGGCACTCGGCCGCCTTGCCCAGTCCGCCGAGGACCACATCTCTCTCCTTAAGGTCCGTGGTCAGGATGCGGTAGGGCGCGGGCTTCGTCTCGCGGTTGGCGCGCAGCCACGGCAGGTTCAGCACGCCGGGAGAGTCTCCCTCCGGGGTCGGGAAGGTGTAGCGGCACTCCAGGTCGCCGTGCATGATGTCCACCGTGGGCCGGCTGGGGACCAGACCGGTGAACTTGTGGCGCGCGAACTCCTCGCGCCGGAGGAAGGAACGCCAGGCGTCTATCGCGGTCATCCTATCGAGCGACCGGCTCGAACTCCTCCCAGCCGTAGAGCTCCGGGTACTCCCTCCACGGCCCCTCGCAGGTCTTGAACCACTTGCAGGCCCTGCACTTCGGGCCCTTGCCCTTCCCTTCCGTCATCCGGTACTTGGTGTAGGAGTCTATGGTGACCTCCGCGTCGTAGACCGTGGTCTCCGGGATGATGCGCTCCGCCACGTGGGCTTCATAGCCGCGCATCCTGCAGTAGGGGATGGCCTCGGTCAGCACGCTTTTGCGCGCGGCCTTGCCGATGTCGATCCCCCGCTTGACCCACGGCTCGATGAGCGCCTTCCTTGGGACGATCCAGGACGCGTTCTCGGCGGCCCTGCCCGTGATATGCACGAACGCGAACTGGAACTGGTCCACCCCCAGCTTCACGAAGAGCCGGGCAAGATCGGGCAGGTCCCGGAAATTCGCGCGCGTGATCACCGTGTTCGTGAGCACGTAGACTCCCAGGCGCTTCAGATTTCTGATCCCGGCCACGGTCTGCATGAAGCTCCCGGGCGCGCCGGTCAGGAACTCGTGCAGGGCCGCGGTCGACCCGTGCAGGGCCGGAGACACCTCGGTGGCGCCGGCCGCCACGGCCTTGCGGCAAAAATCCGGGTAGCAGAAGCGCCGGCCGTTCGTCTGCACCTGGAGGGACTCATAGCCCAGACGCTTGGCCAGACGAAGGGTGTCCAGGAAGTGCTCGTGCAGGGTGGGTTCTCCTCCCGTGAGCACCACCCCGGTCGCCCCCCTCTTGCGGCCTTCCGAGAGAAGCCTCTCGATGGTCTCCATGTCCTTGGGCGGGACATGCTTGCGCTTGTCCCCCTGCACGCAGAACGCGCACCAGTTGTTGCACTGGAAGCCGATCTTGAGGTCCACCCTGACATTCTTCATGCGCACCAGGACCTCAGGAGCTCCGCCACGGTTCCGGACGCGTCCGACCAGAACCGCATCATCCAGTACATCACGTTCCTGCGGGAGGTCAGGGTGATGAGCGATCCTAGGAACACCCACACCGCAAAGGGCGTGGCCCGGTACACGGCTAGGACCAGGTCCGGGACATCCTTCCAGGAATGAAGCGCCGCCAGGTCGTCCGGGAAGAGTCCGTCCGCGTAGCGGTTCGGCGCCGGCGTCTCCCCGCTCCAGAGCTTCTTGACGGCCCGCCACGCCTCTTCGGAAAGTATCATGCCGGAGCGGAGCTCTTTGTAGCCCACCTGCTCCTCGCTCTCCTTGCGCAGGAACAGGCGGATGAGCGACTGCATCACGCCCAAGAGCAGGCCGAAGAACACAAGGTTGCGCGCCGAACCCCAGAGCACGAAGCCCCATCGGATGCGCATGTCCTCCCCCCAGATGAACCACCAGGCCGCGGCCAGGACCACCGGGCCGTAACGGTATTTCTGCAGGACGTTGTTGAGGGGCGCGAAAACGACGTAGAGCCCCAGCATCATGAGCAACTGCCCCAGCCCGTCCTGCATGAACCGGAGCATGGCGATCCGGTCGCAGAGGAGGTGCAGGGCGATGAAGAGGATGTACATGTTGAGCAGGTGCAGGGCGTATCCGTACCGGTAGGGCCACACCTCCATGGCGCGCTGCACCGCGCGGTCGACCAGGGCTGTCAGGCCTTTGAGGAGGCTCTCCCGGCCGGACCGCCCCATCCGCCAGAGGCCCGCCGCCGCGGCGCTCGCGAGCACCCAAAGCCCGGCCGGGACGAAGATGTTGATGAGCATCCTCAGGAACAGGATGAACGGGAACCCCACCAGGTTGTGGTCCACGAGCACGGCGAGGAGGCTGAAGAGGATGTAGAGCTTGGCGTCGCCCGCGGGCCAGAGCCGGCCGAACCACAAAGCCACTCCCGCCGAACCCGCCAGCAGGAGATGGAGCGCCACGCGCGGATAAAAACCCAGAGGCAGATAGTACTCGCCCAAACCCCACCAGCGCATCTTCCAGTGCCCGAACAGGCTGTTGACGAACAGATAGAGGAGCGCGGCCCCGCAGGCGCCTACGCCCCAGAGTATCCAGCGGTTGCGTATCTTCTGGGCCTTCCAATCCTCATAGGAGACCACCATGCCGAAGGAGACGAAGAAGACGTAGAGCGCGAGCTGCAGGCTCATGGGGTCCCCAGGATGCGGCGCGCCAGCTTCTCTCTCGAAACGAACACGGGGCAGAGCTCGTCGGACTTGTAGTAGCGGTCCATCTCGTAGAGCCCGGCGCAGACCGTCTCCAAGGTGCAGGCCTTGCACCGCGGAGCCTTGCCGTAGCTCCAAAATCCGCGCGTATTCTGCACCTTGATCCCCTTCTCGTCCAGGAAATAGATGGCCCGCCCCTCGCTCTTGACGAGCTTGCGCGTCTCGGTGGAGCAGTGCGCGAAGTCCGTCATGTAGCACAACGGCACGCGCTCGACCCTGAAGGTACGCCCCGAATCGTGGACCGCGCTCATGGCCCGGAACAGAGAGAGCTCGAAGTCCCGGAGCTTGGGGATGGTGTCCGGGTTCTTGGTGGCGCGGTTCATGGTCGGATCGAGGTTGTTCCACACGAAGTGGCGGACGAAAGGCCATCGGTCGATGATCCAGCGGACGAGCCCATCCAAGTGGTCGGCGTTGTACTTGCTGATGACCGTGTTGATGTCCACGCGGAGCTTCAGGCGCCCCGCTTCATCGAGCGTCTTCGTGATGTTCGCCAGCGAGTCCTTCTTCCCGGTCAAGAAGCCCTGGGTCTTCGCCCGGCACGAGTAGATGGACACGTGCATGTGCCGCAGCCCCGCGTCATAGAGCCCCTCCAGGAGCCCGGGCTCGGCCGTGCGCTGGGCGTTGGTGATGATGCGCGGGGGTATGCGTCTGGCGTGCGCGTGCCGGATGAGCCTGGAAAGATCCGGATGCAGCGTGGGCTCGCCCCCGGTGAGGATGACGCCGGCGTAGCCCCTTTTGGCGAAGCGGTCGATCCAGGCCTTAGCGCGCCGCAGCGGGATGAGCCGCCCGTTCTCCGGGTTGGAGCAGAAGCGGCACTCCTGGTTGCACAGGCGCGTCAATTGGAGATAGGCGATCTCGGCCATGGGCCGGATGTTATTGTAGTAAAGCTGCGGGCGAGGGTTGTGGGTCGCGCGCGCAAATGTTATCCTTAAAGCCTTCCCGTGACTCGAGGAAAGGCTCTCCTCTTTCTGCTGGCGGGACTGGGGGTCATCGTCGTCCTCCTGACCGTCGCCCGGGTCTCAAAGAAGAGGCCGGCCGCGGACGCGCCCGCCCCCGCCCCCTCTGCGGACAAGCCGTATCCCGTCTACGCGACCCCAGAGGAGCTGATGCGGGACCACGAAAGGGCCTTCAAGTTCGTGTTCGACGTGACCCGGACGCTGAAAGCCCAGTTGGAGGACTACTATCTCTGCAAGGCCGTCCGGGACAGGAACCCGAGCCATTGCGATGTGGTGGATGTTTGGAATATCGCAAAATTCGCCCCGCCCCTGTGCCGCATGCACTACTACCACGCGGTCATGTTCAAGGAGATATTCACGAGCGAGGTCCCGCCGCCGACCTGCCTGTCCCTCACCAAGATGATGAACCTCATGGGGGCCCCGGCCGAGGAGATGTGCACGAACAAGGACATCCAGCAGGCGATCCGCCGCGGGGACGTCGAGCGCTTCTGCGGCTTCCTCAAGTCGGCCGGCATCGCTCCGCCCGATCGGTTCGCCCCCTGCGCCGAGGAATACAAGTACCTCACCGGCAAGCCCGAGGTTTGCGGCGGAATAGAAGACCCGGTCGTCCGAAGCCCCTGCGAGTCGAGGTCCTTCCTGCTGAAGGCCCTGCGGGAGGGCGCCCCCGGCGCGGCCGCCGACGGCCCCTACGCCCCCCTGGTGGGATCATCCTGCCAGGCCGTCGGCAGGAAAGTCCTGGAGACCTACGAAAACGCGGCCGCCAGCTTCGCCGCGGCGCGCAAGACCGAAAACGACCAGAAGGAGGTCGCACGGAAGGTCAAGGCCGCGCAGGAGGAAGGCGCCCGGAAGCGGCGGCAGAGCGAGGAGGAGGCGAAGCGCGCCAACGCGGAGCGGGAGGAGCGGACCCGGGAGGAACTCCGCAAGATGATCGAGAGCACGAAGGCCGCCCAGGCGGAGAAGGAGCGCAAGGAGAAGGAAGAGGCCTTGCAGGCGGCCCTGAAGCAGAAGCAGGCCGAGGAGGAGCGCAAAGCCAAGCTGGCGCGGGAGCTCGCGGAACAGAAGCGCAAGCAGGACGAGAACGAAGTCAAGATATTCGAGGACGCCCGGCGGGCGGACGCGGAGAAGAAGAACAAGACAAAGAAGGCGACGGCGAAGCCGTCGCCCAAGCCTGACGAAGAGGAAGACACTCCCTGATATGACTGGCACCCATTTCGACATCCGGACCGCGATTTATCCCTTGGAGGCCATCTACGCCGCCTGCTACGCCTTCATCGACCGCGCGTACGTACGCCTGGACGAGCGCCCGAAGAAGACCATCCGGGTATTTTTGGACTCGAAGGAGCCCCCGACCGAAGGCGAGATGCGGCGCCTGGAAGGGGATTTCCGCAACGAGCTCCTGCACCACGCCCTGAGGCTGCGCGTGTCGGCGGCGAATCAGAAGATCCGCGAATACGTGGTGACCCGGGCGCTGCTGTCGGTCCAGCCGTCCCAGGAGGGCGAGCCCCTGCCCGCGATGGAGGATGAGCCCGTCGAGGAACCCGCCGCCCCCGAACCCGCGCGCGAGGACAGGGCCCCCGCCAAGAAGAAGCCGGCCGCGGAACCCGCGCCGGAAGAAGCGCATCCGGCGGCTCCGGAGATGGCGGGCCCGGGGGCTTCGCAGGCTCAGGCCGCCCCGACCCCGGAGGACGACGCCCTGGCCAAGGAGATCCAGAAGCTGCTCGCCGAGATCGATAAGGGCGGCGAGGGCGAGGATCCGCTCGGCATCGTGGCCCCTTGGGAGGAGTCCCAGGGAAAGCAGGGCAAAGCCGCGCGCGCAAGCAAACCCAAGAAGACGAAAAAAGGAAAGCGGTAGGCTCAGCGTCCGGGCGCGAGCACTGAGAAGCCCCTGCTGCGCACGACCTGGATGGGGGCTCCCTCGCACCGCTTTTTGCGCGGGCAGCGCAGGCACGCGCTCCCATGGACATGGTAGCGGCGCCGTATGTAGAAGTCCGTCCACTTCCAGAGGTCCGTCCTCTTCCCATTCCAGGCGAAGGCTTCCCTGGAGCCTGCGATAGGCAGGCACTCGGGCATGGGCTTGGATGCGAGCCTTCTCTCCTTCCTCAATAGCAGCAGGTCCGCGCAGAATCCCTGCATGAAGCAGTGGCGGCAGCGCTCGCCGCGGCATTCGAAGGCCTTCCCTTTGCGCACGAACGCCTTGAACATGGCTTCGCGGCCGCGCACCTCGTCGTGGAGCTTCTCGGGAGCCTGGATCAAGTCCTCGAACCCCTCCAGATAGCGCGCCGGGAGCCTGTTCGTCCAGATGCGTATGCCCTGGCGCGAAAGCGCCAGGGCACGTCTCAGTCCGGTTGTCCGATCGGGGTCGTAGTTCAGTTTCTTCCAATTGTCCCACGCCCTGCCGAACGGGACCGGGTGCAGCAGGTCGAACTCCCGTACGCCCAGGCGGATGTAGAAGCGCAGGAGCTTCTCGAGTTCCTTGACGTTGAGCCGGTTCACGACCACGTCCACGCTCACGATGAGCCGAGGCTTCTTCAGGGCCGCGGAAAGGCCGGCTATGGCCTGCACGAACGCGCCCGGCACTCCCACGAGCTTGTCGTGGAGCTGCCGGGTGTGGCCGTGCATGGAGAACGTGACCTCGCGAAGGCCGGCCTCGACGCACTGGTCCAGGAAGCCCGGATAGCAGAACCTGCGGCCGTTGGTGATGACCTGCGCGTGGGTGTAGCCCATGGCTTTGGCTTTGCGCACGAGCTCAATGAACCGGGGATGCAGGGTCGGTTCGCCTCCGCTCAGGACCACCCGGGTCAGGCCCTGGGAGCGTCCCTTGCGCAGACGCCCAAGGATGTCCTTCATGGACACGGCCTTCCCCGGGTCGTTCTGGTCCCCGTCCAGGCAGAACACGCAGCGGTTGTTGCAGGCGAAGGCGAGCCTGACCCAGAGCCTCGGCTCGGGCGTCTTCATGCGGGCCGCAGCTCCCGCGTCCCGTAGAGCGCGGCGTAGCTCTTCCACACCCCGTCGCAGGACGCGAAGAAGCGGCACTTCTTGCAGCCCTCGGCGTGGGTCTTGAGCATGTCGCGCTTGCGCTCCTGCCAGCTGAAGCGCTCCTCCCCGCGCAAGCTGACCTCTGTCGGAAGGTCGTCGCACTCCGATAGATAGCGTCGTCCCAAGGACTCCGCCAGGGTTTTGGAGAGCTTCTTTCCCCCCCAGGCGAGCATGCAGCGCGGGATCCCGCCGAAGGTGATATGCATCTTCCAGCGGTCCTCGTTGAGGAGCATGACGCGCAGGAGCGTCGGCATGGCCTCCCGGTACGAGGGAATCATGGTCTTGTCGTGCTCCACGCGCGCCTGGGGCCAGATGTAGTTGAAGCGGATGTCGTCGAAGCCTTCCCTGCGGAAGAAGGCGATGAACGCCTCGATGGCGGGCAGCGTCCTCTTGTTCAGCACCGGGTTCAAGGACACGTTGTGCGGGACCTTGCCCTGGAAGCGCAGCCGCCGGAGATGCCTCAGGCCTTTGATCTTCCTGCCGAAATTCCCAGGGACACCGGTCAGCGAGTCCTCCATGTCGGCTTCATGGCTGTGGATGGAGACCCCGAATCGGGTGACCCCGGCTTCGATCAGGGAGTCCACATAGGCGGAGTCCGAGAACCGCGTCCCGTTCGAGCACAAGGCGATGCGCTCGTAGCCCAAGGCCTTGGCGTAGCGAACGAGGTCCTCGAGCCTCGGGTACATGGTGGGCTCGCCGCCGAGGAAGCCCAAAGAGCGGCATCCCTGGGCAAAGAAGTCCTTGACCTCTTCCTTGGCTCTGTCTACGGGCAGCCAGCGCTTCTCCGCGACGC
Source organism: Elusimicrobiota bacterium (assembly GCA_041650695.1). Taxonomy (GTDB): domain Bacteria; phylum Elusimicrobiota; class Elusimicrobia; order UBA1565; family UBA1565; genus JBAZKS01. The sequence continues at coordinate 59,085 of JBAZKS010000028.1, forward strand.
GGGAGTTGCCGCTCATGCAGAACAGGCACTTGTTGTTGCACGCCATGCCCAGGTTGAGCTCGAGGTTCTTCATGCCAGGGGATGCATCCCTTCCTTCCCGAACTCCCGGTAGTATCTGCGGAAGACCCCGCCGCACTTTTCGTGGAGCCCGCATCGCGAGCAGAAGGGCAGATGGCGCCTGGCCCGCGTCGCGTCCAGGCTCGGCTCCTCGAACCAGCCCACCTTGCCGCCTTTCAGGAAAGCCCTCGCCACGGTCACGCGCGGGCTGAAGTACAGGTCGTTGGAGAGCTTCCAATGCTCGCCGAGCTCGCAGGCGGGGACTCCGAACACGCGCAGGGTGATGCCCTTGGCCTTGGCCGCGGCGGCCATGGCCGGGAGCTGCTTCGCGATGTCCTTGTGCCGCACGGCCAGGTTTTTAAAGCGCCTCAGACCGTCCCCTTCCGGAGCCATGTGCGAAAGCAGGAAATGCCGCACCTTGTCGAAGCGGCCGGCCCATCTCAGGAGCGCGGGAAGATGCCCGACATTGAGCCGGTTCACCACGGTGTTGATCATGACGAAAAGCCTGCGCGGATGCGACCGGACGTTCTCAAGGGCCTTCTTTATCCGGACGAACGCGCGCGGGTTCCTCGCCAGCTTATCGTGCAGAGCTGCGTTATGCCCGTGCACCGAGAAGCAGAGCTCGTCCGTGAACGGCAGTATCCTCGCGCAGAACTCCGGGATGGAGAGGGCCGCTCCGTTCGAGATGAGGAAGGTCTTGTAGCCCAGATGCTTGGCCTGGCGCAGCGCATCCAGGAGTCCGGGGTACAGGGTCGGCTCCCCGCCGGTGAACGTCACGTGGTCGTAGCCTTGCCTGCGCTTGGCCTTGAGGATCGCGGAGACATCCTCCGGCAGGGCCGGGTAGGCTCCGAAGTTGCGCATGTGCTCGCTCTCGCAGCAGAAGACGCAGGAGTTCGTGCATTGATACAGGATGTGGAACTCGAGCCGGCGGACGGGCTCTTTCACGCTTCCACCGCCTGGAGCTCGGCGTCGCCGAACAAGCGCCTGTAGGCTTCCCATATCCCCGGGCAGGAGCCCCTGAGCACGCAGCCCTTGCAGCGGGCGGTCTTGACGGCCTTGGGCATGGGAAGGCCGTCGGCGAGCACCTTCCCCGAACGGGCCACCGCTGCGTTCGGATTCTTGTAGAGCGCGCTGTCGAAGGCGCGGCACTCCCCGAGCATGCATGGGGGGATCGCGAAGAAGCGGATGGATACTCCGCGTCTCGCCGCCGTGGCGGCGAGACGCGGAATGTTTTTCAGTATTTCCTTGTAAGGCACTGCGAGCTGTTCGTAATTTCTCAGCCCCTCCACTTCCGGTGTCAACCCCGACACCCAAAACTGCCTGACTCCCGGCTGTCGGCAGACGAACTCCGCGATGTCTCCCAGGCTCCGGACATTGAGCCGGTTGACCACCGTGTTCACGATGAGCGCGGGGCCCTTGGCTCCGGCAAGCGCTTTGCGGATGCGGGAGAAACTCTTCGGGTTCTGCGTGATCTTGTCGTGCAGCGCCGCGTTGTGGCCGTGGATGGAGAGGCAAAGCTCATCCAGAAGGGGCAATGCCTTCTTGCGCAAGGCGGCGATGGATAAGGCGCTGCCGTTCGTCACCGCCTGGGTGCGGTATCCAAGGGCTTTGGCGGCCGCGAGCGTTTGGATGAACTGCGGATGGAGCGTGGGCTCGCCTCCGGTGAATGTCACGTGGGTAAAACCCTTGCGCCTCATCTTGCGCAGTATAACGTCGATTTCCTTAAGGCTCAGCGACTCGCCTCTCTCCCGACTATTACTACAGAATAAACACCGGTTCACGCAGCGGAAGAAGATCGGCAGCTCGAGGCAGCGCGTCATGACCTGTAGTACACCCGATGGAATGTCCTGGCGCGCGCTTTCTCGGCGAGCCGCGCCGGGGCTGAGCGATCCCTTAGAAATTCCCGGTACTCCTTCCCGTGGACCTTCTTCATGGCCTCAAGGACCGCTCCCCTGCAGAGATGCTTGAGCCATATCAGCCGTTCCACGGGATTCACGGCCAGGAGCCGGACCTCCTCCGACCCGATCTCGACCTTCCCGCACTCTTCGAGCTCCAGGAGCCTGCGCCGCAGGTCCGGCAGGTCCTTGAGCCTCTTGCCGAAAAGCCGCCGGAGCTCGCCCAGGCACAGCCTCTCGTGCAGGCACAGGCTCCGCACGACGTAAGCCCTCGCCTCCTCGGCCGGGCTGCTTGCCAGGAAGGTGAAGCGCGGAAGGCGGTCGGAGTCCAAGGCCTTGGCCGTTATGGGCTCATGCTGGTACCAGGCCGAGCCGAACGCGTGGCCCTTGGCGTGGAGCCCGAAGGCAAGGATCGAGTGGAGCTCGAACGGATCATCGGAGAGTATCTTCTCGGCGCGCGTCCGATCCCGGCGGCCCGGGTCGTACTCCGTCACGCGGTATCCGCTGGACTCCAGCAGACGCTCGGCCGCTCGCAAGGCGCTCTCCACCTCGGCCCAGTGCGAATCCGGCACCCTGGCCCCTCCCCGCGAGAACAGGGTCTGCCCTCTAGGGTCGAAAGAGTTGATGTGGATGACGTCCGGCTTCCTGCGGATGGACCAAAGGAGGTCCTTCAGGAAGGACGCGCGCCCCTGCCCCTCGACGCCGAGCATGAGGTCGATGTCGCGCACCAGCCCTTCGGACGCGGCCAGGCGGCCCCAGGCCGCTTCCACCACGCGCGCGTCCTGCCCCTTGCGGTTCGCGCGCGCGAGGACGGCCTTGTCCCTGGACTGAACGCCGAGAGTCACCCGATTGACCCCGTAGCGGCGCAAGGACGCCATCTTGCCTTCCGACAGCGTGGCCGGGGACGCCTCCATGTAGAACTCGGCGTCCCCCCTGACCTTGAAGCGGTCCCGGACATGCCGCAGCAAGCCCTCCAACGCCGCGTCCGGCATGAAGGTCGGGGTCCCGCCTCCGATGTAGACGGCGCTGAACTCGCTCCGCTCGAATAAATCCGAAAAGCAGTCCATTTCCGCCTTGAGCCGATCCGCATAGCGCAGCATCTGCCGGCTGGAGCGCGGCACGGCCATGCTGCAGAAGCAATAACGGCACTGGGACGGACAGAACGGCCAGTGCAGATAGAGGATGCGGTTCTCCGGAGCCCCCTTGAGCCCCAGCGTCCTCTTCCAGAAGCCGCGGACCCGCTCCAGGCTCGCGGGCTGAAAATAGCGGTAATCCTGATACGGCCCGTCCTTGGGGGGGTAGTCCTCGCCGCGCGCAAGCGTCCCGAGGAAGCGGTAGAGATCGAGCTTATCCTTGCCGATCATGCGGATCTGAAATACACGCGGAACAGCCCGCGTCCGCTCAACTTCTCCCGGATCCCACCACCCGAAGGGTGGTGGATACGCGCGAGCGCCTCCCTCACCTTGCGGCTGTAGAGATGCTTGAGCACGATGGCTTTTTCCACGGGGTCTCGCCGAGTGTAGACCAGGGCGCCTCTCTCCGACCTCAGATGCCCAGCCGCCTCAAGATCCCGCAGAGCCCCCGAAAGGCCGGGATCGAAAGGCCTTTTGGGTAGCCTACCGAACAGGGAGAGGTGGCGCAAGGCGAAGCCCCGCATCTCTTCGTCCAGGGGACTCGGCATGAGGCGGAAGGCGTTGGAGCGCAGGGGATGGTAATACCACGCCGAACCGAACGCGTGCGAGAGCGCGCTATTCCCTATGCCGAGCACCGAGGCCCCGAGCCTTCGGACCGCGCTGTCCTGCTTCTCTTCGAGGCGATGCGGCTCCAGGGTCTTGGGATCGAGCCGGGACGTCCCGTACCCGGCTCCGCGCACGGCCCGATCCGCGAGCGCCATGAGCCGGTGAAGGTCCCGCCGCGGACCCGGCTCCTTCCCGGACTTCGAGAAGAGGGTCTGGGGACGGGGGTCGAAGGCGAAGAGGTGCAGCACGTCCGGCTTCTTGCGCAGGGCCCAAGCCAAATCCCTCAGGAATGAAAGCTCGCTCTGCCCCTGGAGCCCCATCATGAGGTCGAAGTCCACGACCATGCCCCGACCGAAGACCAGGCTCGCGGCGCGCTCGACCGCCGCCGCGTCCTGACCGCGCCTGTTCATCGGGACCGACTCGTCGCGGCTCTGGATGCCGAGCGTGATCCTGTTCACCCCGTGCCTGAGCAGGACGTCCATCTTCCCCGGGCTGAGGGTGGCGGGCGAAGCCTCGACATAGATCTCGGCTCCAGGCTCCAGAGCGAAGCATCGGCGCGCGTGGCCGAGGAGGCCGTCGAGCGTATCCTCGTCCATGAAGGTGGGCGTGCCTCCGCCGAACCAGAGCGAGGTCAGCTTGAAGCCATCGAAGACATCCCGGAACGAGTCCATCTCCCCCTTCAGGCCCGCGGCGTAGTCCGCCGTCTCCTTCCGGCTCTTGGGCACGCGCATGCTGCAGAAGCAATAGGAGCACTGGCTCGGGCAGAACGGCCAGTGCACGTAGAGCCCCACCTCCCGGGGAGCGCGGCCCTCGCGGATGAGACGCAGGGTGCGCTTCCAGCAGGAGCGGACCTGCTCCGGGGTCGCGGGAGGGAAATACGTGTAGTTCTGGAACTGCCCGTCCATGGGGAAGTAGTAATCGTCCCAGCAGAAATCGGCGAGCCGCTTGTAGAGCCTCAGGTCTTCAGGCTTGATGCTCATAAACCCGACATCGCGTCGGGCGCAGCCCGACGCTTCTGTTCCTTAAAATCCGTTGAAGTAATTTTCGTTCACACAAGAGCGCCAGGCTGTGCGTCGGTCCCAAGAGCCTGATCTCCTCCTCCTGGATGGACAAGCCTCCCGCCTTCTCCATCTTGAGCAGGTCCCTGGACAAGGGGCCCGGCCCCATCACGTCGCGGCCGAAAGTCTTCCGGAAAGCGGCCCTGGAGACCCGGCCGTTGACGCCCAACCCGCGCACGATGAAGCGCCTCTCCTCGTCCGCCAAGGACAGCTCCATGCCGAAGAACGGCCCCAGGCTTCGGAACGGCCGCCCCGCCAGGGGTGAATGCTGGTACCAGCCCGCGGCGAACGCGTGCGACTTCGCGCCAGCCCCCACCCCGAGCACCGAACGGGGGAGCCTCCAGGGCTTTTTCGGGCAGCCGTACCCGGCCGCTGCCATGAGCCCGTCCGCGAGTCCCAACGCCTCGCTCGCGCATCCGGTGCAGCGCTTGAACGCGGTCTGGGGCCTCGGCTCAAAGGCGTAGAGCCGCAGGACAGAGGGACGCAGCCCAAGGACCCACTCCACATCGGCCAGGAAGGAGGACTCCTCCTGCTCCGGCAGACCGCACAAGAGGCTCGCCTCCACGCGGATGCCGGCCCCCGCCAAACCCTCGTACGCGGCGCGCACGACGGCGCGGTCCTGCCCGACTCTGCCGGCCTTCCGGAGCACCGCGGCGTCGAGGCTGTCGATGCCCAGGTCCACCCTGGATATCCTGTGCGCTCTCAGGATGCGGAGCTTCTCATTATCCAGGCTCGCGGGGGTGGCTTCGACGACGATCTCCGCCCCGGGAGCCAAGCGCAGGAGACTCTCAAGCCGGCCTGGGGCCGCTTCGGTAGGCGTGCCTCCGGCCAAAAGGAATGAGGTGAACCGGAGCCCTTTGGAGAAAAGCCGCAGCTCCGCTTGCACGGCCTTCAGATACCGCGCCTCCTCCCCGGGATCCGGCACGCGGCTGTCGCAGTAGCAATAGGCGCAGCGCTGCCGGCAGAACGGCCAATGCACATAAAGGCCCGCTTCCCGGGTCTTCCGCCAGAAACCCCGCGCTTCTCGCAAGGAGAGTCTGCGGCCGTAGCTGCGGTCCTGATACGCGCCGTCCAGGGGCGGATAATCCTCGTAGCACAAGGATCCCAGCCGCGTCATGCCGCCAGCCGCTCCACGAAGTCCGTGAGGATGTCGTTGACCGCCATCGTATCCCGGTATACCCGGGGATCCAGGCTCTCCCGGAAGATGCCGTCCCAATCGAAGGCCGAGGCCTTGGCCCAATCGATCTTCTCCGAACGCGACAAGTTTCCCAGGAGCAGCGTCCTGCGCAATCCCTGGAACGGGACGCAGAGGGCCGCGTTGCTCGAAAACACGTCGCCGTTCACGTCCACCACCATGCCGTGGTTGAAGAGCGGGACCGGGTTGCGCGTGGAGAGGTTGCGCACCTCCAGGGGCTTCCCCCGCTCCCGCCATGCCCTGAGCAAGCCGGCCGTGACCCCGAGCGAGCGCGAAAGCTCCCCGAGCTCTGCTCGGCTCCAGCGCACGAAGAAGGCGGGCAGGAAGTTCAGGCGATTCAGTCCCCGCTTCAGGAGCATCGCCGTGCGCTTGGCCACGTCCGCCGCCCTCGGCGGCTCTATCGTGACGCTCACGAGCAGGTTGGGAAGCTTCTGGCCGGGCACGCGGCTCGTCATGACCTCGATCGCGGGATGCTCCCGGAGGAACGCTTGGACCCGCCCGTCGAGGAGCGTCCCGTTCGTCGGAAAGGAGAACGCCGTCCCGGGATTGCTCTCGACGACATGCTTCAGGAGCCGGAAGCGGAGCAGCGGCTCGCCGCCAAAAAACCTGATCCGGGAAATCTTGGGCTTTCCGAAAAGATATACGGAAACGGCCTTGTCCGCGGTCGCGCGGCTCATGACGCCTGCCCCGAGCTGGAGCGGACAGGCTCCGCAGCGCAGATTGCAGGAACGAGTGAGGGTGAGTATCAGCGGGCCGGCGTCACCACGCGCCGTGCGACCCGTGGCTGCCATGCGACCCGTGGCTCCCGTGCGAGCCGTGGCTCCCGTGCGAGCCGTGGCTCCCGTGCGACCCATGACTCCCGTGCGACCCATGACTCCCGTGCGACCCGTGGCTGCCGTGCGACCCGTGGCTCCCGTGCGACCCGTGGCTCCCGTGCGAGGCGTGCGAACCGTGGCTGTCGGGGGCGGA
>JBAZKS010000029.1:0-63717 GCA_041650695.1 Elusimicrobiota bacterium
CTGGGGAGGCCAGGAAAAGGGCGAGGGCGAGCCCTGGGCGCATCAGGGATAGGGTAACAGGTCATCCGGAGTTTTTCCAGGGGAAGGGACTTTTTTGCGCCTGGGTCGGAGGTGATGCCGCGTTAAAAAGAGGCCGAACTCATGAACTCATGCATCTCCGGCACGTCCGAGACGCCAGACGAGGGCGGCGCGGAGCTGGAGGCTGCGGGGGTCGTAGGGGCGGGCTTGTACCGCTTTCTGCGCCTGCTCGAGCCCGGCGCGGAGCAGGACGAGGCGGGCTTGGGGGTTGGCGTCCGCGAGCTCGAGGTAGGTGGCGGCGAGCTGGCGATAGCAGCTCGGCTCAGGGTGCCAGGATATGGCGCGCTCCAGGAAGTACGGCTTCGCCGAGATGCGGCAGCCCTTCGCTCGCCAGGTGTAGTATTGGGCGATCGCCGGCGAGAGGGATAGGCCGCAGAGGATGAAGGTCGCGCATACGGCCGCGGCCAATGCCGGTCGTCTTAGACGCGGGCGCGGGGCATCTTCCTCGTCCTCGGTCGGCGTATGCGACATGACTTTAGATCCTAGTGCTGCGAGCGTGCAGAGGAAGACGACGGCTGCGCCTGGGATCTGGAAATTGAACTCGAAGAGGCAGTGGAGCGTGAACGCCGCAGCCGCTCCTGAGAGGCCGAGGGAGAGGCCTTTGCGCTCGCCGGCCGGGAGCGCGTGGATATTCTTGCACGCCGCTCTGCAGAAGAGGACCAGCCCGACGAGGACGATGATGCAGCCGACGAGGCCGGCTTCTGTGAGGAATTCGACGAAGTCGCTGTGCGCGTAGAGGACATGGCCTTGGACGTAGCCTTCTTGGTAGGGAGGGTAGGCTGCCTGGAAAGTGCCGAGGCCCGTGCCGAAGAGGGGGAAGTCCTGGAACATGCGCCAGGAGCTGCGGTACATGGAGAGGCGGTAGAGGGCTGAGCCGTCCTTCTGAAGCTCGGCGAGCCCGAGCATGGCCGGTCGAGCCGCGAAGACCCAGAGGTAGACTCCTACGGATGCGAAGCCGAGTATGCGCAGTGCCCAGCGCAGCCAGGGGATGCGCACGAACTTGGCTGATAAGGCGCCGGTCAGGCCCATGCCCGCGACCAAGGCCATGAGAGCCCCGCGCGAGGTGGTGGCGAGCAGGCCTGCAGCGAGCACTGCCATGAAGAACACGAGCAAAAGCTGCTTGGAGATGAGCTCTGAGATCGCGCCGACGCTGAACACTCCGCGGAAGGAGACGAATCTCTCGGTGAATAGGCCGAGCCCCAGCAGGAAGCTCATGCCCATGAGGCAGGCGGCGTGGTTGACGTTGTAGAAGGGACCGAAGGGGTTCCTGGTGGGGCGCACCTCGCGCAGACCGTAGATGAGGGTGTTGCCCTGGCCTTTTTGGATGATGCCTGCCACGGCCACGCAGACTCCGACGAGGAACACGGCCCACATGAAGCGGCGCAGGCGCGCTTTGTCCGAGAGGATGCCGGAAGTCGCCCATAGGAGGCCTGCGAAGGAGAGGTAGAGAAGAATTTCGCCCATTGTGAGGAGGCGGTCGGTGGTGAAGGGCCCCAGCGGGGCGGGGGCGCCTAATGGGGACGGGTCGGCGTACTGCCATAGGCCGAGGGCTGCGAGGGCTAGGCTGCAGGGGACCAGGGTCTTCTGCGCCGGCGTGGTGAAGCGGTCCTTTGCGGTGATGAGATGCGTCAGGCAGAGGCTGAAGATGGCGATCTCCAGGACCGCCAGAGACCAGGGTTCGACGCACCCGAACGCGAGCGGGCCGAAAGCGAGGATGGACCAGAGCAGGTATTCGGAGGCGCTTACCGCTGAGGGCACGAGGGGAGTTTAGCAATACTCATGAACTCATGCATCTCCGGCACCGGGGTCGATCGCCGGCCTCCACGCCCTGCCGGCTTTGAGATTCCAATTTGGAATCTCAGGGCCGTGAGTCTGAATGCGAAATCGGGCGGGAAACGGTCGAGATTGCGTTTGACCGCCTTATTGAGATTGAAGGTCTTTACAATGTGATGCAACTTGAGGTTCCAGATTGGAACCTCAAGACACGCTCGCCCGCTGAGGTCTAAAGGCGGGCCCTTGGAGCCCTGGGCCCCGTCGAAGCACCCCGGGCTCGGGGGAACTTGACATTCCAGTCTGGAATGTCAAGACGAGGGCGTTCTTTAAGGTGCCAAATTGGCACCTTAAGATTCTAAGAGAGAGGGGGATGTCGCGCGCAGGAGGGAACGCGGGGAACTCAAGACTTATGCATACCCGGGCACCTCTTGAGGTCACAGAGTGTGACCTCAAGTCTCTGGCGCGCCGGGGTCGAAGCCGATCTTGCGCTTCGGGGGGGCGGGGTGAGCCGTCAGCTGGCGGATGGCCTCGAAGAGGGACTGGATGTGGCGATCGTGGGTCCCGAGCCTCCGTTCGTGCTTCGAGATCCTTTCGGTCAGATCCCTATGGCTTGAGAGTATCTCTCGCAGCCTCACGAAAGCCCGCATGATGGCGATGTTCACCTGAGCCGCGCGCTTGCTGCGGAGTACGCTGGAAAGCATGGCGACGCCCTGCTCTGTGAATGCGTACGGCGGGTGCTTGATGTTCTGGCCCCGGTTCAAGGTCACAGATTGTGACCTTGAAAAGTCCGCTTCCGCGACCGTCAATTTGAAGGCGAAATCTCCGGGGAATCTGTCGATATTGCGTTTGACGGCCTGGATGAGGGCTTTCGCCCGAACTCCGTAGAGCCGGGCAAGGTCGGTGCTCAGCATGACCTTCCTGCCGCGGATGAGGTAGATGCGCCGCTGGATGTGCTCAGCGGGGATGAGTTCTCCCATGGGAGCCTCCACTCTCTAGTACGACGAGGGGGCGGATAAGTCCCCTCAACTTTCGGTTTCCGTCGGAAGAGGGGGATGGCGACGCGTTAAGAGATGAAGACGCAGGGACCGCGCGCAAGGGGGGACCGCCGGAACTCATGCACTCATGATGCTCCGGCACCGGACTCGCGGGCGAGGCGGATAGCCCTATGCAGGCGCGCTTCGAGGACCGAGCGGGGCGGGAGATCGGTAAGGTATTGGGCCACGCGGATGCCGCTCTTGTCGAGCTTCAAGAGTTCGACCTGCTCCTCGGACTTGCCCGCGCAGAGGATGAGGCCGATGGGCGCCTTCTCGCCGGGCCGCCTCTCATGCTTGGCTAACCAATTGAGGTAGAACTCCATCTGGCCCTTGTGCTCGGGCCTGAATCTGTCGAGCTTGAGCTCGATGGCGACTAGGCGGCGCAGATCGCGGTGGAAGAAGAGAAGGTCCAGGTGGAAGTCGTCCGGGCCGACCTGGATGCGGAGCTGGCGGGCGACGAAGGAGAAGCCGGAACCGAACTCGAGGAGGAAGGATTCCATCTCGCGGAGTATGGCGGCTTCGAGGTCTTTCTCCTGGTAGACGCCCCTGAGCCCGAGGAAGTCGAGGTGGTAGGGGTCCCGGAAGACCAGATCAGGGGTCATGCGGTCTTCGTCGCGGAGCTTCTTGAGTTCGAGGGATGCGAGCCGGGCCGGCTGCCTGGAGAGAGCCGTTCGCTCGTAAAGCTGGCCCGCGATCTTGGCGTGCAGGGTGCGGACGTCCCAGCGCTCGACGCGGCACATCTCGGCGTAGAAGTCCCGCTGGAGGGGGTCTTTGAGGGGGATGATCTGGATGAAATGGGACCACCCCAATTTTGTCAACAGTGTTGACAAAATCTGCCTCTCCGGGAAGACCTCGACGAGACGGATCATTCGCGCCAGAGAACGAGCCTGGAATCCGCGGCCATATTCCCGTGTCAGATGCTCGGCGAGTCGAGGGAGGATTTTCTCCCCATATCCCGCCCGCTTGTTGTGAAGGATGTCTTGCCGGACCCGCCGGCCTATCTCCCAATAGAGCATCACGAGCCCTGAGTTGACTGCCCGGGCAACGTTGGCTCGGGCGGACTCGATGAGCGCGCGGACGTCCGTCAGAAGGCCGGTGAAGCCTTGGAGGGACTTGGTCATACTATCTAGTACGCACGAGGGCCCGATTTGGTTCCCTCGATTTTCCGGCTTCGTCGGAAGAGGGGGGTGGCGACGCGTTAAGACCGGGCCTCAACTCATCTCCTGAGGAGGCCCAGTCCCATGGCCCCTCCGTACCGCGGAGCGGTACGGCACCGTGTCCCTCTGGAAGACGTTGGACACGTGTGCCGGGCCATGGGAAGTAGGCGAACTCATGAACACGTGATACTCCGGCACCGGGGGGCGGGGCAATAGTCGGTTACGCAGTTTTGCGTAACGCAAATCGAGGTAACGGAAAATGCTTGAGGACCCATTCCTTCATTCATGGTGAGGTGGCGTTGGGGGATGCGCTCACGGAGCGCGACCTGCGAGAGCCAGCTGGATGCCTCGGGGTGATTGGATTTGCGGTTTGCTCGCGGGTCCTTGAAGGGGTATGTGGCCCCGCGCTAGGGAGGGCCGGTCAGCGAGAGATAGGTCCGTCCGCCAGCATCCGGTAAAGGGTCTCAGGGGCGATGTCGGGGCCGTCAGGCCAGCAGATGGTGCCGAGGTCCTGGTTCACGCAGACTCGCTTGAAGTAGTCAGGGTCCGAGAGGCGGCTGAAAACGCCTCCCTTCGAGGGGTAGGAGGAGAGGTCCACCACGCCCCGGCGCCCATCTTCGAAGACGAGCTCGACGCGGAACCCCTGGACGTGCTTGGCTTCGACGACATCAACCAGCTTGGTCATTCCAGCGGCGTGATCTCAAGGCATTTTACCAGATGCGTCAGGTTCTGGAGAATAGGAGATGTTGCCGCGTTAAGAAGGCAACGCCTAAAGTCACAGGCAAGGGGGGCCTTGGTTTTTGTATAATCCCTTGCTGTGGGTTTTGTTGAACTCATGAACTCATGCATCTCCGGTACCTGAATCCTGAATGGCGAACGAAGAAGAGATTGATATAGATTTACAGCATTATTTGGACATACTGCTCCGCAGACGCTGGATTGTTCTGGCGTTTGCCACCATCACGGTTTTGTCTACGGCTTTGGTGGTGTTCACGCAGAGGCCGCAGTATCAAGCCAAGGCGTTGCTCCTCATCGAAAAGGAGCGGTCTTCAGGCCGGATGATGGGAGACGGGGTGACGGTGGAGGCTACTGCGGATGATTATTATCAGACGCAGTATATGCTCTTAAAGAGCGATTCGCTGCTGGAGTCGGTCCATAAGAGATTGGGCTTGGAGAGGCATGAGGATTTCGCGGAGCCGAGCGGGTTCGCGAAGCTCAAGAAGGCTGTGAATATCGCGCCGGTGCGCAGAAGCCGGCTCGTGCATGTAGAGGCTGTGTCTCATGACGCGGCATTGGCAGCTCGGGTGGCGAATGGGGTGGCTGAGGGTTTTGTTCGGCAGAATCTGGAGAATCAGCTGTTCATCTCTAAAGAGATTTTAGAGGCGTTGGAAGTGGATGCGCGGTCTTCCGAGGGGAGGCGTTTGCAGGAGGGGCTTCCCGCGGTGGTGAATAATCCGCTGGTGCAGAATCTTAAGGCCGAGCATGCGAAGCTGCAGGCGCAGGTCGCTGACATGGGGAAGAGGTATACGGAGAAGCATCCGGCCATGTTGTCGTTTAAGTCTAATATGACGGCTTTGCAGATGCAGATACAGGCTGAGACGGATAGGATCGTGCAGAGCCTGAAGACTGAGCTGTCGGGGCAATTGAAGGGCAACAACGTGAGGGTGGTGGATCTGGCTAAGGAGCCGAAGGGACCTTTTAAGCCGCGGAAGGCGCGGGCGCTGGCGATTGCGATCATCATGGGTTGTCTGGGCGGGTTCTTGCTGGCGATGCTAGTAGAAACACTGGACCAGAGCATTCGCGTGCAGGAGGATGTGGAGAATAAGCTGGGGCAGGCGTTCTTGGGACTGATACCGTTCTTGCAGATGCCTGATAAGAGCTCTGAGTATCAGACGCTTTTGACGCAGGAGCCTTCGTTGACTTCAGAGGCATTTAGGAATCTGCGGACCATGGTGGATTTTGCGGAGGTGTCTGATAAAGATAAGTCCTTGATCGTTACGAGTTCAGTGCAGGAAGAGGGGAAGTCGTATGTGGTGACGAATCTGGCTGTGGCGTTTTCGCAGCTTGGGGAGAGGGTGTTGTTGATAGACGGGGATTTTAGGCGGCCGAAGCTGCATAGGAATTTTAGGCTGCATTCGAAGAAGGGGTTGAGTGATTTTTTGGCTATTGGGAAGGATGTGTCGGAGTTGGGGGAGTTGGTGCAGGGTACGGATGTTCCGGGGTTGAAGGTTTTGGTGTGCGGGACTAGGCCGCCGAATCCATCGGAGTTGCTTAATACACCGCGGCTGGGGGCGGCGTTGGCGTGGGCGAGAGATCAGTTTGACAGGATATTGGTGGATTGTCCGCCCATGTTCCCGATACATGACACGCTTTTGTGGGGGAGGAATATCAGGGGGGCGGTGTTTGTTACGCGGTATGGGAAGACGAGGGTACAGCTTATAAAAGACGCGTGTGCGAGGCTGGCTTCGAGTGGGGGGAAGGTTTTGGGAGTGGTGACGAATGCGGCGAAGCCGGGTGGGTTGACGTATGCGGGGTATGGGTATTATTACAGGCAGTACTATGACGCTTACCAGTCTGGCCCTGCCGAGATCCAAAATGTCTGAGGTTCGTTTTCCCCGTCTGGATTGTGTTGGATGAAACACCCCGCAGTTGTGGCTTCCAGGCAGAGTCTGCTGAATTGCGACCTCACAGAGATCACATCGCATTATGGGGATACATGGGCTGACTTCCGCAAGGCCCGCGTGTTTCTCACGGGCTGTACTGGTTTTGTCGGGGCCTGGTTGCTGGAGTCTCTGCTCTTCGCGAATCAGAGATACCACCTCGGCATAACGGTGACGGTCTTGACCAGAAATCCACGCAGATTCGGTCAAAGAGCGCCGCATCTGGCATTCGCAGACCCAGTAACCTTGCTTTCGGGGGACATCCGCATGTTCTCGATGCCGCGGCGGGGGTCATTCACCCACTACGTCCATGGTGCCGCGGTCACTAGCACGCTCGTGAATGGGAATAGCTCGCGCCCAGTCCTTGATACGGCAACTATCGGAACTCAGCGCGTGCTGGAGTTTGCGAGAAGGTCGGGCGGGGGTAAGTTCCTTCTTTTGAGTTCGGGAGCCGTGTATGGCCCGCAGAGATTCGGAGTCTCCCATGTCGCGGAGGAGTCCTCTGCTCCTAACGAGGTGCAGCGGTTGCCAAGTCCCTACTCCGAGGGCAAGCGGATTAGCGAGTGCCTGTGCGTGGCATACTCCGACGTTAATCGACTCGAGGTAAAGATTGCCAGGAGCTTTTCTTTTCTTGGGCCCTATTTGCCACTCGAGGGGCACTTCGCAGCAGGGAATTTTATGCGTGACGTGATGTGCGGAAGGCAAATCTTGATTCAAGGAGACGGGGCATCTCGTCGCTCATACCTATATCCCGCAGACATGGCGGCTTGGCTCTTGACCATTCTTGCGAGGGGCCAGGGCGGGCGGACATATAATGTCGGTTCGGAATGCGCCGTCACTATTTCGCAGCTGGCGGCTCGGATTGCCAAACTGCTTGGCCAGGGCCATGCACAGGTCAGGATCCTTGGCCGGAAGACCGCAGGATTGGGGGGGAGGGACTACATCCCATCGACGCGACGTGCGAGGTCTGAATTGGGGCTGATGGAACTGACGGGTCTTTCAGACGCGATTATGCGTACAGGAAGATGGCTTCGCATATGAGGGTAGAAGCTCTGAGGGGCTCATATGGCACTGAGAAGAGGGTTGTAGCCGCCAATCGATTGGAGCACGTGCTGACGGAGCGTTGATCTGTTGTTGGGAAGACGGGTTGGCCTGCTCGGCGCCTGCAAGGACGCCCGCACGGCTGCGGATATCTTCTTGCGCCTCGGGCCCGACCCGGGGACATCTTTCGTGAGTTGAAGCGAACACACTTGACCTGTAACAACCTGGGGTGTATCATTTGGCGTCATCTGCGAAAGAACCCATTTGCCGTCGGTATTCGTCGTGAATTTAGGCATGAATCGGAACCTTGGGGCTGCATTCTTGTTCAGCTGAGCGATGAGGGATGCCCGGACATTCAAAGCATTTCTCGGGGGATGGCGGCATGGGGGGCATGATTCCCTTTGCGAGACTTTGCCATAGGATTCTCCGGTTTTTTGGATTTGATGCCCTATGATACACGAAATCGCATTTTTTTCATTTGAGGCGCCAGTCCATACTTGAGAGTGGAAAAATTGACCTCGTGCTAGATGTCGGCGCCGCACGAGGAGACTATGTCGACGATTTACGCGCCACTGGCTATAGGGGCGGCGTCATTTCATTCGAGCCGCTTTCGGTTGCGTTCGCAGAGCTGGCGAGGAGAGCGTCTGGAGACCCCCGATGGAGATGCGAGCGCCTCGGTGTCGGGGGATTTTGATGGCCAAGCGGATATTAATGTCTCAGGCAGGGCGACGAGCAGTTCCCTATTGCCCGTGCTGCCTATGCATGTGGCTGCGAGCCCTGAGTCCAGCTACATCGGGAAAGAAGGGGTTCGCATCATACGGCTAGATTCGCTTTGGGGGACATCCATCGAGCCTGGCGCCAGAGTGTTCCTCAAGGTGGATGTGCAAGGGTATGAGAAGAGGGTCCTGGAGGGGGCTGGGAGGGTGTTGCCCGCTGTTATGGCACTGGAACTTGAGTTGTCGTTCTTCTCGTTGTATGAGGGGTCTTCTTTGGCGTACGAGATCCTGGGTATCTGAGAGGGCTGGGGTTCTCACCGGTGGCATTCAAGAGCGTGCCAAACGACCCCATGACAGATTATCTGCTCCAGGTCGACGGGCTGTTTGTTCGTAATTAGAGATGGGTCAAATGAGGCTCAGGGAAGCAACCGGGGTCATTTCAGGCTGTCAGGTGTCATCGCGTTATCGGCCCTACGGCCTTTGTGTGGCGGTTGCCCCAAGGCCCATCGAGTTCTCCCAGAGGGCTGACGGCCTCCTCGCGGCTGGCGACGCAGAAGACGCGATGCGAGTTCTTGGACGGCCTCCCAATCGGGGCCGGCTACGCAAAGTTTCATGTCGCGGCGCAGGTGCACGACTCAGGGGCGGTGCCGATTTCGACCACTCTCGGGATGCCGACTCGCTTGGGAGAACCCCGTGAAAGAACTAGTCTCCCAGACAATTAGACGATTTGTCAATGTGTCGCATTTCGACGACAAGGTCATTGTCAACAGGAATTCAGCGGCCCCAAGAATTTCTATTGTTACACCCTCTTACAATCAGGGAGAGTTCTTGGAAAGAACAATTCTGAGCGTTCTCAATCAAAACTATCCTAATCTCGAATACATCATCATTGATGGCGGCTCCACCGATGGCAGCGTCGACATCATTAGGAGATACGAAAAGTACCTCGCCTACTGGATAAGCGAAAATGATGAAGGTCAATCCGACGCGATTAACAAGGGCTTTTCCCAGGCGACAGGACAAATTTGTGCGTATTTGAATTCCGACGACATATATCTTCCGGGCATTTTTTGCGCTGTCGCGGAGTTCTTTGAGAAGAATCCGGGGGTATCGCTTGTGTACGGGAACAAGCTGATTATCGATGGTGACGACAATGTGATATCCGAGCGACGAGTCACGCGATACACGTGCCTATCCAAGATCGGATTCGCCTATGGGGGCTTTGGGGTCTATCAGCCGGCGTCGTTTTGGACCAAAACCATCTTTGACCTTTCCGGGGGTGTAAATCCTTCTCTTAGATTCTGCATGGACAATGACCTCTTTTATAGATTTCTGGAATATGGCGCTGAATTCCGTTTTATTAGGCGGTATTTTTCCGGCTTCAGGGTACATCAACGCTCCAAAACCTCCACCCTCAGCGAGGTCGCGAAAGCCGAAACGAGCTTCATAATACAAGAACACAATCTCAAGCATAATTCACTCATTGGGAAGTGTATTCGCTTCTTTGTTAGAGCGCACCGCATCCTGCTATTTGTCATTCAGGGCGATATCGATTACTTGTTCTTCAGAGCATTTGAGGACAAATTGAAATGGGTCCCCTAGTGCGCATTGGGATAAGATTGTCGTATCTCGCCGTATTGATTGCCCCTCTTTTTGGGCTCTTCGACTACATGTGTTGTTTTCCGCAGATTGCCATTGGCTTTGAAATGCCATGGTACTACAAGGGAGCTAAGGATATTCTTTTGGGGTTGGTTTGTCTCCTTTTTTCGGGTGCAATTTTGTCGAAGCGTAGACTTAGAGTTTCTGGTGCGCTCTTCCTGTTCTTTGTGTTTCTGCTTGTTTGCGCCGTGCTGAATTTTCTGGTGCTCGACAATCATGTCATAACCCTGGTCGGGATTCGATCCCTTGCGACTTTGCTGCTTGCATTTTTTTCGTATTGTTTTTTCTCGGAAGAGGAGATCGCATTTCTTGCACGCTGTGTGGTTTTTGTCGCGTTGCTGATGGTCCCGCTATCTATTATCCAGTTCTTGTATGGGGCACAACGCTATGGCGCATTGTTCGACAAGTATGCCGCGAGAGTCGCAGCGACATTTATCCAGCCAAGTTCATTGGGGGTATTTCTTGTCTTGGCAATTTTTCTTCTCAGCCACTATTTCCCGAGGTCCAAATTCAGGAACTGTGGATTGTTTGTTTTGACAGCGAATGTTCTCCTCACTGGCTCTGGGATCGCGATACTGGGGGTAGTTCTTCTTGTTTTTCTGTCTGTTAGGCGCAAATTAATTCCTAGTTCACAGTCCACTCTTTCTCCTGCTCTGGTGTTCGTGTTGCCGTTTGCGGTATATTTCATTTCTCTCAATTTGCCGACAATAACCAGTCGGCCTGACATTTTGCTGTCTGGGCAGGGGAGGATAGATGTCATAAGACAATATTTTGAAAGTCAACTTTCAATGCAGAATGTTCTCTTTGGGAAAGGGTTGGGGTACGGCACGAATTCGCTATTCACGATTTTTCCTGAACTCGGCGGCGCATACGGGTTTATTCCGGACTCAATGTATGTCAGCGTCATTGCGCAATTGGGCCTCCTCGGCCTTATGATTTTTCTGATATTGAATGTCCATGTTTATGCAGGCTCCAACAGCCCGCTCAAGGAATTGCTCCTTGTAGTTCTGTTCTGCGGGCTAACCGTGAACATACTCGAGCTTTTCCCTGTCAATTGGATCTACCCGATAGTACTGGGATTCCTACTAAGAAGGGACCCCCATGTGGGGGTGTTGCCCCGATGTCAGGAGAGGCCCCGTGGCGCGGTCTGAATTTTGGGAGTTCACTGCTAAAATCCCCGATGGGTTCGAGTGACTCACAACTGCTGAGCTTCGAAAAGCAATAGAACATGCAAAGCTCAAGGGAACAATCCGAGGCATGGATGCATGCCCAGAGCAGCTTCTTGTTCTGGCGCGGGCGTTGAAGTGGCGGATGGATTAGGCGTTTGAGATGCCAAGGGCCAGCCGCCGGGTCATCTCAGGTTTTCGGGTGTGATTTGATGGTTACACACATCGATGAGGACTGCCGCGGTGCGGCGGACTCCATCAGCCCAGCGGTGGCCAAGGGAGGTGGCGCACTTGACGGTACTCGGCAGCACCCTCTCCACGGATGAATGACGAAGAGGCTATGACCACACCCTACTGGCTGCGCATCTCCCCTGCCTTCCTAAGGGAGAAACTGAGGAATCGGCACAATCTTCAGAAGATCATTTCGAACATGGTATGGCTCTTCATAGACAAAGCCCTACGCAT
Source organism: Elusimicrobiota bacterium (assembly GCA_041650695.1). Lineage (GTDB taxonomy): Bacteria > Elusimicrobiota > Elusimicrobia > UBA1565 > UBA1565 > JBAZKS01. The sequence continues at coordinate 11,750 of JBAZKS010000029.1, forward strand.
GGGCGTAGGACTCTTCATTGGGGCATGGGTTGCCCGCTTTCTCGGGCCCGAGGAATTCGGCATGCTCAGTTATTCGATCGCCTTCGCGGCACTCTTTTCGCCTATCGCTTCATTGGGGTTGGACAGCATCGTGGTTCGAGATATAGTCCGCGATCCCTCGGCACAAGAGAATACGCTCGGATCCGCGTTTGGGCTACAGATTGCCGGTGGCACGATGGCATTCTTCCTGGCGGTAGGTGTGGCATATTTGACCCGCCGAGGAGAAGCGCTCACCTGCTGGCTAGTGGGGATTGCTGCCGCTGGGATGATTGTTCAGGCACTGGACATAATTGACTTTTGGTTCCAATCGCAAATCCAGTCGAGATATGTCGTGATGGCCCGGAATGCCGCCTTCATCTTTGTCTCAATTCTCAGAGTCGTGCTCATCATTTTCCAAGCGCCCCTCCTGGCATTTGCCTTGGCGGGGCTGTTGGAAATCATGATCGCGTCATCGGGGCTCCTGCTGGCCTACAGGAGTAGAGGTCTTCAAATCGCTTCCTGGCGTTGCGAAATGTCGCGAGCACGGGTTTTGCTCCGAGATAGTTGGCCCTTGATGCTCTCGAGCATCGTCGGGATCATCTACTTGCGCATTGATCAAATTATGATAGGCAACCTTGTCGGAGACGCAGAGGTGGGAATCTATGCAGCCGCGGTGAGATTGGCGGAAGTCTGGTATTTCATTCCGATGAGTGTTCTGTCCTCAGTGCTGCCCTCGATCGTGACTGCAAAATCGACAAATGAGGACCTTTTCCTTTCACGCCTTCAGAAACTGTACAATTGGATGTCTTTCATGTCGTATGCCATCGCCATCCCAACGACATTTCTTGCCAAATGGGTCGTTAGCATTCTGTTCGGCCCCGGTTATGCTCGAGCCGGCCCAATGCTTGCCGCCCTGATCTGGGCAGGGTTGTTCGTTAATTTGGGCGTAGCGCGAAGTTCCTTTCTTACGGCGAACAATTGGACGGGGGTAGCTTTTTTCTGCAATCTCATCGGCTGTATCTCCAATATCGGGCTCAACCTTTTCTTGATTCCAAGATTCGGAGGGATGGGCGCAGTAATGGCATCTCTATTTTCCTACTGGCTTGCCGCCCATGGCTCATGCTATTTCTATAGGCCGATGTTCAGAACTGGCAACATGATGCTGAAATCGATGGTCTATCCGCGGATATGGTAGCGGCAATTCGAGACATGTTCATTTCATCGGTTTCACGCGGAATCGAGAAGCCATCGGTTTGGTTGTCCTGGTATCAATGGAAGATGACACGCCTTCTTTGTCGCTATGATGCTGTTTGGGGCGCCATTCGGAAGGTCAATTTGTGCGGTGGGGGACAAAAGATCCCGGGCTACGTCAGTGTTGATATTTCGCCGAGCGCTGACATGCAAATCGACTTGTCCCGATATGACCTTCCTTTCATGGATGATTCGCTGGACGTCGTTGTTTGCATTTCCGCAATAAACTACTTTACACGGCGGCGTGCGTCGGAAATCGTTGGGCAAGTCCATCGGGCGCTCAAGAAGGGTGGTGTGGCCCGGTTTGCAGTCCAGGATTTGGAGAGTATCGCAAAGCGTTACGTCGAAAAGGACAATCCTTTCTTTTTTCAGAAGCTACCTGACGGAACAGAGCGGTTCGAAGGCCCAACGTTGGGCGACAAATTCGTTGCGTGGTTTTATGGCTACGCAATCGGCTCCCATAGGTGCCAGTACTTCTATGACTTCGATGCGTTAGCGCATTTGTTTACGCAGGCAGGGTTCTCAAATGTGAAAAGGAGGAATTACCAAGAAAGCCTCATACAGGATATTGCCTTGATCGACAATCGACCCGATCAGATGTTCTTCCTTGAGGCTGTCAAATGATTCAGAGAGTGCTGCCCTATTTCGGTCAGATTAGGACCTCTGTATTGTTCTTGCGGTCGTTCGGCCCAGGGCGAGAGCAGATACGAGTCCTAGCGCACTACCTTGCAGGAGAATTGTTCGAAGAGCAGGACGATGTCTCCCATCTCAGAGCAACGATGGCGTGGCTGGCTGACGCCCAAGATGCCTGCGACGGCGATGGCGTCTCGAATGCATATCATTTGAACGGCGGCTGGGGAGTCGCATATCCAGAGACGAGCGGGTATATTCTGGCGACGTACTTGACCTTTGCCGATTTTAGCGGCGAGCATACTTTCATGGATAGGGCGTTACGCATCGGTGACTGGGAGATAAGAGTCCAGGCGCCCAACGGAGGGGTATTCTCCAGCACGGCCTTGCGCCAGACCCGCGTGTTCAATACGGGACAAGTCATCCTCGGCTGGTGTGCCCTCTACGAGCGAACAAAGCTAGAGAAGTATCTCGAGGCCGCCGAACGCGCCGGTGACTACCTTCTGGGAATCCAAGAGGCGGATGGCGCTTGGCGAAGAGACACCTACTGCGGGGCAAGGACCTATCATGCGCGGGTCGATTGGGCATTGCTGAGGTTGGCTCGTTTAAGCGGTGAGGCCCGGTATGGCGAGGCGGCGGCCCGCAATCTCCGATGGGTGCTTGGGAATCAACTGTCCAACGGATGGTTTGCGCAATGCGGATTTGGTAACGACCCGCCGATAACGCATGTGATCGCGTACACACTGCGGGGCTTGCTTGAATGTGCATCGACCGATAAGACCTTGGACAACAGCTTGGGCATATTTAGTGCGACGATGAAATGCACGGATGCCTTGTGCCGCGCATTGCAGGCGCAACCCGTCGCGGGCATCCACGGCATGGTGCCCGCTTCTTTCGACCAGGCGTGGAAAAGCCCAGCGAGAGATTCCTGCCTGACAGGAAATTCTCAGCTGGCGAGTTTCTTGTTCCGCATCTGCGACTGTACAAGGGACTCTACATATGGGGAGCTCGGAGCCGAGATACTGTCGGCGACAAAGCGGACCCAGATCGTTGATACATCTCTGCGTCCTCTTCGTGGTGCGATCGCCGGCAGCTTTCCTTTTTGTCACGGTTACTCCCCCAATGTCTTCCCAAATTGGGCGGCCAAATTCTTTGCCGATGCCTTGTTGATGAAAATAAACTCTCCAAAGGGAATCGCGATTCCCGCATGAAGATTCCGACATCAGTCCGAAAGGCAATTAATCGCCTCGGGACTCTCTATGTTCGATTCCTTTGTGCTCGCGAGTATCGCAATCAAGCGTTTGTCGGCCTTAACGAACGGCCGGTCGAATTTGCCTTTCTTTTCCGAGAGCTTGTGGAATTTTGGCCGAAGACGATACTGGATGTCGGAACGGGAACGACTGCACTGCCTCACATCATGCGCACCTGTGGCTTTATCGTAACGGCATCTGACAACGCAAAAGACTACTGGCCCCAAGGCATGGTCAATCGTCACTATCACATCATTGACGATGACATCACGGACACTTCCATCGTGGGATCTTTCGATGTTGTCACCTGCATAAGCGTTCTTGAGCATATCCCTGCCCACGAAAAAGCGATGTCATCTATCTACAAGCTTCTCAGGCCAGGCGGGCGGCTCATGCTCACATGCCCCTACAACGAGAGACATTACGTACCCAATGTATACCTGTTGCCTGAATCCTCCGTGCGCGAAAAATTCCCATTCATTACGCAGGCTTTTTCCCGGAGAGAGCTTGGGATGTGGCTCGCGAATGACCCCTACAAACTGCTAAAACAAGAATATTGGCAGTATTTCGAGGGTGAGTTCTGGACGTGCGGCAAACGACTGTCTAAGCCTGAGCGCGTTGGAGTTGACGGTCGACATCAATTGTGCTGCATGGTGCTGGCGAAGGAGTAGGGTGTCCCCGGCGGCAAGGATATCTGATGAAAGTCCTCTATATATCCAACGGTCTGACGCATTATTATAACCGAGTCCTGTCAAGACTCAACCGCGAGCCAGGCCTTGAGCTCACAGTCGTGAGTCCGGCCAATCCCAGCGCCTATATTGGTCAAGGCGTACACCTTACGCGCGCGGGCGCGGATTTCCCGGTCATCGAATTGCCGGAGACCCGCAGATTCTGGATGTACTCGACCTTTAGTGGTCTCGCCCGGGTTCTAATGCGGACAAAGCCCGATGTAGTTATCGTGATCGAGAGTTATCTCTGGACCTTCCTCCTCGACCTTCCAACCATCGTGGCGATGAAGCGTCTGGGCGCCCGGTTGATTCTCAAGACAATCCCATTCCGCCTTTTGCCATTCCAGGACGCGGAGCGGCAAATCAGGGATTCAGCAGACGGGTTCTCACGCCTCCCCCCCGCAGTAAACCGCCTATTGCATGCAAGCGGCATAGCCAAAGGCATCAAGCTGCTGCGTCTGGCAATGCACAAGCGAGCGCTATCGCGCCCAGATGCGCATGTCAATTACGTGGAGGCAAAGGCGCTATGGGCGACTTATGGCGTGAACAGTGAGAAGATTTTCGTAACCGGGAATTCCCCTGATACCGACCTATTGTTCAGTGTCAAGGAATCGCTTCTCAACGCAGCACCGTTGCTGCCGCCCAATCCGCGGCGGCTGCTGCACGTGGGGCGTCTCGTCGAGTGGAAGCGAGTGGACATGCTTATTCGCGTCTTTGCGAGGCTGCGACCTCGCTATCCGGATATGGAACTCGTCATAGTCGGGGACGGCCCGGAAGAGCCTGGACTCAAGAAACTGGCTGACGAACGAGGATTGGGAACATCTGTACGCTTTGTGGGGGGGGTATACGACCCACGCCTTCTTGCACAATATTATTTGGCCGCTGGTGTCTATGTTCTTGCAGGAATGGGCGGGCTTTCAATCAACGAAGCGATGTGCTTCGGCCTTCCGGTGCTCTGCTCAATCTGGGACGGCACCGAGAAAGTGTTGGTCCGAGAAGGCATCAACGGGCGATTCTTCAAAGACGGGGATGAAGAGGATTTTGTCTTGAAATTATCATGGTTCCTCGAACACCCCGAGCTGATGCGGGAGATGGGACGTAAGTCGGAAGCAATCATACGCGATGAAGTCAATATCCATACTGTCATACGCGGCTATATGGATGCACTCGATTATGTCCGCAGGAAATAGCATCGCGCTCGGGGTGCCCTAATGGCGGGATTGAACATTCTGCATCTGTCAACACAGGACCGTGGTGGACTTGGAGGCGGGTACGACGCTGCTGGACGATTGCATACGCACATGAAGAAAGCGGGTCTCAATTCCGCGATGCTGGTCTATTCCAAACAATCCTCGGATGCATGCGTCGTCGGGGCATACAACGAGTTCACGCCGCTTGAGCGTCTTCGGTGGAAGTTCGGCCGGCTCGGCGTGCGCCTTGAGCGCTGCTGGGGCAAATATTCCATGTATTTTAGGACGGAGAGAGGAGTCTCCCTATCGTTGTCACGCATTCGAGAATTTCTTCCCTTCAAACCAGACGTCATCGTCGCGCATTGGGTCGGGAATTTCATGACGGTGCGCTTGATGTGCCAATTGAGCCGCGAGATGGGCGTCCCTCTATACTGGTATATGCTGGATATGGCGGCGCTGACTGGCGGATGTCATTACGCCTTCGATTGCCGAGGATACATGCAGACCTGCGGCCATTGCCCGCAAATCGGGAGGGGGGCAGGTGCATCCGATGCTTCTTTCCTTCTATTGCAGGAGAAGCTATGCCAGTTCGATGGCGTCGACATTACTGCGGTGGTTCCGAGTCTATGGCTGAAAAGGCAAGCCGAGGAGAGCACCCTCTTTGCGGGTAGGCCTATCCGGCACATTCCTTTGGGAATCGATGTCGATGTCTTCAAGCCAAGTTCGGTTCCTGCGGCCCGTGCATTGCTGGGGCTTCCCCAGGGCAAGAAGATTGTGTTCTTCGGCGCGCATAATTTCAGAGAGGAGCGCAAGGGCATTTCGTACCTACTTCAGGCGCTCAGGCGGCTTTATGCAATGTTGCGAGAAAGCCCTGCGCTTCGCAACAGGGTGCTAATCCTATCGGCCGGAGCTGCGCCTAGGCCTGAGGAGCTTGGGATCCCATTCGATTATAAACACGTCGGCGTTCTGCGCGGGGATGTGATGCTCACGGCCGCCTACCAATCCGCCGACATTTTCGTGAACGCCTCCATCGAGGATACGGGCCCTATGATGCTAAATGAGGCCATAGTCTGTGGCACACCGGTAGTCGCTTTCGACATGGGAGTAGCGCCCGATCTCGTTCACACGGGGAAGACAGGATATCGTGCCGTCCTACGAAACGCCAACGACATGGCAAACGGAATGCGAGAACTCCTTGAAATGGATGACACACAGTGCGCGGCGATGCGTCAGAATTGCCGCAATTTGGGCCTAGCGCTGTGCCATCCAGATGTTCAGGTGAAGGCCTTCGTGGCCCTGTTCGCCTCCAGGCCCAATGCTCGGACTGCTTCGCGAGAAACAATGAAATGAGACATTTCTTGGCCAGAATCCTTTGCTCCCTGAAATCGGCCCGCATGGGTTATGCATCTCCATTAGAGAAGAACCTCAATATCGGAGAGCGCCTCGGCTATGAGATGGAGGACGAGGCAACGGAGTACATCCGTCTCGTGAAGCGCAACACGATGCTCTCCAAACGACGCCTTGTAACTCTCTATCAGCAGGCGGTCTATTGCGAGGAATTCGAAATCCCTGGCAGTTTTGTCGAATGCGGGGTCTGGAAAGGCGGCGCGATGGGGATAATGGCTCTTGCCAATCTCCGCAAAGGAAGGACCAGGCGGCGACTACACCTCTTTGACGCCTTCCAAGATATCTGCGAGCCCGACGCTGCTGTCGACGGAAACCGTGCGGTGCAAGAGGTTGGTCGAGTTGCCTCGCGGGCGCGACGCGATCAAGGCAAGCTTGAACCCGTCGTCGGCTTCTATGACGAATTTGGCGGACCTGGAACATTGGAGGAAAACAGACGTCTGCTTGAGCAGGAGATTCGGTATCCCGCTGATCATATATTCTACCATGTGGGCTGGTTTCAACATACGATTCCGGCTGAGCGTGATGGCATTGGGCCCATCGCGATACTGCGGCTGGATGGCGATTGGTATGCATCAACGAAGGTCTGTCTCGAAAATTTGTGCGACAAGGTAGTGCCGGGCGGAGTAGTCATTATCGACGACTATGGCACATATGACGGCTGCAAGCGAGCCGTGGATGAATATCTCAGGGAGAAGAAGGTTCCGATTTACCTCGCGCCGATAGACAGTGACTGTAGGTTTTTTGTGAAACACTGACCTTTCAATTTGTGATGGGTCCAACATGAGAAACAAGCTGAGAATCGGGCTACTGGTCGCTGGGGTTAAGGGATGTAATTTCCTGCAGCGGATACAAGATTGCTTCGCCCCTGAATTTGTTTGTTCCTATGAAGTGCGAGGTCTTCTGGGGGATTCTCTCGGGCGGATTAAGCGACTGTGCAATGCTAAGAAGTATCGCTTTCTTCAAAAGGCCAAGTTTCTCTCCCGCGACGCAGGAAGAGCTGATTTGATATTCGTAGCCGGCTGGCAATACATGATCGATCAGGTGGACGATCGATTCGTCGTATTTCACGACTCGCTCTTGCCAAGATTCCGGGGCTTTTCTCCCACCGTATCGGCCCTGGTCCAGGGAGAGACGGAGATCGGCGTGTCTGCTGTACGCCCAACGAAGATGGCGGACTGTGGGCCAATCTATCTCCGAGTCCCTGTCCCGATCCGGTATCCCATGAAGATTCGGGACGCCTATGAGTTGCTCGGTGAGGCATATTGCAGAGCCGCGCGAGAGATTATTCGACGGAAGAACGGGGGCAGGTTGACATGCGCCCCGCAACGCGACCACATGGCGACATATTCATTGTGGAGGGATGGGATTGACTATGAAATCGATTGGAATTGGGATTCCAATCGCATTTCGCGGTTCGTAGATGCCACCGGATGGCCTTATGCTGGGGCAACGACATCTGATAGGTACGGCAAACCAATCGTAATTCAAGAGGCATCAGTCGTTGAGGATTGTCGCATTGAAAACCGGACACCAGGAAAGATATTCCGCATAGAAGACGAAGGCCCAGTGGTGGTCTGCGGGGCAGGCCTGCTGAGAATCGATTCCGCGACATCCCGCGACGGTCGGCCCTTCGAATTTAGCGGACTTCGCAATCGGCTCGGCAATCCAAATCGTTATTCCACGACCTTTCTTCGGAGGCCGATATGCCCAAGCGGCCGGGACTGTTGAGTGCGCGGATATGGAGTCGTCGCCTAGCGTGACCATCGAACAGCATGGCGGCGCTGCGAAGCGAGTGGATGCTGGCCGAAGTGATTGAGCATATCCTGGACTTCTTATTCTAGCGCGATGCGAATTCCATTCAACAAACCGTTTCTAACGGGCCGCGAACTCGATTACATCCGACAAGCTGTGGAGTCTGGCAAGATTTCAGGTGATGGCCTCTTTACGCAGAAATGCCACCATTTTTTCGAAAAACGCTACCGCTTCAAGAAAGCCCTGTTAACGACGTCATGTACTGACGCCTTGGAGATGGCTGCAATACTCTGCGACATTAGACCCGGCGACGAGGTCATCGTCCCAAGCTTCGCGTTTGTCTCGACTGCTAACGCCTTCGTGCTTCGTGGTGCGAGAATTGTCTTTGCCGACAGCGAAAGAGCAACCCCCAACATCGACTCTAATTCACTTAAGGAATTGGTTACTCCAAGAACCAGGGCGATTGTCCCGGTTCATTACGCCGGCGTCGCCTGCGACATGGACACGATAATGGCCGTTGCCCGCCATCATGGGGTTCTCGTCGTGGAAGACGCTGCTCAGGCAGTGGATTCATTTTACCAGGGAGAGCCGCTCGGGTCCATTGGCTGCTTCGGGGCATTCTCATTTCATGAGACCAAGAATATCATCTCGGGCGAGGGTGGGCTGCTCGCCGTGAACGAAAAACGTTTCATACGCAGAGCCGAGATCATCCGAGAAAAGGGGACGAATCGCTCCGCCTTCTTTCGTGGAGAGATTGACAAATACAGCTGGGTTGATATCGGGTCATCGTTTTTGCCATCCGAGATCACTGCAGCGTTCCTTTATGCACAGGTCGAAAACCTGGCCGCAATCCAGCGCAAGCGTCGCCGACTATGGGATAGCTACTACCAATTGCTGTCGGCTTCGGCCTCGAAGGGACTCCTGGACCTTCCCCAAATCAGCCCGGGGGCGACGAATAACGCACACATGTTCTATATCGTCTGCCGATCCTTGGATGAACGCACAGGGCTTATTGCCCACCTCAAGGAGCATGGCATCATGGCTGTGTTTCATTATCTTCCACTACACAGATCCCCGTACTATTCGAGCAAACACTCCGGACGGCCCCTACCCAACTGCGACAGGTTTTCTGAGTGCCTCGTCCGTCTCCCCATGTACTACGCCATGTCTGTTGATGATGTCGCATTCGTTGCAGAGCAAGTTTGCAGGTATTTTGACCGGCGATGCTGAGACGGGGCGCAGATCTGAGAGGAACCGAATGAAGATCACCATAGTGGCTGGGGCACGTCCAAACTTCATGAAGATCGCTCCGATCATTCATGAGATGCACGCGGCACGAGGACGGGGCGACCGAATTTCCTACAGGCTGGTGCATACAGGGCAGCACTACGATGCGAAGATGAACAGCACATTCTTCAATGAACTGGATATCCCTCCGCCGGACGTAAACTTGGGCGTAGGTTCCGGGTCCCAAGCGGAACAGACCGCCCGCATCATGGTTAGATTCGAACAGGAGGTCTCGACGAAGAAGCCGGATCTAGTCCTGGTCGTTGGAGATGTCACGTCCGCGATGGCCTGCGCTATAACCGCCAAGAAACTGCACATCAAGGTTGCCCATGTCGAAGGAGGGATCCGCTCCTTCGACACGAGGATGCCCGAGGAAATCAACAGGATTGTGACCGATAGCATTACTGACTACTTTTTCACGACAAGCAAATTCGCAAACGAGAACCTGCGGAAGATGGGGGTCGAAAGAAAACGCATTTTGTTCGTTGGCAATACGATGATTGATACCTTGCTGCGGAACCTCCATAGGCTGGAAAAGCCGGCCATATTCGACAAGCTGGGACTTTCCAATAGAGGCTTTTTTGTACTTACTTTGCACAGACCCTCTAACGTAGACGACGCACCGCACCTTAGGTCGGTGATTCTGTCTATTGTCAATGGAGTCCGGGGACTCCCTATCGTATTTCCCATGCATCCCCGGACCGCCAGAGTGTATTCGCACCTTGGGCTGAGACCGACGAACCTCCACGCCATAGAGCCTCTCGGCTATTTGGGGTTTAACTATCTCGTCAAACGGGCAAAAGCCGTCATCACCGATTCAGGGGGGATCACGGAAGAGACCACAGTGTTGGGTGTCCCATGCATGACGCTGCGCGAAAACACTGAACGGCCGGAAACCTGCACGGTGGGCACAAATGTCCTCTTGGGGTCGGATCCGCGCAGGATATCTCGCGCCATGCGTCTACTTTTCGCCGGCAAATGGGCCAAAGGGAAGATCCCGCATTTGTGGGATGGCAGAACTTCTCGACGGATTGTGCAGCACTTGCTTCGCCTTGAGCACGACAGAGGATGAACCCCATACCAATGAATCAAGTGGCATGGTAATGCAGCTCAACTCGTCGACTGTGAGGAGTAGATCCTATCCAAAGCCTCCATCGATTAGGGGATGGCTACCGGAGGGCGTTGGGGGCAAGCGACATGTTCCATTATGGGGGGAGAGATGTTGATATCTCTTTTCAATTTCGTCTGCCAATTCGCAAATGGTGTATATAATCAATGGCTCCTTTCAAGAAATGGCGTTGTGGTTGGTGGACGGATTACAGTCAATGGAAGGTTGTATATCCATAATCGTGGCAAGTTGATGATCGGCAAGGGAGTGAAGATTAATTCTGGGGCTCGCTACAGCCCAATTGGCGGGCAAACACAGACACGATTGATTGTGCTTCCAGGAGCTACATTGTGCATAGGGAATCATGTCGGCATATCGAATAGCACAATTGTGGCCCAGACTTCGGTTGAGATTGGCGATGGCGCAATGATTGGTGGATCGTGCAACATTTGGGACACGGACTTCCATTCCCTTGATTCGGATGTTCGCGGCACCCCCGATGACCATGCGAAGACTTCGCCAGTACATGTGGGGGAGAGGGCATTCATCGGTGCGCACTCCATTATCCTAAAGGGAGTTTCTATCGGAAAGGCCTCTATTGTCGGCGCGGGCAGTATCGTTAGACGTTCGGTGGGGATGGCGTCACATGAAGATGCAAAGTGAGTGGACTAGGTCGAGTCGCTCGCGGACCTTGTGAAACAGCCAGCCTCTCGGGAGTCGAACGTCTTGTTTCTGCACGGCACTTCGACGGCAAGGTCATTGCCAGCATGAATCCGCTGGCCCGCAGAATCTCTATTAAGTCTTTTTTAGCCAAGGGGAGTTCTTGGAGAGAACAGTCTTGAGCGTTCTCAATCATACATATCCCCAGCTGATCATATGAAGATTCTCCGCATAAATTCGGCATCCTATCCGGCGTTCAGATTTGGTGGCCCCATCTTCTGCGCACATGCTTTGGACAAGGAACTTATTCGGGTTGGAGTAAAGGTTGATGTGTTGGCAACCAATGCCGGACAAATTGACAAGAGCATCCCTCAAAATAGGTGGGCCTTGGTGGATGGGGTAAGGACCAAGTTCGTACAGTATTATGGATATGAACATTACACTTTTTCTCCGGCCCTTCTATGGGAATCCTTCAAGATCGCTAGGAATTATGATTTGATTGTGTCGGATGCTGTATGGAATTTCTCGGCGCTGGCAGCATGTCTTGTAAGTTGGATTTACAATAAACCCTATGTTATTGCGCCGCACGGCGTGCTATATCGAGAGACATTCTGCCTAAAGTCGAAATATAAGAAACTCTTCTATTGGAATGTCATTGCAAAATGGTGCGTAAAACGCGCAAACGCCATTTGGTTTACCACCACAGATGAAAAGAATAAAGTGACTCACTTCTTGAACATAAGAACAAGATCTTATGTTATCCCGAACGGAGTTCGCTGTTCCGATTTTGACAATCTTCCTCCGCCAGGGAGTTTTGCATCAAAATTCCCCATTCTGGCGGGGAAACCCTACTTGCTTTTCCTCGGTCGAATCACCAGGAAGAAAGGACTCGACATTCTAGTCAAGGCCTTTATTAACCTGGCCATAGAGTATGATGACTTGCACCTTGCAATTGTCGGACCGGATGATGAGGGTTATGGGGCTGAATTGAGCGAACAGCTGAGACAAGGGCAGGTCCTGGCGCGGACTCTCTTTACAGATATGCTAGTTGGGCGCGATAAACTCGCGGCATATGCGGATGCAAGACTATTTGTTCTATCGTCATATTCTGAAAATTTTGGAGTGGCTGTAGTCGAAGCCATGTGTTGTGGTTGCCCTGTGGTCATATCCGACAAGGTTGGAATTCATGAAGAGGTTCGGAAAAGTAATGCGGGGATTGTTGTGAGAACGACTTCCGAAAGCGTCCAAGAAGGCATAAGATCCCTACTCAACTCCCCAAAGTTGCGAAGGCAATTTTCTGAGAGGGGGAAATTGCTGGCTTGGCGGAAATATGACATTGAAGTAACGGCAAATCGTGTGCGGGAAGTCTATGCGGAAATTGCCAATAACAGTAATCATCCCGACGTGGAATGAAGAAAAGAACATCGCAAATGCCATTAATTCTGTCAAGTATTATGTCGACCAGATCATTGTAGCTGATACTGCCCATAGTACTGACGCCACTCTGTCCCAGGCAAGGGGCGCCTGTAGCACTGTCGAGATGATTTCAATTCGCTTCTCAACATTTGCCCAAAAGATGAACATCGCGCTTGAATCTTCTTTGATACGAAACGAATGGGTCATGAGGTTGGATGCGGACGAGGTCGTCTATGCGCCAGAATCATTTTTTGGGGTTTTGCTGCCTGCCTTAGTGAGGGGTAGTTCAGGAATCTACTGCAATCGGCGCTACTATTTCCTGGGGAAATGGGTGCGACATGGGGGGATGTATCCACGGAAAGTGTTGAGGATTTTTAGGAGAAGTTGCGCAAGATTCGAGGATCGACTCATTGACGAGAAAGTCATAATGAGTGGCGAAACGGAAATTCTTGACATTGATATCGCTGACATTTGCCAAAAGGGATTTTGGCATTGGGTATCCAAACACATCGCCTATGCCAAGCGAGAGGCGAAGGAATCACGCAGGATGCTAGACGACGAGACACATTACGATTTGGATTTTGATACCGCGACCAGGGAGAACAAGAAGCTGTATTATCGGGCCCCGATTTTTGTTCGGCCGGCATTATATTTCATATATAGGTTATTTTTTCAGATGGGGATAGCTGATGGCGCTACTGGCATCCTTTATCACTTCATGCATGCCTTTGTTTATCGCGAGGCAGTCGACTTCTTCATTCTGAAGAACAAAGTCGCCGATTGGGCGCAAGGGCGCTAGGCCTGTGCGGATTTCCATAATAACCGCGACATTCAACTCATGCGCGACAATAGAAAGCGCTATCGTAAGTGTCCTAGGTCAAAGCCACAAGGATATTGAGCACATTGTTATCGACGGAGCGTCGACCGACGGCACGCTGAGGGTCATCGAAAAATACAAAAGCAGGATTTCCAAAGTCGTTTCCGAACGGGATGGCGGACTCTACTACGCTCTCAATAAGGGCCTAGCCCTTGCGAAAGGGGATATCATCGGCTTTTTGCACGCTGATGACGTCTATGCGGCGGATGATGTCTTTGAGAAATTGACTGCGTCCTTTGTTCAGAGCCACGCTGACGCCGTCTATGGCGATTTGGCCTACATCAAGAAGGACGGTAGCACCTTGCGTCACTGGAGGGCGGGAGAGTATGACGCCGCTGCGCTTGAGGGTGGGTGGATGCCACCACACCCAACTTTCTTTGTGAAGCGGGAAATATATCAGAGGTATGGGGCATTCAATACTGATTTCAAAATTTCGGCTGACTATGATCTTATGATGCGGTTTCTTTATGTTCATAAGATAAGAGCGACTTACTTGCCGGAACTCCTGGTGAGAATGCGTGTGGGGGGGGTCAGTAACGGGAGCGTCGCGAATGTTCTCCAGAAAAGCCTTGAGGATTATCGCGTTATACGTAAGTGTGCGCTTGGTGGAGTAGTCACCCTTCTGAAGAAGAACTTCTCCAAGATCCCGCAGTTCTTCTAGCTCCCGACATGATTACCTTGTTCGTGACGTTCCCCATGAATTCATGCCAAAGGCAATTGGGGTCTAGGAGTGTCGTTCCGTTGTAGCATTGCCGTATGCCGTTGTGCAAACTCCTCAGGAGAAAGGCCGTTTAGAGAGCTGTGTGGCCGTTCGCCGTAATACTCCTTCCGAAATACTTCCAGGATGAGGCATTCCGCTCGTAGCTTGCCGTTGAAGCTCTCGCAGTAGGCGTTCTCTATCGGCTTGCCAGGCCGGATGAAGTCCATCTTCACCCCGTGACGGTGAGCCCATTCGTCCACGACTTGGCAGGTGAACTCGGAGCCGTTGTCGCAGGTGATGGCCTCGGGATAGCCGCGGATCTCGGCCACCTCATCGAGCAGGGCAATCACGCGCCTCCCGCTGATGGAGTAGTCCACGAAGAGCACCAGCACCTCCCGGGTGAAAACGTCTACGAGCGTGAAGACCTTGAATCGGATTCAGAGATTCTTCGCGTGTCGCTCATACCAATCGATGGTTTCGCGAATCCCATTTCCGAAAGACGTCTGGGCGGTGAACCCAAAACACTTCGTCGCCCTTGTTGTATCCAAAAGTCGTCGCGGTTGACCATCGGGCCGAGATTCATCCCATTGCAGACGCCCCTTATATCCCACCAACTCGCCAATGGTCTCAGCCAGGCTGCGAATCGAGATTTCGTGCCCTGACCCCAGGTTCACCGGCTCCGGGGCGTTGTACTTCTCCGCCGCCAGAGCGAGCGCCTCAGCCGCGTCCTTTACGTACAAGAACTCCCGTGTGGGGTTTCCCGTACCCCACAACACAACTCTTTTGGCACCTGACTCCTTAGCTGTCATGAATTTCCTTATCAGCGCAGGAATCACATGGGAGGTCTCTAGGTCGAAGTTGTCTCTTGGCCCATACAGGTTCACCGGCAGCAGGTATATCGCATTGAATCCATATTGCTGTCTATAGGCCTGCGCCTGCACTAGCAACGCCTTCTTCGCCAACCCGTAGGGGGCATTCGTCTCTTCTGGATATCCGTTCCAGAGATTGTCTTCTTTGAATGGGGCAGGCGTGAACTTTGGATATGCGCAGATCGTCCCTACCTGGACGAATTTCGAGACCTTGTTGAGCCGCGCGTACTCCATGAGCATGGCGCCCATTACCATGTTCTTGTAGAAAAAGGCACCTGGATTCATCTGGTTGGCACCTATGCCGCCCACGACCCCTGCCAGGTGAAACACGATGTCAGTCGGATGGTCCTTGAAGAGCCTTTCCACGTTGGCTTCATGAGTCAGGTCGTGTTCCCTGCTACGGGGGACAAAGATCTCCTTCGCGCCTCGCTCGTGGAGCTTCTCGACAAGAAAACTGCCCAGGAAGCCGGCTCCGCCCGTGACAATCACACGCTTGTTGGCCCAGGTCTTAAACATGCTGGATTCTCTTCTTTCTGGCGGCTGCTCCGGACAACTGCTGCTTCAGGTCCTGGAGGTCCGCGTCGACCATGATGCGGACCAATTGATCGAAGGTCACCTTCGGCTTCCAGCCCAGGACTCTTCTGGCCTTGGACGCTTCCCCGATCAGGTTGTGCACTTCGACCGGCCGGAAGTACCGCGAATCCTTCTTCACGTGCTGTTCCCAGTCCAGTCCGGCATGGGAGAAGGCCTTCTCGACAAACTCCCGCACGGAATGGGTCTCCCCGGTCGCGAGCACATAGTCATCCGGCTTCTTTTGCTGGAGCATCCGCCACATGGCCTCGACGTACTCCGGGGCGTAGCCCCAGTCTCTCTTCGCGTCCAGATTCCCGAGATAGAGCTTGTCCTGGAGCCCCAGCTTGATGCGCGCCACAGCCTTGGTGACCTTGCGTGTGACGAAGGTCTCCCCTCGGCGGGGGGACTCGTGGTTGAATAGGATACCGTTCACCGCGAAGAAGCCGTAGGCTTCCCGGTAGTTTTTCGTAATCGCGTACCCGTAAAGCTTCGCGCAGGCATAGGGGCTCGCGGGCTCGAATGGGGTCTGCTCATTCTGCGGGGCTGGGGCGTTGCCGAACAGCTCGGAGCTCGACGCCTGGTAGAACCGCGACGTGATCCCGGTTTCGCGCATCGCATCCAGGATGCGGATCGTTCCGAGCCCGGTCACGTCGGCCGTGTACTCCGCGATGTCGAAGCTGACCCGCACATGGCTCTGCGCGCCTAGGTTGTAGATCTCGTCCGGCTTGACGGTCCTTAGGATGTGGTTGATGGAGCTCGAGTCCGCCAGGTCGCCGTAGATCAGCTTCAGCCGAGTCTTCGGGATGTGAGGATCGCTGTAGATGTGGTCTATGCGGCCGGTATTAAAAGAGCTGGACCGGCGAATAATACCGAAAACGTCATAGCCCTTCCCCAACAAGAGCTCGGCGAGATAGGAGCCGTCCTGCCCGGTGATGCCAGTAACGAGCGCTCTTTTGATCACTGAGGAATTATACAAAAGGGGATAGGGTCACATTGGTTGCTTTTTGGGTGAGGCTTCACTGCGAGTTCGCCCTTGAAATTGTAAAATCGAGGCGTCATGGGCCTCAGCGGCCGCAAGTTCATCCTGTCCCTCGGCGACATCCTCATCTGCTACGCTGCCCTTGGACTCGCCCTCGTCTCCCGCCAAGCCTCCCTGGTCCAGCTCGACTTCTACTTCTGGCACGCGGTCTCCTTCACCCCTGCCTACGCCGTCTGGTTCGCCACCCTCTACGCCATCGGCCTCTACCGCTTCCGCGCCATGCGCAACCTGGCCGACCTTCTCCAGGACATGCTCTGGGCCTGGGGAGTCAACACCCTCCTCGCCATCGCTGTCTTCTACGCCCTAGAGCCCTACCACAAGCTCACTCCCAAGACACATCTCCTCCTGGCCTCTGTATTCGCGCACCTCGGATTCCTAGCTTGGCGCCAGGTCTGGGTCCGCTGGGGCTCGGCCAAGTTCGTGGTCCAGCGGGTCGCCTTCATCGGAGACTCTGACCGCATCCGCGACATGCGCGAGGAGATGGGCGGCCACCCCCAGATGGGGTTCAAGGAAGCGTCCCTCCCCCGGCTCGTTCTCCAAGACGAGCCTGAGGCGCTCTGGCGCCCCACCCTCTCCAAGAAAGGCCAGGCCCTCTCCAACGTGGACCTTATCGTGGCCAAGCGCGAGGAGATTCGAGGGTCCCCTTCAAAATTCCGAGCCCTCTTCTCAGCCGCGGTGGCTGCCGGGGTGCCGGTCATCACGGACGTGGACTTCTACGAACTCATCCGGGAGAGCATCCCTCCCTATCACGCCGCTGACATGGACTGGCTCATGACCCACGTGCTGGCGAGGCAGCGCACCATCTACTCCTTCTTCAAGCGATGGCTGGACCTCGCCCTCTCCTTGGCCGCCCTGCTCCTCCTCTCCCCGGTCTTCCTCTTCATCGGGCTCATCTCGCTCCTCTCCGGCATGCGCAAGCCCGTCTACCGCCAGACCCGCTTCGGCCTCAAGGGCAGCGAGTTCCTCATCTGGAAGTTCAGGACCATGCGCGAAGGCGCGGACAAGGGCGGCCCGGATTGGGAGACCCCTCAGCCGAACCGGCACACCACCAAGTGGGGGAGGATACTCAGGCGCTTCCGGCTCGACGAGCTGCCCCAGCTCTTAAACGTCTTCATGGGCGACATGTCCCTGGTGGGCCCCCGCCCCGAGTGGGTCGAGGAGGTCAAGGTCCTGGAAAAGGAAGTCGCCCACTATCACCTCCGCCACCTGGTCAAGCCCGGCATCACCGGCTGGGCGCAGATCAACTTCCGGGCGACCAACTCCCCCAAGGACTCCCTCCAGAAGCTCCAGTACGACCTCTACTACGTCAAGCACATGTCTTTGGCCTTCGACATCCGCATCCTCCTGCGCACCATCAAGCGCGTCTTCCTCAGCGAATCCTCCTTCGGTGCCGGAGTATCATGACTTCATGAGTTCCCGCCCCGCAGCCTGAAAAAACAACGACTTCTTTAACGAATCCCGTCCTGGCGCCAACGGCCGCGCCAGGACGGCGGGCCTTCGGCCCGCTGAAGATTCAGGGAACTTTTTTCCGACTTGTGCGTACTTGTAGTATGAGCCCTGACAGGTTCTCGCGGTTGTTCGGAAGAGTCCGGGAGATCATCGAAACCGCCCGCGCCACAGCCGCCAGGTCTGTCAACACGGCCCATGTGGCGGCCAACTGGCTCATCGGCCGGGAGATCGTCGAGGAAGAACAGCATGGGATGAGGCGCGCGGGATATGGGAGACGGATTTTGGTGAACCTGTCGAAGCGTTTGTCAGAACAGTACGGCAGAGGATATTCATTCCAGAACCTCTCGTTCATCCGCCAGTTCTTTCAACGCTATCCTCACCTTTTGGGGCCGGAGCCGATTCTCTACACAGCGTGTAGAGAATCTTCAGGCCTAAGCCCATCACCTCTAGGTGCCGGGGATGCATGACTTAATGAGTCCCCGCCTCGCAGCCTAAAAAAACAACGGCTTCTTTGACGGCCCCCGCCCCGAGGCCTAAGGAGGCCTCGGTGCTGTGCGGGCCTCCGGCCCGCTGAAAATAGAGGGAACTATTTCGCGGCTTGTGCGTACTAGTAGTGAGGCCCCATGTGCGGCGCGAGCCAGGATGCATCGCCCCATTTTCGGATTCTTGACTTCCCGCAAAGGCGTGCTACAATATCAGTACTTGCTCCCCACCCGACTTGCCGAAAGGCCCGGGTGGGGTTCTCTTTTCCTCCCACGCGGCCATGAACACGGTCCGCGCAGTGGCTTTCATAGACGGGCAGAACCTCTATCGCGGGGTCAAGCAGGCTTTCGGATGTTCCTTCCCGAACTACGACGTCCAGGCGCTGAGCCGGGCGGTCTGCGCGCTCAAGGGATGGGCTCTGACCGGAATCCGCTTCTACACAGGGATCCCCGCTAGGCGCGACGACCCGTTCTGGCATGGGTTCTGGGCGGCGAAGCTCCTCGCCATGAGCCGGAGCGGCATCCGAGTCTTCACCCGCCAGCTGCGCGATCGGCGCAAGACTGTCATGGTCCCGGATGATCCAGCCTTCGGCTCGATGGCTGGGAAACGCTTCTCGTTCGTGGTCCGGGAGGAGAAGGGGATTGATGTCCGCATCGCTCTAGACATGATCCGTCTGTGTCATCAGCGGGCCTATGACGCGGCGCTGGTCTTCAGTCAGGATCAAGACCTATCCGAGGCCGCGGCTGACGTCCGTTCTGCGGGGAGGGCGCTAGGGAGACGCGTCTGCATCGCCTCGGCATTCCCGATTGCCGCGGGCTACGGCAATCGTCGGGGGATCAACGGTACGGATTGGATTCCGTTGACGCGCGAGTTCTATGGCCGCTGCATCGACCCCCGCGACTACCGCCCCGGTGCCGGGGATGCATGAGTTCATGAGTTCCCGCCCCGAGGGGAATGCCTCATCGGCTAGGAGGTCATCCTGCCCCGCGCGCCGGATGCGTCGCCCGGGTGGGATTGTGGGGACAGTGTTCCCACAATCCCTGGCGCCGGCCGGCTGGGCGTGCTAATATGATAGTGTCATACACATCCCCCGGAGGCTCCATGACCCGATGCGCGCAGCCCGTGACCATCACCGTCCCTTCCGGTCTGCTCGCCCTGGCCGACCGCGTCGCCCGAAAGGAGGGGCGGTCACGTTCGGAGTTGTTCCGGGAAGCGCTGCGGAGCTTTTTCTGGAAGAGGCGGTGGGAAGAGCTCCAGTCCTACGCCTCCCGGCGCGCGACAGCCCGCCGGATCAGGGAGGATGACATCGAGGGCATCATCGACGAGGTCCGGGCCCGGCATCGTCCTCTGAGCCGTCCAGGAGGCCCATGAACAAGTCTTCGAGCATTCGAGCCGCCAGACGCCGCGAGCGCAAGCACGATCCGCGGCCGGCTCTGATCCGGCGGAAACGCGCCATAGGGCATGCGGAGGAGCGGCGCATCGATTCACTGATGACGGCGTTGAGGCCATTGCTTCAAAGACTCGCTGAAACGAAGAAAAGAGCGGCGAAGTTAGGGGTATTCGCAGAAGAACGCGAGCTCTTGGCTTGTCCGAAGTGCGGGCTTGAGGAGGATGTGGCCATGGGCGGCTTCCTGCTCGTTACCTCCCCGGCTGACCGCCATCATGATACGGGCTTGCGCTTCAAGATGGTCAAACGCCGTCCGGGCTTCTGGCGTTGCCCGGCCTGCGGGGCGGAGTTCCAAGAACCAAGTCCTAAGGCGGTATAATACGTCCCGCATGACCTTTCTCGCCTTTCTGTTCGTCGCGGCCTTCTCATCCGCCGCCTCCTTCCCCATCGGCATCTACGGCGTGAACGACCCCGCCGACCTTCCCGTCCTGCAGGACGCCGGCTTCACCGCTGTCCAGACCTACGCGGGCCCCGGCACCATCCTCCCCCTGGCTAAAGCCGCCGAGCGCCGCGGCATCAGCCTCCTCGCCCATCCATTCGAGCTTATGAAGTCCACTGTCCCGGCCGAGGGCCTCCCGATCGCCGCCTGGTACCTCGTGGACGAGCCCGACGTGCAGAAGATGCCCCCGGACAAGCTCAAGAAGCTCGACCAACAAGTCCGCGCCTGGGCTCCCCAGCACAAGACCGCCTTCGTGGTCGGAGACGGCCGCACTGCCAAGACCTACGCGGACTCGGGCGACATCCTCATGGTGGACTGGTACCCTGTCCCGCACCTTCCCCTCACCTCTGCCGGCGAGCACGTCCGCTACACCGTCGAAGCCGCCAAGGGCAAGCCTGTCTGGGCCGTGCTCCAGGCCATGGACTGGCGCTGGTACCCTCAAAGGAACCCGAAGAAGCCCAGGATCGGCCGCTTCCCCACCATCGCAGAGCTCCGCTTCATGAGCTACCACTCCATCCTGGAGGGAGCCTCGGGCTTGTGGTATTTCACCTGGGACCGCCGGCTCTCCGATGCCCCGGAGCTCTGGTCCGTTGTCATCGCGGTCACGCGCGAGCTCTCCTCCCTGCGCCCGGTCCTGGAGGACGGCGAACCCATCGCCCTGCCATTCAAGAAACCTCTCCACAAGCTGATGCGGGCCAAGGCATGGAAGCACCGCTCCAAGGACTACGTCCTCCTGCTCAACACCTCCCCGAACACGGCGCTGCTGATGCCCAAAGAGCTCCTAGGCGAGCGCTGGCGGCCCCTGTTCGAGAAGCGCCGATACGTCCGCGAGCTCCTGATGGACTCCAATGGCGCCTACTACCTCCGTCCCCTCCAGTTCCTCCTCCTCGAAGGTGCCGGAGTATCATGAGTTCATGAGTTAAGCCGGCGGCTCCCATGGCCCGGTCCTCTTAGCGCGGCACCAATCCCATTCTCCAAGAAATGAGGGAACTTTTTCACACCTCATGCGTACTAGTAGTATGCCCCGCTCCCTCCGCTCAGACCACCCCAACCTCTGCCACCACGTCATGGCCCGGGGCAACAACAAAGCCCCTGTCTTCCTCGACGACAGGGACTACCAGGCCTTCGAACGCTCCCTGAACGACTGCCTTGCCCGCTTCGGCATCCTCCTCTACTCCTACGCGCTCCTTCCCAACCACATCCACCTCCAGCTCCGCAGCATGCAGGGCAGGCTTTCGAGCTTCATCCGCCGCCTGCTGGGCGGCTATGCCCTGCGCTTCAACCTCCGCCACGGCCGCGTGGGCCACGTGTTCCAGGGGAGGTTCCGCTCGCGCCTCATATTCGAGAACAACTACATGCTCGAGATCTCCCGCTACATCCACATGAACCCGGTCAAGGCCCGCCTCGTCCGGAAGCCCGAGGACTACCCCTACAGCAGCTTCCCCGCGCTTTGGGATGGTAGAGGCTCGGTCCCGGTGGCGCGGAGCCTCTACGAGCAGAGGTTCCCCGGTTTGGAAGGGTCCCGGGACTTCTACAGGTTCACCGTGGCGCGCCGCGTCCCCAACCCCGATGAGACGGGCTGGCCCGACCGCCCAGGCTGGTACTCGAAGGAGGAGCCGCGGGAAGCGGCGCCAGACGAGGGCCTCCCCGACCCTCGAGCACTGCTCGAAAGCGTGGCAACGCGCCACGGTTTGCCGCTCAAGGCCCTGGTCAGCGCATGGCGCGATCCGCGCCTGGGCGTCGCGCGCGGCGAGGCCATGCGGACCCTGCGAGACAAGGCCGGCCTCTCGCTCAGGGAGATCGCCTCCCTGCTCAACCTGCGCAACCCCCGCTCGGTCTCCAACGCCCTTCGGGTGCCGGAGATGCATGAGTCATGAGTCGATCACTGACGCGTCGACAGCACCGCCACGGTGGCGGTGGAGTGGATGAGTGTCCATGGGACTCATGACTCATGCATCTCCGGCACCTAAGTTGGTAAACTCTCCCCCGATGGACATCCTCGGCATCTCGGCCTTCTACCATGACGCAGCCGCCTGCCTTCTTCGGGACGGCAAGGTCCTGGCAGCCGCCCAGGAGGAACGCTTCTCCCGCAAGAAGCACGACGAACGCTTCCCCAAGCACGCCATCGCCTACTGCCTCAAAGAAGCCGGCATAGACGCCTCCCGGCTCGACGCCGTCGCCTTCTACGACAAGCCCCTGCTCAAATTCGAGCGCCTGCTCACCACCTATCTGGCCTACGCTCCCAAGGGCTTCTCCTCTTTCAGCATGGCCCTCCCCTTGTGGATCAAGGAAAAGCTCTGGATCAAGGACCTCATACGCTCCCAGCTCCAGGGCTACGAGGGCAAGATATACTTCCCCGAGCACCACGAATCCCACGCCGCCTCAGCCTTCTTCCCGTCGCCGTTCCTGGAAGCCGCCATCCTCACCATGGACGGGGTGGGGGAATGGGCGTCCTCCTCGCTCGGCAAGGGGCAGGGCAACAGGATCGAGCTCCTCAAGGAGCAGCACTTCCCGCATTCTCTGGGCATGCTCTACTCAGCCTTCACCTACTACACAGGCTTCAAGGTCAATTCCGGCGAGTACAAGGTCATGGGGCTCGCTCCCTACGGAGAACCCAAGTACAAGCAGCTCATCTACGACAAGCTCCTCGATCTCAAGCAGGACGGCTCGTTCAAGCTCGACATGCGGTACTTCGACTACTGCGCCGGCCTGACCATGACCAACGCGCGCTTCAACGAGCTCTTCGAAGGCCCGCCGCGCGAGCCTGAGGCCAAGCTCACGCAGAAGGAGATGGACCTCGCCCGCTCGGTGCAGGAGGTCTGCGAGGACATCGTGCTGCGCACGGCGAAACACTGCCGCGCCCTCACCGGCTCCAAGAACCTCTGCATGGCCGGCGGAGTCGCCTTGAACTGCGTGGCCAACGGCAAGCTCCTCCGCTCGGACACGTTCGAGCGCATATGGATACAGCCCGCTGCGGGCGACGCGGGCGGGGCCATGGGAGCGGCCATGCTCGTCTGGCACCAAGTGCTGGGCAAGATACGCGAGGCGGACGGCATCCACGACCGGCAGCGGGCCTCGCTCTTGGGCCCGGGTTTTTCCGACCGGGAGATCGAAGACTTCCTGGTCAAGAACGACATCCCTTACAAGAAGTACGAAAAGGAAGAGCTGTATGAGGTCGTCGCCGATTTCATCGGCGACGGACATGTCATCGGCTGGTTCCAGGGCCGGATGGAGTTCGGGCCCAGGGCTCTCGGGTCTCGGAGCATCATCGGCGACGCGCGCAGCCCGCAGATGCAGGCTAAGATGAACCTCAAGATCAAGTTCCGCGAGGGGTTCAGACCCTTCGCCCCCATCGTGCTGCGCGAGCACGTGAGCGACTACTTCGACATGGACGTGGAAAGCCCGTACATGCTCCTGGTCGCGGACGTCCGGGAGAGCCGGCGCATCCGCCACGAGGACGGGGGCAGGAAGCTCTGGGGCATCGAGCTCCTCAACGTGCCCAAGTCCGACGTGCCGGCCGTCACGCACGTGGACTACTCGGCCCGCATACAGACCGTGGGGCCGGAGAACGAGTCCTTCTATCCGCTCCTCAAGGCCTTCCACTCCAAGACCGGCTGCGGCGTGCTGGTCAACACCTCGTTCAACGTCCGCGGCGAGCCCATCGTGTGCACGCCCCAGGACGCGTACCGCTGCTTCATACGCACGCACATCGACTACCTGGTGCTGGGCCCGTATCTGGTGGACAAAAAGGTCGTGCCCAAGCAGGCGGAGGACAAGACCTGGATGAAGGAGTTCGCGCTTGACTGACAAGGACACCAAGGACCTGCGGGTCTTCGGACTCGGCTTTGCCGTTGTCTTTTGTTTCTTCTCTTTTATCTCCTGGCGCAAGCACAGCCCGGCGCTCCCGTATCTCCTAGGGGCAGCAGCGGTCTTCGCCGCCGCGGGAGCCCTTGTCCCGGCCGTTCTGCGTCCGCTCTACGGGCCTTGGATGAAGCTCGCCAAGCTGCTGGCGGCCGTCAACGCGTTCATCGTCACCGCCTTCATCTACTACGCGGTCCTGACCCCGTACGCGCTCGTCGCCAGGCTCCTGGGCAAGGACCTGTTGGACGAATCCCTGCGCACCGGGGAGTCCTACTGGAAGGACCGGCGACCCAGGACGGACGCCGCATCCTACGAGAGGCAGTTCTGACGAGGTGAAATGGCCAAGCTCGAGATGATCAAGGAACTCTGGGACTTCATGAAGGTGCGCAAGAAGTTCTGGCTCGCCCCCATCATCCTCATCCTGGTGCTCTTCGGCCTGCTCCTCGTGTTCACCGAGACCTCCGCCGTGGCGCCGTTCGTGTACACACTGTTCTAGGTCCGCAGCCCCACAAAGACCCGGGCCGACTTCCGGCGCGGATGGCCGGCCTCAGGCCCTGAATCTTTCCGCTTCATCCCTGGCATACTGGGGTCATGGAGTCTCCTACCAAGTCCGCGATCGCGTGCGTGCTCTTCTTCGCCGTAGGCATGCTGGCAGGCTCTTTCATCTCGGATTCCCTGGACGGCGTGCCGCAGGAACGCTTCGGCTGGGACACGGCGCTGGACAGGCTGCCGTCGGGCGGCGGGGCTGACGCGCCCATCCTCCAGCCCGCGCCTGGAAAGGGAGGCCAGGCCAAGCCGTCGCAGTCGAGGCTCTTCGAGCGGATCCCTCGCCGCATGAACGAGTTCTGGCGCTCCTCGACCATGGGACAGGACTACAGGGACGCTCCGTCAGCACTGAGCCCGGGCCCCGGCGCCAGAGTCGAGCAGGGCCGGGACACATCCCGAGTCCCTGCCGGCAGACAGGCCCGCACCCCTGCAGGGGCGCATGCGCAGGCTCTCATGCCAGCGGCGGCAAGCTCGCGAAGTCCCGGCCGCGCAGAAACGGGGCGGTTCGTGAGTACTCTGCCGGGCGTCAAGGTCGAACATGACGAGCCGGCGCCCCGCCGGACCCGGGAGCAGGCCGCTGTCCAGGACAAGCGCAGGCCGGCGGACTTCGACGGCGGAAGACGCGGCCCGGGGGCAGGGTCCTACTACGGCATGGCGGGCTCGGGCCTGGCGCCGGCCTCCTTGGAGCGAGAGCGCCGCGCGCGGGAGAAGCGAAAGGATGAGGAGCAAGCGGCCCAGCCCTTCAAGCCGCCGCTGCTCAAGGACTGGCTGGGCAAAGGCCCCATCAAGCCGCCTGAAGGCAGGCTCGCGGCCCCCAGCTTCTCCCCGCTCAAGGCGAAGTTCCCCAAGTCCCTGCCTGACGGCAGGTCGTACGACCCCAAGACCCCGCCTCCGGCGCATATCGAGAAGCTCGCCGCGCCGGACGAGCATCCGGACTACCAGCGCTGGCTGGACAAAGACGAGCGCCGCCGCCGCAAGGACGAGCCGCACTGGCACATCGACGCCTCGAACACCCCGTTCTACCACATGGGCAAGACCTGGGGACGCTCGGACCAGGGACGCTGGGTCTGGATGATCCAAAGCGACCGGAAGTGGTGGACGGTGGGCGACGGGTCCCAGCGCATGGTCAGGCACGCGGACCATTGGTGGTGGAAGACCGCGGACGGGTGGTTCATGCTGCACCAGGGCCAGCCCTGGGCCTGGCGCCATTTCGCCGAGTGGAGGCGGGACGGGCTCCTGCATCCGGGCACGGAGACCCGCATCGTGTACAGCGCGGACGGGCACCGGGTCGCTGTCATCACCCCCGGGGCCGGGGCCATGGTGTTCGACGCGGCCACGGGAGCGCTCCTCGACAGGTTCCGCGAGACCCGGATAGGAGGGGGGGAGGGGGATTAGCTATAATCAAAGGGATGGATGCGGAAGAAGTCCGGGTGGAGATCCTTTCGTCCTATCAGGACCTGCTCAAGCTGCAGAAGGACTGGAAGGAGCTTTACGCCGAGGCCGGGGGGGACAACGTGTTCCTCTCCTGGGAGTGGAACGAGGCGTACTGCCGCACCTTCCTCAGACGGGCCAACCTGCTCATCCTCGCGTTCGAGCGCCAAGGCCGCATCGCGGCCATCGCCCCGCTGGTCCGGCGCGACACGGTGGTCTCCTTCATCTCGGACCCGGACCTCGCGGACTACCAGGACGTGCTCGTGCGCGACGCGCACGTCGAGGTGTTCAGGAGGCTCTTCGAGGTCCTCTCGCACTTCGGCTCCTGGGACCGGCTCAAGCTCTCCCGCATCCGGCACGACTCGGCCAACCTTCCGCACCTGGAGCGGGCCCTGGAGAACGCCAAGGCCCGTTGGCACAGGCGCCTGGACTCCATGAGCCCCTACGTGGCTTTAGACGACCCGGAGGGCTATTTCGAGGCCCTGCCCGCCGCGCTCAAGCGCGACATCCGCTACGCGCAGAAGAAGCTCACTTCCGGAGGCGGGTGGACCTTCACTCGGGAAGAGGGGGGGAGCGAGGCCGGGCGGGAGATACTGGACAGGCTCTTCGACTTCCACCGCCGCAGGCCGCGCACGACGCACAGCGCGTCCTTCTTCACCCCCCCGGACAACCGCGCCTTCTTCATCGACATCTTCGAGCACTACGGCAAGGCCCTGGGCGTAGACCTCTCGGCCGTGAAGAAGGGCGGGGCCATCGTGTCCGCGAGCCTGGGCCTGAGCTCGGGCACGCGGTACTACCATTGGTTCAGCGCCGTGGACCCGGCCTACAGGAAGTTCCCGGTGGAAGCCCTGCACCTGCGCACGCTCATGGAGGACGTCAGCCGCACCGGCGCCAAGATATTCGACTTCATGCCGGGCCGCGAGCGCAGCGCCGCGGCCTGGACGAGCCTTAAGATGGCGTCCTACGATCTGCGCGTGTTCCGCAAGACCTCGAACCTCTACCTCGACCGGGCGTGGTGCGCGGCGGACAGGCTCCTGAGCGCCCTGACCCCGGGCCGCCGGGCCAAGCGCGGCAAACGGCTGTTCACCTGATACGTGAGGGGTCCTGTCGTCCGGGTCCCTCCCAGCCTGCGGTACCGTAGCTCCTCGGCTGGGAAGCCCTTCCGGACGCCACCCCTCGCGTTTTAGGCTATCAGGTCGCTGAGCACGCTGGCCCAGCCGCCCGAGTACCTGAAATAGTCCAGACGATAGGCTTCCCGCAGCACGCCCGATAAGCGGGACAAGCGGCCGCGGCCGCGCAGGCGCATGCGCAGGCGGACATGCTCCAGCTTGGCCTCCAGCAGCGCGATGGACTTCGACCAGGGCCCTTCCCGGGGCTCGAGCCGCTCGAGGACGGCTGCGAGCAGGGACTCCAGGGAGAGGAGCCTGGCCATGGAGCGTTGGCGCGCAGGGGACTTGGTGCCCGGCGCTGAAGGCGCGCGCACGGCCAAAGGCCTCTTGAGCGCCCGCACCTGCGACACGGACGCGATGAGGAGCAGGGCCCAGGGGAGCAGGTCGGAGTTCGGCAGGGGGAGGAGCAGGTCCCTGCATTTGGACCGGAAGAGCAGGCAGGAGCCGTCCAAGCCGCTCAAGCCCAGGAACGCCTCGAACCCGCGGCCGGCTGCGAAAAGGCTCTGACTCTCCGGGCCAAATCCCATGGAGCGCCAGAGCGGGGCTCCGCCCGGCAGCTCCACGTCCGCGAACACGGCATCCGCTGCCGGGAACACGCGCAGCTCCTGCTCCGCCCTGGAAAGGGCCTCGGGCTTGAGGATGTCGTCGGGAGGGCAGAAGGCGATGAGGTCCCCGGAGGCGCGGCGGAGGGCGGAGTCGAGGGAGGGCTCAGAAACGACAGAGAAACGGAAATCACTTTTAGACAGGATAGGGAACGGCGGCCTGACCGCGGACATGAACCCCACGCCTTCCTGAAGCGGCTCAGTCCCATGACCCTCCGGGTCATGGGATGCGGTCAGGCACTCCGCCCCGTCAGGAGAGGCGTTGGGCGGATGTGCCAGGATGACTTGATCAGGCGGCCTGCTCTGGGAATGCAGGCTCTCCAGGCTCCTGCGCGCCCCCTCTCCTGAGGCGGAGAGGAGGACGGAGAGGGTCAAACCGCGGCCCCCGCCCTTCCCTTGGCCCACGCGTAGGCCGTCTTCACCATGGAGTCCAGGTCCGGGAAGCGCGGCTGCCAGGACAGCTCGCGCCTGGCCCTCTCGCTGGCCGCCACCAGGCGGGGCGGGTCGCCGGGCCGGCGCGGGGCTTTCTGCACGCGCATGTTCACCCCGGTCACGCGGCGCACCGCCTCGACCACCTCGTAGACCGAGTAGCCCTCGCCGTTGCCCAGGTTGTAGACCGTGCTCGGGCAGCCGTCCATCAGGCGCTCCATGCAGGCCACGTGGGCGCCGGCCAGGTCCACGGTGTGCACGTAGTCGCGGATGCAGGTCCCGTCCGGCGTGTCGTAGTCCGTGCCGAAGATCTTCACGGACCCGTCCTTGCGCATGGCCGCGGCCAGGGCCAGGGGGATGAGATGGGTCTCGGGATCGTGGTCCTCGCCGGTCTCCCCGTCCGGGTCCGCCCCGGCCGCGTTGAAGTAGCGCAGGGCCATGTACTGCAGGCCGTAGGCCTTGTGGAAGTCCGCGAGCATCCTTTCCACGGTCAGCTTGGTCATGCCGTAGGGGTTGATGGGGTCCTGCGGGTGGTTCTCCGGGATGGGGACCTGCTTGGGCAAGCCGTAGGTGGCGCAGGTGGAGGAGAAGACCACGTTCTTGACCCCGTGGCGGACCATGGCTTCGAGCAGGGAGAGCGTGCCGGCCACGTTGTTGCGGTAGTACTGCGCCGGGTCCTCCACGGACTCCGACACCACGGCGTGCGCCGCGAAGTGCATGACCGAGTGGAACTCGTTCTGGCCGAACACGTTGTTGAGCAGGTGGAAGTCCAGCACGTCGCCCTCGACGAGCCGGCCCCAGCGGACCAGGTCCTTGTGGCCGGTGCAGAGGTTGTCCAGGGCCACGGGTTCGTACCCGCGCGCGTGCAGTTCCTTGGCGCACTGCGAGCCGATGTAGCCGGCCCCACCCACGACCAAAACCTTGCCTTTCTTCATATGGCTTTATCCTCGAGACATTATACGGAAAATTGATGTACAATCGCCCGGCATGCGAAACGCGGCGCTGGCCCTGTCGACCTCTTTGCTGCTCGCGTGCGGAACGGGACGGCGGGCGTACGGCCCGGACGATCCCCTGGCCGGGGCGGCCAAGCCGGAGCTCTTCGGGATATCCGGGGCGAGCTTCAGCGCCGTGGTCCCGCGCGGCTACGTGCGCGCCGAGGCCGGGGGCCTCCCCGTGGCGGCCATGTTCATCCGGACCTTGCCGGGCGGCGAGGCGGACATCGTGGTGGAGCGCTACACGGAGAGCGCGGACGGGATCAGCGTCAAGACCTTCGCGGAGAACCTCGGTCCCAAGGAAAGCGCGCGCTTCCTGACGCGGCACAAGGTCGGGGACAGGACCCTGGAAGCCTACCACGGGATGGATTTCGAGTCCTACGCCAGGCAGATATCTTCCGAGGACCCGTACTCGGACTCGCTCGGCACCGGCATCTCCCCGCCCAGGCTGAGCTTGCTGGAGAACCGGCGCTTCCCCAAGGGGGGGGACGCCTACAGGCTTTACCGCTGCCGCAAGTTGGGGGCTTGGGGCATCCTCGCGGATTACCGCCGCGGGCTCAAGAAGGGGCAGGCCGCGGGTTCTTTCTGGGAAGGGCTGCCCGTGGCGGACCGGAGGATCGTCGCGGCCTGCTTCGGCCAGGCGGCGGCCGCGGCCATGCGCGGCGGGGGCGAGCCTCCCGAGACGGCCAAGCCGAGCCGCTACCGCCTGCGCATCATGGCGCGCGACGAATGGACGCACGGGGCCGCCAGGCTCGTGGAGAGGGAATGCGTGCACATCCGGCCGGCCCAGGACGGGTTCTGGGCCGTGCGCCTGCGCGCGCCGAGGGCGGACTTCGCGCGCGCGCACGAGGCGTTCGAGACCTTCCTGGGGAGCTTCGAGCCGCGATGACCCCCCTGGCCCTGCTCCTCCTTCTGAGCCCGATGTGCTGGGCGGGGCAAGGCAAGCCCGGGATCTACCCGGTCTACCAGAGCGGCCCCCGCTGGATGCTGGTCGAAAAGCCGGCCCAGGGCCGCAAGCCCGAGGTCCGGAAAGGGACGCGCGTGCTGGTCATCGGCTCGACCGGGGTCGATGAATTCTACGTATCGGCCGCGACGCGGACCCTTTTGGCCGGCTGCCGAGGGGCCCGCCCGGCGGCCAAGCCCGCGCATCTGCTGTCGAGCCGGTCGCCCAAGGCGTTCGAGCGGGTGGGCGCGCCCGTCATCGCCCTGCTGCTCCGGGAGGGAGCGGCCTACGACCCCGGCCGGGCGAGTTTCCGCGCCCTGTCCAGCGACGCGGACGAGGCCCTGTATTCCAGGGTGCAGCAGGCCCTGCTCGATGCCACGCTCGCGGACGCGGCCTCCGGGGATTTCGCCTTCGTCGCCGGGGATGAGGAGGGCCGGCTCTTCGCCGCCAGGCCGGAGCCGGAGAAGGTGCAGATGAAGATCGATTTCAGCGCCGGGCTGCGCATGGCCGGGGTCAAGGACGCCCGCCTGCTGGTGGAGGGCACGCAGATCTCCAAGACCTACCGGCGCTGCCTGCGCCTGTTCTCCGGGGACAAGCCGGTGGGGGGCTGCGCCGTGATGCCGCACGTGCTCATGGCCGAGACGCGGCTGCTCAAGTTCGTCTCCTACGACCCGGCCGGCCAGGGCAGGCCGTTCGTGATGGCATATACCGAGACCGAGCCCCTCTGGGGCCATGAACGCTGGGGCTTCCAGTTCACCCGGCAGGGGCCCAAGGTGTTCCTGGAAGACGCGCTGGATCCGCGCTGCAGGGAAAGCTTTTAGCAGACCGCTGATAAAGCCTTTATGACGCAGGGGGTCCTGTCGTCCGGGTCCCTCCCGACCTGCGGTGCGGCTGCTCCTCGGTCGGGAAGCCCTTCCGGACGCCACCCCCTGCGGTCAGTACCTGGGGAACATCCACAGCGTGATGGCCACGGCGAAGACGCAGACGAAGTAGGGCAGGATGAAGACCAGGGAGGGCAGCGTGTCCGGGTGCCTGCTCAGCCAATCCCCGATCACGTAGATGACCATGAGCGTCGAGGCGGCTTGGAGCGCGGTGTTGAGGATCCTCTCGAAGTCGAACGAGCCGGGCTGGAGGGCGTTCATCAGGCGCCGGCGGGACCACCAACTCAGGCCCTCGATCTCCAGGCCGTAGGCGTAGCGGAAACCCGCGGGCCTGGTCCAGCGCACGCGGGCCATGGCTTTCACGGGGCTGGAGTCGCCGACCCGCATGCGGAAGCCCAGGGTCTGTCCCACGGCCAAGGACTGGCAGGTCTCGATGCCGACTCCGAAGCCGCTGAGGTCCACCAGACGGACGGCCTCGTCCGCGGGCCTGCTTTGGACGTCCAGGAGCTGGACGTCGAAGTCTGTCGAGTGCCGGGGCAACCGGCGTTTCTCCTCGGCGAACCGGATCGCTTCGGAGTCAGGGGAGTTGAACGAGGCCGAGATCTTTTCCTTCGCCTTCTCCAGGAGCCTGGTGATCCTCATGACACTCGTAGGATAGCCTTCCCGGCGAAAAGTTGTAGGGCCGCTGGGCCCACGGGATCGGGGCGCGGAAGGCCCAGCGGGCCCTGGGTCCAAGGGCCTACGTTGTTATTGCCGGTCCTCGTCGAACTTCAGGGCGAGGTACTCGCAGCCGCGGGCATAGGGGCCCTCGAGCGCCTCCCAGAGGCCTTCGCCGGTCGTCGAGCCCAGAGCCTCGCTCACGCCGAGCTTCGACCTCTCGATCTTGCCGCTCCAGAGCACGCTGCCGTCGCGACCCCAGAGGTTGACGGAGATGTCTTTGAGCTCGATCGCCCAGTCGCGCCAGTACAGCCCCACGACGCCCAGGAGGGCTTTCAGGGGGGTGGCCCTCGGGACGAACTCCAGCTCGTTCTGCACCGTGATGACGGCGTCCACGTCCAGGGCCCGCGCGAGCTCTCCCATCATCTCGCCGAACTCGTCGAACCCGTCGTCGAGCGCGAGCTGGCGCTTCATGCCCTCCTTGTCGGTCGCGGACTCGGCGACCGGAGGACGCAGGTACTTGAAGCCCTCGGCCGACACGCCGAACCCCTCCGCCTCCTTCTTCGGGCCGGAGAAGAACAGAAAGGACATCTGTTCGGTCGGCGCCTCTGCGTAGGGCAGATTGGCGTACAAGGGATGGCCCCAGACCCGCTCGGGCGACAGGAAGGCCACCTGGGGGTCGTACTGCCGGAGCTTGGCGACGAAGGTCTCGAGCATCCTGCTCAGGATCGCCCTTTTCAGGTCCTTGGAGACCTTCATCCGGGTCTCCGTCACGGTCGAGTAGCTGCTGACCGACTGCAGGCTGGCGCCTCCCGAGGAATGGCGGAAGGCCTGGGAGGTGAACTCGCCCACGAACGAGACCACCGCGACCTTGTCGATGCCTCGGGCGCGGGTCCGAAGTCCCTTGCCGCGGCGCGCGAAGAAAGAGAACAGGCTGGTCGTCTTCCCCTTGGCGTCCCGGGCGTGCGCGAGCGTCCTCCCCACCAGCCGCGAGGCCTTGTCGCGCTTCTTCTCCTCCGCCTGCCTTTGCGTCACCGCCTCGATCGCGGCCTGCAGGTCTCCCTTGCCGGCGGCCAAGGCCGAGAGCGAGGCCTCCGGCCCGCCGAGCGAGACGCTGCGCAGGAAGCGCGCGCGCAGGGCCCGGTACCTGCGGCCGCCGAACTCGGCCTTGGGGGCCTGGAAGCGCACGAGGTAGACGCCGTCGTCGAACGGGACCGCGGTCGCCTCGGAGAAGAGCACGTGCTCCTTCTCCCCCAGGCGGTACTCGGGGTCGTAGTAGTGGGTGGTGTACCGCGCCCGGAACGCCTTGCGGCCGCAGTACTCGAGCGTCTCGACCAAGACGGTGTCCTCGACCGAGCCCAAGGACGCCAGGCGCCTGCGCAGGGAGGCCTCGTCGCCGACGGGGGAGCCCTTGGCGGGGATGAAGGAGACGGCCATGGACGCCTTGGTCGCTGCCGAGCGGAACTCGACGCCTCCGGGGACCTCGATGGGCCCGGCCCACCCCTGGGCGGGCTCGAACGAGAACTTCGGATGCGTCACCAGGGGGCGTGGGGCGCAGCCGAAGAGCAGGGCCAGGCACGACAGGGCCAGACGGCGCGTCATGGGAGCATTCTAGGAAATTGTCCAGGCCCCGGAAGGCCCATTTGAAAACCGGGTCCCAATAGACTATGCTAGGGCGCTCGAAGGCTCTAAGGACGGAGGTGCCGTTCATGGAATCCTTCAACCTCGCTCAGCTCACCAAGGAGATGGTCGTCGCCCAGATCCGCAGTCTGGGGGACCCCGCGCGCCTGGCGTCCGAGACGGTGCGGGGGACGCTCATCGCGCGGCTCAAGGGGCATCGCCTGTCGAACTACGAGATCCAGGAGGCGGTGTCCGAGGTCTGCCGGGGCGCGATCCAGGGGATGATCATCACCGAGAGCCCCATGGGGCGCGGCGCCGCGCGCGCGCTCATGGCCGCCGAGGCCGCGGGGCGCGAGGCGGGCTTGGACGCCGCTCTCGTGGCCAACGCGGCCGTCAAAGGCATCTCGGACGCCCGGCGCTTCGTGTCGCGGGAGGTGCTCGTCCTCATGAGCCGGCACCTGGAGGGCGTGCGCCGGGGAGCCGGGCAGAGCTTCACCTCGTTCTGCACGGACCTCAACGCGCATCAGTCGCACCCGGACTACATCGCCCCCGTCTAGTGAAGCTCGCCATAGGCCAGATCGACGCCACGGTCGGGGACATCCGCGGGAATATCGAGAAGATCCGCGGGACCTACCGGCGGGCGGCGGAGCGCGGCGCGGACGTCGTCCTCTTCCCGGAGCTCTGCGTCCCCGGCTATCCGCCGCGCGACCTGCTCGATCGGTCCGACTTCATCCGGGCGAACCTCCGGGCCGTGGAGTCGCTTGCCAGGGAGGCGGGCGAGGCGGGGCTCGTGGTGGGCTACGCCGAGCCCAATCGCGAGCGCTCTGGCAAGCCCCTGCGCAACGCCGCGGCCCTGCTCCACAAGGGCAAGGTCCTGGCGCGGCGCTACAAGACGCTGCTGCCCGACTACGACGTCTTCGACGAGACCCGCTACTTCGAGCCGGCCGCGTCGAACGCGCCGTTCGCGTTCAAGGGGAAGCGGTTGGGGCTGAGCATCTGCGAGGACGCGTGGAGTCTCCATCCCCGGACCCGCTACGCCGTCGACCCCCTGCGCGCCCAGGCCAAGGCCGGGGCCGAGCTGCTCCTGAACATCGCGGCCTCCCCTTTCGAGAAAGGCAAGCCCCCGCTCCGGCGCAGGCTCCTCGCCGCGCATTCCAAGAAGGCCCGTCTCCCGCTGGTCTACTGCTCCCTGGTGGGGGGCAACGACGAGCTCATCTTCGACGGGAACTCCTTCGCCCTGGACGCCCGCGGAAGGCTCATCCGCCAGGCCAAGGCGTTCGCCGAGGACCTCGTCTTCGTGGACCCCTTCGCGGATAGGGGCGGGGTCCGGTGGAGCGAGCAGGGCGAGACCGAGCAGCTCTACTGCGCTCTCCTGCTGGGCGTGCGGGACTACGCGGCCAAGTGCGGCTTCCGGCGCGCCCTCGTCGGCCTCTCCGGCGGCATCGATTCCGCGGTGGTCTGCGTCCTGGCGGCGGACGCGCTCGGGCCCGGGAACGTGACCGGCGTGTCCATGCCGTCCATGTTCTCCTCGAAGGGGAGCGTGACGGATGCCGAGGCTCTGGCTCGCAACCTCGGCGTCGAGCTCCGGCGCATCCCCATCGCCCCGGTCTACGCCTCCATGACCGCGGCCCTGGGGAAGGCCTTCCAAGGGAAGGGGCCGGGCCTGGCGGAGCAGAACCTCCAGTCCCGCATCCGGGGCAATCTCCTCATGGCCCTATCCAACAAGACGGGAGCCATCCTGCTCTCCACCGGGAACAAGTCCGAGCTCTCCGTGGGCTACTGCACCCTCTACGGGGACATGAGCGGCGGCCTCGCGGTCATCGCGGACCTGCCCAAGAAGGAGGTGTACGCCCTGGCCCGGTGGATCAACCGGGGGACGGAGCGCATCCCGCGGTCCTCCATCGACAAGCCGCCTTCCGCCGAGCTCAAGCCCGGGCAGAGGGACCAGGACGACCTGCCTCCCTACGACGTGCTCGACGCCGTCGTCTGCGCGTACGTGGAGGAGGGCTTGGACGCGGACGCCATCGCCCGGCGCGGCTTCCCGCCGAAGCTGGTCCGGGACATCCTGGGCCGCGTGGACCGCAGCGAGTACAAGCGCCTGCAGGCTCCGCCCGCCCTGCGCGTGTCTGCCAAGGCCTTCGGCTCGGGCTGGCGCATGCCCATCGCGCGGGGCAGTCACCGGGGGTAGCCCTCGGTCGTCTCCCCGCGAATCCCGTGCCGTCTATTTTTCAGGGAACTTTTTCGCGTCTCGATCGTACTAGTAGGTGAGGCGCTGATGAGCGATTCGGCTGAAGCTGAAGCGGTTTGTCTGGAAAGGCAAAATCACCTCTGCTTGCGGAGGTGATTTTGACGGAGAAGACAAAGCCCGATCCTAAGCGGCGCGGACCGGTGCGGCCTTCCGATGCCCGCGATCCAACGCGGATAGGACATCCCGCCGGACCGCCGGCACCTGCAGGGGCTGCTGGATGAGGGCTTCCACGGACTTCCGGACGAACGACTCCAGCTTCGCCTGAAGTTCGGCGTCCGGAGGCAGGGCCAGCACCTGTTCGAAGGGGGCCTCGTGCAGGGCCTCCCAGAGCGCCTTGTTCTTCTCGGATACGCGGCGTTGGCCCATGCCGAAGCCGGCCGCATCCAGCAGGCGCAGGCCGAACGCGCCGACGGCCCAGGAGGCTGAGGAAGATACGGCATCAGGAAACGCGGGTGGCGGCCGGAAGGGCTTCCCGTCCGAGGACGAGGGCGCAGCCCTTGCCGCAGGACGGGAGGGACCCGGCCGACAGGACCCGGCCAAGGACGAGCATCCCTCCAGCGCATGAAGGCACTCCACCGCCAGGCGGAACTTCTCAGGCGCGGGGTTCCAGTACGGGGTGAGCCGGTCCAGGAGTTCCAGGACCTGCAGGCCGCGCAGGGTCAGGCCCAGGTCCCGCCTCAGGCGGGGGAACACGGTCACCCCCTCGCCTCCGGCCGCGACCGCGAACTCGGCCCCGCCGCGGATATGGAGCCTGTGCTCGGCCAGGGTCAGGGGCTCGGCCAGGGCCTTGAGCTTGCCCCGGGGACGTTCCACGCTGATGAACCGGGCCTGGAGCTTGCCGTAGTCCAGGGTGTAGAGGACGCAGACGCGGTCGGCTTCGCGCAAGGGGCGGCTCGACAGGACGAGCCCCGCCGTGACGACGAGGCGGCCCCTCAATTGGCCAGGTCCGAGATGGGGATCTGTATCTCCCCGTGGACCAGGCCCTGGAGCATGCGGTTGTAGTACGGCGGCTCCAGGGAGACGAAGAGCCCGCGGGAGTCTTCCGGCAGGCCCTCGAGCACCGGCGCGATGGAATTCAGGTCGAAGGCGGTGAGAAGATAGTATCTTTCGTGGAAGTCGAGCCTTCCGTAGAACTCCATGGCCCGCTCGGGCTCCAGGAGCTTGAAGTAGACCAGCTTCTCCAGGGGCTTGAGGTCGTCCCAGACGTGCTCGAGGTCGGCGAGGTCGCCCTCCGCCAGGCGCTGCTTGAGCGCGGGGTAATCCCCGCGCCGGGTCAGCTGCCTGAATGCGGCGAGCGCGTCCATGGACTCAGCGTCTGGGCGACAGCGGCGACTCTTCGGCCGAGATGAACCCCATCTCGATGCCCTTGACCACGGCCTCGGTCCGGTTGCTCACGGAGAGCTTCTGGAAGATGCTGTTGAGGTGGTTCTTCACCGTCTTCACGCTGCACTCCAGGGCCGCCGCGATCTCCTTGTTGGCGAGGCCGCGGCCGAGATAGGAGAGGACCTTGACCTCGGTCTTGGTCAGGGCCGTGAGCGTGGCGTCGGCCGAGCCTTTCGAACGCAGGCCCTGCAGGAGCTTGCCCATGACGGACTGCGGGATCATCACCCCGTCCGTGGCGAAGGTCTTGAGCGCGCGGATGAGCTCGCTCGCCGGGAGCATCTTGGAGAGATAGCCGTTGGCGCCGGCCTGGATGGCCTCGAGCACGTGGGCCTCATCCTCGTACGAGGAGAGGATGAGGATGTTCGTCGCGGGCATGTCGTTGCGGATCTGCCGGGTCGCGGAGATCCCGTCGAGGTTGGGGAGTTTGATGTCCATGAGGATGACATCCGGCTTGAGCTTCTTGGCCATGATGACGGCCTGATGACCGTCGACCGCTTCGCCGACCACCTTGATCTGCTTCTCGCCGTCGAGCAGGTCCTTGATCCCCTCGCGGAAGAGGGTCTGGTCGTCCGCGATCAGCACCGAAATCGTCTTCATCGAAGCCATAGCTCGAACCCCTGGTAGCACGGCATGTACAGCCGCCCGGCCCGAAGGCCGACGTTTCATTTTAGCACACTATTCGTCTTTTTTTTACTTTCTTTTATCAAGAACTCCCAGTCCGCCGGCGCCTCCGGGGCCGGCTCCCTGGCCCCTACGGGGGGCGACGTATACACCTGCAGCGTCTCGAGCTCGAACCGCATCTCGCCGAACGCGAGGGCGATGACGCCCGGCGCGTTCCGGACCGCGGCGCCCCTCGGCAGGACGGACGGAGCGGCCTGCAGGGCCAGGTAGTACCTGCCGGGCAGGAGCGAATCGAAGCGGAACCGGCCGGACGAGTCCGGGAAGACCGACGCCGAGAGGCTCTGCCTCGCCGAGATCGCGGTCATGGTCGAGGGCAAGGCGAAAAGCCCGACTTTCACGCCGGTCGCCGGGAGTCCGTCCAGGAGGAGCGCGCCCTCGATGACCCCGTCCTGCCGGTCCGCGATGGGCTCCATGTGTATGGGGTCTTCGTAGAGCGGCCAGAGCCTCTGGATGCGCTCGATCCAGAGGTTCGAGCTGTCCAGGTCGCCGAACCGGGCGTAGGCGGTGGAGAAGCCCTCGAAGACCTTCTGGGCCTGCTTGACGCTGCCGATCTTGTCGTCCCAGGCGAGCTTGGACATCTTCTCGAGGCGCTCGAAGTTCTCGGGCGTGGCCGGCGCCACGCACGCGTTCTCCAGGAAGCCCTCGTAATCCGGGGGGAAGCCGGAGCCCAGATGCAGCATGCACGCGTTCATGCGCAGCTCCGGCTCCCAAAGGAGCGCCCAGCCGCGCCGCATCGCGGAGAGGGCCTGCCGCAGGAACACGGTCTTGTTGCGGCGTTCCTCGAGGTATCTGCCGATCTTGAGGAGCTCGACGGGCCCGGCGGCGATGCCCTCGGCGCTGAGCAGGTCCTCGCGGGAGCGCACGCCGGGGTCGCCCTCGGCGTCGGCCAGGATGAGCACGGTCACGCCCTCGGCGGAATCCGCCCCGGCGACATCCGCCGCGTCCGCGAGCGAGGCCCGGCCGGAGT
Source organism: Elusimicrobiota bacterium (assembly GCA_041650695.1). GTDB lineage: Bacteria > Elusimicrobiota > Elusimicrobia > UBA1565 > UBA1565 > JBAZKS01. The sequence goes on from JBAZKS010000029.1 coordinate 50,733, forward strand.
CCCAGGCTCCGCGCAGATGGGCTTGCAGGAGCTCCACCGGGGCCAGGAGCAGCAGGCAGGCGAGGCCCGCGGCGAGCTTCCTGCCCGCGCTCAAGTCCCTCAGACCGACGGCCAGCAGGAGCCAGAACGCCGTCGAGCCGGCCAGGAGCGCGGGGAGGCCGGCCACCAGGAAGCCGGCCGCGGTGCGGTGAGCGATCTTCCAGAGCACGCCGGCCGCGTGCAGGCCGCTGTTCGCGAAGACCCCGGCCCAGGCGCAGGCCATGCCGGCCGCGGCTCCGGCGGCTATGAGCCTCGGAGTGATCCTTTGGGAGGCCAGGCAGAATGCGGCTCCTCCCAGCAGGGCCAGGGTCCAGACGTGCCGGAGAGTCTGCGCCGCGCTCAGGCGCATGGGCCAGAACAGGGCTCCGAAGATGCGGTCCGGGAGCAGGGGCCAGAGCACGCGCCAGAAGAAGACGGCGAGAGCGGCGCTCGAGACGAGCGCCAGGATCAGGCGGGGGCGGGGGCCGAGCAGGACGTCGAGCGTGATGCTCTCGTCCAGAGCCTTATAGAGGAGCGCGGTCGCGGCCGCGACCAGGACGGCCAGGAGCAGGGCGGCGAAGACGACGCCCGCCAGGGGGAGTGTGTGGGAGGAGCCGAAGATCGAACAGGCCATGTGTCGGCTAGCCCTTCGCTGATGCCATCCTCATATACGCTCAGGACAAGGGTGCACCCTAGAAGTCCTGCACCTGGAGCAGCTTGCCGGTCTTCGCGTCGAACTGGTAGCGCTGGCGGCCGATGGTCAGCTGCCAGAGCAGGTCCACCTCCCAGAGCCCGGAGGCCTTCATGGGGGCCTTTTTGTACTGCCGCAGGAGCAGGACCGCGTGGGCCGTGTACCTGCGGCCCATGCCTTCGTTCAAAGCGCCGGCGTTGTGCGAGAGCAGGTTGTCCACGACCACGTCCGTGTCCGTGAAGGGCTTGTTGACGGGAGTGTGGGCATTGAAGTCCACCGGGATGTATTGACTCGGCCCCGGGCCGATCTTGCCGTTGCAGGCGTACACCACGTCGTAGCCCTGCTTGGCCGGATTATAGAAGTAGAAGGCCCAGCCGTCTCCTTCGCCGGTGCAGGGGCAGCCGCCCCAGGCGTCGGTGAAGCCCTCGATGGCCATGAACTGGGCGTCGGGGAAGCGTTTTTTTGCGTACGCGATCACGCGATCGAAATCCTTCTTCGCGGTATAGACCTTCGCGCGCTTGGGGCGTTCCGTCACGCCCTGGGCCGTGGCCGTGGACCCGTCCATGTCGCTGAGCGTGATCCCGTAGCGCTGGGGGGAGAGGCGCTCGTTGTACACGGCGTCGACGAAGAACATCTTGTTGCCGACCTCGACCTTCCAGACCGCGGGCTTCTGCGGCTTGAACTTCTCGTCCTCCAGGCGATGGAGAGTGAGGGAGAAAGGCCTCTTGCCCATGGCGCCGTGCTCGGACGGGTCCAGGGAGATGCCGCTCTCCTCCAGTGTGCGCATGGCCACGTCGCTGTCCACGAACCGGCCGCTGATGGGCTCCTCGTCCGTCTGGATGGTCTTGGCGCGCATCTGGCGGAGCGGGCCCGCGATCTTCCCGCCGCACTCGGCCATCATGAGGAACTCGTCCGCCTGCGGAGAGAAGAAGCTGTAGCGCCAGCCGTTCTGGAACGGCGCGAGCGGGCTGCACAGGGGCAGGCCCCTGGAGTCGGTCTTGCCCGAGATGGAAACGAGGACCGCGTCCGGGTGCTTGCGGCGCGCCAGCTTCCAGACCTCCATGAGCCGCAGTCCGGCGCTGTCCGGGGCCGCGGACGGATCCTGGGGCGCCGGCGCGTTCTGGGCACAGGCCGTCAGGAAGAGCAGGGCCAGCAGGGCGTGCATGGGACATTAGGATACAAAAATATGTACAATCCCCGCATGCTCCCGACCTACCGACCCAACAGAAGGAGGCGCGCGAAGAAATACGGCTTCCGCGCCAGGATGAAGACTGCCGGCGGAAGGAAGACGATCAGCCGCCGCCGGTTCAAAGGACGCTATAAGCTGACGCCGTCGGCGCAGGCCTGAAGGTCCGGGTTGCGAATATTCCGCAGCCGTTGGCATGCCTAGCTACGGGTTCGGGCGTGAGTCGCGCCTAGACTCCTCCTCCATGGAGCGGGTCTTCTCACACGGCAAGAAGCAGCATCAGCGCGACATCGTTGCCTGGATCCTGCGCAGCCCCGAGGCGAAGCCTCGGGGCGCGCGACTGGGACTCTCGGTCAGCCGGAAGCTCGGCGCCGCGGTTCTCAGGAACAGGACCAAACGGCTGCTGCGGGAGGCGTTCCGTCTTAATCGTCACAAGCTCAAGCCCGGTACGGACCTCGTCGTCTACCCGAGGCCGGGCTGCCGCTGGAAGGGATATCCCTGCGCCCAAGAGGCGCTATTGGATCTATGCCGCAAGGCAGACTTGCTCGTCCGAGATGAATAAGGTCTTCGGACTCTACCGCGCTCTCAGGATCCTGCTTCCTCCATCATGCAGGTTCCACCCCACCTGCTCGGTTTACGCCCAGGAGGCGCTCACGCGCCTGGGCCTGCGGCGTGCCTTGTTCTTGATCCTCATGCGCCTGCTCCGCTGCCATCCCTTCCATCCCGGCGGCCACGATCCGGTGCCGGCTGCCTGACGCCGGGCCGCTGAGGCGGCCCACGGATAATCGACACTCATGGACAAGAACCTATTCCTGGCGGTCGCCCTTTCCATCTTGGTGTACGTGGGCTGGTTCGCGTACCTCAACAAGAAATACCCGCAGGCCGGCCAACGGCCCCCTGCGGAGGCCGTTAAACCGCAGGCGCAGCCTTCTGCGGTCCATGAGCCGCAGCCCTCTTCAGGAGCGGAGAACGCCCTCCCTCCGAGGGCCGAGCCCCCCGGGTCTCGGCCTCCCAGGCTGGAGACGTACAAGTTCAAGTACGACGGCCTGACGTACGAGATCCAACCCATGGGCGCGTCCATCGTTTCCTATAAGTACCCGGCTCCCCTGGGTCCGGTGGAACTCGTCCACGAGCCGGTGCCCGGCTTCTTCGCCACCTGGCCCGAGCTGCGCTTCCGGCAGGCGGAAGCGTCTAAGCCCGTGTTCGAGGCGGAGCTCTCCGGCGTCAGGATCCGCAAGGAGTTCCTGTTCGCGGAACCGGGGGGGATGCACTCGCTGCGCATCACCCTCGCGAACCCCGGGAGCGGTCCCGCCGAGCTCAAGAAGTGGGGGCTGGACCTCGGGCCCGGCATGGGCACCGTGAAGAGCGAGCAGAAGGAGAACGCCACGCTCTGGGCCGCGGCCGCGCTCCTTCCGCCTCCGGCCGGCCGAAAGGCCCCGGTCTTCGAGAACTTCAAGGTGTCCGGCGCCGCCGCCTCGGTGGAGAAGCCCTGGCGCTGGCTCGGCGTGCACAACCGTTATTTCCTGGCGGCCGTGTTCCCTCCCGAGGCGGACTTCTCCCGGGCCGAGCATGGGGCGTCCCTCTGGAAGAAGGAGCGCGGCTTCTTCGGCCGGGAGAGCCAGATCATGAGCCCGTGGATGCGCGTGGAGGGCGCCGCGCGCACGCTCGCCCCGGGCGAGACCGCGGTCATCGACATCCCGTTCTTCTTCGGCCCCAAGGGCTACACCCGGCTGAGCTCCTTCAACCAGGGCCTGGAGCGCTCGGTCTCGTTCGGCTGGTTCCATCCGGTGGGACGCTTCACCCTCGGAGTCCTGGAGTTCTTCTTCTCGAAGACCGGGAACTGGGGCTGGTCCATCATCCTGCTGACCGTGGTCCTGCAGTTCATACTCTTCCCGCTCACCTACAAGCAGATGAAGTCCATGGCCGTGATGAAGCGCATCCAACCCGAGATCCAGAAGGTCCAGCAGAAGTTCGCCAAGGACCAGCGCCGCATGCAGATGGAGATGATGGAACTCTACAAGAAGCACGGCGCCAACCCGCTGGGCGGCTGCCTGCCCATGCTCGTGCAGCTGCCGGTCTTCGTCGCGCTCTTCAACATGCTGCGCAACGCCTGGGAGCTGCACGGCGCGCCCTGGATGTTCTGGGTCAAGGACCTTTCCGCGCACGATCCCTTCTACGTGCTCCCCATCGTCATGGGAGGGATCATGTTCTTCCAGAACAAGCTCAATCCCCCGGCGGCCACGGACCCGGCCCAGGCCAAGGTGTTCACCTACATGCCGCTCATCTTCACCTTCATGTTCCTGAACTTCCCGTCCGGGCTGGTGCTGTACTGGCTCACCAACAGCATCCTGAGCGTGGCCCAGCAGCTCGCGCTCAAGGACAGGCTGCAGGGAGAGATTTCGTGAGGAGGATGCCATGAAAGAGATCGAGATGGAAGGCAAGACCGTCACCATCGCAGTGGAGAACGGGCTGGGCGAGCTCGGGCTCAAGCGCGACCAGGTCGAGGTGGAAGTGCTCGACCAGGGATCGCCCGGGATCCTGGGATTCGGCACCAAGCCCGCGCGCGTGCGCATCCGCGCCAAGCAGTGGGGGGAGGGGACTCCCGCCGAGGCCCAGCCGCAGACGTCCAAAGCCCAGTCCAGCACCGCCGGCATCGACCCGGTACGCCCTCCGAGGGCGGAGCCCAGGCCGCGGCAGGGCCCGCCGCGGGGAGAAAGGCCTCCCCGCAGGGAGCAGAGGCCGGAACGGCCGGAACGCGGCCGCCCTTCGTCCTCTTCGCGGGAGGAACACAGCCGCGCTCCGAGGACCGAGGCCCCGAGGCCTCAGAGGACCGCGCCCCCAAGGGCGCGGACTCCCGAGGATACGGCCAAGGCCTGCCAGGTCGCGGAAGAGACGCTCAAGGAAGTCCTTTCCCTGGCATTGCTCCAGGACGCGAAGGTCCGCTGCTCCTGGGACGCCGCGCAGGACCGGGTGAAGGCGGAAGTCGAGACCGCGGACGCCGGCCTCCTCATCGGCAAGGGAGGGCGGACCCTGGAATCCCTGCAGTTCCTGATCACGGTCATGGTGGGCCGCAAGACGGGGATCCCCACGGCCATCCAGGTGGAATGCGAGGGCTACTGGCAGAAGATCGAGGCCAAGATCATCGGCGAGGCCGAGCAGGCCGCCAGCGAGGTCAAGCGTACGGGCCGGCCCTATCGCTTCGACCCCATGGAGCCAGCCCTGCGCAGGCTCATCCACCGCAGGCTGGTGGACGATCCGGAAGTCGAGACCGCCTCCGAGGGCGAGGGGCCCTGGAGGAAGGTCGTGGTCAAGCCCAAGAAGAGGTGAACGATACCATCGTCGCCCTGGCCACGCCCGCGGGGCAGGGCGCGATCGGTCTGGTCCGCCTGAGCGGAGCGCGGGCCCCGGCCGTGGCGGAGCGCCTCGCCCGGCGCGCGGCGCCGTTCCCGGCCAGGCGCCCGGTGCTCGCCTGGCTCCACGACGGCGAGGAGCGCCTGGACCAGGCGCTCGTCACCCTGTTCCCGGCGGGGGAGTCCTACACGGGAGAGGACCTCGTGGAGTTCTCCGCGCACGGCTCCCCCTACGTCCTCGAGAGGCTCGTCGAGCTCTGCGTCCAGGCCGGAGCCAGGCCGGCTGAGCCCGGCGAGTTCACCCAGCGCGCCTTCCTGGCCGGACGCATGGACCTGGCCCAGGCCGAGGCGGTCTGCGGCCTCATCGCGGCCCGCACCCGGCACGCGCACCGCGCGGCCGTGCGTCAGCTCGAGGGGGGGCTCTCGCGCCGCGTCCGGGAGCTGCGCGGCAGGCTGCTCGACATCGCCTCGGATATGGAAGCCTGCCTGGATCATCCCGACGACGTGTCTCCGGCGGACTCGACGCGCCGCCTGACCGAGGTCCGGGACGCGCTCCTCGCGCTCGCCTCCGGCTTCACCCGCGGACGCCTCCTCAGGGAAGGGACCCACGCCGCCATCGCCGGGAGGCCCAACGCGGGCAAGTCGAGCCTGTTCAACGCCCTGCTCGCCCGCGACCGCTCCATCGTGCACGAGGCTCCCGGCACCACGCGCGACGCGCTCTCGGAGTCCTGCGACCTGGGAGGGATGCCTTTCGTGCTCACGGACACGGCCGGCCTGAGCGAGGACGCTTCCGGGCCCGTGGAGGCCGAGGGGATGTCCCGCGCCCGTAGCGCCCTGACCGGAGCGGACCTGGTGCTGGCCGTGCTCGACCGCTCCCAGCCCGCGGCCGACGCGCTCTCGCTTCTCGCGGAGCTCCGGACCCTGGCCCGGGACGCTCCCCTGGTGGCCGCGCTCAACAAGAGCGACCTGCCGCCGGCGTTCGGGCCCGAGGCCCTGCCCGTGCCGAGCGTGGAGACGTGCGCCCTGACCGGCGCAGGAGTGGAGGCGCTGGCCGCGCTCCTGAGGGGCTCGGAGCCGGCGTCCGACGCGTCCCTCGTGACCTCGGAGCGCCACCACGGGGCGCTTCTGCGCTCGGCCGAGGAGGCCGAGACCGCGCTCGGCGCGCCGACCGCGGACATCGCGGCCGCGCTCGTGCGGCGCTCCCTGGCCGAGCTCGACGCGATCGTGTCCGCGGACGGGACCGCCGAGGTCCTGGACGGCGTCTTCTCGAAGTTCTGCGTGGGGAAATGAGTTCCCCTCGCTCCGTCCTGGCCCTGCTCTTCCTCATCAACCTGCTCAACTACGCGGACCGCCAGGTGCTCTACTCCCTGTTCCCTCTCATCCAGGGAGAGATGGGCGTAAACGACTTCGCCCTCGGGCGGTTGGGCTCGGCCTTCATGCTCGTGTACATGTGCGCGGCCCCGGTGGTCGCGCACTGGGCGCGGCGGGGACGCCGCAAGGACTGGATCGCGGGGGGGCTGGCCTTCTGGAGCCTGGCCACCTTGTTCTCGGGGCTGAGCCGCTCCTACGCTCAGCTCTTCGCCGCGCGCTCCCTGATGGGGGTCGGCGAGTCCGGCTATGGAGCCGTCTCGCCCGCGTTCGTGGCCGAGCACTTCCCGAAGGAGCGGCGCGGAGGGGCTTTGGCGTTCTTCTCCATGGCCATCCCCGTCGGGAGCGCCTTGGGCTACATGCTCGGCGGCTGGGCCGGAGAGCGCTGGGGCTGGCGCTCGGCGTTCTTCTTCGCCGGGGCGCCGGGCTTCGTGCTCGCGTGGCTGGCCTTCCATCTTAAGGAACCTCCTTCGGAGGGCCCGGCCGAGGACGACACGACGCTCCGTTGGAGCTCGTATTTGGCCATCTACCGCGTGCGCAGCTACGTGGCGAGCACTCTGGCGATGGCTCTGATGACCTTCTCGCTGGGCGGCCTGGCCGTCTGGATGCCGACCTTCCTGAACCGGTTCTGGGGCATGGGTCCTCAGCAAGCCGGGCTCTGGTTCGGCGGCTTGACGGTCGCAGCCGGGGTTCTCGGCTCGAGCCTCGGCGGCTGGCTCGGGGACAAACTGCTCAAGTTCACGGGCAAGTCGTACTTCCTCGTCTCGGGCCTGGGGCTCATCCTGGCCGTGCCGTTCGGCCTCTGGGGGCTGCACGCGGCGGACCTGAAGACCGCCCTGGGCGCCCTGTTCGTCGCGGAGACCCTCGCTTTCCTCAATATGGGCCCCTTGAACGGGGTCATCGCCTGGGTCACGGCCGCGCCCTTGCGCACCATGGCTTTCGCGGCCAACATCTTCGTCATCCACGCCCTCGGCGACGCCGTCAGCCCGGCCGTCATCGGGTTCTTCTCGGACCGATTCGGGCTGAAAGCCTCCCTGTCCTGGACCATGCTCTTTTTGGGCCTGGCCGGGGCCTTCTGCCTGTGGGGGGCGCGGTTCGTGGAGGTCGAGAGTTCGGCGGCGGAGAAGGCTGCGCCCAAGGGGAGGATGGCATGAAGAAGATCCTGCGTCTGGCGCTCGACATGCTGATGAGGCCCGGCCGGGCGGTGGACGCGATCCTGCGCCCAGGGGCCGCCCTGCGCGAGTCCGCGTGGGTCTTCGCGGCCTCCATGGCGGCCAACGCGTTCCTCTTCTCGGTCAAGCCGGCCGGCTTCCCGTCGCCCGAGATGGAAGGCGGGCTGCCGCCCGGCGCGGGGCTCCTCTTCCTCGTCGGGGTGGAGCTCTGGCAGGCGGTGCTGACGGGGGTGCTCGTGGCCGCGACGGGCTGGTTCGGCTGGCTGCTCCAGGGCGGGCCCATCGGGCCGAAGCTCCTGCTGGCCGTGCTCTGCGGCGGCGTCCCGGCCGTGTCCCTGGTCCTGTTCACGAATCCGGGGCTCACCTCGGGCAACTTCCCCGCCCCGCTCTTCGCCCTCTCGTGGATCCTGATGGGAGCGGCCATGGCGCCGGGCCTGCGCCGGGTGCAGGGGGCCGCCTGGAAATCGCTGCTGTCGCTCATGATGGCGGCCAACGCCGTGGCCGTGGCCCTGCTGCCCCTGCTGCTCGCCGCGGTCCACCTGCGCCTGGCGGACGCCTATTACGTGCTGGAGCTCGTCTTGGCCTTCTGGACGCTCGGCCTGTGCACCTACGGAGCCAGCCGCATCCTGGGCCTTGCGGCGGCGCGGGCCTTCTCCTCCATCTTCCTGGCCGTGCTCATGCAGGTCGTGTTCGTCTACTCCATGAACGCGCTGGGATTGCTGTCTAAAGACTCGCTCAGGGCGCTCATGACGTTCTGACCATGTCCTTCCTCTATCCCCAGGGATACGACGTCGTCGTGGTCGGGGCCGGGCACGCGGGCTGCGAGGCGGCCCTCGCCTCGGCCCGGCTGGGCTGCCGGACCCTGCTCCTGACCATGAACCTGGACACGGTCGGCCAGATGTCCTGCAACCCCTCCATCGGCGGGGTGGCCAAGGGGCAGATGGTGCGCGAGCTCGACGCCCTGGGCGGGGAGATGGCGCGCAACACGGACCGCTCGGGGCTGCAGTTCCAGATCCTGAACATCGGCCAGGGGCCCGCCGTGCGCTCGCCGCGCGTGCAGTGCGACAAGAAGCTCTACCAGTTCGGCATGAAGGAGGCGGTGGAGTCCCAGCCGGGCCTGGACCTCAAGCAGGACGAGGCGTGCAGGCTCCTTTTCTCCGGCAGCCGCCTCTCCGGGGTGCTGACCCGGCGGGGGGTCCGCTACCGGGCCCGCGCCGCGGTGCTGACGACCGGGACGTTCCTCGACGGGCTCGTGCACATCGGCCCGCGGAGCTTCCCCTCGGGGCGGGTGGGCGAGGGCGCGGCCCTGGGGCTCTCCGGGGACCTGAGGGAACTCGGGTTCGAGCTCGGGCGCCTGAAGACCGGGACGCCCATGCGCCTGAACAGCCGGTCGATCGACCTCTCGCGCTTGGCGGAGCAGCGGCCGGGGGACGACCCGGCGCCGCTCTCGTTCTCCACCGGCCGCATCACGCGCACCCAGCTCTCGTGCTGGATCGGGTACACCAACGAGCTCACGCACCGGGTCATCCGCGAGAACCTCGACCGCTCGCCCCTCTACAGCGGCCGCATCCGCTCCATCGGCCCGCGCTATTGCCCCTCCATCGAGGACAAGGTCGTGCGGTTCCCCGAGAGGGCGAGACACCAGGTCATCCTGGAGCCCGAGGGTTACGGCACGCGGGAGCTCTACGTGAACGGCCTGTCGACCTCGCTGCCCGAGGACGTGCAGCTGGCCCTGGTGCGCACGCTCCCGGGATTGGAGCGCGCCGAGCTCATGCGGCCGGGCTACGCCGTGGAGTACGATTTCTGCTCCCCGACCGGCCTGCGGCAGACCCTGGAGTCCAAGCGCGTGGAGGGTCTGTTCCTCGCCGGCCAGATCAACGGCACGACCGGATACGAGGAGGCCGCGGCCCAGGGATTCGTCGCGGGAGTCAACGCGGCGGCGTCCCTGCGAGGGTCCGAACCCCTGGTTCTGGGGCGCGGCGAAGCCTACATCGGGGTGCTCATCGACGATCTGGTCACCAAGGGAGTGGACGAGCCCTACCGCATGTTCACCGCGCGGGCCGAGCACCGGCTGCTCCTCCGGTCCGGAAACGCGGACCTGCGCCTCATGGATAAAGGGCGCAGCCTCGGGCTCGTGCCCGAGGGCCTCCACGAGCGCTTCCGGAGGTACCGGGAGTCCCTGGAAGAGGGCCGGCCGCTTTGGAGCGACGGGGAAATGGCCCCTTGGTCCTGGGACAAGGCGGCCGAGGAGCTGGGCGTTCGCAAGCTCTACGCCCCGTACATCGCGAAGGAGCTCCGGGCCATCGAGCGCATGCGCGGGTTCGACGACGTCCCGGTCCCCGAGGACTTCCCCTACGCCGAGCTGCCTCTCTTGACCGAGACCCGGCACAAGCTGGCCCGCATCCGGCCGCGGAGCCTGGGCCAGGCCTTGCGCGTGCCGGGCGTCACGCCGGCGGACATCCAGATGATCTCCGTGTGGCTCAACAGGCGTCCCTCCCTTTCATGAAAGAGAGCGCCGAGAAGGCCATGTCCGACGCCCTGAAAGACTGGGGCATCGGACTCGACGCCTCCCGCTGGCGCCTGCTCGAGGGCTATGCCCGGGACGTGCTCGAACACAACCGCAAGACCAATCTGACGGCAGCCAAGGACAGGGAAACGGTCCTCCTCAGGCATATCCTCGACGGCTGCGCCGCGGTCCTTGCCCTGCGAGGGCGTCTGGGTGCGGGAGCCCGCGTCGCGGACCTGGGGGCAGGGGCCGGATTCATCGGCATCGGGCTCAAGTTGGCCTGGCCCGAGCTGGATGTCACGCTCCTGGACTCGAATTACAAGAAGACCTGCTTCTTGAACCTGGCGTGCGCGCGCCTCGGCCTGCCCGGGCTGCACGCGCTGCAGGCGAGCGCGGGGGAGTGGCGCGGGGGGGCTTTCGACGCGGTCGTGTCCCGGGCGGTCGCTCCCTTAGACGAGGCGGCGGGCCTCACGCTGCCCCTGGTCCGGCCCGGGGGGTGGGCCGTCTTGTACCAGTCGCAGGAGGCCTGCGGGCCGGCGGTCGAGCAGACGGTGCGCTACCGGCTCCCAGGGGAAGACAAAGACAGATGTTTGATAATATTACGCAGGACATGATATGAACCTATTGAACCTTTACTTCGCGCCTTTCGCGGCCGGCCTCGTGCTGGTCGCCGTCTACTTCTCGGAGCTCGACAGGCGCACCAGCACCTGGTCCTTCGCCATCCTGGCGGTGTCTTTGGCCGTCAACTTCTGGTTCTCCCGCTACACCTACCGCTTCCCGGGATGGGCGAACCGGCTCAGAGTCCTGCAGGTCTGGCTGAGCTTCCTATGGTCCGTGCTCCTGTTCTATCTCCTGTTCCAGTACTGCGCTCCCACCTGGCTGCTGGTGGCCCTACCCGCGGTGGCTGCGGCACTCAACCAGAGCCGGTTGCAGACCTTGCTCACCGGGCTCATATCGGGCGCCGCGGTCCTCGGGGTCTACTATCTCCGCTGGAGGGGGGAGATGACGAGCCCCGCCCTGTGGGCCCAGGCCTGCGTCCACGCGACGTTCATCCCCGTGCTCTGCATGTTCGTCCATGCCCTGGCCCAGACCGCGCTCCGGCTCAGGGACCTGAGTTTGCGCCAGCGGCACATGTGACCAACGTCTTCCAGAGGGTCACAGTGCAGTACCGCATCCCATGACCCGGACGGGTCCATGGGACTGGGGCATCTTTAGGAGAGTGTGGAATGCCCCGGTCCGCGGTACGGCCTTGATTTCCGGTGGATTCCAGCTACACTAGTCTTATATAAGGAAGGTGTATTCCAAGGTTATCCGCTTCTATAAGGGTCGGCCGGTAGAGAACGGATAGAGATAACAGCCGATGGAGTTCTTGATACGGCTGCGGTTATTGCTTTGGCTGATGGTCATCAGCCTCTGGGGGCTGATGCTCTACCAGTTCATCCGGGAGGAGGAGCGCCCGGAGATGCAGAAGATACACTGGGTGTCGAAGCAATTCCCCCAGCCCCAGGCCGCCCCGCCGGCCCCTGGTCCGGATGAGGAGCGCATCCCGGCGGACAAGCTCTTCCCGCAGAGGCCGGACGACGACGTCCTGACCCAGCCGGCGAGCCCGGTCCGGGGGGGGCAGGCCGAGGCCAGGCTCGCGCGCATCCCAAGCTCGGTGAAGGCCCCGACCTCCCTCTTCACGCCTAAGGTCTCGCCCGCGCCCATCCCTCCGGCGCTCCCGGCGCGGCCCGCCCCGGAGCCGGCCCCCGAGCCCGCTCCGACGAAGCCGCCGGTGCCTCCGGAGCAGGCCCCGACCCCGCACGGCTTCGTCAAGATCGACACAGCCCACTTCACCGTGTTCGCCGAGGAAAAGACGGCCTCCTTGGAGTTCCTGGAGACGCTCGAGAGCCTGCACGCCAACCTCATGCTCGACCTCGCGGCCTTCTCCCCCTGGGCCCGGGACGAGCGCGTGACCATCTACCTCTTCCGCTCCCAGGAGAGCTACCGGCGCGTGACCGGCCGGCCGGTGTGGTCCGGAGGGGCGAGCTCGGTCAAGCGCCGCAAGATCTACGTCTACGAGAGCGAGGAGATCGTCGGCATCATCGCGCACGAGCTCACCCACATCTACTTCGACTCGTTCTTCCTGACCGCCAACGGCAATCCCCTGTGGCTGAGCGAGGGCATGGCCACTCTCGTGCAGACCGAGCGCGGGCTCGCGGCTCCGAACTGGCTGCACAACAACCTCAATCTCCTCAAGCGCGGCGGCGGCTACACCCTCGCGGACCTCATGCGCGTGGAGGACACCTCCAACGCCTCCGACGACGAGATCCGTCTGTGGTACTCGCAGGCCTACAGCGTGGTGCGCTTCCTCATCCGCTCGCAGTACCGTTCGTCGTTCTACAAGTTCTGCAAGGACCTGCGCGACGGCGCGAAGTTCGACGACGCGCTCTACCGCGCCTACGGCATGCCCTTCAACCGCGCCAAAGCCCTCGAGTACGCCTGGCGCTACGACCTGCGCTCCGGCAAGCTTTGATCTCTCCTCGCTAGGGTCGCTCCCTCCCGCACGCAGCCCCGGCCCAGTCCCGCGTAGTAGTCCCGCGTAGGTCTGTTGGGCGTTTTTGAAAAGTGCATAGTTTAAATTTCAAAACTGCATACCCGCCAGCTCGCTTGTTTTGAGGGTTTGGACGTCAAGTAGTTGGTCGTCTCGCCAGA
>JBAZKS010000030.1:0-63124 GCA_041650695.1 Elusimicrobiota bacterium
CTGATGCTGTCCGGAATCATGTCTTGAGCAAATCTCTCTGAAAGACTCCGATTGGAAGGGAACGCATCCAGGATTCGAGATGTTGGAGGCCGTCCGACTCAAGGCGCAAGCCGACCAGGCGGGCGTTCCGTCGATGATTGATGCATCCGTCGCTCACCGCCGAGCCTGGGTCCGCCCCGGAGAGCAGAATTTCCCCGGACAGTTCTGTCGGCGCGAAAGTGCGGTGGATAACTTTTTCATCCGTCGATTCGCGCCCAACTGTGGGCGCTCACAGTCCCTCGAATTCGTGGAATCTCTCGTCGGCACACCGACGGACAGAGGCCTGCCGATAAGGAGCACGCCGCTGTCGGCAGGCCCCTGGCCTACCGATGCGGCCTTAACCCCAGGGGACCCGTTGCGTTTTCAGGGCTTTGTCAGCACCCTGCTAGGCCCAGCCGAGGACGTCCTTGACCAGCCGGATCAGCTTGTGCGGGGCGTTGACGATCTTCTTCGCCGTGTAGAAAGGATGCCGGATGTGGCGGGATAGGACATCGGCCAGGTCCACCTTGCGCCTGCCGTACACCGCGGTCATCAACAGCGCGTATTGCTCCTCGATCGTTTCCCTTGAGAGGACGTCGTTGACGGGCAGTTCGTAGTCGTAGAAGTTCAGCTTCTCCCAGAACTTCGGGCCGACGCGGCTCTTGTCCGCGTATTTCTCGTACAGTTCGGTGCCGGGGAGGGGGGTGCAGAGGAAGAGCCCGACGTAATCCAGCGCCGACTCTTCGATGAACTCCCGCGTCATCGCGATGTCCTCCAGGGTTTCCGTCGGACTGCCGACCATGAAGTACCCCCCGATCTTCAGGCCGGCCTCCTTGCACAAACGTACCGCCGCCCGGTTCTGCTCGACCGTCGTCTTCTTGTTCAGGATGTCGAGTATCCTCTGGGAGCCGGACTCGAACCCGATGCTGATCTTGTGGCAGCCCGAACCCTTGGCGAGGGCCAGCGTCTCGGCGTCGACATGGTTCGCGCGCGCGCAACCGCTCCAGGCGAAGCCGAACTCCTCCTCCTTCATGCGCGAGAACAAGGACCGCGCCCGCTTCTTGTCGAAGAACAGCTCGTCGTCCGCGAACTGGAGGGCGGTGACCCCGTATCTCGACTTCAGGAGCGTCAGCTCCTTGAGGATGTTGTCCACGTTCCTGAACCGCACCGGCATCTCGCGCCAACTGTTGTAGCAGAAGATGCAGCGGTAGGGGCAGCCGCGCGAGGTGAGGATCGACGCCGTTCTGGCGTCGGGCGGCGCGAAGGCGAAGAGATGGTTGGGGAAGGACTTCCTCGCGCTCAGGTAATAGTCCATCCGAAGCAGATCCCGCGCGGGGAAGGGAAGCCGATCGATGTCCTCGGGGCGGTCGTTCTTGACCACCCCGGACGAGACATCCCCCCTCGCGATGTCCAGGATCGCCCGCTCTCCCTCTCCCACGACGACGATGTCGGCGTGCTCGCCCGCTTCCTTCGGCAGCGCGCTCGCATGGGGACCGCCGACGACGGTCAGGATGCCCCGATCCCGGCAATCGTCCAGTATCTCGTAGGCGCGCCGGATCAATTGCGTGGTCGACGTCACTCCTACGACGTCGGGCTTGAAGGAGTCCAGGTCCCTGCGGAGGTCGTCCCCGGCCATCTCGTCCGTGATGCGGACCTCGCCTCCATGCTCGATGAGGTAGGCGCCGAGATAGGCCACCGGGAAGGGCTCCAGGGCCCCGTAGGTCTCCTTGTCGATGCAGCCGGGATTCACCAGGAGGATCCTTTTCATCCGCGGGATAGTATAGTTGTTCGACGCATCGGTCCGCCACGGGCGCCCTCGCCCGGCGTCAGCGCGGGGTCTAGGCCAGCTTCCGCTCGACCCATTCCCGGAGCGCGTCCCGCGCGTCCTGGTCGAGCAGGCGATAGCCGACCGCGTAGTAGAGCGCCATGGAAAACGTCCCGTAGGTCAGGAAGGACGGCCAGGAGGAGACGTGGCCGTGGGTCAGCAGGCCGAACACGGCCAGGACCCCGGCTGCCAAGAGCGGCCGGCGGCAGGACTCGCTCCAATAGGCCCCCCAGGTGATTCCGAGCAGGCGGCGGTGGACGTGGCCGACGAAGAAGGGGGCTCCCAGGCATTGAGCCAGCAGAAAGGCGAGCGCCGCTCCGACAATGCCCCAACGGGGGATGAAGAGGGCCCAAAGCACCAGGAGCGCCAGGGTGCGTCCCACCTGCAGGTAGGCGCCGACCTGGGGGAGACCCTTGCCGGAGGCGAGCACGGTCGCCAGGGAGCAGGCTAGGAATCCCAGGTTCCCGACCACGAGCAGGCGTACCGGCCAAGTGGCGCGGACGCTGAATTCGGAGTCTATCCACAAGGTGAAGAATTGGGGCGCGAGGATCCATGTCATCACGGACAGGGGCAGGACGAGGAACAGGTAGAGCTGGTTCGAGCGGAGGTAGAAGCGTCTGAGGCGTTCGTTCTGCTCGGTCCCGTGGAGTTCGGCGAATAGGGGGAAAGCCGCCTGTCCGATGGCGGCGCAGAATCCGTTGAGCTTCTGGGTCATGGAGGACGCGTTGGAGTAGTATCCAAGGTCCGTGAGGGGGAGGAACTTCGCGATGAAGATGCGATCGACCTGGAAGGTCAGGACCCAGGCGAGCTGCGAGGCGAAGCTCCTGCAGGCGAAAAGGAAATACTCCCGGATCTCGCCGCCGTCGGATCGGGTGGGGACCCGCAGGGGACTCAGGATGCAGAGCAGGGCGGCTGCGGCCAGGGCCCACTGAAGAACGACGAACGCGGTCCCCACGGCATGCAGCCCGAGCCCGTGGTGCAGCAGGACGGCGGCCGCGACCGCCGGGCCCGCGAAATGCAGGGTGAGCAGGACGTTGGCCGTGCGGAAGCGCTGCAATCCGAAGCAGACGTCCGCGGAGAACTGGGTGAGAAAGTAGGCGGGGGTGGCGAGTGCGGCGCAGGCGAGCACGTGGCGGGCGTCGGCCCGCATGGCGGCGTGCGTCTGCAGCATCCGGCCGGCGATCCATCCGTGGACCGCCCAGAGCAGGCAGAGCCCGGCGAGGCCGGCCGCCGCGTTGAAAAGGATGGAGCCCCGCAGCATGCGCGAGAGGCTGGCCGGCTCGCCCCTGCCCTGGTAGTGCGCGGTGAACTTCTGCGTGGCCATGTTTGTCCCGAATGTCAGCAGGTACAGGCAGTTCAGGGATGTCCAGATGAGGGTGAAGACGCCGTAGCCGTCGGTCCCGAACCCGCGGATGAGCCCGGGAGTCACCCAGAGGTTGACGCCCAGGAGCACGGCCTGGCCGAGGAGGTTCGCTTCGACCCCGGAGAAGACGCGGGACCCCAGCGGG
The DNA here is from genome assembly GCA_041650695.1 of Elusimicrobiota bacterium. Lineage (GTDB taxonomy): Bacteria > Elusimicrobiota > Elusimicrobia > UBA1565 > UBA1565 > JBAZKS01. The sequence continues at coordinate 3,352 of JBAZKS010000030.1, forward strand.
GCCTTGGAGTCTTTCATCGGATGAGGAGCAAGTATATTATCAATAAGGCCATTGACACCAGCGGCAAAGGCTTCTATAATCTTGGCAGTCTCTTGGCAAGAGTGCCAGTTTTCGGAGTCTATGCGCCAGCTCGATCCCCAAGTCGCCGAAGAGAGGAAGCGGAAGGTCCTGCGCTGGGTGGTGCACAACTACATCCGGACCTCTCAGCCGATCGCCTCGTCCATCATCGCAGAGGCGGCGGGGATGGACCTCTCCAGCGCGAGCATCCGCGGCATACTCAAGGAGCTCGAGGACGAGGGCTACCTCTATCAGCCTCATACCTCCTCGGGAAGGGTGCCCACGGACCGGGGCTACCGCATCTACGTGGACTACCTGCAGGACGCCCAGCGCTTGGCGTCCGAGGAGAAGGCCCGCATCGAGTCCCTGACGCAGGGACACATCGACGAGTTGGACCACATCCTCGCGCAGACCTCCCGCCTGCTCTCGCATGTCTCCCATCAGGCCGGCGTCGTGCTCTCGCCGAGGCTGGAGCGTCAGCAGGTCCGTCGCCTGGAGCTCATCCCTTTGGGCGGCATGCGGGTCCTGGCGGTGGTGGTGACGCAGAGCGGGCAGGTCCGGCACTGGCCTCTCGAGCTGCCGGCGGTGCCCTCGGCTCACCGGGTGCAGATGCTCAGCCGCTTCCTCAACGAGCGCCTGCGCGATAAGTCCGTGCATGAGCTGCGCCAGGAGCTGACCGGCCGCATCGAGGCCGCGATGCAGGAGCTCCGGGAGATGCAGGGCCTGGCCGACCAGCTGCTCGACGTGCTGGGCAGCAGCGTGGAGGTCGAGCCCGTGTTCCTCGACGGCGCCGCGAGCCTCATGGAGGGCGCCGAGGATCTTGGCAGCCTCGAGCAGATACACTCGCTCATGTGCGTCGTGGAGGAGCGCCGGACCCTGGCGAAGCTCCTGGAGGAGGACCTGCGCGGCCGTCTGCGGCTCGACGACCCGAAGCAGAGGCGGAAGGTCCGGGTGCGCATCGGGGAGGAGAACACGGTCCCCGAGTTCCGGAACCTGAGCCTCGTGACCACGGCCTACGAGCTGGGGGACAGGACGGTCGGGGTGCTGGGCATCCTCGGCCCGAAACGCATGGAGTACTCCAAGATGTTCTCTTTGGTGGACTATATGAGCCATGTAGTGGGCCGCGCGCTCGGCGCGTGGGAAGGCGATTGGGAAGACGATGAGCCAAAAAGAAAACGCTAAGCCGGAGCCGCCGAAAGACCCTGCTCCGGCGCAGCTGGACGAATCCGCGAAGAAGCTGGCGCAATCCGAGGAGGAGAAGCGCCAGGTCTTCGACCAGCTCGTGCGCCTGAAGGCGGAGTTCGAGAATTACCGCAAGCGCACGGACAAGGAGCGGCCCGAACTCGTCCGCCACGGCAAGCGCGAGCTGCTCGAGCGGCTCATCCCGCTCTACGACGTCCTCATCGCCGCCCACGAGCAGTCCTGCCGCCATGCCGAACTCGCCGACGACGAGGTGGCGAGCGAGCTCGTCCGGGGTCTGGAGCTCATCTTCAAGGAGTTCACCAAGCTCTTCGAGGCGGAGGGGGTGGGCGTCATCGAGGCGCTGGGCAAGCCGTTCGATTTCGATAAGCACGAGGTCCTCGGGCAGGTGATGACGGACGAGTATCCCGAGGGCACCGTGGTGTCGGAGCTGCAGCGGGGCTATCTGCTCGACGGGCGGACGCTCCGCCCGGCGAAGGTGAAGATCGCCAAGCAGTCCAGTCGGTAGGAGGAACCCATATGAGCAAGATAATCGGCATCGACCTTGGGACATCGAACACCGCGGCGGCCGTGATGGAAGGCGGCAAGCCCACCATCATCCCGTCGGCGGAGGGAGTCAGCGTGGCCGGCAAGGCCTTCCCGTCCTACGTCGCCTTCACCAAGGACGGACAGCGGCTCGTGGGCGAGCCCGCCCGGCGGCAGGCCGTGGCCAACCCGGACGGCACCATGACGGCGTTCAAGCGCCGGATGGGGGAGAGCGTCAAGCTCAAGCTCCAGGGCAAGGACTATACGCCCCAGCAGCTCTCCGCGTTCCTGCTGCAAAAGGTCAAGCAGGACTCCGAGGCCTTCCTCGGCGACACCGTGGAGAAGGCGGTCATCACGGTCCCGGCCTACTTCAACGACAACCAGCGGCAGGCGACCAAGGACGCGGGCACCATCGCGGGCTTGGAGGTCGTCCGCATCATCAACGAGCCCACGGCCGCCTGCCTGGCCTACGGCCTCGACAAGAAGGGCAAGGACGAGAAGATCATGGTCTTCGACCTCGGGGGCGGCACCCTCGACGTCACCATCATGGAGTTCGGCGGCGGGGTGTTCGAGGTGCTCACCACCTCCGGAGACACCAAGCTCGGCGGCACAGACATGGACAACGTGCTCGTGGACCACATCTGCAGCGAGTTCAAGCGGGAGACCGGCCTCGAGCTCAAGAGCGACAGCATGGCCATGCAGCGCGTGCGCGAGGCGGCCGAGAAGGCCAAGATCGAGCTCTCCAACGTGTTCGAGACCGACCTCAACCTCCCGTTCATCACCGCGGCCGACAACGTGCCCAAGCACCTGGTGCAGAAGCTCACGCGGGCCAAGCTCGAGGCCCTGGTGGACCCCATCGTGCAGCGCTGCAAGGGCTCCATGGAGCAGGCCCTCACCGACGCGAAGCTCAAGACGAGCGATGTGACCAAGATCATCCTGGTCGGCGGCCCGACCCGCATGCCCATCGTGCAGAAGTTCGTGGAGGACTTCGTGGGCAAGAAGGTGGAGCGCGGCGTGGATCCCATGGAATGCGTGGCGCAGGGCGCGGGCATCCAGGCCGCGGTGCTGACCGGCGAGATCAAGGACGTGCTCCTGCTCGACGTCACGCCGCTGACCCTGGGCATCGAGACCCTGGGCGGGGTCATGACCCCGCTCATCGAGCGCAACACCACCATCCCGGTGGAGAAGTCCCAGATATTCTCCACGGCGTCGGACAACCAGCCGGCCGTGACCGTCCACGTGCTCCAGGGCGAGCGTCCGATGGCGAAGGACAACGTGTCGCTGGGCAAGTTCGACCTCGACGGCATCCCGCCCGCTCCGCGGGGCGTGCCGCAGATCAAGGTGAGCTTCTCCATCGACGCCAACGGCATCCTCAACGTCAAGGCCGAGGACCTGGGCACCAAGAAGCTCCAGCACATCACCATCACGGCCAAGAACAAGCTCAATAAGGACGAGGTCGAGAAGTTCGTGCGCGAGGCCGAGAAGTTCTCCGACGAGGACAAGCGCCAGCGCGCCAAGATCGAGGCGAAGAACGAGGCCGACACCGTGCTCTACGCCACGGAGAAGGCGCTGCGGGAGCACGGGGGCAAGGTCTCCCAAGAGGAGCGGGGCAAGATCGACAGCGCCATCACGGAGCTCAAGGGCGCCCTCAAGACCGAGGACCCGGAGAAGATCAACAAGGCCAAGGACGAACTCATGCGGACCTCGCAGAAGCTCGGAGAGGCCATCTACAGCGAGGCGGCCGCGAAAGCGCAGGCCTCCGGTAAGGACGGCAACGGCTCGGACCGCGCGGAAGGCGGCAAGGGGAGCGACAAGCCGGGCAAGCCGGAGAAGAAGGGCAAAGACGACGTCGTGGACGCGGAAGTGGTCGATGAGGAAGGGAAGTCCTGACCTAGAGGCGATGTGGCGCGCGACTTCTACGAGACCCTAGGCGTTCCCAGGAACGCCTCCGAGGACGAGATCAAGCGGGCGTTCCGCAAGCTCGCGCTCAAGTGCCACCCGGACCGCAACCCCGGGGACAAGAAGGCCGAGGCGCGCTTCAAGGAGATCAACTCGGCCTACGAGGTCCTCTCCGACGCGAACAAGCGCAAGCTCTACGACCAGTACGGGGAGGCCGGCATCTCCGCCGGGGCTGCGGCGGGCGGGGCCGGGACGGGCCCGTACGGCGGGTTCGGCGGGGCGGACATCGGGGACATCTTCGGGGACGTGTTCGAGGGGTTCTTCGGGGGCGTGGGGGGCGGGTTCCGGGGCGGGAAGCGGTCGCGCTCTCGGCGCGGGCACGACCTCAAGTACGAGGTGAACATCAGCCTCGAGGATGCGTACGAGGGGACGAAGCTCCCTCTGGCCTATGAGAGGGTGGAGACCTGCCCGAGCTGCGGCGGCGTGGGCGCCGCCCCGGGCTCGGGCCTCAAGCGTTGCTCGAACTGCGGCGGCTCGGGCCGGGTCCAGTTCTCCCAGGGCTTCTTCTCCATGACGCAGACCTGCTCGAACTGCGGCGGCGAGGGGCAGATCATCGAGACCCCGTGCCGCAACTGTTCGGGCTCGGGCCGCGTGCGCCAGCGCAACAAGCTGACCGTGCGCATCCCGGCCGGGATCTACGACGGGGCGACCCTGCGCATCGGCGGCGAGGGGGAGGCGGGAGGGCGCGGCGGGGAGTCGGGAGACCTTTTCGTGATCGTGCGCATCAAGCCCCACCCCAAGTTCGAGCGCGACGAGGACGACATCATCTACGACCTGCCGATCTCCTTCCCGCAGGCCGCGCTCGGCTGCAAGATCGACATCCCGACCCTCGGGCCGGAGAAGGCCCGGATCCGCGTCCCGGAGGGCGTGCAGCACGGGACGCTCCTGCGGGTGCAGGGCAAGGGCATGCCGCGGCTGCGGGGGAAGGGCTTCGGAGACCTCCTGGTCCGGGTCCGGGTCGAGGTGCCCAAGGGGATGAACGCGCGGCAGCGGGAGCTCCTGGAGCGGTTCGCCGCGGCCCTGGACGGCTCGCCGGAGCCGAAAGAGGAGCGCCCCGAGGAGCCGCCTTCCGCCAAGGACAAGGACGACGGCGGGATATTCAAGAAGATCTTCGGAGGTGACTAGTGCCCCAATTCCTCCTCTCCAAGGAAGACATCCAGGATAAGAAGTTCGTGCTCCGGGGGCCCGAGGCGTTCCATGTGGCGCGCGTGCTGCGCAGCAAGCCCGGCGACCCGATCGAGCTCTTCGACGGGCACGGCGGGCGCTATAAGGGCGTCGTCCGCCTTGTGCGGCCCGACGGGAGCGTGGAAGGCGACATCGTGGAGAAGCTGCACGTCTCCGCGAAGTCCACCCCGGCGCGGCTGAGGCTGTATCTGAGCCTGCTCAAGCCCTCGCACTGGGACTGGGCTTTGGAGAAGGGGACCGAGATCGGCGTCTCCACCTTCGTCCCGGTGGTGACTCCCAGGACCGTGGTGCAGCTCCGGACCCTGAGCGGGACCAAGGACGCGCGCTGGAAGAAGGTCGTCACGGCCGCGGCCAAGCAGTGCCGCCGCGCCGACATCCCGGAGGTTACGGCGCCGATGCACTTTCGCGACGCGATCCGCGAGTCGTGCAAGGGGGGGCTGACCCTCGTCGCGTGGGAGAAGCACTCCGGCAACTCGACCTACGCGGGGCTGCGCGAGGTCCTGCGCACCGCCCGGCAGGGCAACGAGAACCTGCTCGTCAACATCTTCGTGGGGCCCGAAGGAGGGTTCTCGGAGGACGAGATCGAGCTGGCGGAGTGCGAGGGGGCCGCGCTCTTCAGCCTCGGGCCGAACACCCTCCGTGCCGAGACGGCCGCGCTGGTCGCGTGCGCGATCGTCTTCTACGAGCTCGGGGACCTGTAGCTCCCGCCAATAGTATTATCTGTTTAAACATATAATCAACATATTGACAAATCTATTTAAACAGATTACAATATCTCTGGAATATGAACAGCGGATGGACGGCGGCCGAGGGGTCCGCGCCCCATGTCCTGATCCGGGAGACCCGAAGCGCCCTGCGCATGACCCAGGCTCAGCTCGCCAGGCGCGCGGGCCTGCCGCAGTCCCATGTGGCGAAGATCGAGAGCGGCAGGGTCGACGTCCAGTTGAGCACGCTCCGGAGGATCCTGCAGGCCATGTTCTGCGAGGTCGTAGTGCTCCCGAAGTTCATCAAGACTCCCAAGGGTGCCGTGGCGGAGCGCATCAAGGAAGTCGCGCGCCGCAAGGTCGCACGGGTCATGGGCGCCGAGCGCCCTCGCGGCCGCATGGTCCGGGCCCTGATCCGGGCGGAGGAGGAGCGCCTCGTCAGCCGGCCGTCGTCCGAGATATGGAGGGATCCGCCCCATGTCCGCATCGTGGAGAGGGAAGACGACCGCGACGCGCTGCGGTTCTGGCTCGCCCAGCCGCCTCAGGCCAGGATCGACGCGATGGAGTTCCTGAGACGCCAGGCCCTCATGGTCCAGGGCAAAACGGGATTCCCCCGTCTGGAACGCTCTTTCCGGATGAGGAGCCGCCGCGCGTGAGCGATCTCAACAGGGACTTCTCGGACTTCGTCGGCGCGCTCGACCGGAATCGCGTGGACTTCGTGATCGTGGGCGCTTACGCCCTCGGCTTCCTGGGCTATCCTCGGGCGACAGGGGACATCGACATCTGGATCAGGCCCGCGGAAGCGAACGCGCAGGCTCTGCTCCGCGCGCTGGACGACTTCGGCTTCGGGTCTCTCGGCATCACCAAGGCCGACATCCTCTCCGGCGAGGTGATCCAACTCGGCTATCCCCCCGTGCGCATCGACCTGCTCACGAAGCTGGACGGCGTCACGGCAGAGGAGGTCTGGGACAGCCGGCAGAAAGGACCGTTCGGCGAGCATGCCGTGTTCTATCTGGGCAAGGAGACTTTTCTGAAGAACAAGCGCGCGGCCGCCCGTCCCAAGGACAAAGTGGACATCGCCCTCTTCTCAAGACCTCGGAAGCGGAGGAGAGGGGCGCGTTGAGGGTCTGGTTGCGCACCTTCGGCTGCCGGGTCAACCAATCCGAGAGCGAGGCATTGGCGAGACGGCTCATCCTCGTGCGGGACTTCGCGCAGGCCGACGTCTGCGTCATCAACACCTGCACGGTGACCCACCGGGCGGACGCGGACGCGCTGCTCCTCTTGCGCCGCATCCGCAGGCGCAACCCCTCGGCCAGGGTCATCGTGACCGGCTGCCTCGCCACGCGCTCGCCTGAGAAGATCGAGGCCGCCTTCCCCGGGGCGATGGTGGTCAAGAACCAGGACAAGGACGGCATCCTCGCGCTCTTGGGCGGTGGAGGATGCTCGGCCGGCCATGCGCGTTCGCGCGTCACGCTGAAGGTCCAGGACGGGTGCGGGGGCGGCTGCACCTACTGCATCGTGCCCTCGGTCCGACCCGAGATGCGCTCCACGCCCGTCGGCGAGGTCGTCCGGCGGGCGGAGGCGCTACTGGAGGAAGGCGTGCGGGAGATCGTGCTCTGCGGAGTGCGGCTTGGGTCCTACCGCGACGGGTCGACCGGCTTCGTCGAGCTCCTCGACAGACTGACCGCGCTGCCGTGCGATTTCCGCATCCGGCTCTCCTCCTTCGGCGTACGCGAGGTGACGGACGATCTCCTCGCCCTCCTCGATCGGGCAGGGGAGAAGCTCTGCCCCTCGTTCCACATCCCGCTGCAGTCCGGTTCGGACGCGGTACTCCGGCGCATGGGTCGGAGCTACGACACGGCCTTCTATTCGGAGCGGATGGCGGCCCTGCGGCGGCGCAGGCCCGATTGCGGCCTGTTCACGGACGTCATCGTGGCCTTCCCGGGCGAGACCGAGGAGGAGAACGAGGCGAGCCTGGCCTTCGTGGAACGCATGGGCCTCTCGGGGCTCCATGTCTTCCGGTACTCGAGGCGCGAGGGGACCCCGGCCGCGGCCATGGGAGGCCAGGTGGCGGCCAAGACCGCCGAGGAACGCGCGGGGCGCATGAAAGCGCTGGACGCTTCCTTGCGCGCCGAGTTCGCGTCCAGGGCCGTCGGCAGCGTGCGCCGCGTGGTGGCGGAGCCGCGTCCCGGACGCGTGGAGGCGACCACGGACCATTTTCTGCGCGTGCGCCTGGACCGGGACCCGGGGCCGGGGCTGCACCGGGCGAGGATCGCCTCAGCCGGGCCGGGATTGCCGGAGGCGGCCGTGGAGATGCTATAATAATCCATTCCGGCGGAATCTATGGCTGGCGACTGCCTTTTCTGCAAGATCGTCTCGGGGGAGATCCCTTCGCGCAAGGTGTACGAGGACGAGCGCGCCTTGGCGTTCAAGGACCTCAACCCCGCGGCGCCGACGCACCTGCTCGTGGTGCCGAAGAAGCACATCGCCAAGCTCTCGGACTCCGCGGAAGCCGACGAGAGCCTGCTGGGGCATCTGCAGCTCGTCATACGCAAACTGGCGGCGGAGAACGGTCTGGAGGATTTCCGGGTCGTGCTGAACAACGGCCGGGGCGCCGGGCAGTCCGTGGACCACGTGCACTACCACGTGCTCTCGGGCCGCCGAATGACTTGGCCGCCGGGGTGAGGTGATCGCAATCCATGGTGTTCGTCAAAGTAAGGGACGGGGAGAGCATCGAGGACGCGCTCCGTCGGTTCAAGCGCGAGTGCGAACGCAACGGCATCCTTCGGGAGATCAAGAGGCGCGAGCACTTCCTTCCCCCGAGCGTGAAGCGCAAGCTCCGGCAGCAGGAGAACCGGCGCAAGCTCAGCCGACTCAAGCGCCGTCGCGTACACAGGTAGGTTCCTCCTTTGGGACGCATCACTGAAGCCTCCCTGGAAGAGGTCCGGGAGCGCATCGACTTCGTCGAGCTGGTCCGCGAGTACGTGCCGAGCCTGAAGAAGGCCGGGCGCGACTTCAAGGCCTGCTGTCCTTTTCACCAGGAGAAGACGCCGTCCTTCTACGTGGTGCCGGAGAAGGGCATCTTCCATTGCTTCGGATGCGAGGCCGGCGGCAACGTCTTCGGCTTCCTGATGAAGATCGAGGGGCTGTCCTACGTCGAGGCGGTCGAGAAGCTCGCCGAGCGCGCCGGGGTGCGCCTGGTGCGGCCGGAGCGCGCCCTCGACCCGCAGGAGAAGGAGCGTCTGAGCCTGCGCCGGGTGCTGGAGTTCGCGCGCGAGCATTACCACTCCCAGCTCCTGCGCCTGCCCGAGGCCGACGCCGCCCGCCGCTATTTCGCCAAGCGAGGCCTGGCGAAGGAGACGATCGAGGCCTTCAAGCTCGGCTACGCCGCCCGGTCCGGGGGCCTGCTCCCGGCGGCGACCCGCCAGGGGTTCGGCAAGGAGCTCTTGACCCGGTGCGGCCTCGCGTCCGAGCGCGAGGGGCGCCTGCGGGAGCACTTCTGGGCGCGCGTCCTGTTCCCCATCCTGAACGCGCGCGGGGAGGTCTGCGGTTTCGGGGGAAGGGTGCTCGGCGACGACGAGCCGAAATACCTCAACTCCCCGGACAACGTCATGTTCTCCAAGGGGCGCGTGCTCTACGGCTTCCACGAGGCCTTGCCGACGATCCGAAAAGAGCGCCATGCCCTGCTGCTGGAAGGCTACATGGACGTGCTGGCCGCGCATCAGGCGGGGTTCCGGAACGCGTGCGCGCCGCTGGGGACGGCCCTGACCGAAGACCACGCGGCGCTCTTGAAGCGTCACGTCGACCGGGTCACGTTCCTCTTCGACCCGGATGCGGCCGGCGTGCGCGCCGCGGTCCGGGGCGGCGAGCTCATGATGGAGCGAGGGGTGGGCGTGGCGCTGGCCACCGTCCCGGACGGGCTCGACCCCGACGAACTCCTGCAGCGCGGAGGGCCCGAGAGCCTGAAGTCCGTGCTGGCCGCGGCCGAGGACCTGGTCTCCTTCCAGACCCGGTTCCTGCTCGGCAACGAGGCCAAGCTCTCGCCCGAGCAGAAGGCCGCCTTCGCCGCCCGCATCCTGGAGACCATCGCGAAGTGCCCGGACGAGGTGCTTAAGAGCGAGTGGCTGAGCCGGCTGGCCCAGCGCCTGAAGACCGACGAGGGGTCGCTCCGCCTGCAGCTCCGGAAGCTTTCGTCCGGAGGGGGCAAGACGCCCGTCCGCCGGCACGCCGCGGCCGCCTCGCCCGCCCCGTCCTCGGCGGGACAGCCGATGCCGGCGGAGGACCGCGACATCCTCTTCTGCCTGCTGCGCTCCCCGGCCCTCTCCGCCTCGGAGGAACTGGTGGATGAGGCGGATTTTTCGGATGAGCGCGCGTGCCGCATCTTCCTGCGCCTGCGCTCGGCCGTGGGGGTCCCGGACTCGGCGAAGGGGGGGGGGGCGCGCTGGATCGCCGGCTTCCTCGAGAGCCTCGAGCCCGCCGACGCGTCGGCGGCGCGCTCGTTGCTGTGCGACCGGCGCGAGTGCGGGGATCCGGCGCGGCTGGTGTCCGATATCGTGGGGCGCTTGCGCAAGAAGCGGAGGCTCGCGGAGCTCGAGCCGCTCATCTTCGGCAAGACGAAATCGGGACCTGTGGACCCGGATATCGTGACGGAGTACAAGAGGCTCTGTTCGGAGTTGCAGGGGGCTCAGCGGAACACGCGCTGAGCAAGGAGCGTCAATAGGCATGGCTGGCATCTCGAAGCAGGCGTTGGGCGACCTCATCGAGCTGGGCAAGGAGCACGGATACCTCACCTTGGAGGAGATCAACCGCTCCCTGACCGCGGCGCACATGTCCTCCGAGGAGATCGACGGGCTCATGTCGACGCTCGAGGACCTGGGCATCGAGGTGCTCAGCCGGAAGAAGTTCAAGGCGGATACGCACGCGGAGAAGGAGGCCTACAGCGAGGAGTGGGAATCCAGCCCCGACGTCTCGAACTCCATCCGCATGTACCTCTCCGAGATGGGCAAGGTGCCGCTCCTGAGCCGCGAGGAGGAGGTCACCCTGGCCCGCAACGTCCGCGAGCGGGAGCGCGAGCTCCGGCTTCTGGTGCTGGAGTCCCCCATCACGATGCGGGAGATCCGCAACTGGGAGACCCTCATCACGATGCAGGAGATGACTCCCAAGGAGCTCATGCCGCGCGGCCGCAAGACCTCGCAAGAGCTTTCCGCCATGCGGCGGAAGATGAAGACGGTCGCGCAGTTCATCGCGAGGTCCGAGAAGAAGATCCTGGCGCTGCGCGCGAAGCTCCAGAAGCCTCTCAGCCCGAAGATGCAGCAGAAGGTCCAGAAGCAGATCGAGCTGCAGAACAAGGAGATCGTCAAGGGGATCGTGGGCCTGAACCTCAACCAGGACAAGATCAAGCGTCTGACGAACAAGATCAAGAACCTGGCCGGGAAGATCCGCGAGTGCCTCGATACGATCGAGACCTACAAGCGGCGCTACGGGGGGGACTATCGGCAGCTGCGCGGCTACGCCAACCAGGTCTCCTCGGGCAAGATGACGCCGCAGGCCTTCCGCTCGCGCACGGGCTACGCCCCCTCCGCCGTCGAGGCCGCGCTCGAGAACCTCAAGGGGGTCCGCGAGCACCTCGAGCGGCTCATGCATACGGTCCCCATCCCCATGGAGCAGTTCCTGGAGCTCGACCGCCGGATCGTCACCCTGGAGGAGCAGATACTCAGGGACAAGCTCAAGCTCATCAAGGCGAACCTGCGCTTGGTGGTGTCCATCGCGAAGAAGCACGTCAACTCGAACCTGGAGCTCTCGGACCTCATCCAGGAGGGCGGCCTGGGGCTCATGAAGGCGGTGGAGAAGTTCGAGTACAAGAGGGGCTTTAAGTTCTCGACCTACGCCACGTGGTGGATCCGCCAGTCCATCAACCGCGCCATCGCGGACCAGGCCCGGACCATCCGCATCCCGGTGCACATGAAGGAGCTCATCTCCAAACTCATGAAGGTCACGCGGCGCTACCGCCAGGAGTACGGGCGCGAGCCCGCGCTCGAGGAGTACACCCGGCATCTGCACATCTCGGTGGACAAGGTGAAGAGCGTGCTCAAGATCATGCAGGAGCCCATCTCCCTGGCCACCCCCATCGGCGAGGACGAGGATTCCTACCTTGAGGACTTCATCGAGGACAAGACGGGGCCGGCTCCCTCGAACTCGGCGAAGAACTTCCTGCGCCGGGCCGAGGTGGAGAACGTGCTTTCGACCTTGACCGACCGCGAGGCCAAGATACTCAAGCTCCGCTTCGGCATCGGGACCGGCTACCCGCGCACCCTCGAGGAGGTCGGCCGCATCTTCAAGGTCACCCGGGAACGGGTGCGGCAGATCGAGTCCAAGGCCATCCGCAAGCTGCGGCACCCGTCCCGCTCCCGCGCGCTCAGGGATTACATGGAATGAACGACGACAAGGACGAAGGGCTCTACAGGGTGGTGCTCTGGACCGCCGCCGTTCTCGCGGCCGTGATCCTGTATTTCGGCGGGCGGCGTCTGTTCCGGGCGCAGCCGCCGGCGCTCCCCTCCGAGGAGCTGGCGGCCCCGCGGGTGAGCTCGGACGCGGTCCCGGTGCGGTCCTCCGTGACCGAGACCCCGCCGTCCGTGCTGCCCCCCATCAAGCTGCTGCGCGTGGAGGGAAAGCGCGCGGGGACGCGGCACAAGGCCGTCCCGCCGGCGATCCCGCAGCCGCCCATCCAGCCGGACAAGAAGTAGGGCCTTTGTGCCTAAAGTCATCGTTCCCCGCGCTTGACAGCGATGGGCGGGGCGGCTATACTTACAGTCAGTCTGCAACATGCCACTGACGCCGAGCGCGCCGAGCCGACGTAAAGTATTTCTTCCTTTATTGCTCCTTCCGCTTCTCTGCTTGACCGCACCGGAACTGTCCCACGCCGGCGCCAAAGCCGTGACGGTCTCGGGCGAGGTGCAGGCCCGGAACACGGGATCTCTGCTCTGGAACGAGGTCAAGTCCGACGCCGCCCTCGCCGGAGGGCAGGAGGTCAAGACCGGACGCGGGGCCAACGTCACCATCGGTTTCGAGGACGGCTCCAAGGTGGAGCTCGGGCCGAAGAGCTCCTTCGTCCTGGAGGAGGCTTCCTCCGGCGAGGCCGCCATGAAGCTCAACCTGGGCAAGATGAAGGCCTGGGTGACCTCCAAGCTGAGCCGCCGCTTCAGGGTCCGCACGCCCACAGCGGTCTGCTCGGTGCGCGGGACGGAGTTCGGGGTCAGCGTCGCGCCCTCGGGAGCCACCTCGGTCGACCTCTTCAGGGGGACCCTCGGCGTGGCGGACAACAGGGGCAACGAGCTCATGCTCCAGGAGGGCCAGCGCGTGGACGTCTCGCAGCAGGGCGTGGGCAAGCCGATCAGCATCAGCGAGGCGGACGCGGCCGCGGACTCCAGAGAGCGCGCGGACCTCAAGCGCGAGGTGGGCCTGGAGATGACCAAGGAGCAGGTCCAGGCCGCCGCGGCCCTGGAGATGAAGAGCGCGATCTACCAGCAGGGCAAGGCCATGATCGACGTGAACGGACACCGGGTCCGCATCGAGGACTACATCATGCTGCCCTCGCCGGACACGTTCAAGCTCGTGGTCCTGAACGAGCGCGTGGACCGGTTCGACTATTTCTACTACAAGGGGACCTTCAACCAGACGCTGCCCACGGACCTGACGACCGCGTTCAAGCAGGTCCCGGGCTGCGTGGGGTCCCCCTGCCAGTACTACATCACGTCCTACGAGGTCGGCCGCTCCAACACGCAGGACAACGTGCTGGAGAACGCCTCGGGCGGGCATCAGGTGGACCTCAACAGCAACGTGGCCGCGGACGACGACGTGGCCTTCGCGTTCGACCCGAGCCAGAACGAGTACGTGGACGTGCCGAACGGCACCGCGTTCTACGGGACCTTGTACGACACGTACGCGCTCAAGTACAACGGGATCGCGCATACCGAGTGGGACGTCGCGGCGGATCCCTCCGGGACGCCCACTGGGCGCAAGTATGACCCGACGGCTGCCGCGGCCATCGCTGCGGGCTGCGTCAACGGCTCCGAGGCCGGATGCGGCGGCCTCCGGTCTTATGGAGACACGGACGCCGATGGGGATACATTCGACCACGCGACGAATTACAACGCCCACAACATGACGGTCATCCAGCCCTCGACCTGCGACAACCTCGACGGACCCTGCGTGATCCCGACAGAGATCCAGAATTCGCTGAACCAGAGTCTGGATGTGCGCTGCACCGAGCTCGACAACTGCACCGGGTACCGCGAGGAGAATAAGTTCCATCACATCGTTTATCGTAAGAGCAACACCGGCCTGTGGGATAAATGGGACAGCTACATCATCGACGACGAGGGCCAGGTCGCCTCGTTCGGCGATTTCGCGGGCATCACGAGCGGGGCTGACTACCGGGCGCGCATGCTCAAGTGGAACTACCAGCAGATCATCACGGCCTCGGAGTTCGGCGGCCGCAAGATCGACCTGGTGTTCGAGCCCAAGGTCCTCATCGAATCGGGGTTGATCCAGTGAGGAGAAGGACCGGACTTCTAGCGGTGGGACTGATGACAACGGCACTCCAGGGCTCCGCCCTGGAGTATATCCCTATCTACAGCCTCAGCCTTCTGGGCGGGCAGTACTTCTTCACCCAGGACCGGTCGAATTTCCACGGGAACGCGTCCGCGCACGCGGTCCCGGTCATGAAGCTGGACGAAGAGTGGAGCGTGCTTCCTTTATATAAGGGCAACTACCAGGGGACCAAGTCGGTCACGGACTCGGTGGGCTCCGGCACGCTGTTCCAGGAGCAGATGGACCACCGGATCTCCTTGGCCGGGCTCTACACGCCGGTCGAGACGAACTGGAAGTTCAAGCCGTCCTTGAACTACAAGCGCGAGTTCCTCAAGGAGACCCGGGACGAGGATTGGGGCAAGGGGCTCTTCGACTACGAGACTTTGGGCTTAGGTCTGGAAGTCGAGAAGGTGTACCGCGACCCGTTCTCGGTGAGGGTCGGCTACGACTTCTACTACATCCGCTTCCCGAACTACCAGTCCTTGGAATCCAAGTCCGGCGTGGACCCCAACGGCAACCCGCTGGGCCGGGAGGCCGCGGGCACGAACGTGCTCGACACGATGAACCAGCAGCTCAACCTGAGCGCCTCCTTGCCCATCCCCTACGACGATCCCAAGATGTCGCTGCAGACCTCGTACCGTTTCCTGTGGCAGACCTTCCCGGACCAGCCCATCATCAATACCCAGGGGCAGCCCAACCCGCACGAGCCCTACAAGCGGCAGGATTTCACGAACAACCTGAACATGGCTTTGACGTATCCCCGCGCCATCCTGGGGGGGAAGGCCAGGACGTCCTCGGCGTTCTCCACCGGATTGGCGTACAACGGCTCGAACCAGAACACTTTCGACGCGGGCCAGACCAAGGCCGTCATGGACGCCTACAGCTACTGGAGCGTCTCGGCCGGGCCGTCGGTGAGCGTCTCCTGGGGGGACGAGAGGCGTTCGTCCATCGTGGGACTGGCCGCGACCTGGTCCCGGCAGAACTACCTGGGCCGCCTGGTGCAGAACGCGGCCGGGCAGTACGGGACGGACAAGCAGTACCAGGACCGGTATCTGATCGCGCTGAGCTATTCGTATCCGATCGCGAAGAATTTCAGGATGCTGGCGCAGACGAACATGCTGTGGGCCAGCTCGAACATGGACTATGAGAAGACGTACCGGTATTCGTACAACACGGCGAACTATCTGTTCGGGTTCTCGTACGATTATTAGGTGATTTTAGTCACAGGGCGTTGACGGGGACGCGGTGGTACAATGTCGGGCGGCAGTATTAAGGAACGAGTGAAGAGAACGCCGAGAGCCGGACTGGGGCTGGCGCGCGCGGTATTGGGCGCGCTTGCTTTGTCCCTGGCCGGGCAGGCCGAGGCGCAGACCTTGGTGCTGCGGTCGAGCAGCACCTATGATGTGGGGGCCGATGCCTCCGAGTCTGTCCGAGCCTTGGCGGTCCATCCCAGCGGATTCATATACGCAGCCGGCATCTCCCATGTCTGGATCGGCAAGTACACTCCCGACTCGGTCCTGATCGCGAGCGCCGTGGTCAGCGGGACCAACGGCGCCATGGATCGCGCCGAAGGCATCGCGGTCGGCCCGGACGGGAATCTCTACGTCACGGGACGGATCGACAACACGGTCCCCGGCGTGCAGGCCTATGTCGGGAAATTCTCCCCGGAACTCGTCCTGCTGGCGAGCGCGACTTTCAACGGCACCGGTGGCGCGACCTCCGCCAACCTTGGATACGCCATATTCGTAGACGAGACCGGCGTGTACTTGGCCGGAGGGACGCAGGACGCGACCGAGGATTTTTGGGTCGCGAGATTGGGTTATGACCTAGTGCTGGTTTCCAGCGCGACCATCGCCACCGGTTCTACCGAGCGGGCCTACGACATCGTTCAAAAGAGCGGGGTGGTCTATTCGGTCGGCCAAACGACCAGCGGCGATTTTCTGGCGTCCAGGTTCGCTGGGGACATGGTCCTGCTTTCGAGCCGCGTCATCACCGCCGGCGACGCGACGAATTTTCGCCCGCATGTGCTCGCGGATTCATCCGGCAATATGTATGTCGCTGCCAGCACCGGCAACCCCACGCAGCGCGCGGTGTGGATGCTCAAGTATGATGCGAGCTTCTCCACTGCCGCGGCCGCGACGTTCGACATCAATGCCTCCTACGATGATCGGGCTCATGACTTGGCGTGGGATCCCCAAGGGAACATCTATCTGACTGGGGAGTATTCTTCAGGAGGACCGGCCAACGTCTTCATCCTGAAGGTCAGCAATAGTTTCGCTCTCATTTCGAGCACCACGGTGTCCGATGGCATAGAGAAGCACGGATACGCCATCGCGGTGTCCCCAGACGGTCTCGTGCGCCTCGGCGGGAATGCCAACGTGAACGCGATGTATTTCGGCAGCTATTCCCAGTACCCCAACTCCGCGATCACGAACCCGGGCACGCCCTACGCGAGCATGCTCGCCAACGTCGCAGGCACGGCCGAGGCTGCGGCCGGCTACAACATCACCCAGGTCCAGTTCTCCGTCAAGAGGAACTCCGACAACCAGTATTGGAACGGCACGGCGTGGGGCGCGAGCCAGACGTTCCTCAACCCGAGCTTCACGGGCATGTCCTCAGGCACCTGGGTCCTCGCCACCGGCTCTCTGGGCACCTCGCTCACCAACGGCACGAGCTACCTCATCGAGAGCAAGGCCACGGACGGCAGCGGGACCCAGTCGCCCTTCGGGCAGAAGACCTTCTTGTACGACAACGTCCTGCCCGCGGCCGCCATCCTCTTCCCGGCGAACAACTCCGCCCGGACCGACTTCCCGCTCATCTCAGGCACGGCCAACGACGTCTTGAGCCCGATTGTGGGCGTGCGCGTACGCATCTCCTCGAGCCCGAACTACAACACCTACTGGAGCGGGGACCTCCTGCAATGGCAGGCGAGCTCCACCTATACGGCCACCACGCCGGGCGCCTCCTGGACGTACTCCCAGGTCCCGTCCGGCAATGACCTGGTATCCATGACCACCTACCAGATCAGCTTGATGGTCATGGACATGGCCGGCAACGTCAACAACTCGGTCACGAGTCAGTTCTACTACAACCGCGGCTCGCCGAGGGGCCGGTACCTGTCCAGCGCCCCGGACGGGTATCTGTGGGAGATCATCCGCGACAACGTGGACACCTGGGTCTCTAGGTTCAGCCCCACGGGGGTGTTTATATCCTCAGTGGTCCTTCCCTACGCGAGCACTCAGACGGATTCCTGGTCCACCGTGTTCTCCAACACCGGGGACGTGTACGTGGTGGGCAGCTCCTCAGGCCCCATGACGCAGGCCATGGACGCCGTGGTCTACAAGTTCCCTTCCACCGGCGACGTGATCATCTCCAGCACCGGGTACGACAGCTCCTACCATCTGGATGACTTCGCCACTTATTCGACGGCGGACGCGTCCGGCAACATCTGGATCGGCGCCGGCATCCAGACCGGGGCTGGGTATCAGTACAAGATGGGCCTGCTCAAGTACACGAACGGACTTATCAGCCTGAGCACCACCTACATGGGCAACGCGGGCCTGGATTGGGCGGACGGGGTCGTGGTCTCGCCTTCGAGCGAGCTCTGGGTCGTGGGATTTTCATCGGATTCCACCAATGCCCCGGCGCCGGCCATGGACCTGGTCCTATTGCGCTACCAGTCGGACGGCCAGACCCTGCTCAGCATAAATAAGGTGAAGAACGTCATCACGGACGGAGACACCGCCTGCGACGTCCTGGGCACGCCGTCAGGGTTCTACGTGGCCTCGGACGCGACCAACGCCTTGGGCACGAACAAGGACTTGGCGCTCTGGAAATTCGACTACACCGGCGCCACCATCTTCTCCAAGAAGTGGCACAGCATCCCAGGGGACATCGAACAGTTCCACGGCATGGGCATGGACATGTCCGGGGACCTGTACCTCGGCGGGTGGATCGGGCCGGACTCGGGGCCCGGCCACGGCGCGGTGTGGAAGTACGCTTCCGACGGGACTCTCCACTACGCCCAGCACGGCGGCCAGGACCCGGTGCGGAGCCTGTCTTTGGGCGGCACGGACATGTGGATGGCCGTGAACTCGAGCGCTCCGCTGAAGTGGCTCGGCGGCTCCACGCTCTCGGGCGCGGAAGGGCTCGAAGGGGAAGCCCCGGCCGGGACGTTCTCCGGCGACTTCTCCCAGACGGATGGGGCCATCTACGACGCCGGGGACATGGACATGCCGCAGGGCGTGGCTGTGGACACCTTCACGGTCGGAGGACCGTTCGTCTACGTGGTCGGGACCTCGTCTAAGGGCGCGAACAGCGAGATCGTGACGGCCAAGTACGACGCCTCGGGCAGCAAGCTCGCCGCGGTCTCCTGGCCCATCTCCGGGACCGACGCTATCAGCGGGTTCGTGGACGTCAACCCCAACGGGGTCTATGTGTCCTTGCAGGAGGACGGGGTCGGCTGGCGCACGGTCAAGTACAACAAGGACCTGGGGTTCGTCTCCTCGGCGCTGCTGCCCGGGGACGCGGCCAATCGGGCCATCGTCCTGGACCGGTCCGGCAACGTGTTCGTGGCCGGGTCCCAGGACCCTGACGCCGGGGTGGTGAAATACAACAAGGACCTCGTGTTCCAGTCCTCCGCCGTGTTCAATACGGGCTACTACGACGAGGCGCAGGACGTGGAGGTGGACGCGGCCGGCAACGTCTACATGGTCGGGTTCAAGCTCCAGGGCACGGCCACGAGCTACTTCATGGCCAAGTACAACAACAATCTGATCTTCCAGTCTTCCGCGACTTTCAGCGCCTTCGCCCATGTGAATCCGGAGATGCAGAGCTACGGCCTGGCCGTGGACACGAACTCCGGGTCCGTCTACCTGGTCGGCTCCAGGAAGGAGACGCAGAGCGCGCTCCTGGTCGTCAAGTACGACTCGAACCTCGTGTTCCTCGCGTCCACGGTCTACTCGGCCGCTTGGGGAGGGACGGACGGCATCGTGGACGGTTCAGGCGACCTGGTCGTGATTGGGGGACATGACGGCGGGGCTTCTGCCGACGATTGGTGGCTGGTCAAGTTCAACCCCTCTTTGGTCCCGCTCGCGACCGGGACATACGCGTCCATGTACGCTGACGAGGCCGCGGACATGGCCGTGGATGCCGACGGCCAGTTCTACGTGACCGGCTTCAGCTTCAACGGCAGCGACTTCGCCTCCGGGGATTTCAGGACCAAGACGGTCGAGCTCATCGATCTGCCGCCTCCTCCTGGCCCCAAGTCGTACGACTTCACCGGCGGCTTCCAGACCGGCGCGCAGATCGCCTCCACGAACTACGACCAGGACTACGTGGAGCGCATCGTCGTCGACCCCGACCCGCTCGACCCCGCGGTCTACGCGTTCTTCAAGTCCACGACCGAGGCCGAGCCCTCCGGCTCCCCCCAGGACAACTCCATCGCGAAGTACAGCATGACCGGCGTGTTCCTGGCCAGCGCGGCCGTCCCGTACCAGTTCACGGACCGCGCCTTCGCCATGGGCGACAGTATGATCTATCTGGGCGTCCAGAGCGGGGGACAGAACCGCATCCTGCGCTACGACAGGAGCCTGACGCTCCAGGGCACCGTCGTGTCCTTCCCGGGCGACGTCCTGGGGGCCTTCACGGATTTCGTGCCCTACTCCACGAGCCTCTACGCCGCGGCCAACGGCGGAGACTCGGACAGCGGGGCCAAGCTCCTTCACCTCCTCAGCGCGGACCTCTCCGAGGTCGACCGGGACACCTTCACCTTCGCCGCGTCGGGCAGGGAGGAGTCCTTCGGCCTGACCCTGTTCGGCACCGACTTCTACATGCTGGTCTACAGCACGGTGACCGGACAGACGAGACTGGTGAAGGAGCCCATGTCCTTCACGGGCGCGACCAGCGCCCTCCTGACGTCTCCTTCCACGCCCACCCATATCGTGGTCACGGCTACCGGCGTGTACGTGGCGGGCCTGAGCGCGGCCGGGGATTCGGTGCAGATCCACCAGTACGACCACAGCCTGTCCTTGACCGGGCTGGACACGACCCTCACGGGCGTCAGCGGCGGCGAGCCTTTCCTGGGGACGAACGGGAGCGGCGACATCTATCTGGGCTACACCAATCAGTACGGCCGGTTCACGCTCAGGCGCATGAACAAGGACCTGCAGTTCATCGCCGAGGTCGCGTCCGAGTCCGAGTCTCCGCAAGCGCTCCTGGATGTGAAGGTCCGGAACTCCACTTCCGTGTTCATGGCCGGGGCGGCCGTGACCGGGGCCGGGAACAACCTCGATGGGTTCATCGAGGACATGACCCTCGGCATGCCGCTGGACGTGAGCGCGACGGACATCGCTCCGGCCAATATCCCCAAGAACGGCACGGCGCCCATGCTGCGCCTGGACCTCTCCGGGAGCGCCGGCCCGGTGGAGTTCGACTCCCTCCGCTTGGCGCTGCGAGGCGACGCTCTGCCGTCCAACGTGACGGCCCAATTCTACAGGGATGTCAATGGGAGCGGGATCCTCGATGTCGGCGACTTCCTGCTGAGTTCCACGGTGTTCAGCGGGGCCTATCCCGAGGCCGCGCTCCTCTTCGCCCCGCAGACGGTCTCCCTCCCGCCGGTGACGTATTTCGTGTCCATCCAGTTCAGCAGCATGAGCGCGGGCAGCCAGGTGGGAGTGGCCATAGACGACCCGTATAAGTTCGGGCTCCTGTCCGGGATCCCCGGGTCCGGCGACTACCCCATCGAATCCTCGCAGCCCGGGGTGGAGCTCCTGCTCGCGGCCAAGCCAGCGGACGGGGGCTATCCGACGCCAGTCTCGAGCGGCACGTACCGGAGCGGAGGCTTCGACACCGGGATGTTCGTGAACGCGGGCCAGGACGTGGAGGTGACGTCGTCCGGCACCTGGACTTCCGGGGTCGCTGTTTATACCGCGACCGGCACGCTCGCCACGGGCGGCGTCGCGGGCCTGAGGCTCTACTCCCTCATGGGCCGCATCGGCTCAGGTCCCTGGCTCCAGCTTTCCACGCACACGATCTTTTCTTCCACGTACTCCGGCACGCTCTTCTTGGCCATGAACGACGCGGACTACTCGGACAACGCCGGCTCCATCAGTATCGACTTCCATATCCTGTCCGCGGCCGCGACCAAGGTGTGGGTCGGCTCGAGCGCGTTCGGCCCGTACGCGGATAAGGACGAGAACTGGCTCGGCGGAGTGAAGCCTTTCGCGGGCGACAGCGTGGTCTTCGACGGCGCGCACGACGCGGACTGCTACTGGAACATCTACGGCGGCGACATCGCCCTGCTGGAGATGACCACGAGCTACACGGGCACGGTCCGCCTCTACGGGCCGCAGGCGTACGGGGACTACAACTACCTCGACGTGTCG
Source organism: Elusimicrobiota bacterium (assembly GCA_041650695.1). Taxonomy (GTDB): domain Bacteria; phylum Elusimicrobiota; class Elusimicrobia; order UBA1565; family UBA1565; genus JBAZKS01. Next base: position 24,956 of record JBAZKS010000030.1, read on the forward strand.
AGCCACGTGTACGTCCGCGGCGGCATGCTCGACCTCGGCAGCAACAAGAACCTGCAGATACAGGGCGGCGTGACCGTGGAGGCCGGCGGCACCCTGAGCATGGGGGACGGCTACACGCATCTGCAGACGAGCAAGAAGGGCGTGCTGGTGCGCAACGGCGGGAAGTTCCTGAGCCTGGGCTCCCAGTGGAACGTGATCGAGCCCATGGGCAGCGACCGCGTCCCCTTCCAGGTGCAGAACGCCACCATCGACGTCAACAACTATCCGGGCCGCACCCAGTTCGACCATACGGCCGGGGTGGACATCAGCTCGGACTCGCACATCGCGGCGTTCCACCATGTGTCGTTCCAGGAGTTCGGCTATAACCCGAACCCCGCCTTGACCCTCCGCTTGTACAACAGGGTCGTGACCATGCAGGACGTGGAGTTCCGGGAGAACGTCAGCACCAACGTGTACGTGGCGTGGGCTACCACGAGCTCGCGCGTGGACATGCTCGACGCCTTCGGGCCCAACAGGGGCACGCCCAGGGAGAGGGACCCCTACAACGTCGTGTTCTGGAACCCGGACGGAGGCGGAGCGGGCGACCTTTCCGGCACGCTGTCGTATTCCGGCTCGCAGAACAACGGGTTGTTCTGGGTGGTCGTGTCCACCAGCCCGAAGGTCGAGTTCGGCGCCTTGATGGCGGTCTCGACTCACACTACGGCCGGGGCGTTCAACTTCACGGGCCTGCCCGCGCCGAATACCTGGTATGTGTTCGGGTTCCGGGACGTGGACGGCAGCAGCGAGCCCAATGGATTCGAGCCCTTGGGCGGGTACAACCATGCCGGAGCCGGGATCTCGGACCCCGTGTTCGTGGCCGCTGGCGGGAACGTGACCTCCAAGAACGTGACGGCCCAGGACCAGGCCTTGATCCTGGGCCATGTCACGAACAACTCCGCGCAGATAGGCCCGATCCGCTTGACCGCGCTGGCCTCCGGGACGACCGAGGCGATGGATGGAACGGAATACAACGGTGATTATTCCTTGTATGTCCGGGGCGGCATGAGCTTCAAGGTGTTCGGCTGGGTGGATGTGGACAACGACGGGGAGTATGACACGTTCGAGGCTTCCGGGAGCGTGAACACGGGCACATTGACTCCCATGGCCACGGCTTACAGCCAGGACTTCACCGTTTCCGGCGGCTCGGCGGCTGCGGAGGGCGGCGTCGTGATGGCTTCAGCCTCCTCCGCGCACCCGGGGTTCCTCGGCCACAGCGGGGCTCAGGGCATGCTCAAGCTCAAACTCTGCTCGGTCGGCAATCCCTCCAAGCTCGGAGGCATGAAGCTCGACTTGACCTCGCCGAACCCTGGAGGCTGGTCTTTGCGCGCGTACCTGGACCAGTCGAGCACGGGGACTTTCGAGCCGGGGTTCGGAGACCCGGAGATCGGCATGGTGAGCCTGGGCCAAGGCGCTTCCGCCGGGGTGCTCCCCTTGTATCAGCCGCTGGACCTTCAGCAGGGGACCACGCAGACCCTGTTCATCGCCTTGTCCCCGGCCGGGACATTGGGCAGGGAGGTGGAGCTCTCGCTCATGACGAGCGCGTACTTCTCCTTGAGCCAGGGCGCCATGGCTGTGCAGCCCGGCTATCCGCTCCGGTCCAGCACGGCCACGATCCGGTACGCGGTGCAGGCCTCCACCCCGGCGAACCCGAGCGGCGGCGGCCAGGACACCGGCTTCTCCGTGAGCTATGGCCAGAGGCTGACCATCCAGGCCGCCGGTTCCTGGACCACGGACTCCTACGACCCGCAGGTCGGGAGCGTCGGGCCGCAGGGGTATCCGGGCACGGACTATTACAGCACCGTGCTCTACGAGGCCAACAGAGGCGAGCTCATCGGCCGGGTGGGCGAGTACGGCTCGTGGTTCCGCGTGGGCGCGAGCACCATGGTCACCGCTTCGTCAAGCGGGGACCTGTTCCTGGCCATGAACGATTACGAGTGGGACTATTACAACAACAGCGGCTTGGCCTATGTCGGGTTCGGCGTGTCCGGCTCCACCACGGGAGCCGTCGAGGGGCAGGTCTACTATTCGGGCGCGGTGACCACGAACAACCTGGTGGTCCGCGCCATGCGGAGGAACGCCCCCGAGGATCCGCTCTATGAGGTGTACTCCGCCTCGGTGCCTATGAATTCAGGCGCGGCCGGGGTGGGCGTGACCACCTACACCTACGCCCTGCCTCAGATGAACCCCGGCTACTACTGGGTCGGGGCCTTCGTGGTCGACGACCCCACCCACAAGGGCGGCCTGCCGAACGGGTTCTATGTGAACGCGGATTCGACCCAGACCGATCGGAGCTTCCCCTTGGCCTTGGGAGTGGGCGTCATCGAGGGCAATATCTCTTACACGGGCATAATGAATTTCGGCCAGTACGTGGTCGTGGCCGCCACGACCAGCAATTGGGAGCGCGAGGTCTCGTTCCTGGGGAATAAAGTGCAGGCCGCGTCCGGGACCTACACGCTGAGCGATCTGCCGGCTCCCAACTCGTACTACCTGGCCGCGTTCCTGGACGGGAACTACGACGGCGAGCCGGACGGACCCGAGCCCCTGTCCGTCTACACCGTGGACGCGGCCACGAGCGTGTCCATGAGCAATTTCGGGCAGAAGTTCAATCCGGTTTTCGTCGCCCCCAGCGGCTCGAGCCCAAGCATCAACTTCTCCCTCATCGACCGCAGCGCCATCTCCGTGGACGCGACGCTCCAGGGAGGGCTCGAGGTGAGCGCCGACATCGTGTTCGTCGCGGGTCACGGCGACTACGGGACTCCGGCGTTCGAGAAGGAGAACTCGGAATACCAGTGGACAGGGCCGCGCTACCCCGGGGAAACGTTGTACGCGAACCTCGATCTCCTGCGGCCTGCCACGGATTACTCCGTGTTCGTGTTCGTGGACAGCGACCGCGACGGGGTGCACGACCTGGGCGAGGCTTTCGGCCGCACCGCGACCCCTGTGAGCGTGTCCGGCGGCCAGTTCGCGAACGCCGCGGTCACGGTGAGCAGCGCGGCGCAGGTGGGCGTCGTGCCGAGCTTCACCGGGACCAGCCTCTCGGCCGCGCAGCTGAGCTGGACTTGGGGCGCGGTCCCTGGAGTCACGTACTACGAGCTCCTCACCTCGGCCGGAGGCCGGGTCGGCCTGGTGGCGGCTCCGACGACCTCGTATGTGCAGGACGTGCTGGGCCCGAACACCTATTCGAGCTCGAGCGTGTATCATATCCGGGGCTGGGCCGGCGTGCAGAACGGCAGCACCAGCTCGTTCGCCGGCGCTCCTTTGGCCTCCCTTGCCCGGGCTCCGGTCTCGTTGACCTCGGACTTCGGCGTGGGGCGCGGCAGCGTGACGCTGAGCTGGGGCGCGAACGGGAATCCGGCCGATACCGCTTACGAGGTCTGGCGCGCCACCGTGGACCTCGCGGGTTCCTTCATTCTGCGGTTCAGCACCCTTGGCGCTTCCGCGACGGACTACGCCGTGGCTCCCTTGACCGACTATCACTACAAGGTGCGGGCGAGGAACCGGAACGGGGTCGACACCGTCTACACCAACGTGCTGAGCACCCGGACGCCTGCGGCTGACGTGGATTCCATCGCGGGCCGAATCTACTACAACGGGTCGCAGTCCGGCTCGGTGGTGGTGCAGGCCAGCACCGCTATCGCCTCGTTCTCGGGCGGGATGGTCCTGCCTGCGAGCGCGGACCAGCCCTATTTCCTCGAGATCCCGGCCGGCGGAAGCTATTATGTGCGCGCCTTCGTGGACGTGGACGGGGACAGGGCTCGCGACGCGTTCGAGGACAATGGGAGCCACCCGTCGCTCATCTCCGTCTCGAGTGCGACCTCGGGCTGGTCCTTCTCGATCGCGCGGGACACCGTGCCTCCGGCTGCGCCCGCCGGGCTCCAGGCCTGGACCTCCCTGGGCCGCGTGGACCTGAGCTGGAGCCCGCCCACCCTGAACAAGGACAACACGGCCTTGCGCGGCGATCTGGCCGCCATCCGCGTGCTGCGCGCCACCTCCACGGCCGGACCGTTCGTCACGGTGTCCACCCAGACCGTGTACGGCGCCACAGGGACCGTGTCCGCGAGCACGAACAGCTTCGCGGACCTCTCCCCCGTGGGAGGGGTGGACAACATCTACCGGCTCGTGGCCTTGGACTACGGCTTGAACGAGAGCCCGGTGTCGCCGTCCATCGCCAAAAAGCCCATGACGGGCGGCACCATCTCCGGGAGCGTGCGCAGCTTCGAGAGCGTGTCCAGCACGCGCCCCTACCGGGTGCGCCTGTCCAGGAGCCCGCGCCGCGAGGACGCGTACGTGGCGGAGAGTTCGCTCGACCGGTTCGAGTTCACGGGCCTGGCGGACGGGGTCTACTACCTGCGCGGGTATAAGGATGAGGACCTCAACTTCATCCAGTCCGCCTCCACCGAGCCGTCCGGCACCCATGGCGGCATCAACATGCCGTTCCCCATCAACATCGCGGGCGGGAACACCATCTCCAGCCGCACCGTGACCCTGTGCAGCCGCAGCACCATGACCGTGGACCAGAGCGGCTTCGCGTGGCGGAGCGGCTCGCTGGATGCGACGGATTGCCGCGCTTTGGACCGGAGCCAGGGCCACTACACGGACCTCTACACCCTGCACGTGGGCGACGGGGAGCCGGGCTCCGTGGGCCGGGGGGCCACGATACAGCTCTCGATGTGGGGGACGTCCTATCCGAACGCCCTGATCCTGCTCGGGCCTAACGGCAACGTGGCCGCCTCCAACAGCGACCCTTACGGCTCGTACATCGAGTATCAATTGCCGCAGGATTCCACCGGACTCTACATCATCGAGCCCACCTCCTTCGATGCGGGCATGACGGGCTACTATGAGCTCGAGCTCAGGGTCGTGGGCTGGTCCGGGGAGGGCCTCTCAGGGACCATCAACTACCAGGGCGCGAGCACCGGGACCGTCTACGTGCAGCTCTTCGACAGCACGGATCCCGACGCCTGGCCGTTCTACATGCAGGAGCTGCATTCCTCCGCGTTCACGCTGCAGGGCATCCCGGACAAGACCGTGTACCTGCGCGCGTTCATGGACGTCTACTACAACGGGATGTTCAACCGCACGAGGGACATGCGGGAGCCTTCCGGCGCGTACGGGCCCAGCGCTTACTCCTTGACCCCGATCACGATCCAGGGCGGAGTGGTGACTCCGAACGACATCACGGTGACCCTGACCGACCCCTTGACCGGGACGGTCTCCGGCCTGATCGACCACACCGGCACGGCGGAGGGTGATTTCCGCGTCAGCATCGGCCGCAAGCGCTGCCCGGACTGCAGCGACATGGAGATCGACCCAGTGGCGTACCAGACCATCCCCACCACCGCGCCTTCCTACAACTACACCCTGCCGTTCATCCCGGCGGCCACGGACTATATCCTGAACTTGTTCCTGGATGTCAACGCCAACGGCTGGCTCGACGGCCTGGAATCCGGGGCCTCCTCCAAACCCGTCTCGGTCTCGGGGAGCTCCACCACCACGGTGAACCTGGCCGTGCGCGACATGGGCACAGGGCCGGCCGGGAACTCGACCATCGAGGGGACCTTGTCCTACGACTGCACCGACGACTGCAAGAGCGGGACCGTGCTCATCGGGTTCGCGTCGGATGAGAGCTTCAACTACATGCCGTATTACCTCGTCCAGGCCTCGACCGGCTTCTATTCCATGGGCGGGGTCGCCGGCAACGCGACGTACTACTACGGCGCCTTCATCGATGTGAACGGCAACGGGACGCCGGACGAGGGCGCCGAGCCCATGACCGGGCAGTCCACGAGCTTCTTCGTCCCGACCTACGCCATCGTGGAGAAGAGCTTCTCCCTCCGGAATCCTCCGGACGGGGTCATCACCGGCACCGTGTCGTACTCGGGCTCCATGCTCGGCGACATCATGGTGCAGGGCTGGGTCGAGAACTGGCGCGAGGACGGCGGCTACCGGCAGACCCGCATCCCGCGCACGGCCGGCATCTCCAGCTATACGTACGCGCTCGAGCACTTGGCCGCGACCACGACCTGGCGCGTGAGCGCGTGGGTGGACACCATCGCGAACATGCGCTCGGACTTCGGCGAGCCGTCCTTCTGGCGCGAATCCATCATCACTGTCTCCAGCGGGGCCGCGGCTCCAGGGGTCCATGCCTCGTCCACCCTCATCAGCATGACCATCTTCGACGCGGATTCCGGCGGCACGGGCGACCGCGGCATCCTGGCCGGATGGGTGGATTATCAGGGCAGTCAGCCCGGGCCCGTGGTGGTGCAGGCCTTCACCACGAACACGTTCACGGGACAGCCGTACCGGGAGGTCTCGGTGGGGCCGCCGTATCAGTTCCGCATGGAGGGCCTGCCGGACAGCACGTATTTCCTGCGCGCCTACAAGGACTCCAACAACAACTGGGTCCACGACGCCGTGTTCGAGTCCAGCGGCTCGGTGAACGGCGGCAGCGGCGTCACCATCACCCAAGACACCCTGGTGTTCGAAGGCCTGACCACCGAGACCCCCCTGCAGGACATCTACCAGGTATCCGGCAGCGGCCTGCTGAGCCTATCCGGCACGGTGCGCGTTCCCGGGACCGCGCTCAGCACCGGCACGCTCCGGGTGCTCCTGTTCCAGCCCGGCGGCCAGGCGCCGGTGCGGATGTCTTCGTACACGTACAACAGTTCCGTATCGAGCATGACGGCCTACTCCTTCACCGAATTGGAGCCCGGGCAGTACTTCGTCCGGGCGTTCCTCGACAACAACGGCAACTTCTACCCTGATACCAGCACCCGGACGGCAGTCGCGTCCGAGCCCATGGGCTCCTACGTGCACACCGGGCTCTTCCTCGCCGAATCCAGGGCCGGGGTGGACTTCGATCTGTGCGACCGCACGTACGTGGACGCCTCCACGTCTCCGATCTTCAACTCCCGGTTGACCGGGACGGACTGCCGCGACCTGGGCCAGGGCGGGACCTACGGGAGCGGCACCTACGCCCAGGTGTACAGCTTCTACGGCCAGCGCGGGCAGGAGATCATCGCCGTGCTCGAGGGTCTGGACTTCTACGACTCGTATCTCTCCCTGCGCGACCCCTTCGGAGGCTTCGTCTCCGACGACGACGACAGCGCGGGCGGAGGGAACGCGCGCCTGCAGGTCCAGCTCCAGGCCGACGGCTACTACAACCTCATGGCCACCTCCAAGGCGGAGGAGATGACAGGCGGCTATAGGCTGTCTTTCCAGCGCGCGGCCGGCACCGTGGGCTCCATCTCCGGAGAGGTGCGCTACACCGGGTCCCAGGGCGGACGCATCGTGGTGGCCTTGTTCAGCACCTCCAGCTTCGACACGGAGGGCTCGTTCGTGGCGGCCCGGGAGTTCGACGGCCCGTCTCCGTTCATGTTCGAGAGCCTGCCCACCGGGGTCACCTACTACATCGGCGGGTTCGTGGACGTGAACTACAACTACTCGCCCGACCTCGGCGAGGATTCGAGCGCCTTCGGCGCGGATCCCAGCTCCCCGGACCCCCTGGAGCTGCGCTCCGGCCAGGACATCAGCGGCATCATCTTCGAGATACAGCGCTCGTCCTTGGTCGTGACCGCGGCCGGCATCGCGGGCACGGTCAAGCACGCGAGCGCCACCGTGGTCGGGACCGTGCGCCTGGAGTTCTGGTCCGACGGGCAGTTCCTGGGCATGCCCGCGGCCAGGCGCGACGTCCCCACGGATGCGCCTTGCCCGGAGGGGACCCCGTCGACGACCACCACCAGGTGCTATCCCTACGACGTCAGTCTGCAGGGCGGGATGCCGTATTACATCAAGGCCTACCTGGACCTCGACAACGACTTCATGCCCGACCCGGAGGAGCCGCAGGGCGTGTACGCGCCCAGAGGGCAGGGGGCCGAGCCCGTGTACACCTCCTCGGCCTCCATCGAGACGGGCAGGGACTTCTACATCTTCGAGCCGGGCATGAAGGAAGGCTCCACCGTGGCGGGCGGCGAAGGCGTGGTCACGCTCAGCACGAGCGGGGTGTACGCCGGCTCGAACGTGAGCCAGATCGCCGCCACCCTGGTCGTTGGCAAGAGCGGGATCGCGACGGATGGGCGCATCGTGATGGGCGTGCCTCAGTCCTGGCAGTGGCCGACCACCACCGTGGGCGGTGATGGGGAAGTGGTGGCCACCGCGGAACCCGGCGGCATCACCATGAACGTGGCCGTTCCCCCGGGCCAGCCCGTGGCGGAGATCACTCCTCCGTCCGCCCTGCTCTCAGGCTCCACGGTGACCATCACGTACAAGAAGTTGTGGGTGCCCTGCTACAGCCCGGACGCCATGTTCTTCTTCGCCACCCAGTCCGCGGCCAGCGCCAACCCCGATGAGAAGCCGCTGCCGCTCTTCTCCGGGCAGCCGCGTATCGAAGTCCGGCCGGGGACCGCTCGGAACTTCTATCTAAGGAACGGGCAGACCACCCTGACCAAGAACACCACCTCCGAGGCCCTGGTGCTGGAGGGCTGGGACCAGTGCGGACAGCGCGCCGGGGTGGATCCGGCCATCGCGTTCACCACGGTCACGCTGCGCGCCAAGCACTACGACTACACCACGGGCGCCTACTCCGAGGACCCGAACCTCTCCATCACCAAGAGCACCACGAGCCCGGACTACCGCAAAGAGATCGCGGACCTGGTGCTGCAGGCCGGCCAGAGCACGACCTACTTCTTCGCCCTGGCTGCCGGCACCCTGACGGACCCGAACAAGGTCGTGGAGATCCATTGGCCGCTCTACAACACCACCTCCTACGCCTGGATCACGGTGGTGTCGAGCGACATCATCACCAACGTGAGGGTCTCCACGGTCCCGTACGGCACGGGGACGAGCGCGACCATACAGCCGGACGGCAACCCGCTTTCTCCCAAGCAGGCATACGTCAACTTCGACCTCGAGCAGGAGATGGGCTGGCAGGTCATGGTGTCCTCCATGCCGTACAAGAGCGGCGTGGAGCCCAACCCCGTGTGGCAGACTTGGGGCTACAGCCAGCCGTCGATGGGACAGGTCGCTTGGGACGGGCGCTACAGCCCGTGGATCAACAACGGGAGCCTGGTGCCCAAGGCCACGTACTTCATCCGCATCGACGTGGGCAACGGCGTGCGCAACGACAATCTGCGCGTGAGCGTGAGGTCCGCCCAGCTCGTGGGAGACGTCTACGACCTGATCCAGAGCACGGCCTTGTCCAACCCGCTGCTCGCCGGGGTGCGGGTCAACGCGTACGGCCGCTACGGGAGCGGCAGCGCCGAGACCGCATCCGACGGCCGCTTCGTGCTCGCGGGCCTGGGAGCCGGGTCCTACTTCATGGACTTCCAGAGAGACGGCTACCTCCTCGGCAAGGCCTCGGTGACGATCAACGCCGACGCCAAAGCCTTCAATTTCGCGCTGCCGGACTCGAATATCTTCATGTCGAGCACCACGGCCGGCGCTCTGAAGGTCTATATGAGGCGCGCGCCGGCCTTGCTGGTCTTCGCCTCCATGACCGCGACGGACGTCCAGAACGAGGAGCTCTGGGGCGGGCTGGAGGTGGCGAACGCGGTCTGCGGCTCCACGGCCCCGGCCACGCTCATGTTCCATGCGCCCCTGCATGTGAACGCGAGCACGAACGTCGTGGACAACGGTTCCCAGTGGGACCCGATCTTCAAGGAATACAGCCGCAAGGAGTTCGTGCGCTTCGACATCCCGGCGGGGACCTACAGCGTGCGCGCCTACCTGCCGGGCTTCGATTCCCTCTGCACCTCCGGGACGGTGGTTTTCTCCGGCGAGAGGGTCGTGACCCTGCCCGCGTTCGAACGCCGCAAGTTCGTGGAGGGCAGCGTCACGCTCGAGAACAACGCGGAAACGTACAATGCAAGCGGGATGTTCGTCTCCGTTTCCGCCGTGCCCACCTCGACCACGGTGGCCAGGAGTTCGGGAGCGGCGTACGAGCAGTTCTACGGCGTATTCATCCCGCCGGGCCAGAAGTCCGGCGCGTACCGCCTGGAGGGCCTGTGGTCCTCGGACCTGTGGCATGGGACTTATACCCTGACGGCGAACGTGCAAGGCTTCCAGGCCAAGGTCATCGGGAACGTGGACGTGAGCACGAACCCGATCGTGCACTTCTCCACGTTCACCAAGACCCTGACCGACCACGTCATCACCGGCACGGCGAGGGTCACCGGCAACACGACCCTGTTCCCGTTCTTGGACGGCGTGGCGGCGCCGGCCTTGCGCGTGCACCTCAACGCCTGGGCTCCGGGTTCGCTCAACATGGGCTACGTTTCCGTGGACATCCCGCAGCACGCCACGCAGTCCGACGTTCCCTTCACCATCACGGGCGTGGACGCGGGGCTCGAGTATCAGGTCTTCGCCTATCTCGAGCATCGCTCGGAGAACGACTTCGACGTCCTCGGCGGGTTCCCGAAGAAGGTCTTGACCTCCGCGGTCGACGGCACGGGCACGACCGGCACCATCGAATTCGCCGCATCTTCCGGCGTCATCTCCGGGACCATCATCCTGCCGGACACCCAGCGCGACTTCGGCAATGTCGGCATGTCCGGCAAGGTCATAGCCTCCGTGCATCCGGACCGGGTGGGGAGCACCTTCGAGGAGGCCACCTCCACCGGCATGCCGAACTTCCTGTGCGGCGACGGCAGCGGCGCGGCCGATCCTGCGACCGGCGAGTGCCCGGCTGGAGTGAGCAGCGCCACCTTCAAGGTCCTGGGCCAGAACACCCAGACCATGGACGTGACCTTCAACTACAAGACCACCGGCAAGATGGTCACGGCCCGGGTCTCCGTGGCGAACGGAGCCACGACCACCGCGGTGGTGGACCTGCGCGGGGACACCTACGAGCTGGGCGGCCGCATCCTCAACCAGGTCAGCAACACGAGCTTCAACACGGCGGCGAAGGTCTACGCCAACGCGGCGGAGATACCCCTGGTCGACAGCCGCGGCAGCGCGGTGGTCTCGAACATGTTTCGCGCCGAGGACGGCGCCCGGTCCACGGCCACCCTCGCGCGCGTCATCGCGGTGCGCCAGGAGTTCGGGCAGTACAACGTGGCCCTGTCCACCTGGTTCGACAAGAACGCGAGCCGCGTGGCGTACATGACGCAGGCCGGCAGCTTCACGTTCCGGAACATGCCTCCGGGCGGCTACACCCTTCGCACCGAGGACCTGCGCACCTGCCCCGCCTGCGACACCATCGTGCCGAAGCAGGTCAAGATCGTCAAGCTCACGGCCAACACCACGACCCAGGACATCACTCTGCTCGACGGCTACGACGTAAGCGGCCGCATCTCGCTGGCGAACAACAAGCTGGACAGCGTGAACCTGCGCCTCGAGGCGCGCAACCGCCGCCAGGAGCTCGTCCGCTCCACCTCCATCGCCCTGGGCAACTCCTTCACCGGCGCGGCCACGAACTACGCGGATTACACCATCATCAACCTGCCGGCCAGGGAGTTCTACACCCTGGCCGTGATCGACACCTCGGGCACGCCCAAGTACGTGGGCCGGCCCGTCAAGTTCCCGGATCCCGGCCTGTCCCCGAACGGCCTGCAGAACGCGCTCTCCAACCAGAACGTGACCCTGTATCAGGCCGGCTACTTCACGGGCAAGCTCAAGGATTCCAACACCGGCGAGCTCATCCGCGACCGCAACGCCACCCTGCTGGCTCCCAACTTCTCCATCGTGGCGACCGCCAACCCATGGGTGGAGGGGGGCTTCGCCGTGGCGGCCGCGAGCGCCTCGGGCAGGCCCATCCGGGCGGACGGGACCTTCCTGGTGGGGCCGCTCATCCCGCAGATCCCCTTCGATCTGCGCCTGGGGCAGGACAAGTTCGACCTCGCCTACTTGGCGCGCGGCAGCCAGAACTACACGCCCGTGGTCCTGGGCGGGCAGATGGTGCAGCCGGGCGAGCTCAAGGACATGGGCACCATCGGACTCAGCCAGGGCCAGTCCATCGAGGGCTTCCTCGTGGACTCGGCGTCCACCATGACCGCGCTCGGCAACATCAAGGTCACGGCCAAGCCGAGCTTCGGCACCGTGGACATCAACGTGGAGACGTTCACCAGCCTGGACGGAAAATTCCGGCTCTGGGTCTCCACGGCCGTGTCCAGGCTCTACGATCTGACCGTGGCCCCGCGCGACGGCAACGTGGCGGCCGGCCAGCCTCCCAGGCGCTATCTGCAGAAGCGCCTGCTCGGGGTGGAGGCCTCCACCGCGCCCCTCGCCACGGTCTGTCCGACGGCGTCCACCGCGCCCATGGCCGTGGTCTGTCTGGACGTCATCACGAGCTCCGTGACGGCGTTCATCTCCACGCCCACGGGAGGCTCGCCCTTGAGCTATCCCTTCGGGGACAACAAGGGCTTCCCCGCGGCCGCGATCTTCATGCAGAAGAACGGGGTCGTGCCTCGCGAGAACCCGCTGGGCGACATCCAGGCCGTGTCCGAGGCGGACGGCTCCTTCGTGATCCCCGGACTGGCCGCCTCCACCACCTACTACACCCTGCGGGCCGTGAGCCTGGGCTATCGGGTCTATGAAGCCACGGTCGCGGTGACGAGCAGCGGGTCCTGCATCTTCCGGGGGAGCAGCACCGCCCAGTGCCTGACGAATCTCACGCTCGAGCCCGGGGCGCAGGTGACCGGGCGCATCGTGCTGGCGGGCGGGAGCTATCCCAGCCAGTCGGAGGCCGCGGTCGTGGCGGCCGGCCAGCGCAAGGCGGACGGGAACATCGGCGAGCTCATCATCGGCCAGGTGGAGGTGGACCCGAACGCGCGCCTGGTGACCGGCTACACCATCAACGGGTTCAAGAACAACATCCTGTACGATATCGTCATCATCGCGGACAACGGCAAGGACATGGTGGCCCCGGTGGAGGGCGTGGGCGTCTACTTCACCGACCAGGAGACCTCCACGGTCAAGACCATCAACCTGACCTACAACCGGGTCGCGCCCGACTGTTCCGCCTCCCAGCAAGCCCTCGGGAACAACCAGTTCAAGGTCAAGATCGAGTGCACGCAGCCTCTGAGGAACACGGACGCCGCGGACAAGGACCTCGACGTCCTCGTGACCCGCTCCACCTGCACCTCCAAGGGCGTGGACCTCGTCTCCCCGGACGGCACCGGGCAGCTCTTGGGCACGAACGAGACCGACGAGACGAAGCGCAAGCGCTTCTCGGACGAGAGCCGCAAGCAGATCACGGTGGTCTACCGGAGCACCGCGTCGGAGGCGTTCTTCAGCATCCGCCTGGGCGCGTACTTCGCCACCGTGGACCCGACCACCGGCGGCAACTACGCCATCGACAGGGTCTTCGACTTCTCCACCGGCTTCCATTCGTCGGTCAAGGAGACGGTCGCGAACATGCAGGGAGGCCAGGTCAAGCTCGAGCGCTCCCAGGACGACGAGGACAACAACCGCGACGAGCGCTTCGAGGCGAACATCCAGGCCGGCACGTTCGAGAAGTGCGTCAACGAGACGGCCTTGGGCTGCGAGAAGAAGTACGACACCTGCGGGAACGTCATCGAGGGCGGGACTTCCCCGGACTACATCAACCTGCCCAACGCCCAGCTCGGCATCATGCTGGAGGCTTACAAGAGCATGTCCTCGACGGATTGCGCCGCGGCCCAGGGCGCGCTGACGCAGCGCTACGGCTGCAAGGCCGGCATGGTCTCGGCCGAGGCGGCGCGCGCGGCCTCCTCCTACGAGGCCATGGCCAGCGCCCAGAACCTGAATCCGATGAGCGCGTACTACCGGCTCTTCCTGCCTTTGGGCATCCGGACGCAGCTGAACAAGCCCGTGGACCTGACCTTCTCCTACGACCAGACCGCTTTGGATCGGTCCACCAAGACCGTGGACGATCTTAATGTGTGGTACTTCAAGGGGCAGAACACGACCTGCTCGAACGGACAGCCTGCGCGGCAGGGCTACTGCCTGGAGACGCAGGAGCGCCGCGTGGACCAGGTGAACAAGACCTTGACCGTGAAGGTCGACCACATGTCCACGTTCGTGCTCCTGGGCGAGGCGCCTGCTCTGACCGGGGACAAACCGTTCAGTGGGAGCGACATCCAGGTCTGGAACTTCCCGAACCCGTTCGACTGCACGCAGAAGACCAAAGCTTCTTCTGACCAGGTGTTTACTGCGGCGCCACAGCAGACCTTCTCGGGGACGCGGATTCGCGTCGGTTTGCCGGCTTCGAGCGAGCGGCATGATCTCAGGATACGCATCTACAATGTGGCAGGCGAGCTGGTGCGCGAGATCGACGCGGGGGATATGCCCGGTGGGCTCACGACCTACGTGAGCTGGGGCTGCCTCAACGACTCGGGGCAGAACGTGGCCTCGGGCGTGTACATCGGCCAGGTGGATTGGGGCGGCCGCAAGAAGTTCTTCAAGATGGCCCTGATCAAGGGGAGCGGGCTATGAGGCTCCTGCTCGCCGCCGCGCTCCTGATCCTTTCCATGCCCGCGCAGGCCAGGAATCCCAAGGCGGGCACGAGCGCCGCCCAGTTCCTCAAGCTGGGAGCCGGCTCGCGCGCGGGCGGCATGGGCGAGGCCTACTCCGCGGTGGCGGACGACGCGTACGCGGTCTACTACAACCCGGCGGCGCTCACGCGCCTCTCCGGAGCCCAGATCGCAGCCGCGCATACCCAGCATTTCCAGGACATCAAGTACGAGTTCGCCGCTTTCGCCGTCCCCATGGGCAAGCAGAAGGACTTCTCCAGGGGCGTGCTGGCTCTCTCCATCTACAATCTATCCGTGAACGACATCTCGCGGCGCATCGACGATACGGAGAACGATCTGGGCAAATTCGACGCCGGGGACTATTCCTACAACGTGACTTACGCGCACAGCGTGAGCCGTTCCGTCAGGCTCGGCCTGACCGGCAAGCTCATCCACCAGGTCATCGATACCTACAAGGCGGACGCCGTGGCCGCGGACGCCGGCGTGCTGTTCATCCCGAGGCCCGAGGATCCCAAGACATTATCCTTCTCCATGGTGGTCAAGAACGTGGGGACCAAGCCCTCGTTCGCCGGGGTCACGGACCCTTTGCCCGTGGGGGTGGTGGCGGGCGTGGGCTACGAGCCGCTGCCCAAGCGGTTCAAGATGGACCTGGACATCGTCAAGTACCGCGACACGGACCTCTTCGCCCTTGCGGGCGCGGAGTACGTGGTCCCGTTCGGACCGGACATCGGGGGAGCCTTGCGCGGGGGTTTCACCACGCATCGCATCAAGAACGAAGGGTTCAATGAGATGACCCTGGGCGTGGGCATCAACTTCCACCGTGCCTCCTTCGACTTCTCCTGGGCCCCCTACGGTGCACTGGGCAACACCTTCCGCTATTCCCTCCTGGTCCGGTTCTAGGTGTCTTTGTTTCTAAGGTAAATCCGCATAAAGTAAGAGACGTTGTGGTCGTTGGGGGGCAGACTGGTACACGTCCCAAAAGTTATCCCCTGTACTTCCGTAGCGGAAGTATTGGGGATAAATCCAAGGGGATACGCGCTCCCTACGGTCGCGCGGACTTCTGTAACTTTATCGATATTGCGTTATAACACGTTTCTGTTACCCTAATAACGAAGCCGTTCGAGACGCTACAGCCGATCCCAGGGCGCGATGAGACGCGGCGCTTCCTTCTGCCTCGCCATGCTCCTGGCCGGACTCCTGCCGGCCGGGGAAGCCCGCTGTCAGGCCGTGGTGGAGGCGTCCGGCATCGTCCAGGTGCAGAAACCCGGGGCCAAGTCCTGGACGCAGATCGAGAACCTGCCCCTGAGGCTGGCTTCGGGCGCGTCCGTGCGCACCGGGGGCGGGGCTTCGGCCCTGGTGAGCCTGGCCGATGACTCCCGCGTCTCCTTGGGGCAGGACACTTCCCTGACCCTGGAGGAGGCGTCCGAGAGCCGGCATTCCCTGAAGCTCCATCTAGGGATCCTCAAGGCCTACGTCACCCGCATCGCCCGCCGCCGCTTCGAGGTGCGCACTCCCACGGCCGTGGCCAGCGTGCGGGGCACCGAGTTCCAGGTCACCGTGCTCTCCGGCGGCAGGACCCGGGTCGAGCTCTACCGCGGGCTCCTGGGAGTGGAGGACAACCGCGGCAACCACGTCCTGCTCAGGCCCAACGAGAGCCTGAGCGTGGACCGCAGGGGCATGGCCGTCCCCCAGCACCTTCCCTCCCAGCGGGAGGCGCGCCGCGGCGAGACCCGCTCGTCGGCGGCGCGCGAGCTGGGCCTGGACATGAGCAAGGAGGAGGTCCTGGCGGCCGCGGTCCGCGAGATCAAGCTCGCCGAGTACCAGCAGGGCAAGGCCCTCATCGACCTCTCCGGCCGCCGGGTGCGGGTGGAGGAGTACGTGATGCGGCCCAGGGCGGACCAGTTCAAGTTCGTGGTCCTGAACAAGCGCGAGGGACGGCTCGACTACTTCTACTACCTGGGCACGTTCAACCAGGCCCTGCCCACGGACATGAGCGCGGCCCTGAGGCAGCTCGGAGGCAGGGCGGACAGCGCTCCGGACTACTTCCTCACCGCGTTCGAGGCCGGACGCTCGAACACGAGGGATTCGCTGCTCGAGAAGGCGGAGGGCGGGCATCTCGTGGACGTCAACCACAACGTGGGAGGGGGGGACGACGTCAGCCAGCTCTTCGACCCGGTCACGGACCGCTTCGAGGACGTCTCCGGGCGGCCCGTATTCACGGCCCTGTACGACCGCTACGCCTTCTACCTCAACGGCCGGCTCAAATACGGCTGGACCGGGGCGGACCTGCAGACCTACTCGGACAAGGTCTTGGCCGCGGACACGGACCCCATCACGGGAGCGGCCCTGACCGCGGCCAACGCGTACCTGGGAGGCGACGGTCTCCTGCCGCTGCGCACGGTCAGCGCGACGTACCCGGACGCGGACCGGCTGCACCAGAGGATCTACGAGTCCTACGGGGACGGTTCCTACATCAGCTGGGACAACTACATCATCTCGGACGAGGGCAAAGTGGCCGACGGCCGGGACTTCGCCGGAGCGGTCTCCGGGGGCGCCTTCCGGGCCAGGCTCCTGGACTTCAACTTCGAGCAGGTGATCACGGCCACCGAGTTCGGAGGCAGGGACATCGACCTGGTCGTGGCGCCGAAGATGCTCATCCAGGCGGGGCTGCTGCGATGAACATCCTTCTACTCCTCCTATCGCTCGCCGCGTCCTCGCCGGGCCTGTGCGTGCAGGTGGAGCCCCTGGCCAATGTGCGCGTGCTCGGCGGGCAGTACTTCTTCGAGGGGGAGAGGGGGGCTCCGACCGGCAACGTCTCGGCCCTCGTGGCACCCGCCCTGGTCCTGAGCGAGAGCTGGACCCTGCTCCCGGCGCTTTCGGGGGAGTAC
This sequence comes from Elusimicrobiota bacterium, assembly GCA_041650695.1. Taxonomy (GTDB): domain Bacteria; phylum Elusimicrobiota; class Elusimicrobia; order UBA1565; family UBA1565; genus JBAZKS01. The sequence continues at coordinate 42,330 of JBAZKS010000030.1, forward strand.
CAGGGGACCAAGCAGGTGGTGGACCTCGTGGGCTCGGGGTCCATGTTCCAGGAGCGCGCGGCCCAACGGGGCGGGGTCAAGGCGGTCTTCACTCCGGCCGGCTCGCGCTGGCGCCTGAAGCCTTCCTTGTCCTACGGCTTCGAGCTCCTGAATGAGACCAAGGACGAGCGGTGGGGGCGCGGGCTCTTCGACACGCGGCGGTGGGTGACCGGGCTGGAGGCGGAGTACGCGTACGCGGAGCCGTTCTCGGTGCGGCTCTCCTACGACTACTGCTTCACCGCGTTCCCGAACTACACGGCGTTGGAGTCCGAGGCGGCGCTCGACTTCCAGGGCCAGCCCCTGGCGCGCGAGCTCGTAGGGGAGCATGTCCTGGACTCCCACATGCACCTGATCACCCTGGCGGGGACCCGGCGCCTCTGGGGCAGGACCGAGGGAGCCGTGAGCCTCGCGTTCCGGCGGCAGACCTTCACGAACCAGGCCTTGGTGGACGCTTCAGGAGAGCTCAGGTCCGAGACGCGCGGGGACTTCGGGACCGCGTTCAGAGGCTCGGTCCACATGCCCCTGGAGTTGACGCCCGAGGTCCGGCTGCTGGGAGGGCTCGGCTTCCAGGTCTTTGGCAACGCCTCGGACCAGGCGAGCTACGACGCGAAAGACGCCCGGTTCATGCCCGGGTACTACAACTACATCGAGTTCGGCTTCGAGCCTTGGCTCAAGGCGTCCATGGGCGATGAGCGCGAGCCCATCACGCTTTCGTTGGCCGGGGCCTGGACCAGCCGGAGCTACTCGCACCGGTTGGTCCAGGACTCCGCGGGAGCCTACCAGGGGGAGACGCTCCGTCAGCGCACGTGGACGCTGTCCGCGACTCTGAGCTATCCGCTGGCGCCGCGCCTGTCCGCGCTCTTCAGCCTGCAGCACGGGCAGGCCAGCTCCAACCAGGGTTTTCAATCGTTCTACAGCTACGACTACAGCGCGACGAATTATCTGATGGGACTGAGCTGGGAGTACTAGGCCGCGGATGCGGCCTGGTCCTGAGCGGATATGGGAGATGAGTCAGCGAAGGACTAGGCCGCGGATGCGGCCTGGTCCTGAGCGGATATGGGAGATGAGTCAGCGAAGGACTGAGGAGGCGACATGCGGAAGCTCAAGATGGCGGAGGCGGACCTCGCGGCGCTGGCCAGGCTCATGCGCAAGGTGGAGTTCTTCGCCCCCATGACGATCGGGCAGCTCGAAATGATACTTCCCTTCATCCTGCTGTGCGAGTACGCGGACGGAGAGGTCGTTTTCAAGCAGAACGGCGAGGGGGACGCGTTCTACATCGTCTACGACGGCGAGGTGGGCGTGCGCGTACGCAAGGGGTTCTTCAGCTTCTCCAAGGAGGTGGCGAAGCTCAAGTCCGGTGATTTCTTCGGCGAGATGGCGCTGCTGACCCGCGAGGCGAGGACCGCGACCATCGTGTGCACCCGGCCCTCGAAGCTCTTCGTGCTCATGGCCGCGGACTTCGACTACGTGCTCAAGCGGAACCCGACGTTCAAGGATGAGATCAATAAGATCGCTGCGAGGAGGAAGTTCTTGCAAAAACACGAGTCATGACCGCACTCCTGTCAGCTCTGTTGTTGGCCTTGTCGGCCCTTCCGGCCTCGGGAGCCGCTGTCTCCTGGACCGGTCTGGGCGACGGGTCGAGCTGGCAGGACGCGGCGAACTGGAGCGGCAGCGCCGTGCCCGCGGCCGGGGATTCCGTGACCATCGCCACCAGCGTCGTGGTCTGGGCGAGCTCGGAGACCGTCCTCACCCTCTCCTCGCTCACGCTCGGAGACGGCGCCTGCGCGGCCCACCTGATGCTCTCCACCGGCATGGCGGGGGTGGGCGGCGTGGTCGTGCGGGGCACCTCCACCCTGGAATTCGACACCGGGCTGGTGTCCTCCGTGGGCTCTCTCAGCGTCGAGTCCGGGGGGCTCATCACCCAGTCCGGCCCGACCGCGGGCTCGACGGTGGCGGTGCGCATCCTGGCCACGAGTTTCGACCTGCAGGCCGGGGCCACGGTCTCGGTGGTGGGGAAGGGCTACGCGGGCGGCGGCGCGATAGGGGACGGGGCCGGGCCCGGAGGCGGCATCGGCGGGTACGTGGGCATCGCCGGGGGAGGAGGAGGCTACGGCGGAGCGGGCGGCGCCGGGGGCGGGTACCTCGGCGCGGAAGGAAGAGGCGGCTACGCTTTCGGGTCGATGGACGTGTCGACCAGCGGGGGCTCCGGAGGGGGAGGCGGGCTCGCGCCTTCCTGGGGCGGGGGCGGAGGAGGCGTGTTCGCGCTCAACGCCGCCACGGCGGTGCTGGCCGGCCTCATCGATGCGAGCGGCGGCGGGGGATACGAAGACAGCACGGTCGCTGGAGGCGCGGGATCGGGCGGCTCCATCGATATCCGTGCGCAGTACCTCTACGGCGACGGGACGCTGAGGGCCCGGGGCGGGCAGGGAGGCTCCGCGGGCACGGCGGGAGGAGGAGGAGGAGGAGGGCGCATCGGGCTGCGGGCGACGGCCTTGGCCGCGGCGCGGCCGGTATTCCAGGTGGAGGGAGGCGCCGGCGGGACCGGGGCGAACATGGGCTCGCCGGGATCCGCGGGGAGCGTCTACCAGGACCCCAAGGTGTGGATCGGCGCCGGCGGGGGCTCGTGCGGGAACGCGGCGAACTGGGCCGGAGGCATCGCGCCCCAGCCGTCCGAGAACCTGCTCTTCGGCTCGACCAACCCCGCCGCGGGCTGCACCTGGGACGTGGTCATGCTTAACGGCGCGGTGGGCTCCATCACCCTGGGGCCAGGCTACCAGGGGATCGTGGAATGGAACACGGTCATGAGCAGCGTGAGCGGCCGTTTCGCCATCGCCGGCGGGACTCTCTCGATGAACACCAGCGTCTCGCTGCGCCTCGGCGGGGATTGGGTCCACACCGGCGGGAAGTTCGAGCTGAACAAGGGTTCCGTGTCGTTCGCCGGGACAGGGACGCAGACCATCACCCAGACCGCGGGAGGGTACTTCAACGACGTGGAGGCCATGGGTACCACGGGGGCGGTACAGCCGGGTTCGGACCTCGTCATCAAGGGCGGATTGAGTCCTGGGCTGCGGTTCCGGGACGCTCCCGGCGCGCGGCAGATACGCGTGGACGGGCCCATCCAGTCTCCGCTCAACGGGCCCCCGGGGGGCAGCGTGTGGGTCCTGGCCGGCACCGCGCCGCAGGAGATCTCGGCCGGTCCCTACAACTCCCTGCGCATCCAGAATCCAGTCGGGGTGAGCGTCTCCGCCGGCGCGGACCTGACCGTGGGTCCGGGGGAGCTGCGCATCGAGCCGAACGGCAACCTCTATTCGGGATATCGTCGCATCGCCCTGTCCGGGGACCTGGTCCGCGAGGGAGGCACGTTCATCGTGTCCAACGGCACGGTGGCGTTCACGGGTGCCTCCACCCAGGCGGTCTCCGCTCCGGGGGCCGCCTTCCATCATGTGGACATCGACAAGCCTTCCGGGACGGTGCTCTGGCAGACCTCGTCCACCGTGGCCGGGAACCTGACGCTCCGGGGGTCGAGCCAGCTGGGCCTCTCCGAGGGCAGCACGCTCAGCGTCCGCGGCTTCTGGACACAGAGCGAGAACGCGATCCTGCTCGGGGAGAGCGGGGCCGTGGCCTTCGACGGGACGCTGCCCCAGTCCGTGAGGTCCAGCGGCCCTGTCTCGGCTTTCCATGATTTCATCGCGTCGAACACGGCCTCGGTGCGCCTCTCCACCGGGATCCTGGTCTCGGGGGACCTGCGCATCGATGCCGGGGCCCTGGACTTCTCCAGCGTCACGCTCCGCCTGCGCGGCGATTGGCGCTGCGTCTCGGGGACGCAGCCGGCGGTGTCCCGCTCCACCGTGGTGCTGGAGGGGACGGCATTGCAGACCCTGGACGCGGGCGCAGGCGTTCTGGAACTCGATTCGCTCGTCGTGTCCAACACGGGCGGCGGGGCGCGTCTGCTCGGCGAGCTCACGCTCCGCCGGAACTTCCGCGTCCTGCCCGGCGCGCTCTTCGACGGAGGCCAGAGCACCCTGACGCTGCGGGGGGCTGATTCACGGTGGGACACGGCGGGGGCGCGGTACCTCTCGGGGGAGGACTCGACGCACGCGGTGATCCTCGACCCGGAGGGGACCTCCTCGGCTCCGGTGTACGTCGCGGCCGGGAGCACGGTGAACGCGCGCCTGGACGTGCGAAATGCGGCTCTCCAGGGCGGTCTGCTCCTCAACGGGCGCGGGAACTGGCTGAATGTCCTTTCCGGAGGCTCCCTCGACGCCCGCGGGAGCACCATCACCCTGGCGGGGACCTCGGACATCTCCGTGGCGGCGGATTCGGCGTACCGGCGCGACGCGGGTTCGTGGATCGTGTTCAGGGGGAGCGGGGCGGACCGGGGCCTCTCCCTCTCCACCGGGCCGTTCGGAGGCCTGCGCTTCGACCCGGAGAGTCCGTCGGCCACCTTCGCCCTGAAGGACATCGTCCTGGAGGGGAGCCTGGTCCTGCACGGGGGGAGCCTGCGCAACTCCGGCGACGCCACGCTGACGGTCATGAAGGACATCGACGTGCTCGGCGGCGCCTTCGACTTCTCGGGAGGCGGGACAGGGACGATCCGCTTGGCCGGGGGAGCGGCGCAGCGGCTCCTCCTCGCGTCGACGCTCCCGCTCGGCACCCTGGAGGCGGCGGGCTCGGGCGAGACGGTCCTTTCGGGCGCGGGGCTCCACTTGCGGGACCTGCGCCTGGTCTCCGGCGTGCTCAACGCCGGCTCCTCCATCATCGAGCTGGACGGGACGTGGACCGGGTCCGGAGGCCTTTTCACGGCAGGGGGGAGCACGGTGGTCTTCTCCTCGGCCGGAGCCGGAGCGTCGCAGACGTTCACGGACGCGAAAGGCCAATCCTTCAACGGGCTCTCCCTGGCGGGGTCGACCATGGTGTTCCAATCGACGTTCAGCGCCAAGGTCCTCACCAGCTCCGGCCCGGGCGGCCTCGCCGTGTTCCAGCCCGCAGCCGGGGGAGCGTACCGGGTCGAGGACCTCCGCGTCGACGGGATCGCGGAGGCGTCGCGCACGCGCCTGCGCAGCCTCGTCCCGGGGACGGCGTTCCGCCTGGACGTGGTGAACATCTCCACCGTGACGGCCGCGGACGTAAGGGACTCCAGCGCGGTGGGCATCGTGGTGCACGCGAACGACGGACACTCCCTGGACTCCGGCAACAACACGGGATGGAATTTCCTCCCGAACCTGCTGGTGCAGGCTCCTGGGGAGACCTTCACCGAGGGCGCGGGCAAGGGCGGGGTCCCCAGCGCGCAGACGGCCGGGACCACGTTCACGGTCACGGTCAGGGCGGTATCGGACTACTTCCGGAGCGTGCGCGGCTCCAGCATCACGGTACGGCTGACCACCACGGACCCCTATGACGCGGAGCCGGCCACCGCAGCCTTGTCCTTCGGCACGGCACAGTTCGCGGTGATGCTGCGCACGGCCGAGCCCCTGCCGTGGAGCACCACTCTGCAGGCCGCGAGCCCGGGCGCCTACGCGGGCGGGAGCGTCGGGCTGAGCGTAGTCCCGGGAGCCTTCGAAAAGCTCCAGATATTCCTCCCCGGGGAGGCGCCGGTCCCTGGTTCCGCCTCCGGCCGGACCGGGGCGGCGGCGGCGCAGCTCGTGGGCAACGCGTTCGGCGCGACGGTGCGCGCGATCGACCGGTACTTCAACAAGGTCCCTTCCAGGACCGACTTGGTCTTCCTCTCGGGCACGAGCGCCTCCTCCTCCACGCTGCCGGCCCCCGCGGCCATGGCGGCCGGGGAGGCGGTGTTCGCCCCGATCGTCTACTCCACCGGGATCTGCTCGTTCACGGCGCAGCGGCCCGGCCCTCCTTTGATGAGCGTCGTGAGCTCCTCGGTCCCGCTCTTCGAGAACGCCCTGGCGAGCCCCACCGTGAGCTTCGCCGTCCCCTCGGGAGCCGCGGTCTCCACGCTGGGAGGCGGGCTGGCCGGGACCGCGGCCGACGACGTGGCCGTGACCGAGATCCGGGCCGCCCTGCGGGACAACTCGAGCGGATCGTTCCGGGACTGGGTAGCCGGGGCCTTCACCTCGCCGACGGCCATGTTCCAGCGGGCCGTGGCGACGCCCGCCAACGGCAGCCGGGTGGACTGGGAGATCGCGCTCGACGACGCCGAACTCATGAGCGGCAGGCAGTACTATGTGGTCGTCTACGCGAGCAATCCCTCGAACTACACCTCGATCGCGGAGTCCACGTTCACCTTCGACAGCGCGAGCCTGGCGTACTCGACCGGCAACGGAGAGGGTACGGTCGCGCTCTCTCCCCCGGACTCGGAGGCGTGCGCTCCCGTGGTGTTGTCCGCGACCTTCACCGTGGGGGCGAGCGGGATCGGCCCGGGCGGCGCGGTGGCCCTGCGCGCGCCCGAGGGCTGGAGCTTCCCCGTGGGGACGCACCCCGGGCCAGTCCCGCCCGTCGGGTACGTCACCGTGGCGTCCACGTCGGCGGCCTGGCCGCAGGCCGAGGTGGAGGTCGGCCCCGAGCGCCTGGGCGAGACCACGCTCGGGCCCGGCTGGGTGCTCGTGCGGCTCTCCACGGCGGCCGGAGGCCCCCTGAGGCCCGGCGAGGAGGTCCGATTCACCCTGCAGACGTTCCCGCCCGGAGTCCTGGGCGAGCAGGTCTTCGACGTGAGGAGCCGGTCTTCGCAGGACGGGACCCTGACCGGCATCGCGGGCCCGCCGCGGCTGCCCTTGAGAGCGGGCTCGGCGAGGGGGCTGCGCTTCACGGACTACTCGCCCCTGGCGCTGGGGCCGCTCCAGGCTTCGCCGACGCTGCAGTTGGAGCTGACGGACGGGTGCGGCCTTTCCACCACGACGGCGGCGGCGGTGCCCGTGAGCCTCTCGGCCTGGGCGCAGGGGCCCGCGGGCCCCGCGGCGGACGTCTCGGCCCAGTTCTTCCTGGAGGGAGGCGCTCCGGTATCGAGCGTCACCGTGCCGGCCGGCTCGAGCCTCTCGGCGGGGTTCTATCTGCGCACCTCCGCCTCCGGAGCCCTGGAGGTGGCGCGGGCCACGGCGACCCTCTCGGGAGGGCTCGTCTTGGCGGACCGTGCGTTCGTCCTCAGGTCCTCGGCCGTTTCCATCGCGAACGTCGCGATCGGCACCGCTCCCATGCCTTCCGGGACCACGAGCGCGGCCATGGCGGCGGGCGTCTCTCTGGGAAGGGCGTTCATCCGGTTCGACCTGCTCGACAGCGCGGTGCCGTGGGAGGTGGCGGTGGCCAGCGATGCGTCGTTTTTCCCCGTGCTGTGGCGGGACGCAGGCCTCGGAGACCCGGCGCGGCCGATCCAGACGAGCTGGGACGGGTCCGCCTGCGACGCTGGGGGCTGCAGGGTCTTGCCTCCGGGGCTCTACAGGGTGCGCGTGCGCGCGGGGGGAGGGACTGCTCAGGGCCCGCCGCTGGAGCTCAGGATCATTCCCAGCGGCTCCATCTACGGGGACCTGGGGGCCGCGGGAGCGGCCGCCCGGGTCTGGGCCGAGGGCCCGGGAGCCGTCTCCGACAACAGCGGGATCGCGAGCTCCACGGGCTACTTCCAGATCCACGGCCTGGCGGCCGGCATGCCTTACAACATCCTGGCGTCCACCCTCGTCGCCGCTTCCGGGCGCAGCGTGGAGCTTTCCACCCGCGCTCTGGCCGTGGTCGCGTCCGCGGCCGGAGCGGACGCGGGCTCGCTGGTCCTCCCTGGAGCCACGTTCCTGCGCATGAGCGTGAGCATCCCCATCAACGCGGCGCAGGAGGTCTGGGGCGAGGTCTTCGCGCACGACGCGGGCTACACCCGCCAAGCGCGCGGGACGATCCATTTCCCCGCGGGCGTGGCGAACTCGGACGACGGCGGCCAGGCCCTCGGAGCCTGGGCCAGCACATGGACCGTGGTGGCGCTGGCCCCGGGCGTCTACGACGTGGACGTGAGCCTTCCCCAGGTGGGCATCTCGACGAGGGTTCCCGGCGTGGCCTTCCCTGAGGGCGCGACCACGGACATGCCGCTCAGGCTCGGCCGGAAGGCGAACCTCTCCGGGTACGTGATACTCCCGTCCACGCTGCCGGTCGGCGTCGCGGTCTCCATCGACGCGACCCGCGCCGGGGCCTCGATCCCCGAACTGTTCGCCGGGGCCTTCATCCCGCCGGCGTTCGGCGGGGTCGTTCCGACCAGCGCCGCGTACAGGCTCTATGGGCTCGATGCCGGCACGTGGACCCTGCGCGCGCAAGCCGCAGGATTCCTGTCCACGGCCGCCGCCGCGTCGGTCACGGGGACCTCGGACACGGAAGGACTGGACCTGCGCTTGAGGACGGGCGGCGCGCTCGCCGGGGCGGTGACGGTGCGGGGAGACCTCTCCGGCGTCGCCGACCCGCGGGTCTTCGTCGACGTCTACAACCCGTCCACGCTCTGGCGGCTGCGGGTCCCCGTGCTCTTCTCCACCGCCTCCACCCCGGCCAGCGCCGCGTACGAGGTGACCGGACTGGAACCCGGCCTCTTCATGGCGGACGCCTTCCTCCCCGGATTCGCGAAGTCCCCGCCCGGGCCCGCGGCCGTGGAGGTCTCCAGCGCGCCCGGAGCGCGGGCCTCCCTGGATATCGAACTGCGCGCCGATTCCGCAAGGTGCCGCGTGAGCGTGCGCATCCCCAGGCCGGCCGCTCCCTGCCGCTGCCGGGAGGACTTCCGGCGGGTCGGGGTCGTGATGGAAGCGCCGGGCTCCCCGCCGTGGAGCGCGGCGGACGCGACCTCGCTCGAGGGACGGGACGGGGCGTGGGTCCTCTATCACGAGTCGAGCATGACGTGGCTGAGCCCCGCGTTCGGGAACGGCTTCCACGTGTTCCGGTTCATGCACGGGCCTTCGGGGAACGTCGCGACGGTCCCGGTCGCGCTCTCCAACGGGACTACGACGGAGGCGTCCGCGGACCTCGCCGGCGCCACCTTCACGGTCTCCGGCACGCTCGTGGTCTCCGGGAGCATCCATTTCAAGAAGGGGGATTTCGGGGTGACTGTGAGCTCCGTGCCCGGAGTGCTGGCCAACGCGGGCACGACGAGCTACTGCCTGCTGTCCTCGAGCCTGCCCGTGCTCCTCTCGGGCGCGCGCGTGGAGCTGGTCCCGCTCGAGGCGAGCGGGATCGTCCCGGACGCGCTGCCGCCGGCCGGCGGCTCGTGCGCGGAGTACCTGGGCAGGCCGGGGCCCGTCGTCTATCCGGGGGTCGTCGGCTCGGACGGCCGCTTCAGCATCAGCAGCGTTCCTGCCGGAGCCTATGCGCTGCGCACGGTCGGGGATCTGGACGCGGATCCCTCCAACGGCGAGGAGGCGCCGGTGTCCGCCCGGACGCTCCGGGTCTGCTCGGACACGCGCGCGGACCTGGAAGTGGCGGCCGGCTCCGTCGTCAGGGGGACGCTCAGGCTTCCGCAGGGCTCCACGGGGAACCGTCCGGTTGCCGTCGCGCTCCTGGAGCGGAGCGGCCGGGTCGTCCGGACGGCGACCGCGCTCTTGGAGGGCACCGCGGCCGCCGCGTTCGCCTTCGAGCGGGTGGCGGACGGAGACTACGTCCTGGCGGCCAGAGACCAAGCCTTCCCCCAGGCGTTCGTGGCCAGGCCGCTCGCCGTCGAAGTGGCCGGAGCGGATGTGGGGGACCAGGACATCCTCTTCGTCGCTGCCGGCGTGGTGAAAGGTAGGATCGCGGTCGAGTCGGAGGTCGCCGGCGGGACGCGGACGACCACGCTGGTCACGCCGGACAACCGCAGCCTGCTGCCGGAGGACTTAAGCATCGTGGCCGTCGCGGATCCGTGGTTCGAGGGCGGCTTCTTCCCCGCGAGGATGGGGGCGGGCCCCGGCGTCCTCCTCGACGCGGCGGGACAGTTCACGATCCCGGCCGTGCTGCCCGGCACGTACGACGTGGAGTTCAACATCCCGGCTGTGGCCGGCGGGCCGGCGGGAGGGGGGCTGGACCTGGTCAGCGCGACGCGCTCGGGGGTCGGCGTCGCCGACGGCAGGGTCGTGGACCTCGGCACCGTGCTCCTGCACGGCGCCGCCCGGCTCTCCGGGACCGTCTATGAGAGCGCCTCCGGCCTGAGCGCGCCCAACGTGACGGTGGAGGCGCGCCCGTCGGCCCAGCGGCCCGGGACGGAGAACCCCCGCCGGCCTTGGCCGACTTCCCGGACGGACCAGACAGGGAAGTACGTCCTGAGCGGGCTGGACCCGGTCGTGCGCTTCTACGACGTGATCGTGGTCAGACCTTCCTCCGAGGGGACGGTACCCTACGCCGAGCGCGTGGTCCCCCTGGTGGACATCCAGAGCACGACCACCCTGCACGTGGCCCTGCGTACCGCGGGCTTCTCTTTGGCCGGGCGCGCGGTCTCCGAGAGCGGCGAGGCGCTCTCCTCCGGCGGTCCCTTCGGCCCGGAGCCCGGGGCCGCGGTCTCGGTGCAGAAAGACGGTGTCCTGCCCCTGAGCCTCGGGAGATCCGACATCGAGGTCCGGACCGCTTCCGACGGGAGCTTCCGCATCCCGGATCTGGAGACCGGATCCTACCGGGTGGAGGTGTCGGCTTCGGGGCACGGGGTGCGGTCGACCTCGGTCAGGATATCCGCGGCATCCGTGGACATGGGGACGGTCGTCCTGGGCCGGGGGGGCCTCCTGGAGGGGGCTCTGCGCTCGAGCGACGGCTCGGCCCCGCGCCAGGGCGAGATCGAGAGGGTCCTCGCCGCGCGCGCGGATCTCGGAGAGATACTCTCCGGGAGCCTCGTGACGGAGCCGACCCTGGGGGCCGTCACCGGCTACCGGATCAGCGGCTTGCGCCCGGGGATCGGCTACCGCGTCATCCTGGTCGGCCGGAACGGGGAGCTCGCTTGTCCGCCGGAGGCCGCGTCGACGGTGTTCTTGAGCAGCGCCGAGGCGAGGACGCTGGACCTCGTGTTCCGCAGGACCAGGCCGCTCGTGCTGGCCAAGTCCAGGAAGGAAGGGCCGGATTTCTTCCTGGAGTTCCTCATGAGCCAGCCGCTGCGCAGCCGCAAAACTTCCGATGACGATCTCGCCGCGCTGCTCACGACCGCCGCGGCCCGCGGGGCTCTGGGCAGCGTCTCGCTCTCCGCGGACCGGATGAGCCTGAGCGCGCTCTACTCCGCGGACGTCGGAGAATCCAGCTTCACCGTGCGCGTGAGGGGATACTCCGCGGCTAAGGACCCGGACTCCATCGATCCGTCGGACCCGGAGTTCCTGATCGACTCCACATTCACCTTCCACGTGGGCTTGGACGGGTATCAGCGCGCGAAGGTCCCGAACCCCACGGGCGGGAGCCTGGCGCTGGAGGGGGACGGGGGACGCGTGGCCTTCCCGGCGGGGGCGTTCCGGGTGGACGCCTCCTCATCCGTGGAGGTGACGCTCCGGCGGTCCGCCGAGAACATGGCCGCCTCCGGCGCCCTGCGCAGCCAGGGGTCCGTTCCGTCCGCGGCGAACCTCCAGGCCCTCCGGTACGCGCCCTCCGCCTATCCGGAGGACATGATCCAGGCGTTCGCAGCCTCCCCGCCGACGGCTTCCCCCTTGAGCGCCTTCTACGACATCATGCTGCCCCTCGGCGTGAGGACGGTGCTCTCCAGGCCGGCGCAGATCAGCCTGCAGTACGAGGCCGGCGCGGATCCGGGAAGGCTGAACGTGTATTGGTACAACCCCGCGGCGAACGCGTACATCCTGCAGCAGGACGTGACGGGGGCCGGCGCGGCCGTCGACTCGGTCAACCGCACGGTCACGATCAACGTGGACCACCTCTCGACCTTCGTGCTCTTCGACGCGGCCGTGGCGGCCATCGCCGGGAACGCCTTCGCAGGCGGGGACATCGAGGCGTTCAACTTCCCGAACCCCTTCGACCTGTCCGCGAAAGCGGTCACCCCCATCCACGGGGCCGCGGTCCAGACCGTGCGCGGGACGCTGATACGCTTCACGCTGCCCGCGCAGATGAGCGGGGAAGGGAGCCTGCGCATCTACGACGTGACGGGCGCGAGGGTCCGGACGCTGGCTTTGGGCGCTCTCGTCGGAGGGCTCTACTACTACCAGGAGTGGGACGGCCGTAACGATTCGGGGCGGGACGTCGGGAGCGGGGTCTATATCGGGCAAATCCAGGTGGGGGGACGGTCCGCGTTCTTCAAGATGGCGGTCATCAAATGAAGCGCGCCGGGGGGGGACTCTTCTTCGGGCTGCTGCTGCTGCTGACGGCGGCGGACGCCTCCGGCTTCGGCCGCGGGGACAAGGGGACTTCCGGCGCGCAGTTCCTCAAGCTCGCGCCCGGCGCCCGCGCGGCCGCCATGGGGGAGGCGTTCAGCGCCGTGGCGGACGACGCCTTCGCCGCCTACTACAACCCGGCCGGTCTCGGGGGCTTGAGGGGGGTGGAACTGGCCGGGATGCGCAACTCGCACTTCCAGGGGATCGGCCAGAACTACGGGGTCCTGGCCGTGCCCCTGCTCTCGTGGGTGGACACGCGGCGGCAGCGCAACGAGCTGGGGGTGCTGGCCTTCTCCGTCACCAGCCTTTCGGTCGACGGGCTCGAGCGCCGTGGCGTGGTCGAGACGGACGAGCCGGACGGCGTCTTCAAGGCCAGGGACCTCGCCTACTCGTTCGCCTACGGGGTCGAGCTGGGGCGGGGCCTCTGCGCCGGAGCCTCCGTCAAGGTCATCGACCAGGCCTTGGACTCGTACCGCGCTTCGGCGGTCGCCTTCGACGCGGGCGCGCTCGCCCGGCTGGGCAAACTGTCGGCTTCAGCCGGATTCAGGAACCTCGGGAGCCGCGTGAGGTTCAAGGCCGAGGCCGACCCTCTGCCCTTCGCGGCGTACACCGGAGCCGCGTGGGAGCCGCGCAAGGGCTTCACGGCCTCCGCGGAAGTGCGCGCTCCCCGGGACAACGCCATCGGCGTCGGCCTCGGGGCGGAGTTGCGCCTTCCCCTCCCCGGAGGGTTGAGCGTGGCCGGCCGGGGGGGCTTCAACAGCACGGGGCTCGACCCGGGAGGATTGAGCGGTGTGACGCTCGGCGGAGGGGCCGAGTTCAGGCATCTGGCCGTGGATTTCGCGTGGGTGCCCTACGGGGAGCTTGGGAACGCGTTCAGGTACTCGGTGCGGCTCAGGTTCTAGGCTTCTCTTTGTCTCCCCACATCCGGTCCGTCCCTTCCTTGGACTCGATGACGGTGCCGGAGAGGGCCTGGCGCTCCGAGCCCATGCTGTTGGCCTGGCGGGCCGCCTTGCCCTCGGAGTCGATGTTCGCCCACTCCGCGTCCTGGGACCCCTGGGCTTCCTTCTTATCGGAAGGGATGGTGGACGCGGGCAACCCGACCGCGCTCTTGCCGCGGTAGAGGATCTGGTCTTCCTTCATCCCCGTATTCTCACGCTTCAGGCGCACGGCGGACACGATCCCGTCGCCCGCGAGCTGCTCCTTCAGGATGGCCTGGGTCAGGGGGTCGGCCGGGAACGACATCTGCGGGACCGGCTTCACGTCGACCTCCTTCTTGGGCGTCGGCTTCGGCTCCTCGGGCTTCGGCGCGGGCTTCTTGACCCCGGGTCCGCAGCGGCGCGGCCACAGGCAGATCTCGAAGCGTCCCTCGGGAGAGGATCCCTGGGGGGGCGTGTCCGCGGCCCACGCCTGCGGTACGAGCATCGCCGCCAGCATCAAGGAGGTCGTCGCTTTCTTCACGCTACTACTATAACCCGGCCCCTAGGACCTATCCAGAGGCGGAGGTCCCAAACGGGAGGGAAGCCATGGGCCCAAGCTGGAATGGGCCCAATGGGCCCGATTCTGAAGTGTGGATTCGACTAGCGGCGGCCGGACTTCGTGTTCTCGTCGGAGAACTCGCTGTCGACCACGCCGGTGACCCTGCGATAGCGCGTCCCGAGGGTGCCCACCTTCTCCCCGGTGATGAGCGCGTTGTAGATGGGGTTATTCTCCGAGAAGTCGGACTTGCTCTTGGCGCCGTCATCGGGTTTGTTCGCGTCCGCCTGATGGCTCTTGCCGGCCGCCTTATTCAGGGCGTTGAGGGCGGAGATCCCGCCGTTCTCCGCCTTCTGCATCGCGCCGTACACGGTCTTGCTCGGGTCCTGCGCCTGATACCCCCGGGCGGGGTTATTGGCTTGGGCTTCGTGGAATGCATCGACGGACTTCCGGATCTCCTGCGCGCTCCCTCGATGCGTCGCTTCGGTGACCGGGCTGGCGTCGTCGATTTTCCCGGCGCTCGGCCCGCCGTTGGAGCCCGTGGGCGAAGACGTGGTGCCTGACGTGCCCGGAGGGGTCGCTCCCGGGATGCCCGTGGTGTTGCCGCCGGCCGGAGGCCGCGACCTGGCGTCCGTGGTGCTGTTGTTGCCCTGGACGTTGTTGACGAGGTCGGTCTTCGCCTTATCCGACGTCTGATTCCATGCCGCAGCCACGTTGCTGGGATTCGCGGCTACGGCGCCCGTGCCGTTGGGGTCCTTGATCGCGGTCGCGACCTGGTTCGATTGCGCGGCTTCTTGCGGGGTGACCCCTGTCGTGTTGGTCCCGGTATTGTCGGCCAGGGCGGTCGCGGCGTTGGCGCCTTGCCCGGAGAATTCAGTGAAGTTCTGAGCCATCTCCGGGGTGACGATGAAGTTGATGCCCATGGCGGAGCCCTGCGCGTCGTAGGGCTGCAGGCCCACCGGGGTCCCCTTGTCGTTGAGGATGGCGATCACGTCATGGACCGGCACGCCGTTGAATTCCGTGGGGATGCTGCCGGCCGGCGGCCGCCAGCCGCTTTTGTCGGCCTTGCCGAGCCCATCGAGCTGTTGGTCGAGTTGTTCGGCCAGCTTGCCCCGCACTTCCGCGGGGAAGGTCTGCATCTCGCCGGACGGGACCGAGGCCTTGTCCTTCTCTTCCTTCGGCTGAGCGGGCGTCCCTTGGTCGCCCTGGGGAGGGGCCCCCGTATCGGCGGTGGAAGCCCAGGCGAACGGCGGCAGAGCCATGGCCAGGCTCAGGGAAAGCAATGCACAGGCTCGCGCGAGTATCTTCATGGGGCCGCGACCGTCTTTCTTAGTATAGGGCGGGAGGCTTGCGCGCGCAAGGCCCAAGGGCCTATCGCGCAATAGGCCCAAAGGCCTAGATTGTTGACACCCCCCCTCCGCGCGGGGTCCTGGCGGAAAAGAGCCTCCATATATGATATATATACCGCCCATGGCGATACGATTCGGCACCTCAGGCTGGCGCGCGGTCATCTCTGAAGAGTTCACTTTCCCCAACCTCCGCAGGCTGGCTCACGCGATAGCCGGGCACATCAAGGAGCACACGGAGTACGGGTACGCCGGCTCCGAGTACCGTCAGCACCTCGGCCCTCACCCGGATCCCGGGGTCCCGGTGGTGGTCATCGGGTACGATACCCGGATGTTCTCGGAGGACTTTTCCCGGGAGATCGCGGAGGTCCTCGCGGCCAGCGGCGTCAGGACGCTGCTGTCGTCGGCGGACACCCCTACGCCGGTCGTGGCGTGGACCGTGCTGGAGTCGCGGGCCCTGGGCGGCGTGGTCCTGACCGCGAGCCGCGGCCCGGCCCAGCTCAACGGGATCAAGTGGATCCCCTTCTGGGGGGGGCCGGCGACCTCGGAGGTGACCGAGGACATCGAGCGGCGGCTGGCCCTCGTCACCCATCAGTCCATCCGCTCCATGGCCTACGACAAGGCCGTCCGCGACGGCTGGATCGTGGTCAAGGACTTCCGGCCGGGCTACGACCGGCAGCTCCGCAAGCTCATCGATTTCAAGAGGCTCAAGGCGGCCCGGCTGAGGCTCGGCGTGGACTCCATGCACGGCACGGCCCGCGGCTACCTGCGGCCCATCTTGGAGGAGTGCGGACTGGAGACGGTCGGCCTGCGTGAGGAGCGCGACGTGCTCTTCGGGGGGCGGTCGCCGGATCCGACCCCGGAGAACCTCGCGGACCTGGCCGGACTCATGCGCAAGAAGAGGCTGGACCTGGGCCTCGCCTGCGACGGCGACGCGGACCGCTTCGGCATACTCGACGCGGGCGGGGAGTGGGTGTCGGCGAACGACGTGCTCGGGCTGGCCCTGCATCACCTGGTCACGTACAAGGGCATGAAGGGAGGCGTCGTTCGCAGCCTCATGACCTCGCACTTCGTGGACGCGGTGGCCAAGCAGTACGGTCTGCGCGTGCGCGAGACCCCCGTGGGCTTCAATCACGTGGGCGACCTGCTCCGGAGCGGCGATTTTATCCTCGGGGGAGAGGAATCCGCCGGCCTGTCCATCGGCGGGCACGTGCTGGAGAAGGACGGTATCCTCGCCTGCCTGCTCATGGCCGAGTTGGTGGCCTGCGAGGGCAAGCCTCTGGCGAAGATCCGCGAGGCCCTCTTCAAGAAGGTCGGAGCTTTCCACAACACGCGCGTGGACTGTCGGCTGGAAGACCCTGCGGACGCCAAGGACCTGGCGGACCGGCTGGCGCTCAAGCCTCCGCTGGAGCTGGCCGGGGGCTCGGTCTGGCGCATCGATCAGACCGACGGATTCAAGTTCATCCTCAAGGACGGCCGCTGGCTGGGTCTGCGCCTCTCCGGGACCGAACCCGTGGTCCGTCTCTACGCCGAGGCTTCGGACGCCAGAGGGCTCCAGGCGCTCATCGACGACGGCAAGAAGATCATAAGAGGTGGGAAAAGATGACGATGAAGATCAAGACTGTGCGCTCCCGGGAGATATTGGACTCGCGCGGGGTGCCGACGCTCGAGGCGGAGGTCCGGCTGTCCGACGGTTCAGCGGGCCGGGCTGCGGTGCCGAGCGGAGCCTCCACGGGCGAGCACGAGGCCGTCGAGCTTCGGGACGGGGACAAGGGGAGGCACCTGGGCAAGGGCGTCCTGCGCGCCGTCGCGAACGTCGAGCGTGTGCTCGGGCCCGCGGTGCGGGGGATGGACGCCTGCGACCAGGAGGGGATCGACGAGAAGATGATCGCCCTCGACGGGACGCCCAACAAGGGGCGGCTCGGCGCCAACGCCATCCTCGGGGTGTCCATGGCGGTCTCGCGCGCGGCGGCCGCGAGCGCGGGGCGTCCTCTCTACGCGCATCTGCGCCGCGTCTTCGGGGTGAAGTCCAAGGAGTACATCCTTCCAGCCCCCATGCTGAACATCGTCAACGGGGGCAAGCACGCGGACAGCGGGCTCGACGTGCAGGAGTTCATGATCGTCCCCGTGGGCGCGTCCTCCTTCCCCGAGGCGTTGCGCGCCGGGGCTGAGACATACCATCACTTGAAGAAGCTCCTCGCCTCGCGGAGTCATTCGGTGGCCGTCGGGGACGAGGGGGGCTTCGCGCCCCGCATCCGCAAGCACGAGGAGGTGCTGGACACCATCCTGGAGGCGGCGAAAAACGCCGGGCACGGGAAGACGATCCGCCTGGCCCTGGATTCCGCGGCGAGCGAGTTCTATCGCGACGGGGCGTACCGGTTCGAGGGGCAGGCCCTCACGGCGAACGACTTGGCCAAGCGCTACGCGGCGTGGACCGAGCGCTACCCCATCATCTCCTACGAGGACCCGCTCGCGGAGGACGACTGGGACGGCTGGAAGTCCATGACGTCCATGATCGGCGGGAAGGTGCGCATCATAGGCGACGACATCTTCGTCACCAACGTCGCCCGCCTGGAGCGGGGCATCCGGGAGGGCTCGGCCAACGCCATCCTCATCAAGCTCAACCAGATCGGCTCCGTGACGGAGACCGTTCGCGCGGTGCTCAAGGCGCACGACGCGGGCTTCGCGAGCGTCATCTCGCACCGTTCGGGGGAGACCGAGGACGCGTACATCGCGGATCTCTCCGTGGCCCTCAACACGGGCGCGATCAAGACCGGGGCTCCCTGCCGCTCGGAGCGGCTGTGCAAGTATAACCAACTGCTGCGCATCCACGACGAACTCGGGGCCAAGGCGGTCTACGCGCGCGACCGCGCGTTCCGGATGTCCCGGAACACCGTGCGCGCCTGATGCCGGAGGGGCGGCCCCCCGCGCGAGGAACGGGCCGGCGCTGGGTCTACGTCGCCGCCGCGATAGCTGCGGCCTCGATGCTCTTCGGCAATAAGGGCTTCCGGAGGCTGATCTCCAATACCCTGCTCCTCAGGCGTCTGGACGCGGAGAAAGGCGCCCTGGACCTGGAGGAGAAGCGTCTCAAGGAGCTCGTGGCCGCGGCCAAGAACGACGATAAGGCCCTGGAGCGGATCATCCGCAAGGAGCTGGGCTACCACAAGCCTGGGGAGATCGAGTACCGCTTCACGCCGCCGGGGCGGGAGCACCGCGACACTGCGCCTGTTCGGGAAGTGCGTGAGGCGCATGTGCCGCCGGGGCGGGAGCACCGCGACACTGCGCCTGTTCGGGAAGTGCGTGAGGCGCATGTGCCGCCGGGCCGGGCGGCCGAGGAGCAGCGGTGACCCCCTTCTTCAGGCAGCTGCAGCTGGGCCCCATGGCGAACTTCGTGTATCTCCTCGGGGACGCGGAGTCCGGCGAGTGCGCGGTCGTGGATCCCGGGTGGGACGCGGCTGCCATCCTGCGCGAGGCGCGGGAAGGCGGGGTCCGGATCACGCGGGTGCTACTCACGCACGGGCATTCGGACCACACCAACGGGGTGGCCGGGGTGCTGGCCCAGGCCAAGGCGGGCGCAGCCCGTGTCTATATCCACCCGGAGGACGCCCTGGCTTTGGGCGGGATCTCGGCGGACATCTCGACGACGGCGGACGGGGAGGAGATCGTCCTCGGCGGGCTGAGGTCCAAGGTCCTGCACACCCCGGGCCATACCCCGGGATCGCAGTGCTTCCTCTGCGACGGCCGGCTCATGACCGGAGACACCCTTTTCGTGGGCGAATGCGGCAGGGTGGACCTGCCGGGCTCGAACCCCGCGAAGCTCTACCACAGCCTGCGCCGCATCGCGAGCCTTCCGGATTCGACCGTCATCTATCCCGGCCACGATTACGGCAGTCAGCGCAGCGTGGTCCTGGGCGAGGAGCGTCGCCGCAACCCCTACATCCAGGCCAGCCTTCAGGCGAGCCTGGAGGACTTCTGCAGCCTCGTGACCTCCTGAGGTCCCAGGGTCAGTTGCGTCTCCCGACCCCATGCAGCAAACGCGTCAGGGTGGCGAGGGGCCCGACTGACGGGCTGGGGCTGTGCCCGCCTGTACTTTTCGCCGGACGAGCTCCTCTCCGAATACCAGACGCGCATGAAGCTGGTTGTGCGTGCGGCAGAGCAGGCGTATGTTCACGGGGTCGTCGGACCTCCCGCCGCACGCCCACGGGAGGATGTGGTCGAACTCCAGCATCCCGCGTTCGCCGCAGCGCGCACCGCCAGGCCCGAGAAAGGCGCATCGCCCTTCGTCCCGGTCCCAGACCCTGTCCTTCACCCATTGCGGGATGCGCCGGCTCCGCTGCGTAGCGGCGAGGATGCCTGCGGAGTCCGCGCGGGTCGTTTCGGCGGGAGAGTCGGGACCGGAGCGGACCTTCCGCGCTGCTTTGCGCGCGAGCCTCAGGCCGGGGTCGAGCCTGTTGAGCAGTGCGTCGAGAGCGGCTTCGAAGACTTCCGCCAGGCGGCCGTCCGGGTGCCGATGCCGCAGCAGTTCCTTGGCACGCTCGATCTTCTCGAGCAGAGTCTCGTCCGCTGTGAACGAGAAATGGACTCGTAGCGCAGGGCCGGGCTCCGCGGCCGCAGGGGCTCCGGGCGCGGGTCCCAGCGGAGTCTCCTGATGAAGCGCGACGCCTATCGAGGCAGCGTGCCCTGTCGGGCTTGGCGGCGGTTGCGTGGAGAGGCGCTCCGCATCCAGGAGGGGCACATCGGTTTCAGCCGGGCCGCTCCCGGTGGGGCCGGGGGCGGCGGGCCCATCCCGACTGCCCGCTCCCACGTATCGGATGCGGTCGACCGTCTCGGGCTGCGGCCGGAAGCCCGCCAGGAGCTTATCCACCTCTCTCTTGCTTTTTCCCGCGGATCGCGCCAGCAGTCCGATGTGGTTCTGCGGCGTCAAGAGTGGTGCAAGTAGGGAGACCGTGCTCAGAGAGATGGAGCCCCGGGTAAGCATGCCGAAGATCACGGGGTAGGCTCGCGCAGCCCTGGCAGCGTGAATCCTCCTCGCCGCGGCACATTCCGAATAGCGCAGTTCCTTGATGCAATAGACGAACATGGAGGGCGCCCCGGCGCGGGCGTAGAGTTTGCGCCGGTCCGTTTCGGCGAGATGCCGCAGGACCGCAGTCAAGGACCGCCTCTCGTCCGCGACGGCTGACTTCAGCGCGGAAAGGAGCGCTTCGTCGCTGAGGCTTTCGCATCGCTGGTTCTCCACAAACGCCCTCCTGCACTTTTAAGTGATTTTCTCCGGCTGGCTCCGACGAGCACCATCCTCGGCCGGGCCCGGCCATACAACTAGTACGAACACGGCTCGAATAAGTTCCATCGAAATATCATGCGGCGTGGCCTGTCCAAAAATAAATGTTGGTTTTATAAGCAGAATCCACATCGCCCGGGCGATGCTGCGGCGCGGGAGCGCCGCTGTACTGCGCCGCTTCAGGAGAGGCGTGAGGCGCATGTGCTGCGGCGCGGGAGCGCCGCTGTACTGCGCCGCTTCAGGAGAGGCGTGAGGCGCATGTGCTGTCGGCGCGGGAGCGCCGCTGTACTGCGCCGCTTCAGGAGAGGCGTGAGGCGCATGTGCTGTCGGCGCGGGAGCGCCGCTGTACTGCGCCGCTTCAGGAGAGGCGTGAGGCGCATGTGCTGTCGGCGCGGGAGCGCCGCTGTACTGCGCCGCTTCAGGAGAGGC
>JBAZKS010000031.1:0-62706 GCA_041650695.1 Elusimicrobiota bacterium
GTCCCATCATCTCGGCGGTCTCCCCTGGCCTTACGGCCGCATCGGTAGGCCAGGGGCCTGCCGACAGCGGCGTGCTCCTTATCGGCAGGCCTCTGTCCGTCGGTGTGCCGACGAGAGATTCCACGAAGTCGAGGGACTGTGGTCGCCCACAGTTGGGCGCGAATCGACGGATGAAAAAGTTATCCACCGCACTTTCGCGCCGACACATCTGTCCGGGGAAATTCTGCTCTCCGGGGCGGACCCAGGCTCGGCGGTGAGCGACGGATGCATCAATCATCGACGGAACGCCCGCCTGGTCGGCTTGCGCCTGAGTCGGACGGCCTCCAACATCTCGAATCCTGGATGCGTTCCCTTCCAATCGGAGTCTTTCAGAGAGATTTGCTCAAGACATGATTCCGGACAGCATCAGATCGAGGCCGCATCTGCGCGGGATATCCGTGTTAAACTCCTCACATTTTCGAAAAAAAGCGACGCAAAACACAGCATTATTCACATCGCCCGGGCGATGTGAAAAGTGCTGGAAATAGAAGGACTAAAATGTCGGAAACGGAGGCCGGGGCAACTGGAAGCAGCAGCAGCAAACCCATTCCTGGTTTTCCCGGACAGCTCTGCCGCTCTGAAAGTGATGTGGATAAGTCCGACTGAGTACCGAGTGTTTTACTTGCAGCGCTGGACCTCCGGGATGATGGCAGGCACGCCCGCCACGCACGACATCCCGCGCCACGCCAGGGTCTCGGCGTACTCCGCGTCGAACTGGTCGCTCTTCTGCTTGTCCGTCTGAGCCTTGTCCTGTTTGGGCTGCGCGTCAGGACGCGCGGTCCCCGAAGAGTCCTGTCCTTCCGCTCCCGTAGGGGAGGACGACTGCCCGTCCTTGCCGGCGAAGATGTTGTCGTTGTTGTCGCGGTGCCAGTTCTTGGAGATGGGGGTCCCGCCCTTGTCGCGCTGGTCCTTGGTGTCGTCGGTGGCATGCAGGAACTCGTGGTCGGCCACGGCGATGAACATGTCCTTGGGCATGCCCGCGCGCAGCTCAATCTCGCGGACCCCGGTGGTGTAGAGCCCATAGGTGTCGGCGTCCGGCATGGGTCCGAGCTTGACCGTGGGCAGGCCCTCGCCCTTGGAGGCGAGGCCCTGGCGGATGTGGTTCACATGGTCTCTGAGGACCTCGCTGCCCCCGCTATGCCGAGCCGCGCTCCATAGATATCCCGCCATCCAGTCGCGGATCTCAGGGGTCAGGACCTTCTTCTGCACATAGGCCTGGATGTTCTTCCAAAGCTCGCTCTCCTCGGCGCTCATCTTCCCTTTCTTCTTTGCGCCCACGGGCGCAGCCTCGCCCACGGAAGGCGCAGCCGCGAAGGTCTGCCCGGCGGCGCCGGAGAGCTCGGTCACGGCGGCTCCGGGCTTCTCCTCGCTCTTGCGGGAGAAGCTGTTCTGTCCCGCGCGGCGGCGCTGGCGCTGTATCTCCTGCAGGCGGGCCTCGTTGGCGCGCGTCTCATCCATGAGCCTCTGGATGTTCCGCCAGTTCTTCTTGTGATTGCCGCTGATCTTCGAGAGGCGCTTAAAATCCTCGGAGGTCACTCTGTCGTGACCGGAGTCGATCCAACCTGCCTGCGCCGCGGACGACAAGAGCAGGAACGCGGGAACCAGGGCCATTTTCATAACCACCTCCCCCGACAGGCTTAGGATAGTCCCGGACGCACCGCCGGCGCTAGTGTCAGGAGACCTCGGACGATATAGGCCGCGGGGCCTAGGGAAATCGACATGCCTCCGTCGGAGACTGGACAACGCCACCCCCGAAGGGCCCAAAAAAGCAAGGGCCCATTTCCCCTTGACGCCTTCCCCGAGAGTCCTTGCACGTGTCCCAAGACAGATAGGTAAAGTATTCCATCATCGCGACGAACGAGGTGTAAGGAATGCCATCGAAAGTCCTGAGCATCGCTCTCTCCGTTTCCCTCATATCCTTGCCCGTGAGCCAGGCGGCGGCCGCCGCCGTGCAAGCCGCCGCAGTCGCGGCTCCGCTGACGTCGGCCCCGATACTCCCCGGCCTGCAGACCGGGCTCGCGCCGACGAGCGCCCCGCTCTCTCTGACCCCCTCGCTCGCGCTTCCCCGGCAGACCCTGCCCGGGGTGAGCCCCGCCGGCCTGTCGCCCTCATCGCCCCTGAGCCCGGTGCGGGTCCTGCCCATCAAGCAGGAGGAGCCGCTGCAACCGGCGGCGGCCCGCCAGACCCTCGAAGCCGGGGCCGCGCAGGTCCAGGAAGCGGCGGACGCCCCGGCCGAGCAGCGGTCCGTGCTGGATTCGCTCTTCGCCGGAACCCGACAGCAGCCGCCCTCCGGCGAAGCCGAGGTGATCGTCAACGTCCCGACCCCCGGCGCCATCACGCAGGACATCCGCGTACGGGACCTCTCCAGCGAGCGTTACTTCTATCTGCAGGCGGACCGCGCCGGCATTCCCCGCAGCCTCGTCGAGGAGCACGGCGGCAGGCCGACCGGCTCTTTGCGAAGACTCAACATGCTCATCTTCAAGGCTCCCGCGAAAAAAGCCCCGGAACTGGCGCAGCGCCTGGGGAGCCTGGGCTACGAGGCCCGGCTCAGGGAATCCTTCAAGATGACCCTGGACGACGGCCAGAAGCCGCCGGTGTTCCACCGGGTCGGCCTCTCGGAGATGGCGCACATCATCCGCGCCGACCTCCTGCAGGCGGAGCTCAAGAAGGCGCTCGGCGAGCCCGTGATGCCGACGAAAGAGCGCTTCCGCGACCAAACCATGCCGATCCTCGCCAAAGGACTCGCATGGCTCAAGAAGACGTTCCTCTCCCTCGCGCTCGGCATCAACCCGCTCAACCCCGTCCTGCCGTGGGCCATCCTCGATACCTACGTGAAGACGGACCACCCGTTCCTCAAGGAGCGCATCGTCGGCGAAGCCAAGAACAAGCCGGACGGCGAGATCCACGGGACGCACACGGCCGGCACCGTGGTAGGGATGGACATCTTCAACTGGCACGGCCGGGTCTACGACATCCTGCCCGGAGGCTGGTACGACCAGGGCGAGACCCTCATGCTCCTGAACCAAGCGGCCAACGACGGCGCCCTGGCCACCACCAACTCCTGGGGCAAGTACGAGGGCAACCCGGACGCGGATGAGACGAAGCTCTTCGAGAAGCTGGCCGCCGAAGGGATACACGCGAACATCGCGGCCGGCAACTCCGGCGAGTGGGGGAGCGACTCCGTGGGAGCCCCCGGCATCGCCTACCACTTCGCAGACCTCCGCGTGAACGGCATGCCCGTGGGACGGGCCAAGCGCATCAAGACGGTGGCCAGCGCGGACCACGAGATGAAGACCGCGGAGAGCTCCTCGCGCGGCCCGGGGAGCATCACCACAGCCGAGAACTTCGAGGAGTACACGAACTACCCGCGCAAGCCGGACGAGGCCGGCATCGGCATGCACCTGGTGGCTCCCACGTTCGGACCCGGCGAGTTCGTCCGCTTCGAGCCGGAGCTCGGGGGGCCGGGGCGTCCCCTGTCCGGCACCTCCATGGCCACCCCGGGCACGTTCGGCGGCTTCCTGCTGCTGACCCGCGCCGTCTTGGTCCTGCTGGCGGACTACCTGCCCAAGCTGCCGGGCAAGGACACGACCCTCTTCGCCATGGACCTGGCGCGCCTGGCCATGACCAAGACGGGAAGGAAAGCGGCGCCCGAGATCGAGCAGGGGGACGGCTTCATCGATGTCTGGGCCGCGTTCGAGTACTCCGCCGCGCTGCTCAAGGCCGCCAACACGCGCGCCCTGCCGACGGTCCGGGAGCTGCTCCGCAGCCTCTTCGGGCTCGGCGGGTACGGCGACTCGCTCGTGTCCAGGCTCGCCGACGAGCTGGCGGACCCTGCGAACGCCCTCAAAGAGGACCCGCCCGGACCCAAGCCCCCGTTCGCCATCCAAAGACCTTCGGCCAAGCATAAGCAGCCGACCGCCATCCAAGCCACCCTCTTCGACCCGGACCCGCGCTACGGCTACGTCAGCCTTCTCGACGGCACCCTGCGCAAGCTCGAGCTCTCCACGGGCCGGGAGCTTTGGTCCGCCAGGGCCGGTTCCGGCCAATTCAACAGCCTGCTGCTGGCCCATGACGGCAAGCGCCTCTACGCGGCCGGCGAGGACAACTTCATACGCGAACTGGACCTCGAGACCGGGCGCGAGGTGCGCAAGTTCCGCGGCAACTGGCGCCGCGGGGTCAAGGCCGTGCTCCAGAGCCCGGACGGAAAGCGCCTCTTCGCAGCCACCGGCGACAAGAACACGTACATGATCGACGCCGAGACCGGGCAGGAGCTGCAGCGGTTCGTGGGGCACAAGGACTTCGTGCTTTCCATGGCCCTGAGCGGCGACGGCAAGGCCCTCTTCACCGGAGGCGCGGACAAGACGGCCCGGCAATGGGATGTGGAGTCCGGCCGGGAGATCCGCTCCTATCCGATCAAGGACGATTGGGTCTACTCGCTCGCGGTCACCCGGGACGGCTCGCGCCTGTTCACAGGGAGCGCCAAGACGCAGATGTGGGACACCTCCAACGGGGAGATGCTGGCCGAGCTGCAGTGGAAGACGGACTGGGTGCACTCGCTCACGATCAGCGCGGACTCGAAATACCTGTTCGCGGCCTTGAGCGGAAAATCCTTGGTCATGTGGGACATCGCGGGCCGGGGCAAGGCCGCGCTGTTCAAGGGGCATAAGAGCAACGTCCTCTCCGTGGCCTTGAGCGCGGACGAACGGCGCCTCCTCAGCGGGGGGGACGACCCGAACCTGCTGGTCTGGGAAGTCCCGGACCCGTCCGAGCTGCCCGCGCCGATCGAAGAAGGGGCTGAAGCGCCTCCGGAGGATGCGGCGGGGATGCCTGGGCAGAATCCTGAAGAGGAAAAGCCTAATCCAGCGTCGCCCGGCGGAGGGGAAGCACCGCGTAGTCCTGCTCGATGACCTGCCCGGGCATGGACAGGATGATGGTGTTCAGCTGGCGGCTCAGGTAGTCCGCCGCCGCCTGCTCGCGCTGGGCCGGGCTCATGTCGCGGAACGAGACTCCCCAATCTTCCAGGACCCTCCGGCTGTACCGAGGGTGCCGGATGGAGAGCGCGTACCCGGTCCCGTTGGACTTCAAAGAGATCTTGTAGCGGCCCTTCGCGTCCGTGGTCACGAGAGCCATCCTCTCCGTGTCGCCGTCCTTGAAGCGGACCGTGGCCCCGCTCACAGGAGCGAGCGTGGCCAGGTCGAAGATCCGGCCGCGCACGATGAAGCGACCTTTATCGGAGACCTCTTTCGGTTCCGTCACCGGCTTGCGGATGCGGGCCGCGCGCTTCTTGACGACGCGCTTGGGAAGTTCTGTCAAGGGCGGCGCCGCGTGGAGCACGGTGATCCGGACAGGGACGGCGCCCAAGGCGTCCCGGACAGGCTCACCCTTCGCCATGATAGGCTCGGGCGCAGGAGAGCGGTGGTACACGACGGCCACGAGCAGCCACACCAGCGCGAGCAGGGGGAAGACGGTCAGCCCGAGTCTCCTGCATTGGACACGCGCGTTGGAGTTCATCTGCATGCGATCCTTGCGGCGAGGGCGCCGATGAAGAAGCCCAGGAGGAACCCGGCCGCCGCCCCGATAGGCCCCCCGACGGCGAAGCCGATGAGGGCCCCGACGAGGGCCCCGCCCGCCGCGATGACGGTGTTGTCGAAATTCCAGTCCTTGGGGCTGCCCCAACTCGGGGGGCCCTCCTCCTCCTCGGCCTTATAGACGGCTGACGCGCGCACCATGCCGGACTTCAGGACCTCCGGAGGCTTCGTCGAGTTGCGGGCCCCGGCGCCGGTCGCGAGGGAACCCGTATAGCGGCTCCTGGCATCCACCGCCCCGGAAGCGCCGAACCCGGTCTGGGCGAAGGCCGACTCCGCGACGGAGGCGGAGGCCTCCGACCCCAGGCCCGTGGACGCCGCCGTGTAGCTGCGCTCCTCGGCGTGCTGCACCTGGCCGTAGACGTTCCCAGGAGTCGCTTCGACCTTCTTCAACGCCTGGGGCGGAGCCGCGTTCAGGACAGCGGTCAGGGCCAGCATAGCGGTCATCATACCCATCCAGATTATAACTGGAGGGCCCCTCCACAGAAGGGGTCAAAGGTCCTAGATCGCCCTGCCTCAAAGGGCCTAGACGTATTTTCTTGCGCGCCCTCTCCCAGAGTGATATCCTGTCCTTCACCGATGAGAAGACAGCCCTACATCCTTGTCGTTGACGACGACGCCACCATCGCCACCCTGATCTGCGAGCACCTCGAGCACTTCGGCTACCGCGTGACCTACTGCACGGACGCGGCCCAAGCCATCATCCAGGCGCAGAGCGTCAAGCTGGGGCTGCTCATCGCGGACATCATGATGCCCGTGTTCGGGAGCGGGGTGGACGCCTACCGCAGGATCCGCGCCAACCCGCGCTTGCCCAAGGATTTGCCCATCATCTTCCTGACCGGACTCACCCCGGAGCAGGCCCAGCGGATGGTCCCGAAGGACGATCCCCGCGTCCGCCTCCTGCACAAGCCCCTGCCCCTCTCGAAGCTCATCACAGCCATCAAGGACCTGACCGGAGAGACGCTCGCCGCGCCTCCGCCAGCCAAGCAGGTCAAGAAGTAAGACCGACGTCGCGAGGTAACCCATGGACTTCGACTTCCCGAACGAAATCAAGGTCGTGAAGCGCACGGCGCGCGAGTTCGCGCAGCAGAACATCGCCCCGCGCGTGGAGGAGATGGAGCGCACGGGCGAATTCCCGCCCGCGCTCACCCGGGAGATGGCCGAAGTCGGCCTGCTCGGGCTCATCACGCCCAAGGAATACGGCGGCGCGGAGCTGGGCTACCTGGCCAGGACCGTGGCCCTGCAGGAGATCAGCCGCGTGTCGGCCGCGGTGGGGCTCGCGCTCCAGGTGCACCACATGCAGGTCGCGGCTCTCGCGGACTGGGGCTCGGACGCGCAGAAGCGCAAGCATCTGCCCGCCCTGGACAAGGGCGAATACCTCGGCGCGGTCGCGGTCACCGAGCCCACGGGCGGCTCGGACCTCATGGGGATGGCCAGCACCGCCAGGGCTGAAGGCGACGGCTACGTATGCAACGGCCGGAAATGCTTCATCACCAACTACAAGCACGCGGGGGCTCCCGTCGTGGTGCTCAAGACCGGGGAAGGCTCGAAGGGCTTGAGCGCCTTCCTCATCGAAAAAGGGACCCCGGGCTTCTCCGCGGGCCGCCACGAGAACAAGATGGGCATGCGCGGGTCCGACACCGGGGAGTTCATCCTGAAAGACTGTCGCGTCCCGTCCGCGAACCTCGTGGGCGACGAAGGGGACGGGATGAAGGCGGCGCTCAAGACCATCAGCGAGACGGGCCGGCCCGGCATGGCGGCGGTGGCCTTGGGTGTGCTCGAGGCCTGCTACGAGGAAGCGGTCAAGTTCGCCAAGGGGCGCACACTCTACGGGAAGCCCATCGCCACCCTGCAGGCCATCCAATGGCACGTCGCGGACATCCATATGGACCTTGAGACCGCGCGCCTGGTCTGCTACCGGGCCTCCTGGCTCAAGGACAAGGGCCGGGACTGCTCCGTGGACATGACCACGGCCAAGGTGGTGGCCACCGAGGCGGCCATGCGCGCCTCGCGCAAGGCGCTGGAGATACACGGGGGATGCGGCACCATGGCCGAGTACCCCGTCTCCAGGCTCTTCAGGGACGCGATGGTGTGCGTCTCCTCCGGAGGGACCACGGAGATCGGCAAGATCGTGGTCTCCAGGGCGGCCCTCTCATGAAGCCCCTGCGCTGCGCGGTCTGCATCAAGCCGGTTCCGGACCCGACCCGGTGGAGCAAGCTCCGCCTGGACCCCGAGACCCTCCTGCTCTGCAGGGACGAAGTCCCGGCCGTCATCAATCCGCTCGACCGCAACGCCATCGAACTCGCGAGGGGACTCGGCGGGTCCGTGAGCGTGCTCACCATGGCGGCTCCGGACGCGGAAGAGCATCTGCGCGAGGCCCTGGCCATGGGCTGCGACCAGGCCTTCCTCCTGACGGACAAGGCCTTCGCCGGGGCGGACACCTTGGCGACAGCCAAGGTCCTCGCCGCCGCCCTGCGCAAGCTTGGGGAGCTCGATCTCATCCTCTGCGGCGGCTACTCCTTGGACGGGAGCACGGCCCAGGTCGGGCCTCAGGTCGCGGAGCTCCTCGGCCTGCCCGACCTTCCTCATGTCTTCAAGCTGGAGTTCAAGGGCTCCGGCCTGCGCTGTCATTGCCGGACAGATTCCGGTCACGCGATCGTGGAAGCCGAACTGCCGGCCCTCGTCACGCTGGACAAGGGAGCCAACCAGCCGCGCCTGGCATCCATGATCGGGATCCGTGAAGCCTCCTCCAAGAAGCTCACCGTCTGGTCCGCCAAGGATCTGGGCCTCGATCCCTCGCAGACCGGCCTGCGAGGTTCGCCGACGCGCATGCTCGGCATCACGATCCCGGACCTCAAGCGCAAGGGGGATGTCCTGCAGGGCTCGCCCGCCCAAGCCGCGGTCGAGCTCGTGACCCGGCTGCGCAAAGAGAAGGTGCTGCCATGAGCCGCAAGATCTGGGTCTACGCGTCGCACTCGGATGGGAAGCTCGACGCGGTCTCGCTCGAACTCCTGGGAAAGGCCCGCGGGCTCGCGGCAGCCGGAGACCTTTCCGTGGAGGCGGTGATCCTGGGCAAGGGCGTCGGCGCCATGCCCGAGGAACTGCTGGGCTATGGCCCCTCGACCGTCCTCGTCGTGGAGGACGACCGGCTGGCCCGGTTCTCCTCGGCTTTTTACGCCCACGCCCTCGCGGAGCTGGCCAAAAAGCACAAGCCCGACATCCTGCTCATGGGCTGCGGCAAGGAAACGACGTCTTTGGCCGCGCGCGTAGCGGCCAGGCTCGAAACCGGTTTGAGCGCACACTGCGTGGACCTCAAGCTAGACGGCGAGCTCCTGGTCCAGACCGTTCCCGGATTCGGCGGGGACATCCTGGCGAACATCGTCTGCCCGCAGATGCGTCCCCAGATGGCCACCGTAGCCGCCGGGGTGTTCGATCCCCAGCCGGGACGTACGCCGGGGGCCAAGGTCGTGCGCGAGAACGTCCCGTTCCCTGCCGGACTCAGGAGCGGCCGCAAGGTGGATTCCCAGACCGCCTCCGCGAACGGAGCTCAGACCCTTTCCAGCGCGCGCGTGGTCGTGGCGGGGGGGTTCGGCGTCGGCTCCAAGGAAGGGTGGTCCCTGGTCGAGGCTCTGGCCGAAGCCCTGGGCGGAGTCGTGGGCGCCACGAGGCCGCCTATCGACGAAGGCTGGGCCCCCGCGGACCGGATGATCGGCGCGAGCGGCAAGAGCGTCAAGCCCGAGCTCTACATCGGCCTGGGCGTCTCCGGCATGATGCACCACACCTGCGGCATCGGCGGGTCCAAGACCATCGTGGCCGTCAACTCCGATCCCCAGGCCGCCATCTTCTCCATGGCGGACTACGGCATCGTGGGGAACGTCCGCGACGTCGTTCCCGCCATCCTGAGCACGCTCAGGGCCTCGGGGAATAAGGAAGAGCCCGCGGATATGGGCTTCACCCGGTCCCCGGAGGCGTTCAAAGAAAGCCTTAAGTCCATGCGGCCGAACATGTACAAGTTCGGCAAGCTCATCGAGGACGTGGTCGAGGACCCCAAGACGCGGCGGAGCATCGAGGGCCACTCCCAGATCTACGAAGCGGCCCGGGATCCGGAGCACCGGGACCTGCTCACCACGGTCTCGCACCTTACGGCCAAGCGCATCTCGCGCTACCTCTCCATCCTCCAGAGCCCGGAAGACATGATCGCCAACTGCCGAATGAAGCGGCTCATGTTCAACCTCACCGGCACCTGCACCGGCGGCCGCTGCGCGGGCTGGACCGCCATGAACGCCATGTGGGCCACGACATGGGACATCGACCATGACAGGGGGACGGACTACCACGAACGCCTGAAGAAGTGGCTCCTCTCGGCCCAGGAGCGCGACATCAGCGTGGCGGGAGCGCTCACGGACCCCAAAGGCCACCGGAAGCTCTCCCCCTCGAGGCAGAAGGACCCGGACATGTTCCTGCGCATCGTGAAGAAGACCCCGGAGGGCGTCGTGGTGCGCGGGGCCAAGGTCATGATCTGCGGCATCGCCGCGGCCAACGAGATATTCGTCATGCCCGGCACGCGGCTGAAGGCTTCGGACGCGGACTATGCGGTGAGCTTCGCAGTCCCCAAGGACGCGAAGGGCATCACCATCATCGAGACGCGGCATCCCTCGGACGACCGGGAGAGCGAGCCGGGGTTCGACAACCCTGTGACCCGGGGCGGCATCACGCAGGCCTACATCGTCTTCGAGGACGTATTTATCCCGAACGAGCGGGTCTTCATGTGCCGCGAGTACCGCTACGCGCAGGAGGCCGTGTCCCGCTTCACTTTGCCCTATCGCTCCGCCATCGGCGGCTGCGTGGCCGGACAAGGCGACGTGATGGTCGGCGCCTCCATCCTCATCGCCCGGGCCAACGGGCTCAACGAGAACGTGTTCCGGGACAAGCTCATCCGGATGATGCTGAACAACGAGACCACGTTCGCCGGGGGTGTGGCCGCCTCCGTGCTGGGCACCAAGCACCCCTCCGGAGCCTGGCTCCCGGACCCGGTGCTCGCGCACGCGAACAAGGTCCACGTGGCGACCCTGCCCTACGAGACGAAACGCCTGGCCCAGGAGATCGCGGGCGGCCTCGCGGAGACCGGATGCATCCCGTCCTACAAGGACTTCGTGGACAGCCGCTACGGCCATCTGCTGCGCAAATACCTCAAAGCCCATTCCCCGGCCGAGGTCCGGGTCCGCATCGCGCGCCTCATCGAGTGGCTGACCCTTGGCGCGGGCGTGCCGGGCTGCATGCACGGCGGCGGCTCTCCCGACGGGGCGAGGATGGTGGTCTGGGCCGAGTCCAAGCGGGACGCGATGGTCGACAT
This sequence comes from Elusimicrobiota bacterium, assembly GCA_041650695.1. Classification (GTDB taxonomy): domain Bacteria; phylum Elusimicrobiota; class Elusimicrobia; order UBA1565; family UBA1565; genus JBAZKS01. Next base: position 10,978 of record JBAZKS010000031.1, read on the forward strand.
GGCCAAGCGGCTCGGCGGCGTCTCGGACATCACCTTGAAGTAGGGCCGGAGGCTCTCATGGAGTTCTACGAAGTCGTCAGCAAACGCCAGTCGGTGCGCAAGTACAAGCCGGACCCCGTGCCGGAGGACGCCCTCTCCCGCATCGTGGAGGCCTTCCGGGCCTCGCCCTCCTGGGCGAACACGCAGCCCTGGGAGCTCGTCTGGGTCCAGGACCCCGAGCTCAAGCGGCGCCTCCAGGAGACAGTCCCCAAGAACAACCCGTCTTATTCCGCCGTGGCGGACGCGCCCGTGCTGGCATGCGCCATCGGCATCCTCGGCAGGTCCGGCTACTACAAGGGCCAGGTCTCGACCGGAAGGGGGGATTGGATGCTCTTCGACCTCGGGATCGCTTCCGAGCACCTCGCCCTGGCCGCCGCGGCCGAAGGCCTGGGCACGGTCCACGTGGGACTCTTCGACTACGAGAAAGCGAACGCCGCGCTCGGACTCCCGAAGGACCGGACCGTGGTGGAGCTCATCCCCTTGGGCTATCCGGCGTTCGTGCCCAAGCGGGTCGAGCGCAAGCCCGTGGCCGAGTTCGTGTTCAGGAACGGCTATCCCGGCAGGTCCTGACATTCTCGGGCGCTTCAGCCTCGGCGGGATGCGCCGGCAGGATGAAGTGGAACCTCGTCCCACGGCCCGGCTCGCTCTCGAGCCAGATGCGCCCCTCCTGCAGACGCACGAGGCCCCGCACGATGTGCAGGCCGAGCCCCAAGCCGTCGTGGGTCTCGGAGTCGCCCGTCTGATAGAAGCGCTCGAACACGCGGCGGGCCTGCTCCGGCGAGAGCCCCCGCCCCGTGTCCTCCACGCAGAAGCGCGCGCGTTCCCCGTCCTGGAAAGCCCAGACCGTGACCTTGCCCCCGCTCGGCGTGAACTTGATCGCGTTCATGACGAGGTTGAGCAGGATCTGCCTGAGCCGGTTCGGGTCCGCGAAGACCCGGACCTTCCCGGGACCCGGCATCTGCGCCGATAGGGATATCCCGGCCCCCAGCGCCTGGGAGCCCAAGCCCTCGACCACCTCCCGCACCAGCTCGTCCGCCGCGAACCGCGCGCGCGTGAGGGTGATCTTCCGCGCGTCGATGCGCGAGGACTCCAGCAGTTCCTCGACCATGGACGCGATGTGCTGCGCGTTCCGCAGGATGCTCCCGAGCCCGCGGGAGAGGTCCTCGGCCGGCCACTGGCCCGAGGGCTTGCGCATCAGGAAGCTCGCGTACCCCGCCACCACGGTCAGGGGGTTGCGTATCTCGTGGGCGATGTCCTCCAGGAACCGCGTCTGGTCCTTGTTCGCGCGCGTGAGCTCCTCCACCGTCCGCTTGAGCTTCTCGTTGAGATCGAATATCTCGCGCGTCGCGTCCCGGACCCTGTCGTCGAGCGTACGGCAAAGGGCTTCGAGCTGCTGCGTGCGCTCGGCCAGGGCTTTGGAGAGACGATACTTCTCGGCGGCGCGCGCCAGGCAGGAGACCAGCTCCTCCGAGGCGCAGGGCTTGGTGAGGAACGCGTACGCCCTGGCCTTGAGAGAGGCGACGGCGGTATCGAACGAACGGTAGGCGGTGAGCACCACCGCTTCCGCATGGGGACATCGGGCCCGGGCGGCATCGAACGCGTCGAGGCCCGAGCCATCCGGCAGGCACAGGTCCACCAACAGCACGCCGAACTCGCGCTCCGAAACGACGCGGCGGGCCTCGCGCAGGTTCTGGGCGACGACCACGCGGCTGAAACCGGCCGCGTCCAGGATGGCCTCGATGAGATGGCAGTCCTCAGCCGAGTCCTCGACGACCAGAACAGGGGTGTCGCGGTCCTCCGTGTCCATGGCTCCCGGATAGCATGGGCCGGACCCGGAGGAGCATTCAGGGACCTTCGGGCAACTCTTTCTTAGGCCTTTGGGCCCTTGCTGCGGCCCTCGATCCAGCGCAGCGCGAAGTACGTGGCCGTGCCGATGACGACCATCAATCCCATGAAGACGGGGTAGGCGGCCTTCCAGTTCTGCGCCCCCGTCATCATGGTCCACTCGGACATGCCCCCGACCCCGGCCAGCAGCGTCAGAGGCATGAAGATGGTGGTGATGAAGGTGAGCCGCCTCACGGTGTCGTTGGTCCGGTTGGCCGTGGCGGACATGCGGTTGTTCATCAGGGTGAGGTGCATCTCCATCAAGCTCAGCAGCATCTCGCGCAGGAGCTCGGCTTCCTCGAAGTACCGGGTGATGTGGTCGTAGATGTCCCGGAAGTGATAGACCGCGTGCTCGCCCACCAGGGGGGAGTCCCTGCGGCAGAGCTTGACCAGGGTCTCCCGCTCGTAGAACAGGCTCCTTCGCAGCTGCAGGAGCTGCCTGCGCAAGGCCACCAAGCGGCCGAGCTTGAACGTGGCCGGGTTCTTGAGGATCTCCTCCTCCGCGGACTCCATCTCCGCCTCGATGGACTCGACGGGCCCGGCCTTCTGGTCCACGACATGGTCCAGGAGCATGTGGAGCAGCATGTCCGGGCCTTTGGCCAGCTCCTCCGCGTTCGTCTTGAGCTTGACGGCCAGCCTCTCCCTGAAGCGTTGGTCCTCGCCCGTGAAGCCGCTCACGGTCAGCAGGAAGCCTCGACCCAGGATGAGATCGATCTCCCCGAAGCCGAGGCGCCCGCCGTCGTGCCGGACCGAGTTGAAGAGCAGGAACGTGGTGTCGGGGAAGGCGTCCATCTTCGGGACCTTGGCCTTGTCCAGGCAGTCCTTCGCCGAGAGCGGGTGCACCCCCAGCGCCCTGGCCAGGGGCTGCAGGGTCTCCCGGTCCGGGGAAGCCATGTCGATCCAAAGATAGCCCCCTTTCCCGGCCTGAGCGGACTGCAGGTCGGGAAATGAGACCAGGTTCCCGGCGTTGTCTATACGGTAGAAGCGTGTCTCAGCCATGCCGATACTAAATCAAACGTTCAGTATCGAAGCAAGGCGTAGCCGTAGGGGGGGAGGCTGCCGTTGTACTCGATGCCGCCCGCGGCCTTGAAGGATACGGAGACGGTGCGATCCGTGGGGTTGGCGATGACGACGGCGGCCTTGCGCGAAGCGTTCTGCGCGTCCTTGGGTCTCAGGACGTACCCGACCCAGGCCGTGTCCGTGCGCAGGACCTCCATGTCCATCTCTCCGAGCTCGGCCTTGAGCTGCTGGGCCGCCTGGAAGGTCTCGTTGTAGAAGCGCGTAGTGTCCGGGTCCGCCTTGGACCAGTCGATGGCGACCGGCACGCTGAAAGGCAGCGGCTTGCCGTCCGTCGGTACCGCGGCGTCGTAGCCGATCTCGGCGGAGCCGTAGAAGAGCTTGCTTCCGGGCATGAGCAGGGTGAGGAACGCGGCCCCTCCCTGCCAGGAGCCGAAGACACGGGCAGGAGAGGATTCATCGTGGTTGCCGATGAACTCCAGCATGTCCGACCCGCCGGCCTGCCACTGCAGGAACTCGGAGCGCTTGAGGGCCTCGCGGATCCAGCCGGGGTCCTTGCTCGCCACCGCGTCGAACCAGCCGTGGTGCCCGCCGGGCCTGTCCATGTTGTTCTTGCCGTAGATGAGGTCGAATCCTGCGGAGGAGAGGTCGTCCCAGCGGTCATAGGACTCCGCGATGAACGCGGTCTGGGGATAGCGCGACTTGACCTCGGTGATGAGCTCCTCGAGGAACTCGCGCTGCGGCATGGAGGACCCCGCCTCGTTGCCCCAGGTGCCGCCGAAATAGGCGTTGGTGACGAGGTAGGCCATGTCCACTCGGAACCCATCCACCCCGTATTTCTCCACCCACCGGCCCACGGTGCGGACCATCTCCTGCCGGAACATGGGGTTGGAGTAGTCCACCTGCGCCGTGTCGATCCAATAGTCGCGTTTGCCGCCCCACCCCGCCATGCCTCCGTGCCGTATCCAATACTTCTTCCCGGTGCTCTTGTCCTGGTGCAGGAAGTATCCGTCGGGGGGAGTGTCTCCCTGCGCCGGCCGGTTGATGAAGTAGTCCGGATGCTCGTCGAGCATCTTAGAATCCATGGACGTGTGGTTGGGCACGAAGTCCATGATGACGCGCATCCCCAAGCGATGCGCCCTCGCCACGAACGCGCGGAAGTCGTCGGGGGAGCCGAGGTCGGGGTTGACCGCGGAATGGTCCTTGATGGAATAGGGCGAGCCCCCGCCGGTCCCGGTCCGTCCCTTCTCGCCGATGGGGAATATGCCCATGACCCAGAGCGTGTCGAAGCCCTTGTCGCGGATGTCCGCGAGGTCCTTGTCCGCGAAGTCCGCGAAGAACTTGGTCTCCTGCTTGCCCCCTTTCCAGGAGCCCTCGTTCTCCCGCTTGCTCTGGAGGTTGTAGGCGCGGGGGAATATCTCGTAGATGCGGGCTCCGCGCACCCAGGCGGCCCCGTCCGCGGCCTTGACCGCCTGCCTCAGGCTCTCGGTGTAGCCCCGGACGAACTCCATGACCTTCTCGTATTTCTCGCGCGGGTTGGCGTAGGCCTGGTCGATCTGCCTCAGGGCGGCACGGGCGTCCGCCGCCCACGAGACCGGGGCGAGCAAGGCGTCCACGTAGCGGATGTAGTCCTGGACATGGTGCTCGATCGAGGCGCTCCCGCGAGTCTGCGATATCTCCCATTCCGCGTACACGAAGCCTTCCAAGCCCGCGCTGCGCGCCGTCTGCGCGCCGCCTTCCTTGAAATTGAACGTGAAGGGGAGTATGGGCCCAGCGCCGAGCTGCTGCGTGCCGCGGCTGAGGAGGTCCTTGGCTTCGCGCAGGGTCTGGTAGTCCCAGGCTGCGACGCGGGTGGCCTTCTTCGTCTCTTTGCCCGCGCGGACCGGCAGGGAGCCGCCGATGCTGCCGTTGCCGTCGAAGAATGCGCCGTAGTCGGTCGTCTGAACGGCGGAATTGAGCTGTTTGAGGGCGGCGGCGAAGACGGGCCGGCTTTGGAAGGCCAGCAGGACTGCTAGACAACCGCGCAACATGCCCACCTCCGATCGCATGGTGCCAAGCTTAAGCAGGGGTGTATTGTATTCCCAAGGGTCCCGGATCGGATAGGTCCAACAGGGGAAGGCGGGATTGGGCCGAAGGACCTGGGTTGTATTGGGGCTTGCATTCAGACTGATGGCTTGTTGCCAAAAGGCACACGTTGTGATATCCTATCGCCGTGGGGCACTACCGCTGGGACCCGCAGAAGAATGAGCGGCTGAAGGCTCAGCGCGGCATCAGCTTCGAGCGGATCGTGCTCCACATCGAACGAGGCGATGTCCTCGGCGTCCATGACCATCCGAACCCCGCGAGATACCCGAACCAGCGCATTTTCGTCGTCAACGTCGACGGCTACGCCTATCTCGTCCCGTTCGTCGATTCCGAGCAGGGAGTATTCCTGAAGACCATCATCCCCAGCCGGAAGGCGACCCGCGATCTCCTGGGAGGTCCGCATGAAGAAGATCAGACTCGATAAGGGGGAACGTCATATCCTCGCGTCCTTTGAAAGGGGAGAATGGAAGCCGGCCAAGAACGCCAAGCGGGATATCCGCCGATACCGGATGCTCGCGAAGAACACCTTGCGCAAGGACAAGCGGATCAACATCCGCCTCTCCTCCAAGGACCTGGAGGAGCTGCAGACCATCGCCGTCGAGCAAGGCATCCCTTATCAGACGCTCATGGGCAGCGTACTCCATCGCTACGCAGCGGGACTCCTCGCGGAGAGGGGCCGCCCCTATCGCTGGCGCAGGCCGGGTTGAGCCCATGCCCGCGCTAGCCATCGACCCGCACCCGCTCCTGGACCTCGGGGCCTTCCTCACCACGTTCCCCAAGCCCCTCGGCGAGCTCCCCGCGCCGGACTGGCTGAGCGCGCTGCTCAAGCACGATGCCGAAGCCCCGCTCAAGCGCGAGGAGAGCGTCCGGACCGCCGTGCGCGACCTCTTGCGTCATGGCGGCTACAAGCCGACGGGAAGGGGGAAGCCTTCCTCGGAGTACTTGGTCGGAGCCGCGACAGACGGCCGCCTCGCCTCCATCAACGCGGCCGTCGACGCCTGCAACGCGGCGTCGCTCCATTCCGGCCTGCCCATCTCGGTCGTGGACCTGGACCTGGCGCAGCCTCCCTGGCGGGCGGGCTTGGCTCCAGCGGGGGCCAAGTACGTGTTCAACCCCGCGGGGCAGGAGATCGACCTCTCGGGACTTCTCTGCCTCTTCGACTCCCAGGGACCGTGCGCCAACGCGGTCAAGGACTCCCAGCGCACCAAGACGCACGAGCGCACGACCCGGACGCTCTCCATCCTATGGGGGACCCGCTCCTGCCCGGGGCGGACCGAACGTACGGTGGAGTGGTACCGCTCCCTGGTGGACCGCCTAGGGGCCAAGACCGAAGAATTGCTATAATCATCCGTCGAAGATGTCCCCTGGAGGGAGGATGACCACTGCCACGATGGATTATAAAATCAAGGATATCACCCTGGCCGACTGGGGCCGCAAGGAGATCGAAATCGCGGAGCATGAGATGCCCGGCCTCATGGCCCTGCGCGAAGAATTCAAAGCTGAGCAGCCTCTCTCCGGGGCTCGCATCGCCGGCAGTCTGCACATGACCATCGAGACCGCGGTGCTCATCGAGACCCTGGCCAAGCTCGGCGCCGACGTACGCTGGTCGAGCTGCAACATCTTCTCGACCCAGGACCACGCCGCGGCCGCGGTGGCCAAGGCCGGGGTCCCGGTCTTCGCCTGGAAGGGTGAAAGCCTCAAGGAGTACGACTGGTGCATCGAACAGACCCTTCGCTGGCCGGACGGCTCCGGCCCGCAGCTCCTCGTCGACGACGGCGGGGACCTCACGAACATGATCCTCGACCAGCATCCGGGACTCGTCAAGGGCCTCGTCGGCTTGAGCGAGGAGACCACCACCGGCGTGCACCGCCTCTACCAGCGGGAGAGGGACGGCAAGCTCCCTGTCCCGGCTATCAACGTCAACGATTCCTGCACCAAGTCCAAGTTCGACAACCTCTACGGCTGCCGCGAGTCGCTCCTGGACGGGATCAAGCGCGCCACGGACGTCATGGTCGCGGGCAAGGTCGCGGTCGTGGCGGGCTACGGCGACGTGGGCAAGGGCTGCGCCCAGTCCCTGCGCGGCATGGGAGCGCGCGTGCTCGTGACCGAGGTCGACCCCATCTGCGCCCTGCAGGCGGCCATGGAAGGCTACGAGGTGACGACCATGGAGGAGGCGGCCCCCATCGGCGACATCTTCGTCACCGCGACCGGGTGCTCGGATGTCCTTCGGCGCGAGCACATGGACGCCATGAAGGACCGGGCCATCGTGTGCAACATCGGCCACTTCGACATCGAGATCGACGTGGCGAGCCTGGAGAAGGACCCGCGCATCCAGAAGAAGAACATCAAACCCCAGGTGGACCAGTACGTGTGGCCGGGCGGCAAGCGCCTGACCCTGCTGGCCGAAGGCCGGCTCGTGAACCTGGGCTGCGCCAGCGGGCACCCGAGCTTCGTGATGAGCAACTCTTTCACGAACCAGGTCCTGGCCCAGATCGACCTCTGGAAGAACCGCAAGACCGGCAAATACAAGAACAAGGTCTACGTGCTGCCCAAGGAGCTCGACGAAAAAGTGGCGCGCCTGCACCTGGGCAAGCTCGGGGTCAAGCTCACGAAGCTCACCGGCAAGCAGGCCAAGTACCTGGGCATCCCGGTCGACGGGCCGTTCAAGCCGGAGAACTACCGGTACTGAACCTCAAAGGCCTCAGTCTTCCCGCTCTGCGCGAGTGGGTCGCGGCTCAAGGAGAGCCGCCTCTTCGGACCCGGCAGGTCATGAAGCGGGTCTACAAGAGGCGGCTCTCCTCTTTCGACGGCATGGAGGACCCTCTGGCATCGGGAGCCGGGGAGCCGACATCGGCGGCGCCTGCGGCATGCCGGGGGTCACCGGCCCCTGATATGCTGTAATACGCAGAGGGCCTTCGCCAGCATGCTCTTGAAAGCGCTTCTCTTGTCCATCTGCCTCTCGAGCCCCGTGTCCCCGCAGGGCGACGACACCGACCCGGCCCCGACGCCGCCTCCCAGCCTGTTCACGCACACTCCGCAGAAGGTGGAAGGCGCAGGGGCAGACTTGACCCGCCTCTTCACCGCCGAAGCCATCAAGGTCCTGGGTCGACCCCATCGTCCGGAAGACGTCGAAAAGGTCGCCGATAAATTCCTCCACACCACCCGGGAGACGAGCGAGCTCGTCTTCAGGGATTGGCTCCCGGCCGGCACCGCCGAACTCCGATCCATGTGGGGCCAAGCCCTCGATTGGCACGAGGCCCAACAGGCGACGGCTCAGTCAGCGGCGAAGCCGGAGATGCCGGACCCGGCCCCCATATTCGACAGCCTCCTCGAGAAGGCGCCGCAGGATCCGATGTATCTCAAGTACGCCGGCTTCAACGACCTGAACCGCGGCCGGCCGGAGCAGGCCTACGAGCGGCTCGACGCCGCGGTCGGCCTCGGCGACACGAGTCCGGACACGCGCTATCTGCGCGCAGCCGCGGCCTGGAGCCTCGGCAAGACCGAGCAGGCGCATCAAGACGCCGCGGCCGTGCTCAAGACGGACCCCGGTCACAAGGCCGCGGAGGCCCTCTTCAAGCTCACCAAGAAGAAGATCGACGACATCGCCTTCCGGTCTCCCAAAGGGAAGCCCGCTCCAGGCTCCGAGGCGCTGCCGTCTCTGCCCGGCAGGGCTCATGGAGCGGACCGGACCGTGCGGGAGGAGGATCCGGCCTCGCGCCTCCTCGCGCAGGCCGAACGCCGCCTCGCGGTGCGAGACAGGGACGGAGCCCTCGCGCTCGTCGACCAGGCCTTGGCCGAGGACCCCGACTCCCCCAGGGCGCTCCAGCTCAAGGCGGAGCTTCTCTTGCGCGACGGGCGGTTCGAGGAAGCCCTCCCCGTCTCTACGAGGCTGCTGGAGCTCGCCCCGGACAACGCGGCTGCCCTGAACATGCGCGCCTTGGCCCTCAACCGCCTGCGCCGCTTCCTGGAAGCGCTCCGGGACGCGGAGGCGGCGCTCCGCTCGAAACCGCGGAGCTCCATGGGGTATTTCAACCGGGCTTTCGCCCAAGCAGGGCTCGGCCGCAGGCAGGAGGCGGCGCGGGACCTCGAGAAGGCCGCAGCTCTGGACTCGCGCTATCTCGCCAAGCTCGACCGGCTCAAGGCCCTGGCTGCCGACGCGGACGCCGCCCTGGTATTCGGAGATGAGGACGCGTCCGCCAGAGCCCCGTCCGCGCCGCAAATCCGCAGGACCTCGCCCTGGGTCTATGGCCTCTTCGGATGCCTGGGAGCCGCCCTCCTCGCCCTCGGTCTGTTCCGCCGCGCCAAGGCCGGAGCCAGCACCGCGCGCCGGCTCATGGCCGAGTCCCTCGGCACGGAAGACCTCCTCCTGGGCCGGTATCGGATCGAGCGGGAGCTCGCCTCCGGCGGCATGGGAACGGTCTACGAGGGCATGGACCAGGCCCTGGACCGCAAGGTCGCCGTCAAACGGATGCGGCCCGAGATCCGCGCCGTCGAGACCGAGCGGCGCCGCTTCCTGGACGAGGCCAAGACCGTGGCCAGGCTCCGCCACCCGAACATCGTGGAAATATACTCCGTCGAGGAGGACGGGGAAGAGGCCTACCTCATCTTCGAGTTCGTGCGCGGGCGGACCCTGTCCGTGATGATCGAAGAGGGCGGGCCCCTGCATCTGCGGCAGGCCAAGGACATCCTCAAGGCCGTCTGCGGAGCGCTCGACTACGCTCACGGGATGGGAGTCATCCACCGGGACCTGAAGCCGTCGAACGTCATGATCGACGCTCAGGGGACCGTCAAGGTCATGGACTTCGGCGTGGCCAGGCAGGCCCGGGAAGCGCTGGGCCGCCTCGCCCTCACGCAGACGGTCTGCGGCACCCCCGCGTACATGGCGCCCGAGCAGGAACGGGGATTCGTGGGCCGCGGGACCGACGTTTACGCCCTAGGCGTCTGCTTTTACGAGATGCTCACGGGCCGCCGGCCCTTCGAGGGCGATCCGGCGGAGGCGGGCCGCCGGAAGCTGTCGCGGGAATACCCTCCCGCTTCCAATCTGGTGCCGGGCCTGCCCGCCTCGCTCGACGGGGTCCTGGCCCGGGCGCTGGAGCCCTCCCCGGAGGCGCGCTTCCAGTCGGCCGGGGAGCTCGTCGCGGCTCTCGACCGGGCGGACCAGCGAGCCCCCTGAGTGAGCCGATGTGCTGCTGCAGCGTCTTCGCGCGCTCCGGGTCCTGCTCCAATCGCAGCGTATTCTCCAAGGCCCACAGCGCTTCCTCGAACTCCCCGCGGCCGGTCTGCAGGATGCCCAGGTTCAGGTAGGCTGCCTTGAACTGCGGGTCCGCGGCGAGCGAGGCGCGGTACTCCTGCACAGCCTGCTCCTTCCAGCCTTGGTTCGCGTAGATGACCGCCTTGCTGTAGTGCGTGACCGCCGCGTCCTCGTCGCCGATGAGGTGGAGCCGCGACAGGCCGAAGCAGGCGAGCACGACGGCCAGGCACGCCGCGGACCGGGCGCGGACCGCCGCGTACGCGGCGAACGGGATGAGCCCGACGGCGGCCGGGAACCTGTACCGGGAGAGGATGTAGAACATCACGTTGACGCCGAAGTACAGGAGCACGTAGGCGTGCAGGATCCAGGAGCGGCGCGCGGCCGGGTCCCTGAGGGTCAGAAGCAGACCGGCCAGGCCCAGGGGCGCCACCAGACCCCACGCGAGCAGCGGGACGCCGCCGAGCCGGGTGAAGCGGTCGAACACGTCCGAGAAGAAGTTGTCCGGAGGCTCCCGGTGGTTCCAGAAGAAGCCGGCCTTCGACGCCGTCAGACGCAGCGCCGCCCGGGGACGCTCCCGCATCCAGCGCAGCGTCCGCCCCGTCCAGAAGCGCGAGACCTCCGCGGGCCTCAGCTCCTTGCCGGTCAGCCTTTTGGCCTCGTCGCGGAAATCCTCGTACTCATGTCCGGGCCCGTAGCGGATGAAGGAGGGGGCCTTGTTGAGACCGTCCGCCTCGGGGTTGTTGCCCAGGTACAGGTTCACCCCGCCGCTCGCCGTGGTGAGTCCCCAGCCGTGGGACGGGTCCACCGCGCGGTTGCGCAGTTGGAACGGAAGCATGGGGAGCCACAGGCAGAGCAGCCAAAGCGCCAGGCACCCGGCCAGGACCCGCCGGTCGCGCAAAGTCCAGAGCGCCCAGGCCAGGCTCGCGGGAGGCAGCACCGCCAGCACGTTGGGACGGAAGACGGCCGAGAGCCCCGCGCATAGGCCGGAGAGAGCCCAAGACGCATACGGCCGCTCCCGGCCCCAAGACATCATCAGCAGGAGGACGGCTCCCGTGTTGAAGAAATAGATCCAGAATTCGCCCAGGAACCTGGACTCGTAGAAGAAGGCCGGACCGTAGAAGGCTGCCGCGATCCCGGAGACCCACGCTGCCTTCCGGCCGAAAGCCTTTTCCGTCACGAGGAAGAGCATGATCGGCACCAGGCTCCCGGCCAGATGCTGGAGCGTGAACACGACCCCCGGGCTCTTCCCGATGAGGGACAAGACGTAGGCATAGGCGGGGTTGAGGTTGAAGATGCCCAGGCTCGGAGCCCTCAGCCCCTCCCGAGCGATGACATCGGCCCACGACACGAAGATATTGTCGTCGAGGAGGGGGGTCTTGAACCAGAAGTCGTCCTGGAAGAGCCATAGATGCGCCAGCCTGAGGAGGAGGCTGACCGCGAAGAGGCCGAGCAAGGGCTTCAGGATGGAAGGGCCGTCGTCCTCGGTCTCGAGCCGTTTCTTCTTCATGCGCCCACGGCGGGCATTTTAGTAAACTGCCGCCGTGCTCAACGACATCCGCGTCCTAGGGAAGGAGACCCTGGCCTACGGGCTCTCCACGGTGCTGGCGCGGCTGCTCAACTTCCTGCTCCTTCCCCTGCACACCCATTTCCTTCTGCCCGGGGATTTCGGGGTCCAGACCACGGTGTACGCCTACATCGCCATCCTGAACATCGTGTTCCAGCTCGGCATGGACCAGGCGTACCTGCGCCACGCGGCGCAAAAGGGTGCGAAGGTCGAGACGGTGTTCTCCACCGCGTTCTGGCCCCTGCTCGGGAGCGCCGTGCTGCTGGCCTCGGCCATGCACTGGCTGGCCGCGCCCCTGGCCGTGCTGGGAGGGGTGGAGGCCGGAGCCGCGCCGTTCATGCGCTACGCGGCCTGGATCCTCGCCCTGGACGCGGTGACCGTGGTGCCTTTCGCGGACCTGCGACTGAGCCACCGGGTCTGGACCTATGTCGGCGTCCGGGCCTTCAACATCGCGCTCAACGTGTGCCTGAACTTCTATTTCCTGGCCGGCTTGGGCCTGGGGGTGCGCGGAGTGTTCCTGGCCTCGCTCGTGGCCTCGGCCGCCACCCTCGTGCTGCTGGCTCCCGTCATCGCCCAACGCCTGAGGCCCGCCTGCGACGGTGCGCTCCTCCCGGAGCTCATGAAGTTCGGGCTCCCGCTGATCCCGGCCGGGATCAGCGCCATGATCGTGCAGGTCGCGGACAGGCCCATCCTGCTGCGCCTGATGGACAAGGAGACGGTGGGCGTCTACCAGGCCAACTGCAGGCTGGCCATCCCCATGCTCATGCTGGTTGCCATGTTCGACCAGGCCTGGCGGCCCTTCTTCCTGGAGCGCATGGACAAGCCGGATTCGCGCGAGCTCTACGCCCGGGTGTTCACCTACAGCCTCATGACCGGGATATTCGCAGCCCTGGCCCTTTCCTTCTTCATGCGGGACATCGTTGCGTTCCCGCTGGGAGGGGGCCGCACGCTCATCCCGCACGAGTATTGGTCCGGGCTCTGCATCGTCCCCGTGGCCCTGGCCGCCAACGTCCTCCGCGGAGCCTATATCAACTTCATGGCCTCCGTGACCATCAGCAAACGGACGGATTCTCTCATCTGGGTCACAGCCTTGGGCGCGGCCGTGTTCCTGGCCGCGAACTTCCTCTTCATCCCCTTCTGGGGGATGATGGGAGCGGCCTGGGCCGCGGTGACCGCGCAGGGAGCCATGGCCTTGAGCCTCTACCGCGTAGGCCAGAAGGTCCACCCCATCCCCTATGAAGGGAAGCGCGTCGCGCTGCTCCTGGCCGCGGCTGGAGTATCGATCGCGGTCCGCGCCGGATGCCCGGAAGGGGCCCTGGCGAGGCTCGCGGCTCTGGCCCTGATGCCCGTCGTCTTGATCCTGACCGGCTTCTTCAAGGACGACGAGAAGCAGGCGTTCGCGTCTTTGCTCGGGAAGCTGAGCGCATCCTAGGCCCTCAGGCCCATCCGCGTCAGGACCTTGCGCCCCATGCGCTCCTGGGACTTTCCAGCTAATCATATGCCCGGAAGGCCTATACGAGCGGAGCGGAGGAACCCCATGCCCGTCCCGAGAATCCGGCTGTCTCTTCTGTCGTCGGCGTTGCTGTTCTCGTGCGTCGTCTCTGTGCAGGCCGGCGGCTTCCGGCCCCAAGTCATCTACGGAGAGGACGGGAGGCAGGACCTCTTCGAGGTCCAGAACCCCCGCATGCGCCAGTTCGCGCAATCCACCGTGGCCCTCTTCGAGGCCAGCGACGTGGAGATCCCGGCGGGCTCGACCCAGGCGCGGCTCAAGACCCAGAACTACGGCCAAGCCAAAAACCTCTGCGCGGATGAGCCGTACCGCGACCAGCAGGCCGGCGCGTTCTGCTCGGGCTCGCTCGTGGCCCAGGACCTCATCATGACCGCGGGGCACTGCGTCACGGACGCGGAGGCCTGCAAGGGGATCAAGTTCGTGTTCGGCTTCGGCATCGCCTCCTCCGGAGCGGACCCCACGTCCGTCCCGTCGAGCGAGGTCTACGGCTGCGGCCAGCTCGTGGGGCGGCGCCAGGACGGGGAGACCGGCCCGGATTACGCCATCGTGCGCCTCGACCGGCCGGTCACGAACCACGCCCCGCTCAAGGTCAACCGCTCCGGGACCATCGCCAACGGCACGAAGCTCTTCGTCATCGGGCATCCGGTCGGCCTGCCCACCAAGGTGGCGGGCGGCGCCGCGGTGCGGGACGCGAACCAGAACGGCTTCTTCGTCGCCAACCTGGACACCTACGGCGGGAACTCCGGCTCGGCCGTGTTCAACGCCGTGACCGGCCAGATCGAGGGCATCCTCGTGCGCGGGGAGCGCGACTTCGTGTACGACAGCGAGAAGGGCTGCATGCGCTCCAACCGGGTCGCGGACGACGCCGGCCGCGGGGAAGACGTGACCAAGGTATCCGAGGTGCTGGCGCTGGTGCCGGAGCTCGGGCCCCGGTACGCGTTCACCAACACCCCGGGCCCGTCCTACTCGGCTCTCTTGTCCGGCGACCTCAAGGACTGGTAGGGGCGCCGAGGAGCTCGACGGCGCCGCGGGCCGGGTCCATGCGGATGGCGTCTCCCTCCCGCAGCACCAAGCGCTGCCGGCTTACCACCGGCCTGGCCTGCAGCCCTCCGGAAGCCTTGCGCGGCGGGCCTAGCACGGGCTGCTCGACGCTCAGCCCCGAGCTCTCGGTCCAGACCGCCTGGGGAAGGTTCACGAACGGGATACCGGCCAAGGCGGCGAGCATGGCAGCCTGCGGACCTCCCGCAGTGGTGATGAGCCCGCGGCTTCGCAGCGCCGCTTCCCTGTCCCCGAAGGAAACGTACGGGGTCACGAAGACCCTGTCTCCGAGCAGGGCCTTGCTCGGATCATAGGTGATGCGCGCGGTGAAGGCGGCCGTCGCGGAAGCGACGCCGTACTGCGCCGTCTCAGGAGCGGCGTGAGGCGCATGTAGCGCGCCCTCCCCGCTCCTCGCAAGCACGCCGATCTCCTCGAGGAGCCCCAAGGCCTGCGCCGCGCCGAGCCGCTCAGGCCTCCCGCCCGCACGGCGCGCCTCGAACACGGCCACGCGTCCGCCGGCGACCTCCTGGAGCAGGTGAACGAGCAGCCAATCCTTCGCGCCGATGCGCCACTGCCCCCGTTTGGCCAGGTAGAGGGGGGGCTTGCCCGCCGGGCCGAGAACGCCGATGGCCTGCGACGCATCCACCAACGGGTCCAAGCGCTTGGTCAGGAGCTCCTTGGGCAGCGGAGCCTTCTTGGCGGCTGCGGCCGCGAGCGGTGAAAGCGGGTCGTAGGACTTGGCGCGCGCCAGGCCTTTGGGCGTCTCGCGCAGCTCCCCCCGGGCCAAGGCCGCCTCGATGGGCCAGTTGTAGTAGACCGTGATGGTGCGCTGCCCCAGCGGGACCCAGGCCGGCATCCCGCCCAGGCCGAGCCCGGACAGCGTCGCGTCGAGCCGAGCGCGCAGAGCCTCGCGTACGGAGCCCGAGGACAAATACACGGCCAATCCCGAAGTCAAGGCTTCGGGGCGGCCATCCTCGAAGAAGGGGAGCCCGCCCTCGGCGGAGAACGCGGCCGCCAGACTGTCGAGCCTCCGGGCGTTGTCTTCCCGCGACACGGAGCCGGAGAGATAAGCCTCCAACGAGGGGCGCAGGCGGCGGCTCCATCCCAGCGCGCGCCAGGCGGAGGCGAAGCGCTCCACTCGGCTCTCCGGGTCCAAGGAAGCGCGTTCGCCGCTCAGCATGGCGACGAGCTCCCCGTTCTTCACGCTGACCGCGAAGCCCAGGTCGTAGAGGGCTTTGGAGAAGAAGTAGAACTCGGCCTGGTCCAGCGTGGTCGGGCCCGGCTCGCGGCAGCGGATGCGGATCACGGCGTCTCCCGACGTGGCCGCGAGGTCCGCGTAGAAATCCGCCGGACCCAAGCGCATCCACAGGCGGCTGCGGCTCAGGACGAACCCGCTTCCCTTCCCGGGCTGGTGGCCGGCCCCGACCGCGTGGACCAGGGCCCGGAGCGACGGAGCCGCGGCGCGGCCTTCTTTCACGAGCGGGCCCTCCGAAACGTCCAGTATCGGCACCTCCGCTCCATCCTCCAGCGTCACGATGGCGTTCGCCGGGAAAGACCCTGCGGGGCCGGGAGCATCCAGCGCCGCCTGGCGCACGAGCTGCGCCCACCGGTTCACGGACTCCTTCTCCAGGGAGAACACGGCCTGGGACGCCTCTTTGCGCAGAGGCTGGGAAGGATCTCCCTGCAGAGCGGACTTGAGGCGCTCGGAGCTCTCCCGCATGGCTTTGACGCCGGCCGCGTCCTTGAACAGCAGGCCGTAGCCTTCCGCCATCCCCTCGAGAAGGGATGAGGCCCGCAGGGCTGTGCCGAAAGTCGGGTGCGGCGCCTGGCGCGCCAAGCACAGGGTCACAGCTTCCGCCTGATCGAGCAGTCGATCCAGGGTGGAGAAATACGTCCGGACCTCGGCGGGGGCGTCGGGCCCGCGCCGAAGCTGGACCGATGCCTGCGCGGGGAGGACGACGAACGGCAACAGACAGGCTAGAAGGCTATAGCACACGGTGGAGATTATAGCCGAGTCCGAAGCCGTCCAGCTCGAACGGACCGGACTCGGGCGCCGGCATCTCCACCTTCTGCGCATCCAGGGAGCGCAGCCCATCCAGCGTCCCCGGCGAGGAATCCACAGTCATCCCCTCGGCAGCCGCCCGGATGAGTCCCAGCCAGCGCAGGGCCGACAGCAACCACGACCGGAGACGCCGCCCGAGAGAGGACACGGAAGCGGCGATGAAGCTTCTAGCGGCGAGCCAGAATCCCTTCAGCACGGAACTCCCGGCCGCGCGCTGCGCCCTATAGAAATCCCGTAAGCCGGCCTGCGGGGTGAGGCCGAAGGCCGAGCTCATCCCGGAGGCGAGCGCGTCCACGGATCCGGCCGGCTCCCACGCCACTACGGCCTGCTCAAGGGCCAGGGATTCCGGGAGTTTGAGCGGAACGGCCGCGACCTGGCTCTCGATGCCCGCCGGGAGCGCGACGAGGGCACGAAGGCCGGAGGCCTTCGTGCCCTCGAACACCACCTTGCTCGAGGGCAGCGTCTTCCCCGGGGATTTCAGAGCCTGCGCCAATACGTGCTTGACCGCGCTCTTGAACTCCGGGAGGTTGACGATGAGAGGGTTCTTCGGAACGGAGAGGAGCTCGTTCCACGCGTGCACCGCCTTGGTGTAGCGCAGAGCGTCGCTCGTCCTGCCGCCCGTCGCAGCGTCCAGAGCGCCTTGCCCGAGGATGCCCACCGCCTCGACCGCTTTGCGCGAAGCGGCGGCGAGGATGCGGGAAACGCTCGTCTCCGCAGCCTGAGCGCTCAGCCCGCCCTTGGCCATGGAGACCGCGCTCTGATAGAGGTACGGGGCGTCCGCCGCCTGCGCGCCCTCGGCCAGTATCCGCATCTTGCCCAGCGCGGTCTCTATGCCGACCTGCTTCGGGTCCGGCAGGCCGGCGGCCGAGGAGAGCTCCTCCATGCCGGAGGGAGCGCCAGCGATATCGCTCAGCGCCCCCGCGTTCTTGGAGCGGGAAAAATCGAACAGAAGGTCGAGCTTGGACGCCACGGCGCCGTCAGCGCCCTTGGCCTCCTCCTTCTTCGCCTTCTCGATATCCTTCATGGCTCCGTCCAAAGACTTGACGCCCGAGGTCTCCTCCGGACGCTGCGGGCGCGGCAAGGCCGGCGTCCCCTCGAAACCGGAATCCCCCGGCACGCTCAAGGGCGATGCGGCCGGAACGCGATCCTGAGCCTTCTGGCCCGACGGCGTCAGCGCGGCCCGAGACTCGAGGCCCCTCGACAAGCCGGTCGGCAAAGAGAGGCCCGTAGGCCGCACGCCCTCCTGAGCCTGGATCGAGCGCACTCCCGGGTCCGTCTGCAGCTGGACCTGGATGTTCTGTACGCCGGGGATCACGGGCTGTATCCCGAGGTTGTACTGAGAGGTGAGCATGCTGGAGTTGACCGAAAGGGTGGGATTCGCGTTGCGCAGAGTGCCGGCCGCTCCTTGTATCCCGGAGCCCACGGGCTGGGGATTGATCACCGGAGCCACCATGTCCTGGCTGCACAGCGGCCCGGCAGGCATGAACAAGGTAAGGAGGGACAAGGCGAAGGTCATAGTTCTCCCTTGCAGATAAAGGTAGTATACGCTCCGGGCTCGCCCCATGTCTAGGGCCGAGTGGAGAAGGGGACGGCGGGTCGTTCGGCCTAATCCGACATCGTAGGACTTAGGGCCTATGCCGATGTGGGTCATATGCTATGATTTGGCAGGCCCTACGACCCAGGTGGCGAGTAGGCCCAGCGCACATACTTGGATTGAAGCGGAGCAAAGTCATGGCCAGAAACACTAACGCGAATCCCAAGGCCAGCCAGGACGACACCGAGGTCATCCGCGAGAAGCCGGCAGACACGCTGCTGCGCTCGTGGGGAAAGAAGATGTCGCTCGGCAAGGCCGCGGTCATCCCGGTATTCGTCGGTGGCTCCTGGACGCTCCAGATCCCGCGCGGCAACAAGCGCGTGCTCACGGTCAAGATCTGACCGACGGGCGGGGATCCCGGCGTCCGCACTGGCGAATACCGAAAGGACCTGCTACCATAGATATTGGATAGCAGGGTATGGATTCCCGCAAGTTCCTCATCGGCCTTTGCGCCTTCCTCGCCGTCGCTCTGCTCCTCCTACTCCTCTTCACCCTCGGCACCGGGTCCCATAAAAAGGGCGCTTCGGCCGAGGCGGCCCTGCGCGGGAAAGCGGGTGGAGTGGCCGACGGCGTTTCCTCGGAACTCCTCGGCAGGGGGCTCATGGGGAGCGTCATGGATTCCCTGGCCCAGGGCTCGTCCTTGCCGGGGGACGGCCGATCCGACGGCAAAACCGCGGGGGGGACCCCCGGGAGCGGCGAGCCGCCCGCCGCCGGGGAGGGGACGGGCGGGGACGACGCCGCCTCGGACGAGGAGAAGAAGCGGCTGCAGCTCATCGAGATGAAGGACCGCGAGGCGGGGAAGAAAAAGCTCTACTACGGGTACAAGACCTCCGGTTCGAAGACCGGGTCGATCCCGACGAGCGGCCGAGCCTCCACGCCCTACTCGAAGCCGTCGGAAGAACAGGTCCTGAGCACCTTCGAATCATTCATCCAGAAGCTCAAGCGCAGCGCCCGCGCCTCGATGCGCGAGCGCAGCGGGTCGGACGGGAGCCGCGGCTCCGGCCAGAAAGAATTCGCGGATGACCCCATCTCCCCCGTGCTGAGCGTAGGCCCTCTCGACGGGCCGAAGACCCCGACGCTCCAGCTGCTCGAGAAGATCAACCAGGACAGCGCGCATTCCGTGCAGATGAGCAACGACCCGGGGATGGAGGACGGCTCCCGAGACCATTTCGGCAAGAAGTTCGACGGCAACCTCAAGACCTTCAACGTCATCCCCATCGACGAGGCCGCAGGCGCGTTCGGCCGCAAGGAGATCCGCGCGAGCCAGGACAGCATGGACGTCGACAACCGGCCGGCGGACCTCAAGCGTTGATCTAGGCCCATGGACCGAAGGACCTATTTTTAGGTATAGGACTTTAGTCCCTGGTTGCTTGCCCCGATGGCCCGCATCCTAAATAGTGATTATGAGACACCCTCATCGTGATCATCGCGAGTCGCGGACGGAGACCGCGCGAGACGATCCGTTCTTCCGGTACGAAAGGACGTCCGCCGAACTCCAAGTACTCGGCGAACCCACGCCCCTGGATGTCCCTGAGCTCAAGGAGAAGGAGGAGGAGCGCAAGGGCGCCGGAGCCGCCTGGTACGCGGGGCCTGCGGGCGCCCCGTCCGGAGCCATATTGGGCGCCGGAAGCGCGGCCAGGCTGGGCTCGAGTCTGGCGAATCCAGGCTTCCTGGGCTCGGCCCGGATCGCGGCCGCCCTCGCGCGGATATTCGGAGGCCCGGCCACCATCCTCGGCGGACTCTTTTCCTCGTCGCTCGGAGGCCAGCTGGTCCTGGCCGGCATGCTGGCCTTGGGCGGGCTGCTCGCCATGGCCGGCTTCAAGGCCTTAGGCCTGCTCGGAAGGTCGGCGGACCCGACCTACTCCAGGATGTTCTCCAGCCTGCCGGGAGTCCTGTCCAATAACCTTATGATCGACAAGCCCAAGAACCGCTCCCTCGACTGGCTGGCATACGCGAACCGGGGGGAGCTCGCTTTCGAGGACGCCGGCGCCATGGAGGAGAAAGACGCCCCGGCGGAGAGCCAGACGGCCGAGGAACAGAAGCCCGCGGAGGTCAAGGTCCCGGACATCCCGCTCACCCTGCCCGACGTGGGCAAGGTGGCGGACGCGGCGAAGGCGGTCCTCAGCCAGGACGGCTTCGCACGAAAGCTCACCAACGACACGGGCCAGCTCTATGCCGGCGGTCCAGGGGCCCTGAGGGACGCGGCGGGCATGGCCCTGGGCAAGAAGGCGGGCGACCCCACGCCGACGGCGCTCGGTCTCTCGAAGAAGACCGCGCCGCTGACGCGGCAGAAGCAGGCCGCCCGCGGTATCCGCGGCAACACCCGGCGAGGCGTCTCGGACCGCGCCATGGGTCAGCTCAAGCTCGCCAAGAACCTGTCGAACTACGGAGCCAGGTCGGCCGACGCCTCCAAGGCCAAGGGCTACGCGGCCGCCGCGTTCGAACAGAGCACCATCGGCGGAGGGCTCGGACTCCCCGGGGACGGCATCGTGGTGCCCCCGGGAGACGGGGCTCCCGGCATGACCGAGGCCGACTCGGTCCCCGACGTGAGCCCCCCCGTGAACGCGACCCCGTACCAGGACTCGATCGACGACGCGAAAGGCAAGGACAACAACGCCGCCATGCTCAAGATCCTGGGCGCGATGCTCCTGGCCATCGGCGCCATACTCACGCTCATCGGCAAGAAGCTCATGGGCAACCCCTTCACGGCCACGATCGGTGCCATCCTGCTCGGCATCGGCCTCGCCCTCATCGCGGCCGGCATCGCCTGCCTCGTCGCCTCGAGCATGATGGGCCGGGGCGCCAAGGGCCAAGGGAACAAGGTCGCGGACCAGTACGGCCAGAAGGACCAGGGCCAGGGAGTCAACGAGGCCGCGGACCAGGCGGTGAACGACGGCGTGAACGCGGACCAGTTCACGCCGAGCCACGGCACGGACTACTACAACGACAAGCTCAAGAGCAACACCGTGCACCAGGACACGCAGAGGGAGGCCAACGCCACCTACACCTTGAAGTAGTCCAGCCCATCCGCTGACGCATACGCGGAGGGCCTAGACCGCGTCCGCAGTCTAGGTCTTCGCTGTCCCTATCTCGTGCGCGGCCAAGAGTTCGGCCGCGCGCTTCCTTTCCGCCATGGTCAGGAACCCGACCGCCACCAGGATGAGGGCCAGAGACGACCAGTCCGCCCGGCTCGGGAACCTTCCCCCGTAGACGAAGTAGGAGATGAGCGTCGCGGTCGTGCCCGCCACCAGGGAGGTGAGCCGGTTCACCAGGCCCGCGAACGTCGCGGTCCGGCCCTTGAACATGAAAATGAAAACCGAGAAGAACGCGACCATCCCGTACACGGCTCCGGCGAGCACCGCGGGGAACCACTTGGCGTGCGGGGCCGCGACGGCCGCCTGGAAGAGCTGGATGGGCCGGAGCTCCGAACCGCTGGACAGCAGGAGGATCGCCGCAAGCGCCATGGCGGCGCTCGCGGCTATCTGCTCGATGGAGAAGAACCACTTGTTGTCGAGCGGCGCGCCCTTGGGCCGCGTGTTCTTGTAGTAGTTCATGATGTAGATGCGGAAGCAGTAGGCTAGGATGTAGGTGCAGAGCACGGTCATGGCGGCCGTGTTGCGGACGAAGTCGAAATCCTCGCTCTTGGCCAGGAAGATCTGCGTTCCGGCCGCGCAGACCGCGAACACCACGCCCACGTTCTCCTCCCAGTAGACCTTCTTGTGGAGGATGCCCTGCCGGATCTGCGTCTCGTCGACGACCCGGCTGATGACGATGACGCTGGCGCGCATGATGACCATGGCCACCATCACGGACTTGAGCAGCATGTACATGAGCGTGG
Organism: Elusimicrobiota bacterium; assembly: GCA_041650695.1. GTDB lineage: Bacteria > Elusimicrobiota > Elusimicrobia > UBA1565 > UBA1565 > JBAZKS01. The sequence goes on from JBAZKS010000031.1 coordinate 32,860, forward strand.
TCGTGGGGATGACGATGGCCGTGCACACGCCGGAGGGGATGATGTAGAGGAACTCGGCCGGGAAGCGCACGGATCCCCACTGCTTGGTGTGGGCGGACTTGGGCTTGTACCAGCCTGCGACGAAGACGACGCCCAGGCAGATGAGGGAGCCTCCCAGCGTGCTCCAAGTCAGGAACTCCATATCCGTCATGGGAGGGACGATGAGGGCGGTCTTGCCCGTGAAGTACTTGGTGGCCACGCCGAAAATCACGTAGAAGAAAAAATACGCGGAACAAAGCTGGACCAGTCTCCCCGTGCTGCCTTCAGTGGTCTTCCACATTGAGAAATCTCCTGATCAGATTATATATGATAGCCGGCGGGCAATGGACGCCTCCCTCGAAGACGCTGCCAAGAACTGGCTGGCCCACGATGGACTGTGGTTCCAGGCCGTGGAAGCCAGGCACGGTCTCGAGGAGGCCATCCGCCTGGACGCGGAAGTCTGGGGCCGCTTCGCCGCCGTGGAAGCGCAGCGGATCATGAAGCGCCTGGGCCTCGCCCCCGGGGGGGGGATCCCGGCCCTCATCCAAGCGCTCCGCCACCGGCTCTACGCCCTGCTCAACGAGCAGGAGGTCGCGGAGGAGACTCCCACCCGGTGCATTTTCCGGATGAAGGGCTGCCGGGTGCAGGAAGCCCGGCGCCGGAAGGGATTGCCCGACTTCCCGTGCAAGCCGGTCGGCATCGTGGAGTTCGGCACCTTCGCCAAGACCGTGGACCCCAGGATCCAGACCCGCTGCGTGAACTGCCCTCCGGACGAGCGGGACGGAGGGCCGTGGTGCGCCTGGGAGTTCTCGATCCCTAGATAAGCTCCCGCAGCAGTTCCTGCCTCGGCTGAGGGATCACGACCTTCTGGACCAGCAGGCCTTTCTCACCGGCGCACGCCGCTCCGGCGGCGACAGCGGCCTCGACCGCGGCCACGGAGCCGGTCAGGGTTACCAGCCCCTTGCCGCCCATGGCCATAGCCAGCCGCACCTCGATGAGCCTGACGAAGGCGGCCTTGACCGCGGCGTCCGCCGCCTCGATGACCGAGGAGACGGAGAAGGTCTCGATGAGGCCGAGGGCCTGGAGCTCCGAGACTTGGGAGGTCCCTTCCAAGGCCGGGAAGACTTCCGGGTGGATGTCGGGGATGACGAATCGGTCCACCAGGGACTCGGCGGCCCGGGCCGCTCCCGCGTCCACGCCGGCGGAGACGTCCGCGACCTCTCCCGCCACGAGCACGATGTACTTGCCCGGGCACAGGGTCCTGGAGACCAGGATGCGGACTGCGGCCGCCTTGAGCATCGCGTCCGCGGCCTCGTAGCCCTTGGCCATGGAGCTGGTCTCGACCCCGCCGATGGAATGCATGCTCATGTCTCGATCGTCACGCAACGGTCCACTGATTTTACCACACCGTCGATGCTCGCGTGCACCCTGGCGCCGAGCTCGCCTTCCGGGATCTCGCCGAGCAGCTGCCCCCTGCGCACTTTCTGCCCGACGGAAACGACCGGGACGGCCGGGGACCCGAGGCCCTGCTTGAGCGGGATGCGGACCTTGGCGAGGCTCACGGGCTCCCGCAGCAGCGGGGCCTCGACCTGATAGTCCCACAAGCCGAGCCTCTTGATGAGGCTCTCGAGCGGGATCTTACGGAACTCGCGCATCGGATGGACCGACGGTTCCTTCCCCGCGTTGAGGGACTCCTTCCATCCGGCCCCGGCCTCGCGCAGGTCGCCCTTGGCCGCGACGCATACGTTCCTGGGGTCCAGGGACTCCGGGCAGGAATAGAGGCTGCAGAGCGAGCATTCGCAGCAGAGCAGGGACCATTCGCTCAAAGGCTTGCCCTCCGCGCCGCACATGCCGAGGCTGCGCATGACCCGATGGGGCTGCACCGGGTAGCCGAGCAGGTAGCGGGGGCAGAGCTCCGTGCAGAACGAGCACTGGTCGCAGGCGGACCTGCCGATCCGCGATATCTGCTTGCGCGGGGCCGATTTCCTGCGCACGAGAGAGTGCTCCGCGCCCAGTACGATGAGCCCGCCCGTGGTCTTGGTCACGGGCTCGGTCATATCCTCGACGACGCGGCCCATCATAGCGCCGCCGTCGAGCGCGACCGGGGAGGCGGTCTTGGGCCCTCCGGCCAGACGGATCGCGTCCGCGAACGAAGCCCCGACCGGGAGGCGCAGGGTACAGGGCTTGGCCACGGCGCCGGCCACGGTCAGGAAAGTCTCGGTCACGGGCTCCCGGTCCGCGCGCGAGACGTTGTAGAGCGTCTCCACGTTGTCCACGACCACGCCGACCTGGATGGGGATGCCGCCCGGAGGGATGAGCCTGCCCGTGACCTCATGGACCAGGCAGAACTCGTCTCCCGCGGGATAGAAATCGCCGAGCGGGCAGAGCCTGAGGCGCGGCCGGTCCTTGAGGAGCCTCGAGTAGAGGCTCACGACCCCCTCGTGCTTGGCCTTGACGGCCACGATCCCCTGCCGGGCTCCCACCGCCCGGGTCATCTTTTCCAGACCGTCCAGGAACTCCGCGGGGAACGCCTTCAGCAGCTCCCGGTCCTTCTGCAGGAGGGGCTCGCACTCGGCCCCGTTGGCGATGACGAACTCCGCCGTTGCCGCCGCCTTGACGTGCGTGGGGAAACCGGCTCCGCCGGCGCCGACCACCCCGGATTCGCGCAGCTGGTCCTTGAGTTCGGTCATGCGTTTGGAAAGGATTCTACATTATTGCTTTAATACGCTACCGATGCCCAAGTTTCAGATACTGCTGGTTGAAGACGACCCCCACACCTCCGCCATGGTATCGGAGGTGCTGCAAGGCGAGGGGTTCGACGTCTGCGCCGCGGAGACCGCCGGCGCCGCCCGCGCGCAGTTCGAGCGCACCTCGGAATTCGACATCGTGGTGCTCGACCGCTCCCTTCCGGACGCCGACGGCATCGAGCTCTGCGCCGAGATGCGGCGCAAGAGCAGCCTGCGGGCCATCCCCGTGCTCTTCCTGACCGCGAAGGGCAGCGTCGCGGACAAGGTGGCGGGGCTGCAGACCGGCGGCGACGACTATCTCGCCAAGCCGTTCAACCCCGCGGAACTGGTGGCCCGCGTGCAGGCGCTCCTGCGCCGCAGCGGACGCATGGGCAAACCCTTGGCCCTGGAGAGCGGCTCCCTGCGGCTGGACCTGGAAGGCCGCAAGGTTTTCGTGAAGAACAAACCCGTGGAGCTCTGGGCCAAGGAATTCGACCTGCTCGCCCTGCTCCTGTCGCAGAAGAACCGCGTGATGTCCCGCGAGTTCCTACTGCAGGAGATCTGGGGCTACTCCCCGGAGAGCGACCCCGCCACCAAGGTCGTCGACGTCACGGTGAGCCATCTCCGGGCCAAGCTCGGGGCGTACGGCGACCGGGTCGTGACCGTGCGCGGGTTCGGGTACCGGCTGGACGCGGACTAACCACGACAGCGGGAAGCAGGACAAAAAAAAGGAACCGCCCTCGCAAGCGAGGGCGGAAACCTGGGGTGACCGACGGGGTTCGAACCCGCAACCTCCAGGGCCACAACCTGGCGCTCTGCCTATTGAGCTACGGCCACCGACGGTGCCTATTGTATCGTTTTGCGCGCGTGTCCGCAAGAAAACGAACTATAGGCCCTTGGACCCAATCGGCCATGGGCCCTGAGCTCCTCGAAGTTCCTGGCTCCGCGCGCAAGACTTTAGTATGCTGGCGAGAGGGGAAATGAACGGACGCGCCCTCCTGGCGGTGCTCCTTTTCGTCTCGGCCGTTCCGGCCGACGCCGGCAGCCGGTCCCAGGCGGGTCGGCTGATCGTGGAGGCCCTGCAGGAGCTCCGGGCCCGGGATTACGACAAGGCCATCGGGCTGCTGGAAAAAGCGACCCGCGCCGACCCCAACTCCGCCAACGCCTTCGCGCATCTGGGCAACGCCTACTATCGGAAGGCCTTCCAGCGCGGCACGCCCGAGGCCGCGGACAAGGACGACGCCCGCAACGCTCTCGAGGCGTTCGACGCGGCCGTGGCCCTGGACCCGGGTCTGAGAACGGTCCGCGAGCCCTATTTCGTGCACCACGCCATGGCCCAGTGCCACGAAGCCCTGAACCAGTACGAGGACGCCCTGGCCGCCGTCAAAAGGGCGACGGTGCTCTCGCAGGACAACCCCATGCCCTATCTCTACGGGGCGAAGCTCCGGTACAAGATGCAGGATTACGCGAACTCCGCCGCCAACCTTTATCACGGCGTGCAGCGGGCCCGCCGGATGAACGCGTACCCGGCCCTGGCCAAGATGGTCAAGTCCGACCCGCTGTTCATGAGCCTTTTGGACATCCCCCAAAACAAGACGATCCTCGAGGCTTACGACGCGGTGGAATCCGGGACTCTGACCGAGGGCGAAGCCAAGGAGCGCATCCGCAACAGCTCCGGCTACAAGGACGCGCTCACCGCCCTGCCGCGGTCGGACAGCCGTCCCAAGGCTTTGGGCGAGCCCATGCGCGATCCGGCGGTGCTCAAACGCCTCGATATCGCGAACGCGGCCTTCAAGCACCAGCACTATCCCGCGGCCATCGACAACTACCGAGCGGCGCTGGAGGAGGACTCAAGGAGAGGCACGCTCGACTCCGCCCAGAAGTCCGCGATCCACGAGAACATCGGCTCCTCCTACCGCAACATGGGCCTCGCCGGAGAGGCCGTACGCTCCCTCAGGAGCGCGGTGGAGGAGATGCCGCAGAACGCCTCAGCCCACTATCAGTTGTCTTTGAGCTACGCCATAGCGGGCGAGCTCGACAACGCCCTGACCTGCCTGAACAAAGCGCTCGACAACGCCCGCACGCTGCCGGAGCTGAGGCAGATCATGATCATGTCCAAGACGGACTCCGAGATGACGGCCCTGCAGGGCCTCCCGAGATTCAAGGAGATCCTCAACTCCCACAAGGGCAAGCTGACGGCCCGGCGCTGAATCCAGACGGTTCGCCTCAAGCGACCTTCCAAAGACCCTTTTAATTTCGTATCATCATTCCAATGGGATTTTCAAAGAAAGAAGCCCCCAACTGCGATTGGTGCAAGTTCAAATCGAACTGCTTCTACGAGCTTCTCAACGACAAAGCGTCCAAGAAAGAGTGGCGGGAGATGCGCATCGCCAACCGCTACAGGCCGGGCGAGGCCATCTTCTACGAGGGCGAGACTCCGGGCGGCGTCTACACCATCTGCTCCGGGAAGGTCAAGATCTATAAGTCGAGCCGCACGGGGCAGCAGCTCCTGATACGCATCGAGAAGGCCGGCGACCTCCTCGGCCACATCAGCGCGCTCGCCGAATGGCCCTATGCCGGCGGCGCCGAGGCCCTCGAGGAAGCCGTGGTCTCCATGATCACGGAAGCGGCTCTGCGCAAATTCCTCGTGGCCCATCCGAACTCCGCCATGGTCCTGCTCCGCGAAGTCGCGCGGGACGTGCGCCGCGGGGAAGCCATCGCGCGGGATATCGCGTTCAAGCCCGCGCGCTCGCGCCTCGCCGGGACCCTGACGCGCATGATGTCCGTGCCGGCCGGCAAGAACAGCGGGCCGCCCCGGATCACCTCGCTCAAGCGCAAGGAGATCGCGGAGATGGCCGGTCTCACCATCGAGACCACGGTCAGGCTCCTGAAGGACTTCGAGACCCGCGGCTGGATCGAGCGCAAAGAGAAGGAGATCATCATCACCGAGCCGGAGAAGCTGCGCAGCGTCTCCGGGCAGTTCTCCTGAGGCGTCCGGTTCGCCGTCCGCGGACCGCGTTGATCCCGATCATTGATCTAAATCAATCCGCACATTTGACCGGGGTCATAAGGGCCTAGACCGCATCTAGGTACAATAGCCGCAGGAGCAAGACGATCTAACCACCTCATCCACACCCAGAAGTCATCACCACCCGACAGCCCCTCCACCCAGGGGCTGTCGTATTTCAGGGGTGTTCACCTCACCGAGGTGATGTCCTGGAACAGCAGGATGGTCCCCAGCCGGACCGCGTCCGAGTTGAGCATGGGGACTCCGGAGTAGCCGATGTGCAGTCTGCGGCCGCGGGCCTTGAGGAAGAACTCCCGGCGAAGGACGGGGGAGGTGCTGTCGAGCGCCCCGTCGATCGCAAAGACGAGTTCCGGATACTCCTTGAGGGCCTGCCGCATGGGAAGAGGCCTTTCCTCATCGACCTCGGTCTCGAATCCCAGTATCCTGCGGGCGCTCGGGTTGATCTTCACCAGGCGCCCCTCCGGGTCCATGACCAGCAGCCCGGCCGAGAGGTTGGCCAGGAGGGACTCGTCGAAGGCGCGCGCCCTCTCCAGGCGCTGGACCAAGCGGGAGTTCTCGAACGCGATGCCGATCTCCCGCCCCACCATGGAGATGAGCTCCAGGTCCGTCAGCGCGAAGGAGCCCCCGCGGCAGTTGAGGAACTCGATGACGCCCACCGGACGGCCGCGCGCCATGATGGGCGCGGCGATGATGTTCCGGGTCTTGAACCCCGTGCGCAGGTCCACGACGCCTGTGAAGCGCTCATCCTTCTTCGGGTCGTCCACCTTCACGGGCTGCACGTAGTGGGCGACCCAGCCGGCCACGCCTTTGCCGACCTCGAAGCGCTGCCTGCGCAGCGTGGCCACGGGAGCGCCGTAGGCCGCGAGCACGGACATGCCCGCGCCGTCGCCGAGCCGGAACACGGTGCCGGCCTCCGCGTTGAGCGACTCCGCCACCCGGGAGAGGATGGTCTCCGCCAGCACCGCCTCGTCGTAGATGTAGTGGATGTTCTCCAGGACCTCGCAGAGGACCTGGTAGTGGAATAGCCTGAGCTTCATGGCTTCACCTCCAGCCACGGGACGCCTGGAGTCTAGCATTTGACACGGCCGGGAGCGAAAGACTATCTTGTACTGATAGAGCCGCAGAGGGGGAAACATGCCGGAGAAGGAGATCGGGAAGTTCACGCACTATTTCGGGAAGGTCTCCGTGGGGATCATCGAGCTCACGGACACCCTGAAGGTCGGAGACACCATCCATGTCAAGGGCGTGCACGACGATTTCTCGCAGCCTGTGGAGTCCATCCAGTTAGACCACAAGGACGCTCCCGAGGGCCTGAAAGGCCAGTCCATCGGCATCAAGGTCCAGAAGAAGGTGCACCCGCACGACAAGGTGTTCAAGGTCGAGTAGGGCTTGCGCTTCGTCGCCGACCTCCACATCCACTCGTACCTCTCCCGCGCCTGCAGCCGCGAGCTGCGGCCCGAGCGCCTGTACGCCTGGTGCCAGCTCAAGGGCATCGGCGTCCTAGGCACCGGGGACTTCACGCATCCCAAGTGGCTCGAGGAGCTGCGCGAAAAACTGGTCCCGGCGGAACCCGGGCTCTATCGGCTCAAACCCGCCCTGGCCAAGGCCGCCGACGCGGAGATCCCGCGCTCGTGCAAGGCGCCGGTCCGCTTCCTGCTCGAAGCCGAGATCAGCTGCATCTACAAGAAGGGGGGACGGGTCCGCAAGGTCCACAACCTCGTGTACGTGCCGTCCCTTCAGGACGCGGCCAAGTTGTCGGCCCGACTCGAGAAGATCGGGAACATCCGTTCGGACGGCCGCCCCATCCTGGGGCTCGATTCCAAGGACCTCTTCTCCATCGTTCTCGAGTGCTGCGATGAGGCGGTGCTGGTCCCGGCCCATGCGTGGACCCCGCATTTTTCCGTGTTCGGGTCCGAGTCCGGCTTCGACTCGCTCGAGGAGTGCTTCGAGGACCTGACCCCCCGCATCTTCGCCCTGGAGACAGGGCTATCGTCCGATCCCCCCATGAACTGGAGGGCCTCAGCCCTGGACCGCCTCGCGCTCATCTCCAACTCGGACGCCCATTCCCCGGAGAAGCTGGGGCGCGAGGCGAACCTCTTCGACACGGAGCCTTCTTTCGCCGGCATCTTCGGCGCGGTCCGCAGCCGCGACCCCAAGAGGTTCCTCGGCACCCTCGAGTTCTTCCCGGAGGAGGGGAAATACCACGTGGACGGGCATCGGGTCTGCAAGACCCGGCTCCTCCCGGCCGAGACGCTCGAGCGCGGCGGTCTCTGTCCGGTCTGCGGCAAGCCCGTCACCGTGGGCGTCCTGCACCGCGTCGAGAAGCTGGCGGACCGGAAGGAAGGCTTCCGGCCCCCCCACGCCGCTCCGTTCGAGCACCTGGTCCCGCTCAAGGAGGTCCTCTCCGAGATCTTCGACTGCGGAGCCGCGACCGCGAAGGTGGACCGGGAGTACCGGCGCCTGCTCTCGGCCTTCGGCCCCGAGTTGAAGATACTTCGCGAGGCCCCGCTCGATATCCTGGAAGAGCCTCTGGCCCGCGCCCTCGACAGGATGCGCCGCGGCCAGGTTCGGGTCGAAGCCGGCTACGACGGAGAGTACGGGAAGGTCTCTCTCCGGGAGGAGACTCCTCTCCCGGTGGACCAGCTCCCTCTGCTCTAGGCCGCGGATGCGACTCGACGAAGCTCAATCCAGGGCCGTGGAAGCTCCCTTCGGCCGCTTCCTCGTCGTGGCCGGGCCCGGCACGGGCAAGACCCGCTGCCTCGTCGAGCGCGCGGCGCGCCTGCTCAAGACCGCCCCGACGGACAGCGTCATGGCGGTCACGTTCACCAAGAGCGCGGCCTCGGAGATCCGCGCGAGGCTCCAGGCCCCCTGCTGGGTCGACACCTTCCACGCCATCGCGCTGCGCATGCTCCGGGAGCAGGCCTATCCCTTCGGAGAGAGAGGCTTCACCGTGCTCGGGGAAGACGAGAAGCCCGGCATGCTCGAAGGGCTGGCCCGGAAGAAGGAGATGCGCGCCTTCCTGGGCTCCGTGCGCAAGACCAAGCAGGGGCTCGTCCTCCCCGCGGGGGAATACCAGGACCGGCTCACCGCGGCCCGCCTGCTCGACTACGACGACCTGCTGCTCTACGCGTGCCGCCTCCTGGATGAGCGTCCCGAGGCGCTGCGGCTCTATCAGGGCCGGGCGCGGCACCTCCTCATCGACGAGTTCCAGGACACGAGCTCGGCGCAGTACGCTCTGGCCCGCAGGCTGGCGGGGAAGGATGTCTGGGCCATCGGAGACCCGGACCAGGCCATCTACGGCTTCACCGGCGAAAGCTTCGACCCGTTCGACGCCTTCCGGCGCGATTTCCCGGACTGCATCACCCTGAATCTGAGCGAGAACTACCGGTCCCAGGCCGTCATCGTGGAAGCGGCCAAGGGCGTCATCGCGGCCAATCCCGCGGAGCGCGAGCTCCGGAGCCGCATTAAGGCCGGGCTGCCGGTGGAGATCGCGGCCTTCGACACGGACCGCCAGGAAGCGGAGATGGTGGCGCGCAGCATCGAGGGCCTGCTCGGAGGCTCCAGCACGTTCACGATAGACACGCTCTGGGCCAGGAAGGAGAGCGAGAGCTACGTCTACGGCCTCAAGGACATCGCGGTGCTCTATCGGACGCACGCGCAGGCGCGACTGCTCAGCGGGGTCTTCGAGCGCTCCGGCCTGCCCTTCAAGGCTTTCGGCAGGCCTTCCTCGGCCCAGGACATCGAGGACTGCCAGGCGCCGGTCCCGGAGGGGGAGTACATCTCCCTGATGACCCTGCACCGGGCCAAGGGGCTGGAGTTCCCAGTGGTCTTCATCACGGGCTGCGAGGACGGTCTTCTGCCCCACGCGGGCTGTCCCATCGAGGAGGAGCGCCGGCTCTTCTACGTGGGCATGACGCGGGCGAGGAACAGGCTCTTCCTTTCCTACTGCCGCAAGCGCCTGCTCTACGGCAAGACATCGCGCCCTGGGCCCAGCCCGTTCGTGAAGGACATCCAGGACGAGCTCAAGAGGCTGCGGGAAGCGGAACCGCCTCCGAAGAGGCGGCCGGACCCGCGTCGGTCGCAGCCCACTCTGTTCGACTCGCAGCATTGAGCCATGGTTCATCGAATGTTCAGCCGGATTTCAGCGGCCTTCCCTATGCTATTCGCAAGGAGATCCTTTTATGCCCAGCGGGATCGCGTCGTGGGGTCCGGATGCCCTGATCGGGAGGACCCGGCTCCCGGATATGGAGATCGCCATGACTGCGCACGGGTATACGCTGTCCATGGAGCTGCCGGAGCTGTCGAAAGAGGACATCCTGGTGCGGGTCTCCGGCGGCGCGCTCCACGTGAGCTCGATCGGCTTCCAGCGCTCCTTCCACATCCCGGCCGGAGTCGGCGCGAAGGACGTGAAGGCCGCCTACAAGAACGGGGTCCTCAGCCTGGCGGTGCCGAACCGGGGGCGAAGGAGCGGCTCGATCGGGAAGGTGAAGGTGGAGTAGGGGGCTCCACGGGGCTCCTCTGGGTCTGCTGCCTCATCCTCCCGGCTGCCCTCCGGGCCGCGGAACCGCCAGCCGTGTCGACGGCCCCGGCCAGCCAGGTCTCGACGTCCACGGTCGTCGGCGTCCAGACGCCCAATCCTTTCGAGCTGAACCTCCTCTATGACGACCACGGCTACCGCTTCCAGCTCGACTACCGCCTGCGCTGGGACAACGCCGACATATTCCGTCTCCCCTCGGCAGCGCGCCGCTGGGTGCTTCATCCCCTGGACACGCTGGGAGGCAACGCGCGGAACATCGCCGCCGGCACTCGGATCGGGTTCTACGGTTTCCGCCTGAAGCCCTCGCGGGCCGTGGTCTACACCTCGGCGAGCGGGTCTTCGCGATCGGCAGGAGCGGCGGCCGGCGAGCCGCGCAAGGCCAGGCTGGACCTCCATCCCGTCGTGGAGGACCTGAGGTCCGACCTCTACCGCGGCCTGCGTCGGACGGCGATCGACCAAGGCATGGACCTGATGCTGCCCTGGGCCCGATCCGCTTCTTACGGGCAGAAGGAGCAGATATACAAGGACCTGCTGGACGCGCAACGCAGCCTCGGGGGAGATATAATATACGAACCCTATGAACTCTATGAACCCTAGGACACTATTCGCGCTCGCGGCGGCCCTGTCGGCCGCCGGTTGTTCGACGCCCATGCATGCCGCGATCCGCAACCGCGACAACGGCCGCGTGCGCGCCCTCCTCTCGTCCGGGACCAACGTGGAGCTGCGCGAGGCCGCTTCAGGAAAGAGCACCCCGCTCATCACGGCCGCGGAGACCGGGAACATCGAGGCCGCGAAGGCCCTCCTGGACGCCGGCGCGGACGTCAACGCGCTGACCAAGCCCTCCAAGGGGAACCCGCTCGACGTGGTCAAGGCCCTCGTCGAGAACCGGGATGTCTCCAAGTCCCTCGGGGGGAACCGCGGGCCCGGGGTGAGCGCGCTCACGCGCGCGGTCCAGCAAGGGCACATCGAGATGGTCGAATTGCTGCTCGAACGGGGCTCCAGCCCGCAGGCCCGCTCCGTGGACCCGGAGTCAGGCAGGGAGCACACCCCTATCACCTGGGCCATCGAGAACGGACGCTCGGACATCGTCCAGGTCCTCCTCAAGCACGGAGCGCCGGTGGATGAACTCGCGCTCAAGAGGGCCGACGCCAAGGGGAACCCGGTCATACTCGCCATGCTGACGCCGAAGGCGAGCGCTCCGACCCGCGAGGCCGCGGGTCCCGCGGAGTCCTCGGCTCCGGCCGCGCCCACGTTCGCGGACTCCGGGGTGGACCGGCCGGCCTATCACGCCCCCCCCAGGGAGCAGGACTTCGCCCTGGTGGTGGGAGTGGAGAAGTACTCGGATCTGACCTCGGCGAGCTACGCGGAAAGAGACGCTGCCACGGTCGAGCGCCACCTCCTGGCCATGGGCGTCCCGCGCAGGAACCTCGTGACCCTCACGGGGACGCGGGCCACGCGCACCGGGCTGCAGAAGTACCTCGAGACCTGGCTCCCCAAGAACGTGACCCCGGAGAGCCGCGTCTATTTCTTCTATTCGGGACACGGCGCCCCGAACCCGACCACGGGGGACGCGTATCTGGTCCCGTTCGACGGCGACCCGAACTTCCTGCAGGACACCGCCTATCCCCTCGAGCGCCTCTACAAGAAGATGGGCGAGCTCAAGGCCAAGGACGTGGTCATGGTCGTGGACGCCTGCTTCTCGGGGAGCGGGGGGAGGTCCGTGCTGGCCAAGGGGGCCAGGCCCCTGGTCCTGTCCAAGGCCGAGCCGGCGCAGGCGCTGGCCTCGAACATCACCGTGTTCTCGGCCGCGTCCAACGATCAGATCACGGGCACGCTCGACGAGTACGGGCACGGCATCATGACCTACTTCTTCCTCAAGGGGCTCAACGGGGATGCCAAGGACAAAGACGGCCGCGTGAGCGCGGAAAGCCTCTACAAGTACCTGCTGCCCAAGGTGCAGGACGAAGCGCGGCGCCAAAACCGCGAGCAGACCCCGGTGCTGCAGGGCAAATCCGAGGGCGGCCTCATCCTCAGATAGAAAAGACTTGCGCCGCCCGGCAGGGCCGGGCGGCGCAAGGGATGACGGACGCCCTAGTCCTTATATCTTGTCGCCGGAGACCACGCTGTTGTGGATCTCGCGGAATGACGTCTCATCCAGATACTGATTCTCCATGTTCCGGGTCTTCGGGTTGTACCGGCTCAGCACGTAATCACTCTGCCGATGTCCCCGGGCCAAGGACGGGTCGATCAGGCACGTGCCTTCCACGACGTAGCCGCCCTGCCCGCCGAGCACGAAGTACACCATCTTGTTGTACAGCACCCCGTCCACCAGGGCCATGCAGCCGGGAACGCTCTCGATCGCCCGATCGATGGCTTCCTTCATGTTCGGTGGTCCGCTCGTGGGGAAGAACAATATGATGGTCTGAAGGTCCGCGCCCTCGACCCGCTTTCCGCCCCGCTTGTACGTCCCGAGCTTGGAGATGTCCACGTTCTTCGTGGACAGGACCGTGAAGTCCGTCAGGCGCGTCTGACAGCCGGTGAGGAAGATCCCGGCCAGCAGCGCGATCCCGAGACTGCCCGCTACGACTCTCTTCATGTAAGCCTCCTTCTGTCCGACACCGCTCCGCCAGCGCAGAGGATAATAATTCATCTCGCCTTGAGCAAGCCCCTGTACTTCTCCAGGGGCTCCTTCAGGCTCCGGATAGGCTCGGCCCAGAACTCAGGGGAGGCCACGTCCGCGCCGAGGGTCTTGGCAGCGACCTCCTCCACCGTGTCCGATCCGGTCAGCCTCAGAAACTCCTCATAGCGGGGGAGGAAGGAGCTCCCCTGCTCGCGGAACATGATGAAGAGAGCGCGGGCGAGGAGGAACCCCACCGTATAAGGGAAGTTGTAGAAGCTCACATCCGTCAGGTAGAAGTGCAGCTTCGAGGCCCAGAACATGGGGTCCTCTCCTCCGGGCTCCAAGGCGTCGCCCATGACGCGGCGCTGGGATTCGGTCATGAGCTCCTTGAAGCGCGAGACCGGAAGCTCTCCCGAAGCCCGCTCCTCGTGGAAGCTCTTCTCGAACTCGAAGCGGGTCGTGATGTCGAGCAGGAGCACCGCCGCGCCGGAGAGCTCCGAGTCGAGCATGAGCAGCTTGTCGGTCTCGCTCACGCCGGGGTCCGCGTAGACGCCCTCGGCCAGGAGCTGCTCCGCGAAGATGGAGGCGGTCTCCGCCAGCGTCATGGGGTAGCGCCGCGCCATAGGCCTCATGCCGTGCATGAGGTGGCCGTGCCAAGCGTGTCCCATCTCGTGCGCCATGGTGCTCACGTCGTGCAGAGCGCCGTTGAAGGTCATGAACACCCGCTCCTCGTCGTTCAACGACGAGGCCTCGCAGAAGGCTCCGGGGCGCTTTCGGCCCCGGGGCTCGGATTCGAGCCAGCGCTTGTCGAGGAAGCCGCGGTAGTAGTCCGCCAGCCCCGGGTACACCGTCCTGAAGGAACGGGAGACCATGGCCACGCCCTGCTCCCAGGAGAGCTCGGCCGAGGAGGACTCGCCCAGAGGGAGGGGGGCCTCGCGCTCGAACCAGCAGATGCCCGTGCGCCCCAGCTTCGCGGCCTTGGCCCGGCACATGCCGCGCGGGATATCCAGATTCGCGCGGATGGCCTCGTACATGGCGTCCAGGCTCTTGCGGCTCATGCCGGCCTGGAAGAGCGCGGCATCCAGGAAATGATCCAGGCCCCGGCGCTTGGACAGCGTCAACCTCGTCCCGGAGATGGCGTTCAAGGCGGCCGCGCACACGTCTTCCACGGACGCCCAGGCCCGGTTGCCGCCCTCGAAGGCCGCCCGTCCGATGGCGCGGTCAGGGCTCCCCATGAGGCTGCGCCATTTCGAGACGGGGGTGCGCTCCTTCCTGCCGTCGGGATAGACCATGTCGAACTCGAGCCGGCTCGACGCCCTGTCGTAGAGCCTGCCCCAAGCGTGGAACCCGTCCACGTTGAGGTCCGCGGCCAGCCTCTCGAGCTCCGGTTCCATGGTCTTGCGGCTGCGCTCGCGCAAGCGGCGCAGGTAGTAGGCCACCGGAGCCATAGGCTCGCGGCGGATGAAAGCGGCGAAGCAGTCCTGCGGCACGCCCTTGAAAGCCCTCAGGAGCTCGACGTCGAGCTTGTCGGACTCCGCGGAAAGAGCGGACAGCGCGGCCTTCTGCTTGGCGATGGCCTCGTTGCCCGCGTCGGCGGCATCCATGCAGTTGACGTAGAGGGTCAGATGCTCGAGCCGGGCGTTGATGTCCTCCCGGGCCAGGACGACCTTCTCCCAGGGCTTGAGCGTCCGCTTCGAGAGCGAGCCGAGTCCGGCAGACTCGGCCTGGAGCGACGCGATGTCGGCCGTCAGCTTCTTGATGAAACCGCGCATCTCAGGGCCGTCGAATGCGGGGAAGAAGCTGGACATGTCCCAGGCGGCTCCGCGGGATGTCTGCATCAGGGTCTCCTCTACCTGCCGCAGGTCGGGTACCCGTTGCGGCGGACCACTCTCTGGCCCTTAGTGCAGCGCCTGCACTGATAGGAACCCGATGCCAGGACAAGGCCCTGGCCTTCCTGGCACTCGGGAGCATCCGTCGGATTCATGCGGCCCGCCTCGAGCACCCTGGCCCAATTGAGCGAGGCCTCGGACTCCAAGGGCTGAAGGCAGATGTACGCCTCCTCGGAGCCCGCCTCCGGGATGGGGATGGAGTCCTCAGGACAAGAGTTGCGCGCGCAGCGCTGCCGGCCGTTGATCACCAGACTCTCCTCACCGCTCTGACAGGGGAGACAGAGGGAAGGCTGGGAGGCGTCGGCGGTCACCCTGCCCGAGCCCACGGGGCATGAGTTCTCCGCCGTGCCGCCCACGCAGAACATGCGGCCGTCGTCCCGCTTGGCGCTCGCGGCCCCGGCGGGGCAGGGGCGGCATTCGCCCGTGTCCGACGCGTACTGGCCCTTGGAGCAGGGTTTGGCCTCCCGGGGGGGGCCTTGACCGCGGGTCCCCAGCCGCGTGGTCGGGCTCCGACGCGGCTCCTCCTTCCCCGGGGCCCGAGGCTTCTCGAAGAACCATGGCCTCTCCTGCTCGCCGTGATGCCCGGGTTTGTCGATGACGCAGAGGCTGCAGTTCCCCTTGCGGCGCGGGGCCCCGCCCGTGGCCTCGTTCCGCTTGCGATAGTCCTCCACGCATTGGATGGGGCGGGTCCAGTCCGCCCCGGAGTTGAGATGCTCATGATGCCCGATGGGGCACAGGCCCTTGAGCTGGGAGGGGTTCTGCTCCTGCGTGCACACGACCGGGAAGCAGAAGTCCCGCGTCTTGTGCCACCAATATCCGTCCGGGCAGGGGTCCTGGGGATGCTTCTGCGGGCCGAACACGTCGCGCTTAGTCTGGAGCCGGGGCTTGCACACCCACTGGTCCTTGATGCGGTCGCGCACCGCCGTCTGGCCCTTCGGACACTCGTAGGGGCCCGACGCCTGCTGCTCCTGGGCCAGAACCCAGGGAGCGCAGAGCGGGGCGGCGAGCAGGAGGCGGAACACTTATTTCTTGACGATATCCAAGAGTTCGACCTCGAACACCAGCACCGCGTCCGGCGGGATGACCGGAGACGAGCCCCTGGAGCCGTACGCGATGTCCGAAGGGCAGACGAGCTGCGCCTTCTCCCCTTTCTGCATGAGCTGCAGACCCTCGGTCCAGCACTTGATGACCCCGTTGAGAGGGAACTCGGCCGGCTCCCCGCGCCGGTAGGAGGAGTCGAACTCCCTCCCGTTGACCAAGGTCCCGCGATAATGCACCTTGACCGTGTCCGAGGCTTTCGGCTTCCCTCCCTTTCCGGCGGAGAGCCTCTTGAAGACGAGGCCGGACGCGGTCTTCTTCGCGCCCTTCTCGGCCGCGGCCTCGGTCAGGAAAGCCTTCCCCTTGGCGACCTGCCGTTCCTGTCCCATGGCCTCGATCTTGGGGCCGTACTCCTGCAGGGAGGCCTTGGGAGCGCGGCCGGTCACCGTATCCTCCAAGCCCATCACCAGATAAGGGAGCTCCTCTGGCTTGATGTCGAGCGAGGTGGCGTTCCGGCCGAGGGCGACGCCCACGGCGTAGAGCGTCTTCTGGTGCTCGGTGAGCTCCTGGGCAGGAGCCTTCTGGGACTCCTGGGCGGCGACGGAAAGGGCCAGCAACAGCAATGTTTGCATGAGTCCTCCTGAAGGAGCCCCAATCATATCAATTATCATTAGAAGTATAATTGGGGGATGGAACGCAGAGAGATCAAGACGGTGCTTGAGCAGGGCCAGGCTGGGGCGGAGGTCGCGGTCGCGGGCTGGGTCAAGTCCATCCGCACCTCCAAGAGCATGGCGTTCATGCACCTCAATGACGGCTCGACCTTCGACTCCATCCAGGTCCTCATACCGGAGCGGCTGCCCAACCGAGAGGAGGTGCTCAAGCAGATCACGGGCGCGAGCATGCGGGTGGAGGGCAAACTCCGCCCCTCTCCGGCCAAGGGTCAGAACCTGGAGATCGAACCCTCCCGCATCGAGATCCTCGGCCCCTGCGACGCGGACTCCCCGGTGCAGAAGGCCGGGGCCTCGTACGAATTCCTCCGAGGCGTGGCGCACATGCGCCCTCGGACCAACACCTTCGGCGCGGTGTTCCGCGTGCGCTCGGCGCTCGCCTTCGCGGTCCACGAATTCTTCCACCGGGAGGGCTTCGTGGTCTGCCACTCCCCGATCCTGACCACGAGCGACTGCGAGGGCGCGGGCGCCATGTTCCAGGTCACCACCCTGGACGTGGACAAGCCCGCGCGCGACGGCGCGGGCGGGATCGACTACTCCAAGGATTTCTTCGGCGAGAAGTGCAGCCTCACCGTGTCCGGGCAGCTGGAGGCCGAGATCCTGGCGCTCTCGCTCGGCAAGGTCTACACCTTCGGCCCGACGTTCCGGGCCGAGCCCTCCACCACCCCGCGCCACGCTTCCGAGTTCTGGATGATCGAGCCGGAGGTCGCGTTCACGGACGTGCAAGGCGCCATGCGGCTCGCCGAAGGCTTGGTCAAGCACTGCATCGGGCATCTATTCTCCCGCTGCGGCCGCGACCTGGCCTTCTTCGAGGAGCGCGTGGAGAAGGGCCTGCGCGCCAAGCTCGAGTCCATCGCGAAGGCCGAGTTCGCCGTGTTGGACTATACCGAAGCCATCCGCATCCTGAAAGAGTCGGGCCGGCGCTTCGAGTACCCGGTGGAATGGGGCAAGGACCTCCAGACCGAGCACGAACGCTACCTGACCGAGGAGCACGCCAAGCGGCCCGCCTTCATCATCAACTACCCGAAGGCCATCAAGCCGTTCTACATGTACTGCAACGACGACGGCAAGACCGTGGCCTGCTTCGACCTGTTGGTCCCCCGCGTGGGCGAGCTCGTGGGGGGGTCTCAGCGCGAGCACCGGCTCGAGCGCTTGAAGGAGCGGATCCTCGAGTGCGGCATGGACCCGGCCCGCTACGCGTGGTACTGCGACCTGCGCCGCTTCGGGAGCGCGCCCCACGCGGGGTTCGGACTGGGTTTCGAGCGGGCGCTCATGTACTTCACCGGCATGGAGAACATCCGCGACGTGTGCCTCTGCCCCCGGGTGCCGGGCTACGCGAAGTTCTAGACCGCGGACGCGGTCTTGTCCCGAGCGGATATAGGGGATGCGTCAGCGAGTGGGCTAGGGGATCGCCAATCCCAAGAGCTCGGCCACCTTGGCCCGCAGCTCCCTGGCGAGGAACGGCTTCTGCAGAACCGCGACCGCGCCCGCCATGAAGGCGATCCCCTTCTCCATCCTGGTGTCCCGGGCCGTCACGATGAGGATCTTGGGCGCGCGCTCCCCCAGGGAGCGGACCAATTCCGAGGAGATGTGGTACCCGTCGAGCTTGGGCATCATGACGTCGAGGAGGATGAGGTCGAAGCCGCCGGAGAGCGCCTTGGATAGGGCGCTCTCCCCGTCGAACGCCGTGTCCATGGACAGCCCCCGCCCGGAGAGGGCCTCCTGGACGAAGGAGACGAAGGTCCTATCGTCGTCCGCGATGAGGATGCGCTTCTCCGGGGCCATGATACCGAAGATGTTACAATAATACGGAATGATTCCGATCCCAGTGACGGCCGCCGTCCTCGAGAAGGGCGGGAAGGTGCTCATCGCGCGCAGGGCCAAGGGACGCATGGGAGGCTTCTGGGAGTTCCCCGGAGGGAAGCTCCGCGCGGGGGAATCCGTCCAGGAATGCCTGGCCCGAGAGATCCGGGAGGAACTCGGCCTGATCATCGAGGTCGGGCCCGAAGTGAGCAGGAACGTCCACGTCTACGAGTGGGGAGCCGTCGAGCTCATCGCGCTGTCCGCCAGGGTCGCGTCCGGGGAACTCACCCTGAAAGACCATGACGCGGTCGAGTGGGTGGAGAAGGGACGGCTCCTGGAGTACGCGCTCGCGCCTGCGGATATCCCCATCGCGCGGGTCGTTGCGGGATGAGAGCGAGTCAATCCGTGTCGCGGACGCCGTCGAAGACGGATTGATATTTCGTGCAGCGCCGGCATATCTCCGGGAGCTCCCCTGCGGCGAACCGGGAGAGCAGCCCCTTAAGCCTCCCGCCCGATAGGATCTCCCCCAGGGACTCCTCTTTTGTGTCGCCGATGATCAGCGTGGCTTCGACATCGCGGCAGCAACAGGCGTTGACCCTCCCGTCAGCCAGGACCACGGGCCCGGTGAGCAGGCGCCTGCAGGCCCCACCCGGGCGGCGCAGCGGCTTGGGGACGAGCCCCGCCTCGGCCAAGCGGCCGTCCGGAAGCATGCCTCCCCAGTTGTCGAACATCCGGACGCCGCTGACGACGATGAGGCCTTCGTCCCGCCTGGCGCAAAGGTACTCCCAAAAGTCCCCGGAGGCGTTCCCATCGGGGATCCTGAGGCTGATGCCGATGCGGACCTTCGACCCGGTCCTGGATTTCTCCTCGATGAGCGCGCGGATATGGGCCGCGGCATCGGCGAATCCGTCGACCCCCATGATGCTGCGGTAGGTCTCCCGGTCGAACCCCCCGAAGGAGCAGAAGACCCACAACCGTTCGCCGTACGCCACGAGACGACCCGCGAGCTTCGGCTTCATCGCGATGCTGTTCGTGTAGAAATGGAACCGCCTCAACGAGGGCTTCGAGGCGAGGAAGTCGAGCCTTTCGAAGAGATGCGCGTCGACGAAGGGGTCTCCCACGATCGGCGTGAGGTCCACCTCGGATATCCCGAGCGCCACGGCTTCGTCGACGACTTTCCGGAACAGCTCCATGGGCATCGTGGACTTGGCCCTCTTCATCTCCGGATAGACGCAGAAGACGCAGCGTGCGTTGCAGATATTCGTCCCTTCGATGTAGAGGGCGTGGGGCCACACGCTCACGCAGCGCAGGCGGTTGAGGAGGGGCGAGCGCATGAGGGCGTAGTTGAACAGGAGCGCGCCCCACTCGCGAGCATAGGAAATCCTCTCCCGCGAATCGGCGGGAAGGAGGCGCCGGTAGAGGGTTTTGATCGTCTGGAGCAAGACGGGGCAGTCTATCATGGAAGCCCGGACCCCTGCAAACCGCGTCCCGCCGCCTAGGACCTCGGCTTCCAGGCCTTCGGATCGCTGAGCAGCGCCCCGCACACGGCGGCCGGGAAAGGGACGAACGCGAACAGCTCCACGTACCATCCCGGCAGGCTCATGGCGGAGAAAGCGGCGGCGCATAGGGCCCCCTCGATGATGCCCAGTCCGACCGCCTTGCCGTAGCGGGACTCCTTTTCCAGCATCCCCAGCGCCGCCCCGCTCACCAATGCAGCCCCTCCGGAGAGCAGGGCGGAGCCGATGAGGAAGGACCGTATCCCGGACAAGGCCTGAAGGAACTGCTGGCGCGTGGACGGGCCGATATCGTCGAGGTACGAGAAAGCCAGGCACGAGCCGCCGAGCGCGGCGATCCCCACGAAGCTCATGAACCCGGCCGTGAGTGCCGGCATGCGCGGGGCGTCCAGAGGAGCCGGGAGGAGCACCGGGACGGCACGAGCCGGGAGCGCCGGGGCGGCCGGAGCCGCGCGCCGGAAGATCAGGGCCACGTCCAGGATCGCCAAGACCCCCATCACGGCGAGCGAGATGAAGAACCCTATCTGATATCTCCTGGCCTTGGCGCGGCCTTCCATGGCGATCTTGAACCCGGCCTCGTCCTCGGCCAAGGTGACGCGGAACCCCTTCAAAGCCGCCTCCATCCTGTCGCTGATGTCGCGCCCCTCGAGGACCGGGCCCAGGGACTTATCCACCCGCGGAGCGCCCTTGGCGGACCTGAGGAGCAGCATGAGCATCTGGCGGGCCCGCATCTCCTTGTTGGCCCGCTCGAACCGGTCGCGCGCCTCGTCGAACTTCTCGCACCCTTGCTTCAGGCTCTTGCGAAGCGCGTCGCGCCGGGCAGCGAGGGGGGCAAGATCCGGGTCCGTCCCGTATCGGGGAGCAAGGGCCTTGAGCTCGGCCTGCACAGGGGTCAAGTCGCGGACGCTGCGGCCCATCTCAGCGATGACCCCGCGCTGGCTGGCGTCCGCCTCCAAGGCGCTCTCGCAAGAGCCCAGGACCGCGTTCCAATGGATGAGGACGGTCAGGAAAGCCCACGCCACGCGAAGATGATACCCATTATTTCAGGCCGCGGTCTTCTCTGCGAGCACCCCGCGCTTCGCGGCCCAGGCCAGCCGGATGGCGTCGACCGTGTCGGAGAAGCCCAGGCATTCCGTGTTCAAGGCGAGGTCATAGTGGACGGGGTCGCACATATCGTGGCAGAAATGGCTCCGGATGAAGGCCCGCCGGTCCGATTCCACCCGGCGCACCTGCTCCGAGGCCCGCAGGGGGGAGATCCCCATCCGGCGAGCCAGGCTCTGGACGCGCGCCTCCCGCGGGGCGACGAGCAGGACGCGCAGGCACTGGCTCGGCGGCAGGATGAAATTGGCCCCCCGCCCCAAGATGATGGCCCGTCCGCTTTGCGCGATGGAGAACAATATCCGGGTGAGATGCTTGAAGTAATCCCCGCTGAGGCGCCGATGCAGGACGAACCCGGTGATCCATTCATCCAACGCCGGCAAGACCCTGTCGTCGAGGGACCTCAGGAGGGCCTCGCTCATCTCGGCGTCCTCCGCGATGCGCGAGAAGAGTTCCTTGTCGTAGAGCCGGAATCCCATGAGGCGGGCGAGCTCCTCGGCCACCGCCCGACCCGCGCAACCGGGGAGTCGGGAGATGGTGATGATGGGTTCCCGGGCCGGCTCCCGGTGCTCGAGCACCTTCAGCAGCTCCCAGCGCCGCACCTGTTCCTCGAGCATCTTCTGCTTGGTCCGCACCGCGCAATACGGCATGACATTGTCCTCGATAGCCATATTGTATGCTCGTAGACTTGACGCAGGCTCAACCCCGCCTTAAATCGAGTTCAATTCTCCAGGCGAAAAAAGCCTTGAAATCCAAAGGCCCAGGGCTATACTATGGCCGCAGGAGGCCCGGATGAGACCTTTCATCGCCCCCATCCTCCTCGCGTCACTGGCTGCGCCGGCCTGTGCGGAATTCGCCCTCACCCCCCAAAGCATAGAACGTTTTTCCAAAGATCTCGACCTCGCCTTCGCTTTCACGCAAAGAGCCCTTGATCCGCAAGCGGAGCCCCGGGTGGACGCGGAGGACAAGGACCCCTGCGCCGGCCTGGACCCCTGCCTGGCGCGCGTGGAGTCCGCGCTCGGCTCCATGCTCTCCGCCTTCGGCCCTGAGGAGCGCAAGACCCGGGAGTACACGGCGATCGCCCAATACCAGACCTGGGTCCAGGCAGCCCGCGCGAACCTCTCGCCCGACCTCCAGGCCACGTACCAGCAGCATCTGCTGCCCATGGCTGAGAAGCAGGCGGAGCTCCTCGCCCTGCTCCGGTCCAAGACGCGCGACGAGGAGCGGGAGAGGAAGGAGCCCAAGGACATCGGCAAGGGAGTGCAGGGCCGGATCAAGGACTTGGCTCCGGTGCAGAAGGAGTTCACGGCCGGCGACACGCAGGGCATGGGCAAGTTCTACGACAACTCCGGCCTCGCGCCCGGGGCCGACGTGGATCCGTCCATGCGCGGCCTCGCGCCGAAACAGACCCCGGGAGGGACGGTGCATCGCAGCGATTTCGTCCCTCCGCAGATGAAGTCCGTCTCCTTCAGCGACACCCCCCTGGACAAGCCGAACGGCTCCATCAAGGCCGGGACGACCGGGCGAGTGCAGTCCTCCTTCGACAGGGCCCTGACCTCTTTGCCCCTCATCCCGGAAGGGCTCAAGAAGGACGCGAAGATCCGCCTGTTCAAGGAGAACGAGAAGGCCTTCGCCGAGAAGCTCAAGCAGAAGACCCCCCCGGGCCTCGACGAGGAGTCCAAGCTCAAGGACCGCCTGAGCCGAGCCCTGCAGAAAAAGACGGACCCGAAGGAGCTCGAGGCCCTCTGGAACGAGCTGGGGTCCCTCTACAAGAAGTACCCGGACCTGGCGCGGTACCGCCAGGACCGCGAAGCCCATCGCCGGTTCCTGACGGACGCCCTGCGCCAGGGCGCGGTGCCGGACGGCTGGGCATTCGACCCGGCGGATCTGGGCATGTCCGTTGACGGACGGCTCGTCAAGAAGACGTACGCCGGGGTCGAGGGCCTGCTGCTCATGCCCCCGGCCGGCTCCAAGGCGAACCGCGTGTTCGAGTCCCTCGACGGAAGGATGATCCGGGAGTTCAAGGGCGACGTCGTCGCCACCCGCTACCTGCGCGAGGACGGCAAGCCCTCGCGCGAGGTCATCCGGAAAGGGGACAAGGTCTCGACCTCGACCTACCGTTACGACGGGGAGGGCCGGCTCATCGGGCAGCGCATCGAGGAGACCGGCGGGACGACGAAGGCGCTCAGCTACGATCCTCTCACCGGAGCGGTGCGGACCATCGTCGAGGAGGGAGCGGACGGCGAGTCCCTCACGGTGACGCGTTTCCTGGCCGGGAACAAGGTGGAGATCACGGACAAGCGCAAGCGCATGGTCCAGCGCGGCGAGATGGGGCCCGACGGCAGGGTGCGCGTCACGAGCGCGGTCATCGAAGGCACCAAGCACGCGGTGCTCGTGGACAAGAAGGGGAACGTGGTCGGTGCGGAGCTCTCCTGGGACAAGAAGACGGGCAAGGCCGACCTCTCGGGCATGGTCAAGGCGGGGTTCCTGACCCAAAGCGAGGCGGACCAGCTCGCGAGCCGGTTCCCGACGGCCGCGGCCTTGATGACGGACTCGGGGACGGGGTCCAAGTTCCTGACCCCGCCCCAGGTGGTGTTCGGGCCGAAGCCGAACGGCCCGACCCTGATCTACGAGATGCAGAGCCCCCACGGGAACAATGTCCTCACCTCCCACGGCTTCGACAAGAACGCCAACGGCTGGGTGGCTTCCTCCCGGTACAAGACCAAGGGAGCCGGGAGCTTCGAGACCATCCAGGTGTTCAGAGGATGGAACGAAAGAGAGAAGCGCTTCACGAGCTACGACGACTATCGGACGACCTTCGTCACGCGCTACGAGCCCATGCGGGGCCACTATTCCTC
This sequence comes from Elusimicrobiota bacterium, assembly GCA_041650695.1. GTDB lineage: Bacteria > Elusimicrobiota > Elusimicrobia > UBA1565 > UBA1565 > JBAZKS01. The sequence continues at coordinate 56,717 of JBAZKS010000031.1, forward strand.
CAAGGAGACCGCGCTGACCCAGTACGTCTGGGATGCGGGGGCCAAGGGCTGGAAGAAGACCCGGGAGGACAAGCCGCAAGCCGACGGGATCTTCGACGTCGTCACCAAGAACATCTCCTGGACTTTCAGCAACGTACCCGTGTACAAGCAGGTGGGCCAGGGCATCGGCGTGGTGGCGGACGGGGGCAAGTTCGTGGGCTACACCCTGACCGGAGGGACCGGGGAGCTCATCGGCAAGGTAAGCGGATCCAAGGAGCACACCGTCTACGGAGTGGTGAGCAAGTACCAGGGCATCGCGTGGGCGAAGGGAGCGGGCGGGGCCATGATGATGGAGCTCCGGGAGAAGATGGGCAAGGAGGACTTCGAGGCGCGCCGGAACTACTGGGTGAGCCGCTACAAGGAAAGCCTGCTCAAGCAGCCCATGAGCCCGCAGCAGAAGTTCAGCCTCCAGCACGGCAAGCTCGACGTGACGGACGACGAACTTGGCAGCTTCCTCGTGCACGGGGGAGGGGGGGAGGGCTTCGGCGGAGCCGGCCGCGAGTTCGCCAAGTACGCTTCCGAGAGCGACACCAAGCTCGGCAAGGCGGGCTGGGGCCTGGCCGCCGCGAACGTCTACGCCGCGGACTTCACGTTCCAGAGCCTGGGGTTCAACGCCATGGGCGCGGCCTTCGGGTCGCTGAGCAAGACCGCGAAGACGGCGCAGACCGCAGAGAAGCTGACGGCCATGGGCCGCACCGCCATCGCGCTGGACAAGACGGCCAAGGGCGTGCAGATCGCGCAGGGCGCGTATTTCGACTCCCTCATAGCCATGCAGGGCCTCGAGCTCGGCTCCGCCTTCTCCAAAGGGGATTCCGAGAAGGCCGCGGACTCCTTGTGCCAATTGGCCGCCCTGGGCATCATGCCGCGCGGCAGGGAGCTCAAACCCGGCGAATCCACGTCTCTCAACCCCAAGCGCATGCTCGCGGAGGTCTTCACCACGAGCCCCTTGGCCAGCATGGTCATCAAGAGCGGCGAAGCCAAGCCTTACAAGCCCGAGCCCGCGAGCTTCCAGGCGAAGGCCCAGGAGCTCGCCGAGGGGCTGGGCTACGACCCCACCGCGAAGACCTTCAGGCTCTCCGCCAAAAAGACGGAGGTGAAGCCGCTGGAGGAGACTCCGGCCCGCATCGCGCAGACCGAGGGACGCTCCCCGGTCAAGCTCAGCCTGGCGGACAAATACATCGGGACGAACTCCAAACAGCAGGCGCGCACCCAGGAGCTCAGGACCGCGGTGGAGACCCTCAACCAGGGCCTCGAGCGTCCCATCGAGATCGAGTACAAGAAGTCCCCGACGCCGGTGGTGGACGCGGCCAAGCTCTACATCACGCACGCCAAGAACGGGGGCATGAAGGGCCTGGGCTACGTGACGAACGCGGGAGCGGCCATCGTGGGCGGCATCGCCCAGGTCCCCGTCGAGGGCGTGAAGATGAACAAGTCCGGGGACATCATCGGAGCCTCGGCCAGCGGACACTCGAACGTCTCAGGCCTGTTCTTCGCCGCGCTCAGCCGGCTCACCAATTCGAACAAGCCCGGCCACGAGACCCTGCACGTCTTCGACACCACCCTGCTCGCGGGCGCCCAGCAGAAGGGCCTCATCACCGGGCGCGAAGCGCTCCAGATCCAGAACGGGAGGCCAGGCCTCTTCGGCTACGCCTGGGGAGGCCGGTCCGAGAAGGCCGCTGTCGCGGTCGAGCACGGGAGCTCGCTGGAATGGGCGTTCCGGAACCTGGAGCTCAACGCCCGGGACCACTTCACGCGCACGTCCGCGACGCCGGAGGCGGCCAAGGCCCGGTACGACGCCTTCTGCGAGCACATACGAGGGCGGGAAACGCTGCTGCGGGCGCAATACCCGGACCTGTTCACGACGCCGGCTCCGCGGGCGAACGCCTACTACCAGAGGTCCGTCGAGCTGGATCAGGAGGGGGAGTAACGACCCTCGCAGAAGTCCGCTCCGTACTCAAGAACGGATGCTGCCGGAACTCCTCGCCCGCACTCAGAGCCGCGCGAGCTCCCGCTCGATGACCCGGCGCATATCCTCGCCCGCGGCGGACCCGCCGCAGCGCTTCATGCCCAGCCTGTAGACCTCCCGCGCCTGCTCGCTGCGCCCCGACGCCGCGAGCAGCCCGCCCAGGCTCACATACGCCTCCAACAGGTCGGGTTCCAGCCTCACGGCCTCCCGCAGGTCGGCGATCGCCTCGTCCCTTCTCCCCAGGAGCGCCTTCACCACCCCGCGGTCGCTCCTCAACCGCCCGGAACCCGGCTCATCGCGGATGAGGCCGTCGAGCAGCTCCAGGGCCTTCCCATGCTCTCCGAGCGCCTGGTACTGCAGCGCGGATTCCTCCCGATCCTTTCGGCTGCAGCCCGCCTTCCGCGCCCGCTCCAGGGCCTTCAACGACAAGGCCCTATCCCCGCCGGCCCGCGCGGCATAGGCCGCGTCCAGCCAGGCCCACGCCGGCAGGGGCCCGCCGGAGAACGCCTTCCTCGACATCGCCAGCGCGCGCGCGGCGAGCCCGGCCTCCGCGTACGCTCGCGCCAGCTTCCCCACTCCGCTCCCCTCGGGTCCGGCGGACTCGGCGCGCTCCAAGGCCCGCCGCGCGCACGACACCTCGCCCGCCCCCTTCGCCAGGTGCGCCACGTCGATCCAATCCAGGGCGGATAAGCCCTCGTCACCCTCCGCCAAGCCGCACACCACGGCCTTGGCGCGCACGGTCTCGCCCAGCCCGAGGTACGCGCGGGCCAGTTCCATCATGAGACCCGGCCCAGGCCCGGCGTCCTCGGCCCTGGCCAGAGCCTTGAGCGCGACATCCCGCGCCCCGCATCGAACCGCGGCCTCTCCAAGGGCCATCCAGTCCGAGGCCGTGGGCATCTCCTCGAAGCCCGCCGGTGCGCTCAGGATCTCGTAAGCCCGTTCCGGAGCGCCCAGGTCCAGATATAGGCGGGCGGCGCTCCGCCTGTCCAGCCCGCTCACGTCCAGCGCGTCCGCAGCGATCAGGAACCGCATAGTGAGCCCTCGGGCGGATCCCAGGGAGGACCCATGCCCCAGCCCCGGCAGGGAAGCGGTCATGCCCCGGAGCAGATCCCATGCCTCGTACCGGAAGGCCGCGGGAACGGCGAGTATCCTGGCCGCCGCCTGGACCTCGCCGCACTCTTCGGCCAGTTCGGCGAGTCGGATGCGGACCCTCCTGGAAGCCCGGGCCGGGCCCTGCTCCCAGAGCCTGCGCAGGGCGTCCCGCGTCCGGTCCGGCATCTTGAGCCCGACCAAGGCCCGGGCCAGCTCGAGGACCTCCTCGCCGCGCGGCCCAGCGGATCCGGCGCGCTCCAGGGCCTTTAGAGCCGCCTCCGGATCGCCCGCCGCCTGCGCCGCGGCCGCGAGCTCCATCCACACGCGGAAGGGCGCTCCCTCGAGGCCCTTCTCCGAGAGCCTCCGGGCCAGCGCGCCGGCCGCCCCGGGCCGGGCCGGGCCGGCAGGATACGCGGCCCGGACCACGTCCTCGGAGCGCGCCCCGGCGCTCTCGGCCCGGCCCAAGGCCTTGAGCGCCTCCTCGATGTCGCCGGCCGCGTGCGCCGCGCCCGCCACCTGGAGCCAGGCCTCGGGGGACATGGCCGCCGGGCTCCTCTCGACAAGCCTCCGGATGCCGGGCTTGGCGCGCTCGTCCGAGCGGAGCTCTCCGTAATAGCGGGCGATGGCGACGAAATCCCTCTCCTTGGGGCCGGCCGAGGTCGCGCACTCGAGCGCCGCGAGGCCGCCCTCCTTATCACCGGCCCCTAGGCGCAGTCCGGCCAAAGACAGCCAGTCCCAGGAAGCGGCCTCGGCCGGGCATCTGGCCCCGGAGCCCTCGCCGCGCAGGCTGAACTCGTAGAGGCCGAGGCTTATGCGCGGGGCATGCCCCCCGTCGTACTCCGAAGGGTCGCACAGGCGCGGGTTCGCGAACTCCAGTTCACGGACCGGCCTCGCTCCAGGGACCTGCTCCATGCAGCCCTGCGCCATCCCTTCCAGGGAGCAATCGAGCCCGCGGTAGAAGAGCATCTTCTCATGGGACACCCATCTCTGGCCCCGGAGCTCCTCGCCGAGGCTCGCGGCGCCCGCCTTGTCGAACACCACGAAGGGCAGGGGCTTGCCGAAGAAGGCCCAGCCCGCGGTGAGGCGCGTGACGAAGACCGTGTCCGGGTTCTCGTCCATGGCCTTAAGGAGGAACCGGACCTCCTCCTGGTTGTGCCCGCGCCAGAGACGATGCTCCCGGGAAGCCCTGCCCCCGCTGTAGAGGGCATGCACCGGACCTCCCGGCGGGATCAAAAAAAGGACGAGCACCAAGGCCAGCGCCGCCCGCCGCGCCTTTGGACCGAGGAGCGAGGCGATCTCCTTCCAGCCGAACAGGGCGAGCACCAGGACCATGGGCGTCCAATGCGTGGCGTAGCGGAACATGTCGCAATAGCTCGCGCTCCCGGCGGAATGGTAGGTCCGATAAAGAACGATAAGGGAGACGGGCAGGCCGAGGAAACCGCCGATGTTGCGCACGCTATGCGCGAAACCGGCCAGGGTCAGGACCACGAGACCGGCCGGGAGATAGTCCCAGAGGAACGCCGGCAAGAGCAGGAAAGAGGGGTTGAACGGCCTCAGGCCGTCCGGGACCCAAGTCCATCTCTCGGGCGCATCCCACCAGCGCACGGAGAGGACGGCCAGAAGAAGCAGGAGGCCCGCCTTGTCGAGCACGCCCCAGCCCAGTATCTTTTCGAGCCTGCGCCAGAGGAAGTCCCCGCCGGCGTCCCTGGCCCCCATGAGCCGCGCCAGACCCAGGGCCGCGGCCAAGACGCCGGTCATGGCGCACTCGATCCGGGTCCAGCCGGCGAGCAGGGTCAGCACGACGAGCATGAGCCAGGCGGACCAAGCCCTCCATGCGCCGGCCGGCGCCCGCGCGCATCTGCGCAGCACGGCGGCGGCCAAGACCCCCAGGAGGAAGAAGAGCGTCAGGAGCTGCCCCGGGACCTCCGAGAGGGCGGCATGGACGTAGTTCCTGTTGGCCGCGAAAAGGAGAGTGAACCCCAGGGCCGGCAGGAGCCTGCCCAGCACGCTCCAGGCGATGAGGAGATAGAGGCAGGCGTTGAGCCCGGCCAGGGCCGTGTTCATGCGGACCACGTCGCGCAAGTCCCGTCTCTCCGGCTCCAGCCAGAGTCTCCTGACGAACGCGAAGTTCAGTCCGCTATGGGCCGCTTCGCCGTAGAGCTGGAGCAGGTTCGTCCGTCCCGTGCCCTCGTGAAGCGGCGTGACCCAGTCCACCGGGACCCTGCCGGCCCTCGCATGGAAGACCGTCAGCCAGACCGCGGCCAGAAGCAGGCAGACCAGGGCCCGACGCCTGGATGCCGGCTCGAGCCTGAGCCAGGACCAGAAGGTCGCCGCGCACAGGACGGCCAGCGATCCGTACAGGCCGATCCACAGGATGTCCAGGTTCATGCCGGGTGCACTGAGGATGATAGAATATCCCCATGTCCGAACGCCTCCGATTCGACCGCAACGAACTCGCCGGCTCGTTCGGGGATATCGGGACGGATCTGCCCCTGCTCGTGGGAGCCATTTCGGGCTCCGCATGTCTTTGGCCTCTTTGGCGCTCAAGGACTATATGTCCGCGCGGACGGCGCCGCGGCCTACGCGCTCGGATCCGGCAAGACCGCCCATAATGGAGCGGCCCTTGAAAAGAACGGCAGGGGAGGGCTATCCTAAGTTTGGGGCCCATCGCCCTCGGACTATGACCAAACGCCGCACCATCACCCTAGTGGACGACGACGCGGGGTTGATGTCCATGACCAAGGACCTGCTCGAGGAGCAGGGCTACACCGTCTGGCGCGCCGCGGACATGATCCAGTTCTTCACCCTTCTCGCCGACGACAACATCCCGGACCTCATCATCACGGACATGCAGATGCCGGGGGGCGGCCACCACCTGGTCCAGAGGGCGCGC
>JBAZKS010000032.1:0-62381 GCA_041650695.1 Elusimicrobiota bacterium
TAGAAGGACTAAAATGTCGGAAACGGAGGCCGGGGCAACTGGAAGCAGCAGCAGCAAACCCATTCCTGGGTTTCCCGGACAGCTGTGTCGCTCCGAAAGTACTGGGGATAAGTTTTCTGGGGACCTCGACAGACTGGGTGGAAATGACCGCGCTCAGGGGACATCCGTCCCCTGAAACCCCTATTTCCCGGCTGCCGCTAAGGTCTTGTACTGCCTCTTATAGTACTGCCGGAAGCCCTTCTCTCCCTTGACCGCCTTCCACCAGCTCTCGTGCGTCCGGTACCACTCCACGGTCCGGCGCAGGGCCTCGTCGAAGGAGAATGCGTGCGCGAATCCCAGCCGCCGGAGCTTGGAGCAGTCGATGGCGTAGCGGCGGTCGTGCCCCGGCCGATCCGGGACCGGCCGGATGAGCTCCGCGCCCACGCCCATGATGCGGCGCACCCGCGCCACGAGCTCCCGGTTCTCCAGGGAGCGCGCGCCTCCGATGTTGTAGACCTCGCCCGCCTTCCCGCGTTTGAGCACGAGCTCCAGGGCCGCCACATGGTCCAGGACGTGGACCCAATCGCGCACGTTCCTGCCGTCTCCGTAGAGCGGGAACGGCTTGCCTTCCAGCCAGTTCGTGATCATGAGCGGCATGGCCTTCTCGGGATGCTGGTACGGACCGAAGTTATTGGAGCAGCGGGTGATGACCACGTCGAGCCCGTAGGTGATGTGGTAGGCGCGGGCCATCAGGTCCGAGGATGCCTTGGACGCGGCATACGGGCTGTTGGGAAGCAGGGGGTCGCCCTCCCTGGACCGCCCCTCGACCACGCTCCCGTAGACCTCGTCCGTGCTCACGTGCACGAAGCGCCGGACCTTGCGGCGCAGCGCGGCCTCCAGGAGCACCCGGGTGCCGAGGACATTGGTGCGCAGGAACGCATCGGCGTCCTGGATGGACCGGTCCACATGGGACTCCGCGGCGAAGTGGACCACCGCATCCATGCCCTTCAGGCACCGGTCCACAACCGCGGCGTCCGCGATGTCTCCCCGGATCCAGCGGTAGCGGGACCGGCCCTCCATCCCCGCCAGATTGGCCGGATTGCCGGCGTAGGTGCACAGGTCCAGGTTCAGGATGCGGTCTCCCGCGTGCTCGGCCAGGTGATGTCGGATGAAATTCGATCCGATGAAGCCGAGCCCCCCGGTCACCAGCAGCTTCACGCCCCCCTCCGGCTGAAGTAGACCTTTCCGAAGTGCTGCCAGGTGTCCCGGAGCCCTTCCTCGAATCCCATGCAGGGCTTATAGCCCAGAAGCCGCTTGGCGCGGGAGATATCCGCCCAAGTCTTGCGCACGTCCCCCTTCCTCTTGGGATGGAAGCGCAGCTCGAGCCTGCGTCCCAGGATCCTTTCGATGACGCGCACGAGATCCAGGAGCGAATGCGTCGTCCCGTTGGCGATATTGAAGGCCTCCCCCACGCCCTGACGCGCGACCGCGGCCCGCAGATTCGCCTGCACCACGTCCGCGACATGCGTGAAGTCCCGCGACTGCCGGCCGTCCCAATGCATCTCCAGGGGCCGCCCCAGGTAAGCGGATTCCATGAACTTCGGGATGACGGCCGAATACAGGGACTCCGGGTCCTGCCGGGGCCCGAAGACGTTGAAGTAGCGCAGAGAGACCGTCTCCAGGCCCATGCCCTTGGAGAACTGGATGCAGTAGCACTCCCCGCACAGCTTGGACACCGCGTACGGGCTCACGGGCAGGGGCCGGTGCTCCTCGCGCTGCGGGAAGCGCTCGGCGTCGCCGTAGACCGAGGAGGATGAGGCGTAGACGAAGCGCCGGACCCGGGCGTCGCGGGAAGCCACGAGCATGTTGAGCGTCCCGGTGGCGTTGACCTCGTGGGAGGGCAGCGGCCGGTCCATGGACTTGGGAACGGACCGTATCGCGGCCTGGTGGATGACCACGGCGGCTCTCCGAACGGCCCTCCGGCAGACGGCAGGGGAGCGGATGTCCCCGCGCAGGAGTTCCACCTTGCCGAGCAGGTGCGCGATGTGCTCGCGCTTGCCCGTCGAAAAATCGTCGACGATGCGCACGCGCTTGCCGCGGCGCACCAGGGCTTCGGCGATATGGGACCCGATGAAGCCGGCCCCGCCGGTCACGATCCAGAGTTCTTTCGCCATACGACCTCCCTCGGAGAAGCCCGATTATACAAAACCCTGCTCCCAGCCCATTTGTCCCGATCCGAAGGATCGGGACTATTGCGTTTCAAATGATTGTTCCCTGTTTGTTATGCTTTCAGGACATGCCCTCCCTGGCGGACTACCTCAAGGAGCTCGGGCTCGAACCCGGCGCCACGCCCAAAGACGTCAAGCGGGCCTACCGGGAGCTCGCCAAAGCCTGGCATCCGGACAAGTACGGGCACAGCGGAAAGCTGCGCGCCCGCTGCGAGGCCCGCATGCGCGCCCTCAACGAGGCGTACGAAGCCCTGCGCCGGGTCCCGAAGGAGGAGCTGGCCGAGCTCCGCCCCGAACCCAAGGCGGAGCCGCCGCCGCCCGAGGAATGGGCCCGCCGCCGCGAGCCGCCCCCGCCCGAGCCCGGAGACGACGAGGTCGAAGAGCCGGAGGCTCCTCGACCTGGTCAATCAGAGCCCTGGCTCGACCTCTGGCGAGGCCGCAAGGGACCGCCACGCTCGAAGGCCGCGTTCTGGCGCCGCGCGGCCATCGATGAGCCCGACTACGCGGGGTTGAAGCTTGTGGGCGGAGGCTTCCTGGTCGCGACGCTCGTCCTCCTTGCCCTATTGTGGGGGTCCGAAGCGACGCGGGAGAGCTTCGCGCCCCTCGCGCGCATGGCCGTGGGTCTGAGCTGCCTCTACGGCGCCTATTTCGCGGCCTCCCGGAACTACTGGGAGTTCGCGTTCGTCCTGGCCCTGATCGCGGCAATCTTCAACCCCGTGTTCCCGGTGGAGCTCAGACCCGTGGAGTGGCGCGTGGCCCTCTTCGTGCTCCCGGCGCTGCTCATCTATATCTGGTCATCCAAGTTCGGGAGAGAATCCAGGAAGGGCTGACCCATGCGCGACTCTCGATCCTCCATGTGGACCGAAGAGGGCTTCTTCGCCTACCCTCCCAAAGGCTCCTGGAGGCCACTCGCTCTGGAGACCGTCGTCAAGGGATGGCGCGGCGCGGGCTCGGAGCCGGTCGGCCTGTACATCCATGTCCCGGCCGAGGTCTCCCTGCTCAAAGGCCTGATCCCCTCGAGAGGCTCCCACCCGTATCTGGAGAGCCTCGAGCGGGAGGCGGAATTCCTCGAGCTGCCTCGAGGCCTGCGCCTCCGTACGCTCTACATCGGAGGCGGAGGCTCCGGGGCCCTGGCCGGGCTCGCCCCGGAGGAACTCGGCGCGCTCTTCGATCAGCTCGGAGCCCGATTCTCCCTCCGAACGCTCGAGCAGAGCACGGTGGAGCTCGACGCCTCCCTCCTCGACGCCCGCAAAACGCAAGCCCTGTCGAAAGGGCGGGTCGACCGGGTCGCGGCCTGCATGCTCCCGGGAAGCCGGGAGGCGTTCGCGCGGGGGATCGGGCTCCTTCGTGAGAGCGGCATCTCCCGCATCGTCATCGACCTGGTCGCCGGCCGGCAGGGGCAGGATGCGGCCTCGGTCCGCCGCGATGTGGAGTTCGCCGCCAAGCTCGCTCCGGACGACCTGTTCGTGTGCGACTACAGCCCGGGCGGACTCGTGGTCAAGGAGGGCCGGCGGACCGACGACAACCTCCAGCTCGCGGACACCCTGCAGCATCGCGCCTCCGTACTCGGACTGGGCTGGGGCGCCGTCTCGCATCTGCGGGACCGCCTCGTCTACTGCAAGGAGGGCTCCTGCTTCGGCGCTGTGGACTGCCTCCTACGGAACTCCTTCCCTCCGCTGCGCGGGGCTCCGCTCGACCGCGGCAAAGAGATGCGCTCCCACATCATACACGTGCTGGAGAACTCCGGCGCGGTGGACCGGGAGGTCTTCCGCAAGGCCTTCGCCGAGGACCCGGAAACGGCCTTCCCGGCGGAGTTCGCCGCCCTGCTGAAGGAAGGCCGCCTCCTGCAGCATAAGGACGGACTGCGTGCGGCATCCGGGGATGCGGCTGAGCGCTTCTACGAACCCATCGAACGGCCGGCCCGACCCAAGCGCAATCGGATTTGCGAGAATGTCCCCATGAAGCCGGAGGGAGTCCGCAAGCTTTTCCGGAAGCCGACCCGCAGTCCCATGTGGACGCAGGAAGGGTTCTTCGTCTATCCGCCGAAGCAGCTCTGGAGGCCCCTCTCGGTGGGAGCCCTGTCCAAGACCTGGAGGGACGCGGACGAGCCGGTGGGACTCTACATCCACGTCCCGGCCGAGGTCCCGCTCATCAAGGATTTCTTCCCCTCTAAGAAGACCCACCCGTATCTCGAAAGCCTCGAGCGCGAGGCGGAGCTCCTCAAGCTGCCCAAAGGCCTGCGCCTGCGCACGATCTACATCGGCGGGGCGGGCTCCGGCGCCCTCTCCAGCCTCGCCCCCGAGGAGCTCAAGCACCTCTTCGACTGGCTCAGGAGCCGCTTTTCGCTCAAGTCGCTCCAGCAGGCTTCGGTCGAACTCGACTGCACGCTGCTGACCCCGGAGAAGGCCAGGGCCCTCGCCCGGGGGAAGGTGGACCGGGTGGCCGCGTGCCTGTCCCCGGGAGACGATTCCGAGGCGTCGCAGCGCGGGCGCAAGGCCTTCGCCCAGGGAGTGCGCTTGCTGCGCAAGCACGGCATCCCCCGCATCGTCATCGACCTGGTCGCCGGGCGGCAGGGACAGGACGCGGCCTCGGTGAAACGCGACATGGACTTCGCCTCCAAGCTCGCTCCGAACGACCTGTTCCTGTGCGACTACAGCACGCCGGGCGACGCGTCCTCGAAGGACAGTCTGCGGGCGGCCGCCGACCTCCTGGCCAAGACCCGTCCCTCGCGGCGCGCAGACCCCCTGGACAACAACCTCCAGCTGGCGGACACCTGGCAGCACCACGCGTCCATCCTCGGCCTGGGATGGGGAGCCAATTCCCATCTGCGGGGAAGACTCGTCTACGGCAAGACCGGCCCCTGCTTCGCGTACGTGGACTCCCTCCTGCGGCGAGTCCCTCCCCAGTACGCAGGCGCCGCGCTGGACCCCGCAGGCGAGATGCGGTCGCACATCATCCACGCGCTGGAGGATACCGGGGCGGTGGACCGAGAGACTTTCCAGGCCGCCTTCAAGAAAGACCCCGAGGCCGCCTTCCCGGACGAGTTCTCCAAGCTCCTGAAGGAAGGCCGCCTGGCCCAGGACCGCGAGGGCCTGCGCGTCGTCTCCGAGGACAGCGAGGACCGCTACGTGTGCTCGGTGCGATTCTACGGAGCCGGGGTGCTCCAGGGCCTTTCCCGCATGGCCGCCGCCGGCTCGCCATGGGCGGCGCCGGGAGGCGTGGACGCGTCCCTGCAGCTCCCCCTGCGCCGCCGCAAAGAAGAGCTCTGCCGGCTCAACCGCGAGGGCATACGCTTCCTGGGTGCCAAGAACCCGGAGGCCGCCCTGCGCCTCTTCGAGCAGGCCCTGCGCCTGGACCCGGCCGACGTGAACTCGCTCATCAACAAAGGAGCCGCCGCCAGCATTCAAACGGATCTCAAGACCGCGCTGGACGCGTACGAACGCGCCGTGGGCGCCTGCGCCAAGGACTCGGTCATGCTCCCGGACGCTCTGAGCGCCAAAGCCGGGGTCCTGCTCAGGCTCGGGCGGGTGCGGGAGGCCATCCAGGACCTCGGCCGGGCATTGGGCGCGGCGCCGAAAGGCTGGCGCCGACGGAGCCAGGTCGAGGCGGAGCTCGTGAAGCTCCTGACTCGCCGGAAGAAAGCTTGAGCAAAAACGACATCCAACTCTTCTCCCCTCCGCTGAACCGGGCCTTCTGCAGACCGGAGCTCGGCGTGCCGCAGCTCGTGGCCTGGCTCCGGCGCAAGGGGCTGCGCGCCGGTCAGAAGGACCTTAACGCGATCCTGCGCTCCGAGGACCTCCGCCGCAACGGCCCCTGGACTGGGAACCCAAACAGGGACTACGCCGACCCCCTCAAGTTCTGGCAGCCCCCCCTCATCGAGGACAGACGCGTCTGGAACCACGGGGCCGAGCGCTATGAGATAACGGACGCCCTCGCCGCGGCCCGAGGGACCCACCCCATCTACGAAAGCCTCTACAAACGCCATGTCAGGCCGTGCGCGCGGGAAGCCCGCATGGCGGGGTTCTCCCTGTTCTCGGTGGCGCAGGTGGTCCCAGCCCTGTTCTTCTGCCGCAGGCTCCGGGAGGATCTCCCGGGCAAGCCCCTCGTGTTCGGCGGTCCCTGGGTAAGCGCCTCCTGGCCCGTCTTGCCCCGCTGGGCCGGGCTCTTCGACCTCGTGGACTACGCGGTCGGCTTCTCCGGGGAGTCCCCCCTGGAGTCCCTCCTCAAGGCGGGGGCGGATGCGGTCCCGGGTCTGGCACGCCGGGTGCGCGGCAGGGTCCTCCTGACTGAACCCGCCGCTCCGATCCCCCTGGATGAGATACCTCCGCCGGAATTCGATGACCTGGACTTCAGCCTTTATTCCGAGCGGGCCCTGCCCTACCAGACTACGCGCGGCTGTGAATGGGGACGGTGCAAGTTCTGCTTCCACGTGATGCCCGACAACCAGCCGCGCTCGAAACGCGTCGAGAAGGTGGTCTCCGAGATCGCCGCCCTGGTCCGGCGGCACAAGCCGGACGTCGTCGACCTGGCGGACCTTTCGGCCCCTCTGGACGTGATGCGCGGGCTCGCCAAAGGCCTGCTCCGCAAGAGAGTCAAGGTCCGTTGGAACGCCCTGGCGCGCTCGAGCCCGGAATACACCCCCGGGACCGCGGCGCTCCTGCGCCGGAGCGGGTGCGAGGCCCTCTACATCGGGCTGGAGACCGTGAACGCGGCCGAGCTCAGAAGGCTCGACAAGGGGATCCGGCTCGAGGTCCTGGAGCGAAACATCCGGACCCTGTCCGCCGCGGGCATCGGCGTGTTCCTCTTCATCCTCAACTATCCTTCGCAGCGGGAGGAAGACCTCCGGCAGACCATGCTCTTCGCGGCCGGCTATGCGGAGGAGCTCAAGGACTTCACTGCGGAGCGGTTCCAGCTGCCCCGCTGGATGCAGAGGCGAGGGCTGCCGTTCGGCAGGAGGGACCCGCGGTCCTGGCGGGACCTCAACAGCTTCAATGTCCCATTCTTCGCCAAGGGCGTGCCGATGGAGACTTTCCGGAAGATCGAGAACTTGAAGAAAGCGCTCTAAGGAGCCGGTCCGCGACCTCCTGCGCCAGGCATGTGCGCCTGGGAGCGAAGAGCCTCCCCGCGTCGTAGTCCTTCTTGGACCTCGCCCATACGCGGCCGAAAAACGCCTTGCCCCTCATGAAGGCTTCGAACGCCTCGACGACGCTCCCTCCACGCGCGGCATCGGTCAAGGCCTCGCGGAGCCGACGGTCGCGGTAGCAGGCGTCGAGCCAGAACATGAGCTGGTTCAGCTCCGCCACGTCCTTCCTCCCGCATTCCCGCGTCCGGATCACGAAATGGGGGGCTCTGGGCATCCTCTCGATGCCGAAGCTCTTCGCCTCGGCGGAGAAGCGGGAACCGGGCAGGACGACCAATCGGAAGAACATGATGGCGTCAGGCTGCTGCCTCCACGCCCAATCGATGAGCCTCTTGCAGTCCGCCAAGGTATCGCCGGGCAAAGGGCAGATGATCTGGAGCCACAGCTGCGCCTTGGGCGCGAGCTTCCTGAAGCGGACTATCTTCTCCTCGATGAGGCGGGTATGGTCCGGCCTTCCCGCGAGCTTGAGAGCCTTCGGGTTGATGCTCTCGACCCCGACCGCGACCGCCAGACCCTCGAAGTCGCACTCCCGCATGAGCGCGTCGCTCCAGTGGTGCAGGGCGGTCTGGACTTCGATCAGCTCCAGGGAACGACCCGGCAGAGCGCGCAGGAGCTTGAGCACCTTCATGGCCCGGCCGGGATCGCGGAAGAGGTCCGCGTCCGCGAGGAACATGAACTTAGCGCTCGTCTGCGCCGCAATGTACCCGAGCTCCTTGGCCAGGCGCGGGACCGCGTAGGTCCGGACGCCTCCGTGCGTGGTCCAGGTGCAGAAGGCACAACGGAAGGGGCATCCCCGTTGAGTCTCGAAAGCCAGGAACTCCTCATCGCCCAGATCGATGCTCCCGCTCAGGTACGGGGACGGGATGGCGTCGATGTCCGGAAGGAGGCCCCTGGCCGGAGCGTTGACCGTACCCGGAGTCCCCTCCCAATGCTTGCCCCTAAGGGCGCGCTCCAAGAGTTCCGCGAACGCGGCCTCTCCCTCGCCCACGACCACGGCGTGGGCGCCCGAGCGCCGGAGCAGTTCCGCTCCTCCCGTCCCGTTGGCCTCAGGTCCGCCCAGGACCACCCGGCACTTCCGGCGGAATCTCCTGGCGAGCCCGACTACAGGCTCCACGTTCCACAGGTAGCACGAGAAGCCGAGCACCGCGGGGCGGAAGTCCGCGATCGCGCGCGCGACGACGCTTGCGCCCATGCGTTCGTCCGCCACGCAGGCCGAGAGGATGCGTATCTCCACCCTGCGGTCGAGCTTGGCGTCGGCGTAAGCTTTGAGGAAGGCGAGGGAGAGCGGGTTCCGGTGGAAGACGTAAGCGTCGACCAGCAGGACCCGCAGCGGGGGCATCACTTCCGGCGCTTGACCACCGCCGTGTCGCGGTCAGTCCATTCCAGGCGCATACTGGCCTCCCCCAGGACGTTCTGCGTGTTCTTTTCCCGGACCCTGAGGAGTATCTCGACAGGGGGCTTTTTCTGGTCTATGTCCACGGGGTCGTAGGTCCAATAGATCCGCCCGCCTTCCCGGCGCACGTCCGGGCCGAGTTCGCGGAGCTCCTCTTCGTCCTTGCCCCAAGCCGTGAAGTAGCCGTAGTTCGTGCGCCACTGGTACTCCACGGGCTTGTACGACTTGCCAGGGGTATAGACCGGGGTCAGGCCGATGCCCACGACGGAGGAATCCATGGGGCTGAAGGTCTCGCGGTCCGCGCGGATGCCCGCCCCGCTGCCGGTGACCACGTCGTCCCCCGCGGGCTGGGGAAGGGCGCAGCCGCCTAGAAGGGCCGCAGAGAAGACGGCTGCCAGCAGCCGACGCATGGCCAATTATAACAACTATTCTCTATCGTCCTCGTCGTCCGCCCGCCCCTTGCGCCAAGGGAACCACACCTTGGACCAATCCACGCGTTTGGTCGGCTCCTTCTTGCGCTCGGCCAGGAGGTTCACCTTGAAGAGGACCTCCTTGACCCCGCCCGGCCGGAAGCGCACCAGCACCCGGGTGTGGAAGTCGTGGAAATCCCGGGTGATGGACAGCTCCTTCTCGTAGACCTGGAAACCGCGCAGGTCCGTCCCCCCGGGAGTGCGGGCCAGGGACCGCACGGCGCCCTGCAGGAGGACTCCCGAGCCCTCGGGGGACCAGCCGGCCTCGATCGCCCCGATGTACATATCCGCCTTGTCCCGGCTGTGCCCCAGACTGAAGGCCAGAAAATCATCCTCCCGGTCCCCGCGCTCGGCCTGTACGATGGTGTGCAGGTTGCCGACATCCAGGTCATGGACCGCGCGGCCGGACAAGGACCAGCCTCGCCCCGGGGTGAGCGTCACGTCCCCGACGATGGGCTCCACCCTGCTGCGCAGGCCAAGGGTGTAGTCCCGGAAGCGGCGCAGGGTATAGCCGCTGCTCAGGCGGAACAGAGTGCTCCGGGTCGGACGGATGGTGTCCTGCAGGGTCACGAGGTTGCGCTCCACCCCGTAGTCCATGCCTCCGGCATCGTCCTGGAAGCAGCCGGGCTTCATCCGGCGCTCGAAGGCGTAGCCGACGTCCCAATCCCCGATGGGAGAGGCGGTCCGGAGGTTGGTGCCGAACTCGTAGTAGCCCGTGAACGTGTCGCGGTAGGTGCGTGTGCTGTGGAAGCTCGTCCATGCCTCGGTCCGGCTCTCGTAGACCTCGCGGAAGGCCGCCCTGGGCGTGAAGCTCAGACCCTTGCGCAGCCGCAACGTCTGCGTGACATCGGCGCGGGCCCCGGCCGAGCGCTTGGCGAAGCCCACGGCCCGCTCCAGCTTGTTGTCCGCGAACGCGGAAACGTTGAACAGCAGGGGAACGCGGCGCAAGGCTATGGGCGCGGTGTTGAAGTCCAGGCGCGGGAGGCTCTCGCTGACCTTCACGAAGCGCTCACGGGTGGCGTCGCTGGTATCGTCGCGCGATACGGACAGCCGCGTGGTGGTGAGGTCGGTCCTGCGGACGAGGGCGGCCCCGTTGACCAGCTCGGAAGTCACCCGGAACGCGTTCGAGCGCACGTAGTGGTTGTTGACCTCCGGGTCCGCCTGCGCCTGCATGCGGCCCTGCACCGAGAAGCTCGAGCCCAGCGTCTGATAGTAGTTCCCCAGCACCATCCAGCGCTCCCGGACGGGTGAATCCTCGCGGATGCGGTAGCCGTAGAAACCCCCCTTGGCGTCCTCGGACACGCCCGTGATCAGCTCGCCGCCGGACGCCAGACCCTGGCTCGTATAGTAGTCGAGGAACAGCTTGCCGCCCAGCCACGGCAGGGGCTGGAAGCCCGTGGTCGAGCGCGCGCCTCCCCCGTTGCGCCGGTCATAGCTGAAGCTCATACGCGTCTTGATGAGCCGCTCGGGCTTGAGCGACTTCCACAAGAAGGGGCTGTAGAAGACCGGCACCGGACCCAGATGCACGCGCACGTTCATGGCGTAGAGCCAGCGCTTCCTCTCGACGTGGACCCGGCTGGCGCGGAAGAAGTAGTGCGGGGGATCCTCGTCGCAGCTCGTGAAGACCGCGTGACGGAAGGTCGCGTGCCTGCTCTCGTCGAGTTCGGCCTCCTGGGCCCAGATGCGCCAGGGCGAGTACTCCGAGCGCACATCCAGCACGTGCCCGGTCCGCCGGACGAGGTCGAAGTCGCCCCGATCCCCGTAAAGCCGGTCGATGCCGTCGTCGATCTCGAATCCCTTCCGGGCCTTGGCCTCCCGCGCCACGAGGTCGAGCTCCAGCTCCTGGGCGCGCAGGGTCCAGGAGCTGTCCTTGACCTCCACATTGCCGCGCAGCTGCATCTGCGCGTCGGCTCCGGTGGAGCTCCCCGTGTATTCGAAGTGGTCCGCAGAATAGGAGACCGCGTCCGTGGAGGAGGCCACGGGAAGGGGATAGTCCGGGAGCTGCTGCGGCTGCTGAGCCGCCGCGCTCATGACCGATCCCAGCAGCAGTATCAGTGTCTTCAAGGTTCCAGGGAGTAGAGGGCCGCGCCGAGCACGCCCAGCTCCGCGCGCTTTGCCAGATGCACATGCACGCGGTCGAAGGCCGCGCGGAAGGACTCCTGGGACAAGGCGCGCCGGATCGGCCCGATGAAATGCCGGCCCGCCGCGGAGATGCCGCCGGTGATGACCACGGCCTCCGGGTTGAGCAGATAGACAAGGTTCACGATGCCGACGCCGAGAGCCTCGCCTACGCGCAGCCACACCGCCCGGGCCGCGCGGTCTCCGGCCGCCGCGGCCTCGGCAAGCGCGGCGGGATCCCTGGGCTTGAGGCCCGCCGCCGCCGCCAAACGCAGTATGCCGTACTTGCCAGCGTAGGCTTCCAGGCACCCTTTGGCCCCGCAGCCGCAGGTCTCCCCGCCGAAGACGACGCGCATGTGCCCGGCCTCGCCGGCCGACCCGGTGGCTCCCGTGTGCAGCCGCCCGCCCAGGACGACCCCTCCGCCCACGCCGGTCCCCAGCGTGAGGGTGACCACGTCGTCGTAGCGGCGGCCGAGCTCCAGCGCGTAGGCCCCCCATGCCGCCATGTTGGCGTCGTTGTGCATGCACACCGGCCGCTCCAAGGCTCCGGTCAGCGCGTCGCGCAGCGGGAAGCCCTCGAAAGCCGGGAGATTGGGAGAACGCCTCACGCATCCCGCAGCCGGGTCCACGTCCCCGGCTACGGCCAGGCACGCCGTGCCCGGCCTCCGGGGGGAGCGGCGCTCGAACTCCCGGATCGACCTCGCCAGGCGGGCGACGAACCGCTCGGGCCCCTTCTCGGGCGAAGAGGGGATCCGTCCCTGCAGAAGGACGCGCCCCCTGCCGTCGACCAGGACCATCTTCGCGAAGGTCCCGCCCACGTCCACTCCCAGGCCGATGTCCCGCCTCATGGATTCTCCAGTGACTTCAGCACGTTCCCCACGAGATAGAGAGAGCCGCAGACCGCTCCCACGGGGGCTCCCGTGCGGACCCAGGCGGCCAGGGCCCGGTCCGCGCTCCGCTCGACGCCGAGCACGCGGACGCCTTCGCGCTCGAACAAGGGAGCCAGCGCGGCCGGGTCCAAGGCCCTGGGCGAATCGGGCCGCGCCAGGATGACTTTCCGAGCCGCGCGGGAGAGGATGCGCACCAGCCCGCCGCAGTCCTTGTCCTGCAGGCATCCGACCATGAAGACCGCGTCCCCCCGATGCCAAGGGCTCTTCCTCCATGTGGAGACGAACGCCTCCAAGGCCGGAGGATTGTGCGCGCCGTCCAGGATGAGCGTCCGTCCCCGCGTCCGGAGGACCTGGAAGCGTCCCGGCCACCGGAACCCGGACAGACCCCTCCGGACGGCATCCTCGGGGACGCGCAGGCGCTCCGCCGCCCGGCGGGCGATGGACGCGTTGCGCACGGCCGCATCGCCGAGTAGAGGCAAGGATAAGAGCCCGCGGCCCCCATCCGCCAGCTCTTGGCGGCCCTCCTCCCAGATCGATTGGACGCTGCGCAGCCCCCTGCGCACGAACTCGACCGGACACCCGACGGCCCTGGCCCGACGCCTGATCACGCCCGCCGCCTCCGGCGGCAGGTCCCCGCAGAGGCAAAGAGAGCCGGCTTTGAGTATACCGGCCTTCTCTCTCGCGATGGCGCTCAAGGTCGTTCCCAGGTGCGTGGTGTGATCGAAGCCGATGGACGGGATGGCGGTGAGCAAAGGCTTGCGCAGCACGTTCGTAGCGTCCAGGCGGCCGCCCATCCCCACTTCGATGACGGCGATGTCCGCCCCCCGCTCGCGGAAGTACAAGAACGCGGCGGCGGTCAGCAGCTCGAAGAAGCTGGCCTCTCCCGTCTCGGCCTTTTGGGCCGTCCCGACCAAGCGGCCGAAATCCCCCGGGCTGATCTCGCGGCCGTCGAAGCGGATCCGTTCCGTGGGCCGGACCAGGTGCGGGGAGGTGTAGAGCCCCACGCGATACCCGGCCGAACGCAGGATGGCCTCCAGCATGGCGCAGAGTCCGCCTTTGCCGTTCGTCCCCGCGACATGGATCGCGGGGGCCGCGTCCTGGGGATCGCCCAGGGCGCGCAGGAGTCCCCGGATGCGGCTCAAGCCCAGCTTCCAGCGCACCTCCTGCCGTTCCTCAAGGAGGCACAGCGCCTGCCGGTACGTCATCGCGCCCGCCGGATCCTGGCTCCCAAACGACGCAGCTTGCGCTCCAAGGACTCGTAGCCCCGGTCGATGTGGTAGATGCGGTGTATCTCGGTCCGCCCTTGGGCGGCCAAGGCCGCCACGACCAACGCCGCGCCCGCGCGGATGTCCGAGGCCATGATCCCGGCACCCTGCAGTGAAGGGACTCCCGTCACCGTGACCGCGCTCCCATGGAAGGAGACGCGCGCGCCGAGACGGGCGAGCTCGGCCGCGTGCAGGAAGCGCCTCTCGAAGATGTCCTCGCGGATGCGGGAGCTGCCTCGAGCCAGAGTCATGTACGCCATCCACAACGGCTGCAGGTCGGTCGGGAAGCCCGGATGCGGCTCCGTCGTGACCGAGACCGCCGTCGGCCGCCCGCGCGCCTCGATGCGCAGGCCCTCGGGGCCCGCGCGCACCACGGCTCCGGTCCTGGCCAGGGCCTTGAGCAGGGCGGAAAGATGCCCGGGCTCCGCGCCGAGGAGCGTGACCGCTCCTCCCGCCGCGGCGCAGGCGAGCAGGAGCGTCCCCGCCTCGAGCCGGTCCGGGATGACCCGGTGGCGCGTCCCGCGCAGGCGCCGGCGGCCCTCGACCCGGATCCGGGAGGTCCCGGCTCCGGACACGCGGGCCCCCATCTCGCAGAGGAAATCCGCCAGGTCCGCGATCTCGGGCTCGCGCGCCGCGTTCTCGATGAACGTGCTCCCCTCCAGGAGCGCGGCGGTCATGAGCGCGTTCTCCGTGGCCCCCACGCTCGGGAAGCGCAGGCGGATGCGCGCCGGATGCAGTCTGCGGCCGTTCAGGACCAGATCCCCGCCCTCGTTGCGGCATGCCGCGCCGAAAGCCTTGAAGCAGTCCACATGGATGTCCACCGGCCTGAGCCCGATGGCGCACCCGCCCGGCAGAGGGACCCGGGCGCGGCCGAGTCTGGCCAGGAGCGGGCCGGCCACGAGTACGGAAGCCCGCATCTCCTTGACGACGTCGTAGGGAGCACGGTAGCACAGGGGCTTTGCCGGCTCCACGATGAGGGCGCGCCCCCGCGCGGTCACGCGCTTCCCCAATATCTCGAGCAGGCGCACCGTGGTCCGGATATCGCGCAGGCGGGGGACGTTGTCCACCACGCAGGCTTCGTCCGTCAGCAGGGTCGCGATGAGGATGGGGAGCGCGGCATTCTTAGAGCCGTTCACGCGGACCCTGCCGCGCAGCTTCCGCCCGCCGTTGACGACGAACTTATCCATGGGGGAATCTTACCATCCCGAACCGGGCCGCCGCCACCCGCTCCTTGCCCATGAGGTCGTTGCGCACCTCCACGGCCTCGAACCCCCCCTTCTCCAGGACCGCGCGCACGCGCTGCGCCTGTCCGTCGCCGAACTCCAGCAGGATCCAGCCTCCGGGGCGCAGCAGGCGCGGAGCCTGCGCCACGATGACGCGTATGACCTCCAGGCCGTCCTTGCCCCCGTCCAAGGCGAGGACCGGCTCCGCCTTCACCTCCGCGGCGAGCTTCGCGATCTCCGCGGACGGGACATAAGGCGGGTTCGACACCAGCATGTGCGCCCAGGGAGAGGGCCGGTCCCCGCCCTTGAAGAGGTCCTCCCGGATGAGCCGCACTTGCCTGTCCACACGGTGCGCCAGGATGTTCTCCTCCGCGATGCGCAAGGCTCCGGGGCTGATCTCCGTCGCGACGATCATCGCCTCCGGAAGGGCTTTGGCTAAAGCCACGGCGATGCAGCCGGAGCCCGTGCCCAGTTCCGCGATATGCACGTTTTCTCCGGAGAAGCGCGTACGGGCGGTCTCAGCGGCGAACTCCACGAGGCTTTCGGTCTCCGGCCGCGGAACGAGCACGGCCGGGGAGACCTTGATCTCGATGCCGCAGAAAGGCTGGGTACCCAGGACATAAGCCAGAGGAACGCGCCGGGCCCGCTCTTTGAGCAGGAACCAAAAATGGTGGGACTGCTTCGCGTTCAGCGCGCGTCCCGCATCGGCGTGGACCCCGGCGCGTCCGCACTCCAGGATGGACGCCATGATGAACTCCGCGTTAGCGGCGGCCTCCGGGACCTTCCGTGAACGCAGGAACTCCGTGCCGGCCTCGAGATACTCCCGGACGTTGGCGCACGTCTTCATGCGGCCGGGGTCCCGCCCTCGCCGAGGAGCAGGCGCTGCTCCTCGCGCCGGAGAGCCTCGAGGACCGGGCCGAGCTCACCGTCGAGGATGGCGGGAAGGTTGTGCCAGGACTGCTCGAGCCGGTGATCCGTCACCCGGTTCTGCGGGAAATTGTAGGTCCGGATCTTCTCGGACCGGTCCCCGGTCCCGACCTGCCTGCGCCGGTCCGCGGCGTGCGCGGTCGTGGCATCGGCGCGGAACTTCTCCGCCAGGCGCGCCCGCAGCATGGCCATGGCCCGGGCCCTGTTCTGCCCCTGAGAGCGCTCCTCCTGGCAGGCGATGACGAACCCGGATGGGATGTGCGTGATGCGCACCGCCGTCTCCACCTTGTTGACGTTCTGGCCCCCGGCCCCGCCGGCGCGGTAGGTATCGATGCGCAGGTCCTTGGGATTGATCTCGACCTCGTCGACCTCCATCTCCGGCATCACCGCCACGGTGACGGTGGAGGTGTGGATGCGGCCCGAGGCCTCGGTCTGTGGCACCCGCTGCACCCGGTGGACCCCTCCCTCGAACCTCAGCCAGGAGAATACCTTCTCCCCCCGGATGTTGAGGACCGCGAGCTTGGCCCCTTTGAGTCCCGTGCGGGAGTACTCGACCGTATCCACCCGCCAGCCGCGCGTCTCCGCGAAGCGCGTGTACATGCGCACGAGCTCCGCCGCGAAGAGAGCCGCCTCCTCGCCGCCCGCCCCGGAACGGACCTCGAGGAACACGTCCTTGCTCTCATCGGGGTCCTTGGGCAGCAGGCCGAGCCGGATGGCCTGTTCGAGCTCTTCCTTCCGGGCCGTCAAGGATTGGATCTCGGACTGGGCCATCTCGCGCATGGCCGGGTCCTGGGAATCCGCCAGGGCTTGGGCGCCGGACAACTCGCTCTCGACCTGCCGGAGCTTGCGGGCGAGCTCCATGAGAGGCGCTAGCTCCGCGTGCCGCTTGGTGAGGGCCTTGAGCTCTCCGGGCGCCGGAGGCTCGGCCGAGGAGAGCTTCGCCTCGATCTGCGCGTTCTCGCGTTCGATGTCTTCGAGCAGCCCCATAAAGTACAAGCGGGAGGGACAGCGTCCCTCCCGCTAGTCTCAGAGCTTCCTGCTAAGCCTTGTCAGCGGCCGGCGCAGCCGGAGAAGCAGTCTTCTTGGCCTTCGACTTCCCCTTCCCCTTCGGCTTCTCGGCGTCCGCGGTCGTGGGAGCGCTGGAGAGCACCTTGCTCCTCTTGACGATCGCGCTGCCGGCCAAGGATTCGATCTTCTTGACGTCGGTCTTGGGCGCGCGCCGCACCGTCTCGCCGCCGGTCTTCGCGAAGCGCTTCGAGAAGCGTTCGACGCGTCCCGCCGTGTCCACCAGACGCTGCTTGCCCGTATAGAACGGGTGGCACGCGGAGCAGATCTCCAGCTTGATCTCCTTGAGCGTCGACCGGGTGACGAAAGTGTTCCCGCACGCGCATCGCACGTTCGAGTTGTAGTAATTCGGATGGATGCCTGGTTTCATAGAAAACTCCTCGAATAGTGATTATACCAAATCCGCCGACGAGCGGTCAGTCCATGCTGGAGATCTCCATGGACTTCAGGAAGTCCTTGTTCGACTTCGTCGCGAGCAGCTTGTCCGACAGCAGCTGCATGGCGTCGATGGAGCTCAGCGGCGAGAGCACCTTCCTGAGGATCCACACCTTGTTGAGCTCGTCCTCCGAGAGGAGCAGCTCCTCCTTGCGGGTCCCCGAGCGGTTGATCTCGACGGAGGGGAACATGCGCCGGTCCGCGAGCTTGCGATCCAGGACCACCTCCGAGTTGCCCGTCCCCTTGAACTCCTCGAAGATGACCTCGTCCATGCGGCTGCCCGTCTCCACGAGCGCCGTGGCCACGATCGTCAAGCTCCCGCCCTCCTCGATCTTCCTAGCCGCGCCCAGGAAGCGCTTCGGCCTCTGGAGCGAGGTGGCCTCCAGACCGCCGGAAAGCACGCGCCCCGAGGAGGGCGCGATGGTGTTGTAGGCCCGGGCCAGTCGCGTGATCGAGTCCAGAAGGATGACCACGTCCTTGCCGAGCTCCACGAGCCGCTTGGCCTTCTCCAGGACCATCTCGGCGACCTGCGTATGCCGGTCCGCGGGCTCGTCGAAGGTGGAGGCGATGACCTCCCCCTTGACGTTGCGCTGCATGTCGGTGACCTCCTCGGGCCGCTCGTCGATGAGGAGGATGAGGAGCACGACCTCGGGATTGTTCGCCGCGATCGCGTTCGCGATCTTCTGCAGCATGATGGTCTTGCCGGTCTTCGGGGCCGCGACGATGAGCGCGCGCTGCCCCTTGCCGATCGGCGAGACGAGGTCCAGGCACCGGGTGGTGATCTCCTGCCGTACCGTCTCGAGCGTGAAGCGCTGGATGGGGTGCAGCGGCGTGAGATTGTCGAAGAAGGGCCGGTTCTTGAGCTCCTGGATGGGAGTGCCGTCCACGCTCGCGACCTGAAGCAAAGCGAAGAACCGCTCCCCCTCCTTCGGGGGACGGACATAGCCCGCCACGGTGTCGCCCTTGCGCAGCGCGAACTTCTTGATTTGCGACGGAGAGACATAGATGTCGTCCGGGCCGGGCAGGTAGTTGTAGTCCGGAGACCGCAGGAACCCGAATCCGTCAGGCAGGATCTCCAGCACCCCTTGGTCGTAGATGGTGCCGTTGCGCTTCGCCTGCCCCTCCAGGATCTTCACGATGAGCTCCTGCTTGCGCAGGCCGGAGAAGCCCTCCAGCTTCATCTCCTCCGCCATGCGCATGAGCTCCGCGATCTTCATCTTGGCCAGCTGCGAAACGTCCAACTGCCGGGTCTCCGGCGTCTGGGGTTTGGTCGCGACGGGCGCCTCCGCCGGCTCTTTCCGATTGCGCTGTCCCGGCTCGCGGGTCGGTTCCCGCCCGGCTTCCTCTCCCGCCTCGTGGGTGTTCTGCGTGGTTTCGTTCATGGGTTCCCCCGTTTCGCTTCCGGCCGTGGCCGGAGACTCGCTGCGATCAGCTCGAAAGCCTTCTGGTACTCGGCGACGGCGCGCCTCAGCTGCGCGCGCGTCCCGTCATTGCGCAGGACTACGTCGGCCAGCGCCTCTTTGCGCTCCTGGGGCATCTGGGCCCTCATGCGGCGAAGGAGCTCGACGCGGTCCATCCCCCCCCTCCGAGCGACCCGGCCGATGCGAAGCCCGCGCCGGGCCGCGACAAGGACAGCAAGATCGAATCCTCCCTGCAAGCCGGCCTCGAAGAGCAGCGGCACGTCCACGACCAGGACCGGCTTCTTCGCGCGCTCCATGCGCAGGCGCATCTCGCGCAGGATGGGCGGATGCGCGGCCCGCTCAAGCCTGCGCCTGGCGCGAGCATCGGAAAACGCCATTTTGGCCACGGCCGTTCGGTCCAGCCCGCCGTCGGGTCCGAGCATCCCGGGGCCGAAGGCGCGCGAGACCGCCCGGGTCACCGGACCGCCGGGTCCCGAAAGCTCCCGCGCCACGGTATCGAGACACAGCGTCTGCGCCCCGCTGTCGCGGAACGCCGCCAGGGCTTCGCTCTTGCCCGCGCCGATGCCCCCGGTCAACGCCACGCGCAGGGCGCTAGGCATGTCCTTGCGTGCCTCGCTTGCCGTGCCGGCGAAGGATGTCCCGCTCGCTCTCGGTCAACGATGACTCTCCATGGTCCAGGATCTTGTCCAGGATGCGGTCGATCTCCGCCATTTCGTCGCCGGCGTTCTCGACCGGGGCCGTCCGGCGTACCGCCTGGCGTTTCATCCGGGCCGTGGGAGGGACCGGGGGCTCGGGCCGCTCGCGCGTCAAGCCGCCGAGAAGCGCCCGGAATTTCAGGCTCCAGACCCACCACCAACGGATGTAGACGTAGCCCACCGCCATCCCGCCGAGGTGGGCGAAGTTCGCCACGGCCGGGCTGCCGCCCGACGCGCCGGCCATGAGCTCCAGGAGAGCGAAGAGAACGACCATGTGCCACGCCTTCACCGGGAAAAGGAAATAGAGATAGACGACTGCGTCCGGATAGAGCATGCCGAACGCCACCATCAGCCCGTAGACCGCCCCCGAGGCGCCGATGATGGGGAGCATCGAGTTCGGCGTCAGGGCGAGATTCATAAGGCCGGCCCCGACTCCGCAGACCATGTAGAACTTAAAGAACTCCCGGGGTCCCCACTGGGCCTCCACCGGGACGCCGAACATCCAGAGCGCGAAGAGATTGAAGAGCAGGTGAAAGAATCCCCTGTGCACGAAGAAGTACGTGAACAGCTGCCACACCCATCGATGTCCCGTGACCTGGGCGGGGACGAGCCCGAAAGTCAGGAGGAACTCGGGCCCCACGACCCCGGCCAGCAGGAATAGGACGACGTTCGCCACCATCAGAGACTTGAGGACGGGCGGCATGACGCCGAACCGGATCGGACCGTGCTCGAATACCCTGGCCATCAGTCCAGGTCCTCCATCTCGTCCCAATTCGGCCCGGCCGACACGCTGACCCGCACCGGGACCCGGAGCCGGAACGCCGTCTCCATCTCGCGGCGCACCCACTCGCCGAAAGCCTTGACCTCTGCTTCCGGGACCTCGAAGATAAGCTCGTCATGGACCTGCAGCAGCATGCGCGCGCGCGGCCAATCCTTGGAGAGCTTGCCGTGGATGTTCAGCATGGCCGCCTTGATGATGTCCGCGGACCCTCCCTGGATGGGGGTGTTGACCGCGATCCGCTCGCTGGCGGTGCGCTCCCGCATGTTCTTTGAAGCGATCTCCGGCAGGTAGCGGATCCGCCCCAGCAGGGTCTTCACATAGCCGTCCCGCCTGGCCGCCTCTAGAGTCTCCCGGATGAAGGCTTCGACCTTGTTGTAGCGCGCGAAGTAGCGTTCGATGATCCCCGCGGCTTCGCCGCGCGGTATGCCCAGTCCCTGACTCAAGCCGTGCGCGCTCTGGCCGTACACGATGCCGAAGTTGACCGCCTTGGCCTGCCGCCGCATCTCAGGCTCCACCTTCTCCGGCGGGACTCCGAAGACTTCGGAGGCGGTCCTGAGGTGCACATCCTCGCCCTTCTCGAAGGACTCGACCAACGCCGGGTCTCCGGAGAGGTGGGCCAGGACCCTCAGGTCGATCTGGGAATAGTCGGCCGAGAGGAGCGCCTGTCCCTTGCCGGCCACGAAGGCGCGGCGGATCTTGCGGCCGTGCGGAGTCCGCACCGGGATGTTCTGCAGATTGGGATCCGCGCTGGAAAGCCGGCCCGTAGCCGTGCCGGCCTGATTGAAAGTGGTGCGCACGCGTCCGGAAGCGGTATCCATGCGCTCGAGCAGTGCGTCCACGTAGGTGCTCCGGAGTTTGGCCAGCTCGCGATACGCCAGGATCTTCGCCGGGATCGGGTGCCGGGCGGCCAGCGCTGTGAGCGCCTCCTCGTCCGTGGAACGCCCGCCCTTCTTCGTCTTATGGATGACGGGGAGGCCGAGCTTCTCGAAAAAGAGCTCGGCCAGCTGCTTGGGCGAGTTCGGGTTGAGGGTGAAGCCGGCCAAGTCGTCGATCTCCCGCCGGAGGTTCTCGGCTCCCTGCGAGAACTCCTTGCCCAGCTCACGCAGATAGGGGGCGTCCAGAGCGATGCCCTCGGCCTCCATGCAGGCCAGGACTTCCCAGAACGGCATCTCCACGTCCCGGTAGAGCTTCTCCAGGCCCCTGGAGCGGAGCTTCTCGAGGAGGGCGGCGCGAAGAGGCCAAAGAGCCGCGGCCTGGCCGGACCCGGAGAGGAGCTCCAGGCCCGCGTATTCCTCACAGACCCGCGCAAGAGGATATGTCCCCCGCGACGGATCCAGGCAATAGGCGGCGAGAAGGGTGTCGTCAACGGTTCCGGCGATGCGGATGCCGGCCAAAAGACTCTGGCAGGCTTTCAGGTCATGCCCGATCTTGGGGATGCCCTCGGAGGAAAGGAGCTCGGACAGGGCTGCCTTATGCTTCTCGAAGTCCTGGTCCGCGAAGACCGAGGACCGGCCGTCCTCGAGGGCCAGAGCCACGACCGGACCGGCCGGATGGAGGAGCTCCTCCTGGGCCTGCCTTCCGACCCATAACGCCAGCCCTTTCGCCTTGCGGGAAGCCTTGAGGAACTCGGCCGGAGTCACGACCCGGGACTCCATCGAAGCCGGAGCCGGCTCCGTCCCGTCGGACCCCCCCCCTACGCGAGAGGCAGACATCTGCGCTTCGGGGACGGAGCTTCCTGAGGCTCCGAGCTCCCGCAACAGACTCTTGAACTCGAACCGGCTGAAGAGCTCGACGAGCTTCTCCGAAGACTCGATGGAATATCGGCACTCTTTGGGCTCCACGGAAACCGGCGCGTCGAACCTGAGCCCCACGAGCTCGCGGCTCAAGCGCAGCTTCGCCTCGTTCTCGACCAGGGCCTTGGCCGCCTTGGGCGGGACGTCCTTATGGCCGGAACGCGCCGCGTCGAGGAGAGCGTCCAGGGTCTTGAAGCGGACCAGGAGCTTGGCAGCGCCCACCTCCCCGATGCCGGGGACTCCCGGCACATTGTCCGAGGCGTCGCCGAGTATGGCCAGGTAATCCGCGAACTGCCCGGGCGAGACCTTGTAGCGCTCGACGACCTTCCCCTCGTCGTAAAGCAGACCCTTGGCCTCGTTGAGCACGCGAACGGAGCCGTCCACCAACTGGAGGGTGTCCTTGTCCCCGCTCACGATGACCACGTCAAGGTCCTGCGTTTCGCCGCGCCGCGCCAGCGTGGCGAGGAGATCGTCCGCCTCGTAGCCGGGCGCGCGGACCGTCGGGATGTTCATCGCGCGGACCAATTCCTCCGCGCGGGCGAGCTGGCTTTTGAGGGCCTCGTCGATCTCCTTCCGAGTCGCCTTGTAGTCCGTGAAGGCCTGGTGGCGGAAGGTCGGCCCGGGCGAATCGAAGCAAACGGCCATATAGCAAGGTTTCTCGCGTTTGGACAAGGAGAGCAGAAGGCGAGCGAACCCGTAGAGCGCGCCGACCGGCTCCCCGCTCTTGGTCGAAAGTGGAGGCAGGGCGTGGTAGGCCCGGTGCAGATACGCGTGGGCGTCGATGAGGTACAGACTCTCTTTCTTCAAAGCGTCTTGCCGATGGAATCTATCAGAGTCCGGATCTCCCCGGGGAGTGTGGAATCGAAGCCGAGCCAGCGTCCTCGGACCACGCCGCTGCGGTCCAGGAGCATGGTCACGGGAAGCCCCCGCACGCCGTAAGCCTGGGACACGACCAAATCGGAATCGACGAGGACCGGGTAATCCACGCCTTCTTCCTTGATGAACTCCGCCACCTGCTCCGGGGCGGCGTCCAAGCTGATGCCCACGAGTTCGAACCCCTTATCCTTATATTCCTTCCGTATCTGCTTGAGCGCGCCGACCGACTCCCGGCAGGAGTCGCAGTAAGTCGCCCAGAAGTCCAGGAGCACGACCTTCCCCTTCAGGTCTCCCAGGCGCACGGTGCGTCCGGAGACGTCCGGCAGCTCGAACTCCGGGGCCTGACTCCCCACCGGGACCGACGCCGAGGGACCGCCGCACGCGCAAACCAACGCCAAAGACACGGCCAGGGGAAGACGAAGAAAAAAACGGCGATCGCGGCCCACTAAGCGACGATCTGGTCCAGCAACTTCTTGATGTCGGCTTTCGAATGCACGCCGACGAGCTGCTGCTCCAAGCGCCCGCTCTTGAAGAACAGTATTGCGGGGATGGCCATGATATTGAATTTGGACGCCATGTTCGGGTTCTCGTCCGTGTTCATTTTCGCGACTTTGACCTTGCCCGCGTATTCTTTGGCCAGCTCATCCACTATGGGGCCGAGCATCCGGCAGGGTCCGCACCAAGGAGCCCAAAAGTCCACCAAAACGGGTTGCTGGCTCTGCATGACTTCCTTCTCGAATGTGTCATCCGTCAGTTGAATCTCGTTGGACATTCAGGCCTCCTGAGGTCGTCTGGGCGGGTGAGTACAGGGCTATGATAGCAGGGCTCAGTCGCCAGTGTCAAGCAAGTAGCGGACCTCTTCCCAAAGCGTCTCAAGGCTGATGGGCTTGGAGAGGAACGCGTCCGCCCCGGCCAACAGTCCCTCGGCACGATCCGCGGGCTCGGTGAACCTCGCTGAGAGCAGGACGATGGGGACGTCGCAGTACCTCCGGTCGCTCTTGAGCGCCCGGCAGAGCTCGAAACCGTTGACGTCCGGCAGCTGGACATCGAGCAGAATCAGGGAAGGACGACGAAGCCCGATGCGCTCGAGCGCCTGGGCCCCGGATATGGCGCCTTCCACCGCCACCTCCCGGAGAGCCATGGCGTCGGACAGGGTCTCCCGGAAATGGTCGTCGTCGTCAACGACGAGGATGGTGGTCTGAGTTGCGGTATCCATAGCCTATTATGAGTTTAAAGCCGAACGAATGGTCGTACATGAAGCCTTAAGCCCACGGAGTCTTGGGCCTAAAGTCCTATATCAGCTCCGGATATAGGATAGCTTATTCGCCGGGGGCGAATCCAGCGCTCCCGCCTACTTCACCGGCTTCTCAGACAGCCGCAGAAGGGCCCTGGCGGCCAGACCGCGCAGGCCGCTGACGAACCCGCCGCTCAGCAGCTGCGAAGGCCCCACCGGCATCAAGCCGGAGTCCTTGAGCTTCTTGTACGCCGCGTACACCGCGTCGAACCCGTCCCCGATGTGGGTCGGGTCCTGGTTCAGCTCATTGGTCAAGGTGCTCATGACCGCGTTCACCACGCGGTCGAGCTTTTCGCCCACTTCCGTGACGCCGAAAAGCTGGGCCAGCATGGCGATGGCGCCGGCCTGCTTCGGAGTGGACATGGAGGTCCCCGAGATGGCGCGCACCGGGCCCAGCACAGGGTCGATGCGGTCCGGGCCCAGGGCCTGCGGCCATGCGGACTCGGTCTCGAAGCCCTGCTCCGCCAAGTCCGGCTTGCGCGGGTAGTCCTTGTATTGCTCGTCCCGGGACGTCACCCGCGAGCCGGGGCCCTTGGAGGAGAAGGATGTGACCTTCTTGTTCCGGTCCGTGGCAGCCACGGTGATGACGCGCAGGGCCCCGGTCTTGGCATCCCTGTAGTACGTGATGCCGGGAGAACCGATGGTGTTCTTGCCGGAACGCCCGTTGTTCCCTGCGGAGAAGACCATGACGCGGCCTTCCTCAGCCATCTTCTTGACCATGAGCGAATCCGGGCTAGCCGGATCGCCGGCGCCCGAGCCCCAGGAGTTCGAGACGATGATGTTCCCGTCGTTGGCGGCCATGGTCAGGGCCTTGAGGATGTCGTCCAGGGTGCCGCCGCCGCCCATGAAAGCCTTGTAGTGAGTCACGTTCCGCAGCCACGGAGCGAACCACATCACCATGGAGGTGACCCAGGTCCCATGGCCGTTGTCGTCGATGCCGTCGCCGCCCGGCCGTACGTCCTTGGCCGCTGTCAGACCGCGAGCGATGAGCGGGTGGGTCTTATCCACCCCCGTATCGATGACTCCCACCCTGGGCTGCGGGATAGTGTCGCCGAGCAGCTTGAAGGCCGCGGCCCGGAGCGCGCCGGTAAAGCCCCGGCCCTCGGGCTTGCCCCACAGCTTGACCGCCTCCTCATGCACCTTGTCCATGGTGGAGATGCCGAGCGTTTCCTGCATGGTCGTGGGATTGGACTGCCCTGCGGCCTCGGCCGGCTTCACGTAGCCCGGCGTGTCCTCGATGGGCCGGATGATCTCGCGCCGCTCGTTGGCATAGACCCTGTAGCCCTTGACCTCCAGGGCCGCCCGGAACGCGTCCACCCGGTCCGCCGGCACGCGCAGAGTCGTGGCGTTGATCTTGCGGTAGATAGCCACGGGAGTGGCCCCATAGGCGTCGAGGATATCCATGCCGAGGCCGGCGCCCGCGAGCTCCGCCGCCATCAAGTTCTGCCATGCGGCGTACATACGCATGCCCTGCAAACGGTCCACGTCGACCCAGCTCAGGTGCACGTCATGGGCCAGGGGCTTGGCCGATCCGTCCAGGACCGCGATGAGCTCCACGGACTCTGGCATGCTCTCGGAAGCCAACGGCTTCTGCGACTGGCCGCCGCCCCCCAGCATCTGGGAGACCAGAAGCCCGGCCGCCGCCAGGGCCGGCAGATAGGCCGTGGCCAGCTGAGCGCCGAGGACCCCGCCCGGATTCGTCAGCAGCCCGGTGATGAAGCGGATGGCCCCCCCGATGGGGCCGGAGAAGAAGGCGATGGCGGCGATGAGGGCCCCCAGCTGCGCCATGCCCATCCGATCGAGAAAAGCCGCCGCACGCGGAGCCTTGAGCCCGTTGGCGACGATGTGGCGCACGACATGATGCCCGTCCAGCGGGAACAAGGGCAGCATGTTGAACACGCCCAGCATCACATTGAAGAGCACGGCGAGCTGGAGCAGGCCCGGAAGCATGCCCGTGATGCCCAGGGCGACCGTCCCGGCGTTCGCGAGCGCGGCGGCGAGGGCGAGCCCGAAGTTCACGGATGGCCCCGCGAGCGCGACCTTGGCCATGTCGCGCACCGGTTCCCTGAGGTTCTGCGCGTTGACCGGCACGGGCCTCGCCCCGCCGAAGATGACGCCAGTGGTGAGCATGGTGGCGATCGGCAGGATCAGGGTGAAGAGCGGGTCGATGTGGGTGAGCAGGTCCCTGGGCCGGAAGCTCAAGCGGCCCTGGTCCTTGGCCGTGGAGTCGCCGAGTTTGTAGGCCGCGTACGCGTGTCCCATCTCGTGCAGGACGAGGGACGGGACGATCATCCCGAGGTAGAGCGGGACCATGAGCGCGGCCGCGGGGAGGGCGCCGAACATGGCGGTCCCGGCCGCGAACGTCAGCGCGGTGGCCAAGGGAGCGGCGAAGGAGAAGAGGTCGCTGTTCCGGCTGCCGCCGCCGTCCTCGCTGAACCCGCCGCCGCCGCGATCCGACACATCGTCCGGCCCCGGGTCCTGGCGCCGCCGCGGGTTGCCGAGCTCGTCCAAGTCCGAGACGTCCGTGTCCGCGCCGGTCGCAGGGCCGTCGTCCTCCACAGGCATCCTCAGCGAGGCTGCCTGGCGGCGGGAGGACATCCCGTGGCTCCGGGCAGCGAACACGACGGAATCCGAGGCCTGGGCCTTGAAGAACCCGATCCTGCTCATGAAATCGGTCTCAGCGGATTCTTTCGCGCTCGCTCCGGACACGCGGTCGAAAGACGGCATCTCCTTTATTAGGCCCTGATACGCGGTCTGTCCGCCCCGCTTGCCTTCCTGCGCGGCGGCAGCGGCCTCGGCCTTGCCGAAGTACTTCTGCACGGCCTGCGCGGATGCGCGGCCGTACTGCGCCGCTTCAGGAGTGGCGTGAGGCGCATGTACAGGTTGGGAGAGCTTGACCGGCGAAGCCGCCGGAGAGAGAGTCTGGAGAGCTGAAGGCTGCACCTGGGGCTTGAGAGTCCCGGCCTTGAGTCCCGAGCCCAGGCTCAGGTTCATCTGCATCGGGGTGAGAGAGGAGACGCCCGGGACGGTCTGCATCGCGCCGACGGCTCCGGCCGCGCCGAGCTGGCCCATATTGCCTGTCTGGGCAGCGACCGGCGCGATGATCGTGTTGGCCATGGCCTGGTAGCAGCCCAGGCCTGGCGAAAGGACGATCAGGCTGACGGAGATGACGACGGCGACTGCGGATCGGATCGCTTTCATGGAGGGGCCTCTCTCAAAGGATGAAAGATTATATTGAGGTCCCCGCGCGGTGCCCGCAGGTCCAAGGTCCCAATGGCGGGAAAACAATCGGCCCAGGGGTTTTAGGACCCCAGCGGGTATTCCTTTATATGCCCGGCCGCGTCCCGGTAGCAGCACCGATTCCTGCCCCTGGACTTGGCCTCCAGGAGCAGGTCATCCGCGGCCTTGACCACCTGCTCGAACGTAGGCAGTTCCAGCCACGGCTTCAAGGTCAAGGCCGCTATCCCAGCGCTGAATCGGAGGCGCTCCGGCTTGGACCTCCCGGCCCGGGCCGAGGGAGGGATGAAGTCCACGTCCTTGATGCGCTCATACACGCGCCGGAGTATGGTCAAGGCGTCCGCGGCGCCGGTATCCGGGAACAAAGCCACGAACTCCTCGCCTCCGTAGCGTCCCACCACGTCCGAGACCCGCAGGACGCCCTGGACGGCCGCGGCGAAGCGCTTGAGCACCCGGTCCCCGACGCCGTGGCCGTAGCCGTCGTTGAACCTCTTGAAGAGGTCCAGGTCGATCATCCCCACGCCCAGCACGCTCCCCTTCCTGGAGCGGCTGCCCGCCTCCAGGAGCTCGTCCAATCGCTCGACGAGCACGGGCCGGAGGACGAAGCCGGTGAGAGCGTCGCGCTCCGACAGGTAGCGAACCCGCCTGAAGTCCCGCGTGTGCAGGATGCGGTAGCGCAGCAGATCCTCGAACGGCAGCAAATCTCCGGCGAGCCCGGACTTGGTGTGGCTCTTGGGGCTCTTGAACGACATGTGCAGCTTGGCCAGGAGCTTGCCGTTCTCCGGATGCAGCACGGGCCAGTTCAGCCAAGCCCGGGTCTTCTGCAGCCTTGCCTGCTCCACCTCGCAAGGAGAGAGCACGGTGACATCGTTGACGATGCGGGGGCCTTTGACGAGCATGCATTCGAGCATGCTCTGCTCGAGCAGGCAGGAGACGCGGATCCTCCTTTCTTCCTCGGCGCCGTAGCCGATGAAGACCTGCTCCTCGACTATTCCACGCAGGGTCTCCAGGCATCTTTGGGACGTGCTCCGAAGCCACTCATGGGAAGGAAGCCCGCCCCTGGGCTTGTAGCCGACCAGCTCGAAGAACTCCCGCTCATCATAGTCGGCCAGGATGGTGATGTCGCCCTTGTACACGCCGAAGTGATGGTAGAAGTAGCGGTAGAGCTCCTCGCCCACCTCGCGAAGGTCGTTGGAGCGGATGGCCCTGTCGAAGAGGGCGTTCCTGCGGCGGTTCCTGGCGCGCTCTTGAGCGAGGGCCAGGCGCAGGGCCTTGACTTCGCTGCTCCTCGGGGCTGATGCCACGATCAGCCGCCGCGTTTCGCGCGGTAGAGGTCGAACGCCCGCCGCGCCCCGCCTGAAAGCCCGCACAGCAAGATCCACGGACCGTACCGAAGGAAATCGGGGAGGAGCCCCATCGCGATGCGCCACTGTCCGCGCCGTAGCGCGGCGAGCCAACAAACGAACCATGCGCTCGTCTGCCTCGCCTTGAAGCGCGCGTTCTTAAGGACGGTGGGAGGCTGGCTGATCCGATGCGGCGCGTCCCCTTGGAGCATCTCATGCAGCTCCCCGAGCATCCGCGGGAAGCCCGCTTCCTGCAGGTACTCCTCCCGAGCCCTGGCATAGGCGTTGGCCGCCATCGCCTCCCGCTCGCTGTCATGCGAGAGATAATACCGCACCCGCTCCAGCAGCGAACGCCGATCGTCGAACCAATCGATCTCCTTGCCGATCTCGAAAATGAAAGGGAGGCTGGGCGCGTATTCCGAAAGGCAGAAGGATCGCGCGAGCGCCGCCTCGATGGCATGCCCCTTGTTCTGCCGCACCCGGACATGCAGGGGGTCGTCCTCGCGGAGGAACTCCGGCGTGACCATCTTCGTGAAATTCAGGTTGACCTTGGTCCGCGACATGACCCTCGAGATGTCGGCATACTCCACGTAGCCGTTCCTGGAGCCGTACCCGAAGCTCTCCACGGCGATCCCGTTGTCGGCGAGGAAGCGGAGGAACTCCGCGCGATCGCACTTGGCGCAGTCTCCGATAAAGGAGACGTCGATGTCCCGCGGCACCTCGACCGGATGGTAGATCTTCCTCGAATACTGGGCGAGGTACAGAACGGCCGGGACGCCGATCCGGGCATAAGCGGCGACGGCGAAGCGGTCCGATGTTATCACCGCGTCCGCCGTCTGTCCGTAGAACTTCCCATGCACGTCGAAATAGTTCTCGTCGTCCATATTCATGAAGACGACCTTGACCTTCCGCCTCAGCCGAGCGAAGAACTCGAGAGGGAACTGAAAACTGTCCGCGAAGAGGGTCAGTATTACGACCTCGATCCGCTTCTCCCCGATCATCTCTTCGATGCGCGCCTGGGTCCCGCGGATGCCGCGCTCCTTGATCGAGGTGAAGTACTCCAGCAGGAAAGTCTCCGCGCAGAAGTCCTTGAGTCCGTCGACGTGGCTCCAATGCAAGTCGGGGTTGTGGAGGGGAACGACGATCAGGACATTCCCGAACAATCTTGGCATGGCTGTTTGTCGCTCGTCAGAAATTGATCGCGTGGTCGCGCAGATAGCCCTGGACCGCCGCGTGATTGGCAAGGATCTCGTCCATGCTCATCCCTTCGCCGAAAGGCGTCTCCTTCTCATACTCGAAGAATCTCGGAGCATGCTCGTCTCCGTCGAAACGGCCGAAGGCGAAAAGGTACTTGTCGAAGGACACCTCCGGGTTGATCCTCATCCCGAATCGAGACGGATTCCGATAGATCTCGGAGCCCGGGATCGGGCACAGGATGGACAACGAAACGCAGGTCGGCCCCGTCTCTTCGATGAATTCTATGGTCTTTTGGGCGATATCCCGCGGCTCTCCGGGGAGGCCGAGGATCAGGAGGAGCTTTACGTCCAACCCCTCCCGCTTGAGGGTCTGGAGATAGTCTTTCGCCTTCTGGAGATCGATCTTCTTGTTCATGATGTCCAGAGACTTCTGCGAGACGCTTTCGACGGCCACAGCGACCTCGGTGCAGCCGGCAGCCTTGGCAAGCCTGACTATTTCCGTGTGGACTCCGTTGGCCCGCGACTGTGCGCGCCATTTGACGCCCGTCTTGGCTATCGCTTCGATGGCGGCCCTGGCGATCTCCTTCTGGACGGGGATCCCCTGGTCGTCCTTCAGCAGCAGTGCCTGGATCCCATATTCTCGCTTCAGATATTCGATCTCTTCGATGATCCGTTCGGGGGACCGGAACCTAGTCGGACCACGGTATTGATTGGAGCAGAAATGGCAGCTGAAGGGACAGCCCCTCGAAAACAGGACCGACGTCCCGGGAAGCTGATACTCTTTCTTGCTCAACAGCCCGATGTCGGTTATGGCCGTCTTCGGCAAGTACTTCCTTAGGGGAAAGGGATAGGCGTTGAGGTCGACATGCCCCTTCGCCTCATAGACCTTCTTCAACGTCGAGCTGAGGATGTCCCGGATCATCGCCTTGATGATCTCCTCGCCCTCTCCGACGCCGATCGCGTCGAAAACGCGCAGGCTTTCCTGCGGGAAGATGTTGATGTGCGGCCCGCCGGCCAGATGCATCGCTCGCGGGTAGACTTTGCGCAGATCCGCCACGATCCGCTCGATCTCCGAGAATTCGGGCGTCGTCACGTAGTGCAGATACACGTCCTTCTCGGGTATGTGATAGATCAGGGCGTCTTCCCTGACGCCCCGCAGGTCCGTGAACGACAATTCCAGCCGATCGCCGAACTCCTGCTCGAGGATCGTGAGCAGATAAAGGGAGCCGAGAGGGTCGATGCGGAACGGCTTGCAGTTC
Organism: Elusimicrobiota bacterium; assembly: GCA_041650695.1. Classification (GTDB taxonomy): domain Bacteria; phylum Elusimicrobiota; class Elusimicrobia; order UBA1565; family UBA1565; genus JBAZKS01. The sequence goes on from JBAZKS010000032.1 coordinate 31,029, forward strand.
TGTCTGCTGCTCGTGTTGACGAATCCGACCCTCATTTCAGCGCCCCCCCATTTTCTCAATTCCACGATAAGGACTGTGCGGCCTTCCTGTATTGTAGCTCTCGCGGCATCCCTCGACAATCACCTGCGCTTCGTTGCGGAGGATCAGGGAAGAATCGCCCCCTTGCGCGAGGCCCCCGCTTTGTTTACTCTACCCGTACCCAAAGGAGCGTTCCCATGCGCCTCTCCCTCGCCCTGATCCTGCTGTCTCTGTGCTCGGCGTCCTTCGCCCAGACCCCCGAGAACGACGTGCTCCTGCGCTCCATGCGCAAGGAGCTCGACCGCTCGTTCAACGCGCTCAAGGAGGCGGAGAAGCCCCCCCTCTATTACCTGGCCTACGAGGTCGAGGACGACCAGGAGACCTACCTCAGCGCGCTGCTGGGAGCCGTGCGCTACGACAGCGACACGCACACCCGCTCGCTCACCGTGGACGCCCGCGTCGGCGACCCCCACCTCGACAGCACGCACCAGATCAAGGGAATGGAGGGCTGGTACAGCTGGGACCGGGGGCAGCACGCGCGGATCGCCACGGACGACGACGACGCCTCGGTGCGCGCGGACCTGTGGCTCGCCACGGACAAGACCGCGAAAGCGGCCCGGGAGCGCTACACCAAGGTGCAGACCAACAAGGCGGTGACCGCGGAGGAGGAGGACAAGTCCGATGACTTCTCCGTGGAGACCCCCAGCAAGCACTACGACAGGGCCGAGCACCCCAAGGTGGACAAGGCGGCTTGGCGCGCCAGGGTCTCGAAGCTCTCCACCGCGCTCAAGAAGTACCCTTTCATCATCGACTGCGGCGTCTCCTTCGACGCGGAGACGGTCAACCGGTACATCCTGAACTCCGAAGGGGGCCAGGTGGTCACCGGCAACCGCTACATCCGCCTGAGCTACTATCTCACCGCGCGCACCACCGACGGCATGGACCTCCAGCGCTACGAGAGCTACGATTCGGACAAGCTCGAAGACCTGCCTTCCGACGAGATCGTCCTGAAGGACATGGAGCGCTCGGCCGGCGAGCTCGAGGCCCTCACCAAGGCTCCTCTGGTCGAGCCCTACACGGGTCCTGCCATCTTCAAGGCGAAGGCCACCGGGGTCTACTTCCACGAGATCCTGGGCCACCGGCTCGAAGGCCACCGTCAGAAGCTCGAGGAGGAAGGCCAGACCTTCACCAAGAAGCTCGGCCTCCCCATCACCGCGGACTTCATCAGCGTCTATGACGACGCGAGCCTGCACGACGCGCACGGCCAGTTCCTGCGCGGCTTCTACCGGTTCGACGACGAGGGCGTCCCCTCCCGCAGGGTCCCCCTGGTGGAGAAAGGGGTGCTCAAGGGCTTCCTCATGTCCCGGTCCCCCATCAACAACTTTCCGAAGTCCAACGGCCACGGCCGCAGGCAGGCGGGACGACAGGTCGTGGCGCGCATGGGCAACACCATGGTCGAGGCCTCGAAGACCGTGCCCTATCCGCGGCTGCGGGAGATGCTCATCGACGAGATCAAGAAGCAGAACAAGCCCTACGGCCTGGTCTTCGAGGACATCTCCGGCGGTTTCACCATGACGGGCCGCTGGCTGACGCAGTCCTTCAAGGTCATCCCTCTGCTCGTCTACCGGGTCTACCCGGACGGACGGCCGGACGAGGTCGTGCGCGGGGTGGACATCGTGGGGACGCCCTTGACCTCCTTCACCAAGATCATCGCGGCCGGCGACGACTACGACGTGTTCAACGGAACCTGCGGGGCCGAATCCGGCGGAGTCCCGGTCTCCGGAGTGGGGCCGAGCCTGCTGTTCTCCGAGGTCGAGGTGGAGAAGAAGCTGAAGTTCTCGGAGAAGCCGCCCATCCTGCCCCCGCCGCACCATGACAAGGGAGGTAAGCAATGAAAGCGCTCCTGCTGGCCCCGCTGCTCCTGACCACCCCTGTCGCCCGCGCCCAGAGCGGAGCCGACACGCTCATGCGCGCCATGACGGACGAGATGAAGCGCACGGTGGAGCGCCTCGACATGGAGAACCTCGGCCGCCCCTACTACGTGGCCTACACGGCCCGCGACGTGGATCGCACCGAGGTCGAGGGCACCTTCGGCGCGCTCAAGGGCCCCAGTTCCCACAAGTCGCGCAGGCTCAAGATCGACCTGCGCGTAGGGACTCCCGCCTTCGACAACACCCACTACGTAGGCCAGCGCTACTGGATGTTCTCCCCCACGACCGAGTCCCTGGTGACGGAGGATGACTACGACGCTCTACGCTACGACATCTGGTCCGCCACGGACAAAGCCTACAAGACGGCGCAGGAGACGCTTTCCCAGAAGAAGGCCTATAAGCAAAACAAGCTCATCCGCGAGGATATCCCGGACCTGTCGCGCGACCCGGCGGCCGCGTCCCTGCGGCCGCTCACGACGCTCTCGCTCGACAAAGCGCTCTGGGAGGACCGGGTGCGCAAGCTCTCCGCCGTGTTCCGGCGCTACCCGCTCATCCAGGACTCCAAGGTCAGCCTGCTCTGGACGCAGCAGCATACCGCCTTCGTGGACAACGAAGGCCGGAAGGTGCTGAAGAACGACCACGACATCGAGGTCTACATGGAGGCCGAGACGCAGGCGCCCGACGGCATGCGTCTGGCCGACCGCCGCCGCATCATCCGGCAGTCTCCCCAGGACCTGCCCGCCTTCGAGGCCCTGCAGGCCGAGGCGGAGAAACTGGCCAAGGACCTGAGCTCCTTGTCGCAGGCGCCGCTCTGGGAGGCGAACTACACGGGCCCGGTACTCCTGGAGGGACAGGCCGCAGGCGAGTTCTTCAACCAGCTCCTCGCGCGCAACCTGAGCTTCCCCCGCTCGGTCTGGGTCGAGGACGAGGAGAACAAGGAGAACTTCTATTCCGGGGCCTTCGGCGAACGCTTCGGGCTCCGCGTCGTATCGCCCCTGCTCAGCGTATCGGACGACCCCTCGGTCAACACCTTCGACGGCCTGCCCCTCATCGGGCACTATGAGGTCGACGATGAAGGCATCCCCGCCCAGAAGCTGACCCTGGTCGAGAAAGGCATCCTCAAGGACGTGCCCATGAGCCGCTCCCCCATCAAGGCCCGGGACCGGTCCAACGGCCACGGCCGCGGCTCGCTCGAGGAGTTCGCCACCGCGCACATCGGGAGCCTGTTCGTGAACGCGGCGAAGACTGTCCCTGCGGCACAGCTCAAGAGCGAACTCCTCAAGCAGGCCAAGGACTACGGCCTGAAGTACGGGCTCATCATCCGCCGCATCCTTGACGAGGAGAGGCAGGAGAAAGGAGAGGTGCTCGCGGCTCCGGTGCTCGTCTATAAGGTCAACGTAGCCGACGGCAGGGAGGAGCTCCTCCGGAACGCGCAGTTCACCGGCGTGACCCTGCGCTCCCTGCGCGACGTGGCAATGGCCGGCTCCACGCGGCAGGTGTACAACTACTACCAGCTCGGGCCCTACAAGGATAACAGGGGCGAGGTGCAGGCCAGCATCGTGCACCCCTCCGTGCTCATCAGCGAGATGGAGCTCAAGAAATCGGAGAAGAAGCCGGAGCGGCCCCCGACGCTCAAGCATCCGTTCTTCAACTGAGCCCGGTGGACTCCATCGTCATCGAGGGCATCCGCTGTCTCTGCCGGGTCGGAGTCAGCCCGTCGGAGCGCGCGAAACGGCAAAGCGCGCTCATCGACGTCCGTCTGGGACTGGACCTGCGCAAAGCCTCGAGGTCGGACGATCTTCAAGACACGCTCGACTATCAGGCTCTCGAACGGCTGCTGAGGGAAACGGCCGAATCCGGAGAATACCGGCTCATCGAGCGCCTGGCGGGATCCCTGGCCGAGGAAGCGCTTGCGCGGGATAGACGCATCCGATCCGTCCGGGTCACCGTGCGCAAACGGCCGGCCTCCATGCCCCAGGTGCGCGAAGTCTCCGTGGAGCTCTACCGCACGAAAAAGCCGCAGTAGACTGCCGCCGCCAGGACCAGGCCCATGGCGATGTACTTGGCCTCGAGGGTCCAGCACGTCGAGTCCAGCCCCGCGGAGCGGATGCTACGCACCTCCACGTAGGGGACGGGCGCGCGGCGGTAGAAGCCGGTCACGACCGCCTCCTGGCCCACGAGCTTGGGCGCGCCCGTGATGGCGAAGATCCACTTGAAGAGGGCCAAGGGCTGCTCGTAATCAAGGAAGATGAAGCCGGTGTCGTCCTGGAGCACGATGTCCTCGGAAAGCAGGAAGCCCGGCACCCCGCGGCCGATGATCTTCCCCGCCAGCCGCACCGGGACTCCCCGCACGTTCGAGACCTTGACCCGTTTGAGCACCGAGGAGACCGACATCTCCGGGTAGAATCCGGTCCTATAAGAAAAACGGGTCTTGATGATGTACCCGACGCAGAATCCCGCTGCCGCGCCCAGCCACCAGGGCTGGAGTGGAGCCCGCCACGCGCCAGCGAGCGCCGACAGGAACGGCAGCCACGAAAAGAAGAGGTCCACGAGGAACTCGTCGAAATAGCTCTCGGGCTTCTGGAGGTGAAAATGCACGAAGGGCTGCTGTCCGTAGCTCGCGGCCTGGCGCCCAAGCGCCTCGATGCGCTTGGCGGCCAACGGATGCGTGGAGTTGAGTTCATAGAGGCCCGCCCATGGGTTCCACATATCCCACTGCATCGCGCCGAGGAGATTCTCGGCGGTAACACTCCGTCCCGAACCCAGGGTCGTCGCGACCAGGCTCTTGGCGGCCGTCGGGTCGAAGATGCCGAGCGTCCGGGCCGCGCCCATGTCCACGCGGTCCTTCGCCTTCTCCGCAGGGCTCGGCTCCCTGCGACCCGCCAAGCCGTACGCCACCTTGACCAAGGCGGAGGCCAGGCGGTTGGGCTCCCCCGTCATCTCCCCGGCCGCGCGGTCCGCATAGTACTCGCGGGTCCGGGACAGGAAGAGGACGATGTACTCGGTCACATAATAAAGGAGGAGCGCCGTCAGCCCGATGAGGGGAAACGGGCTGCCGCCCTTCCTTCCCCTTGAGGAACTGCGAGTCCGGCTCATGCGCATGCAGGCGCGGTAGGTATAATACAGGATGACCGGCACGAGCGCGGCCATGGTCATGACGGCCATGTCCCAGTGGATGGCGTGCCCCAGCTCGTGAGCGACCACGGCGCGCAGCTCCGCCTCGTCGAGGACGTCCATCAGGCCGGTGGTGAGCACCAGGCGCGCGTCGCTCGGCATATGGCCGTAGGTGAAAGCGTTGGGGTTGCCGTCCGTGATGATGCCCACCTTGGGGAAAGGCATCCGATGCTTCTTGCAGGCTTCGTCGATAAACCGCCGCAACGGGTCGGGGAGCTCCGTGGGCTCCACCCAGCGCAGGCCGTGCAGCCACCCCAGGCTCAGGTCGGTCAGCCAGGGCCCCAGCAGGTAGTTGACGATGATGAATACGGCCGCGTAGAACATGACCCGGTCCGTATTGAGCTCCATGAAGCGGCCGCTCAAATAGAGGAAAGCCACGAGCACGCCGTAGAGGCCCGCCAGGACGCCGATGGAGCGCAGCCCGAGGCTGGGAAGGGGCGCCAAAGGGATTCCGATCAAGCCGCGCCAGGAAACATCTTCCTCGGCCTTCTGAACCGAGGGCTGGGACTTGACGTCCAGTCCCGTGCCCAAGGCCCGGTTCAGGGCCGAAATCTCGCCGTCGTCGAACCAGTTGCCCCCGCAGGAGGGGCAAGCGTCGAGGGCCAGATCGGCCTGAAGGAAACGCACCTCGCGCATCTTGACCCTGCACCGCGGGCACTCCCGCTCGGATGCGTCCGTCTTGGCATAGGCCTGTTTCAGGGCCTCGAAGGTCTTCTGCGGCTTGACGGAGTAGTAGTAGACCTCTCCCTTGTCCAGCCATATCCCGTGGCAGGACCTGCACACGTCGATGGCGATGCCCTTGGGGCCGAGCGATCGGGACAGGGATTGGCCGCGACACTTGGGACAATTCATGGTGGAAGCGTACCATGGGCCTGTTCTCCCGTCAATACCGGTTTCTTTGTAAAATAGGACTCCACGGATGGACAACAGCATCGAAGAGCCTTCCCGGATCGTGGATGCGGAGCTCGTCGGACACGAACCCGCCCCCTCGTTCCTGCGCCGCCTCCTCGCTCGGCTCGGCTTATCGCTCGTCCTCGGAGCGGTCGGGGTCGTGGTCCTGCTCATCGGCGGGCTCCTGACCCTTTCCATCGTAGGCGCCGTTGTCGGTCTGCCCCTGCTCCTCATCGGCCTGCTGCTCATCGTCAGCGCTCTGCTCCTGCCGTTCTCCCGATGACGGAGCCCGTCTGGGACGGCTGGGGGGCGTGCTATCCGCCCAAGTCCGCCTGGGTCCCCATCCAGCCCGGCGAGGTGCGGCGGGCATGGAGCCGGGCGCTCGCGGATGAGACCCTGCCCCGGGAGAGGCGACGCATCGGCCTCTACGTGCATGTCCCGGGAGAACCCACGCCGGCCTACCCATCGCTCCTCGCAGAGGAGATCCGGGCTCTGGGTCTTCCATCCGGGACGGCCATGGACACCCTTTTCATCGGGAGCAGCGGGTCCGGGGGGCTATGCGCCCTTTCCCCTCCCCGCCTTGAAGAGCTCCTCTCCCTGCTTGAGCGGCACTTCGACCTCACGCGCTCGCGCCAGAGCACGGCCGAGCTCCGGGCCGACGGACTCGCGGCCGAGAGCGTGGCCGCCCTACGCCGCCATGACATCCGAAGGATCACGGTCCCCATCCACGAACCCCCTCCGGGGACGAAACGCGCGGGATGGGAGCGCTCCCTGGCCAAGGGCTGCCTCCTGATCCGGAAGGGAGGCCTGGACCTCGACCTCGATCTGGCCGTTGCCGGCTGGGAATGGCGCGACCCGGACCTCTGCCTGAGGCTCCTACTCTTCGCGCAAGAGCTCGGGCCGGCCTCCGTGGACGTCGACGAGCCGAGATTCCCAGAATGGACCGATCCCAGGCTCCGGGAACGGGTCCATCGGGCCGTGCGGACCCTGCGGCAGCGGTCGGACCCGCGCAGGAAGAACCTCCAGCTCCTGCATTCCGCGGGCCACAGAAGCCACGTCCTGGGACTCGGCTTCGGCGCCGTCTCTCACCTCGCGGACCGTCTCCAATACGAGATGGATGGAGGCTTCGAAGCCTATACCGGCGAGCTGGAGTGCGGACGGCCGCCCCTCCTCCGAGGCTGCCGCTTGAGCCGCAACCTGGAGATGCGCGCGCGCATCATGGGCTGCCTGGCTTCCGGCGAGCCCATCTGGCGCAGCCGTTTCCGAGCGTGCTTCGGAGAGTATCCGGAGGCCGCGTTCGCCGGCACGTTCCGCCGTCTGATGGATGCCGGGCGGATCCGCAGGACACGGACCGCCCTCCAGGCGGTCTCATGCCAAGCGGGGCAGGAGAGCGCCGCAGCCTTCAGGATCTGACCGGAAGCGCCGCGAGGAAGCGGTTCACAGCCTTGACTCCCTGCATCCGATAAAGCGCCGTGGTCTTTCCCCTAAAACCGACCCGGACCGTGATGGCGCGCTTTCTAAGCCTGCGAAAGGCCTCCTCATCGGTCGCGTCGTCGCCCATGAACAGGATGCCTCGGGAACCGAGCTCCCGCGCGATGCGCAGCATGGCCCGGCCCTTATCCCAGTCCAAGTCGGGCCGCACTTCCCAGATCTTCTTGGCGGGGACGAGGCGGAGTCCCGGCTTGAGGCAATCTTGGATCGCCTGCGCCAGCTGCCGGGGGGAGTGCCTGCGCATGCCGCGATAGTGCACGCTGAATCCGAATCCTTTGAATTCCAGGAGCGTCCCCGGAAATCCGCGCAGCCGCGCGCGGACCTCAGCGGCGCAGCGGCGGAACAGGGGACGGAGCCTGCGTGCTCCGGGGTGCGTCCAGCGCAGACGTCGGCATGCGAGTTCGATGCCGTGGTTGCCGCCGTAGCATACGCCGGGGATGCGAACCTTGGATCTGACGTCCGCCAAACCCCTCCCGCTCAGCACGGCCACGTGCCATCCCGGCTGGCGGGTCAAGGCGGCGAGCATGCGCCGGGTCGCGGCGGGAAGGCGCGCCCGGCCCGGCGTGGGAGCGAACGCGGCGAGAGTACCGTCGAAATCGAAGCCGAGGAGGAGGCTCTGGCGACCGGAGAGCGCGGCCGCAAGCGCCGCCGGCTGGATGTGACGGTCTTTCATGGTCCAGCATTATATCCGGACATTTGAGGCTAGACAAATCGCCGTGCGTGAGTTATCATTATGAACATACTCTGACGGACAAGGGTCCGGGGTCTTTTTTCCGGAGGATTCAGATGGTCGGGCCGCCATCTCGTTCACCTTGATGGCGGTTCTTCGTTTAATGGGGAGCACTCCATGCGCATCACGCTGAGGCTCGTCCTCTCACTGATGACCGTGGTCGCCGTTGTGGCCATATCCTCGGCCTATCTGCAGGAGCGCAAAGAGATCGCGCGCCAGCGAGACGAGCTCGAGCGCCGTTCCCGCGTCCTCGCGCAGAGTCTGCAAGAGACGGTGGAGCCTTTGCTGGAGCGCGAAGCGTCGCACTCCCTCCAGCGCCTAGTGGAGAGATTCGGCAATCGGGAGCGCTTGGCCGGCGTGGCAGTGTATGATTCCAAGGGGACGGCGGTGGCCATCACATCTTCGCTGTCCGCGGCCCTACCGACGCCTCCCAGCGTCGTGACCAAGGCCCTGGAGTCCCTGACGGACGGCGGGCAGACAGCGGTCGTGAGTGGGCGGAACATGCATCTCTTCGCCCTTCCGCTCTCCCCCCGCGAAGGCCGCGGCCAAGGCGCGCTCGTCATCATCCATGACGCCGGATTCATCGACGCTCAGCGCGCCTACATCCGGAAGCACGCGTTCTTCCGGGTCCTGGTGCAGCTCGTGCTCATCACCATGGTGACCCTGCTCGTGGTCCGTTGGAGCATCGTGGGTCCCATCGCGGAGATGACGGAGTGGATGAAGCGTCTGCGCTCCGGGGAGGAGGCGGGACCCATGCCCCCGCCCTCCGCCGGCATATTCGCACCTATGGCCAAGGAGGTCACGACCTTCGCCAAGCACCTCGTCCAAGCGCGGACCGCGGCCGAGGAGGAAGCCCGCCTCAGGGACGCGGCGGAATCCGTCTGGACGCCTGAGCGCCTCAAGGAACATATACGCTCCCGCCTCGGAGGCCGGCCGCTGTTCCTGGTATCGAACCGCGAGCCGTACATGCACCTGCGCAAGGGCTCGCGTGTGGAGGCTATCGTCCCGGCCGGAGGCCTGGTGACCGCCCTGGAACCCGTACTGCGCGCCTGCGGCGGGGTCTGGATCGCGCACGGGGCCGGAGAGGCGGATTGGGAGGTCACGGATGCCAACGGCAGGCTGCGCGTGCCTCCCGACGACCCGTCCTACACCCTGCGGCGCGTAGCCCTGACGAAGGAGGAGGAAAACGGCTACTATTACGGGCTATCCAACGAGGGACTCTGGCCTCTGTGCCACATCGCGCATACGCGGCCCGTGTTCCGGCCCGAGGATTGGTCGCAATACCGGGCGGTCAACGAGAAGTTCGCCAACGCCGTACTCGAGGAGATCGGAGACCTCGATGAGCCCATGGTCCTCATCCAGGACTATCACTTCGCCTTGCTCCCTCTCCTCGTCAAGGCGCAAAAGCCCGGTGCGCGCGTTGGCCTGTTCTGGCATATCCCCTGGCCGAATCCGGAAGCGTTCGGCATCTGCCCATGGCGCAAGGAGATCCTCCAGGGGATGCTGGGCGCGGACATGATCGGGTTCCACACCCAGTTCCACTGCAACAATTTCCTGGACACCGTGGACCGGATGCTCGAGACGCGCATCGACTGGGAACATTTCTCGGTCGTCAAGGAACGCCACACGACCTTCGTGAAGCCCTACCCCATCAGCATCTCTTTTCCGGACGCGTTCCCGGACGTGCCGACGCCGACCGGGCCGCCGGACCGCGCAGCCCTGCTTAAGGAGCTCGGGGTGCAGGCGCGTTTCCTGGGAGTGGGCGTAGACCGGATGGACTACACCAAGGGCATCCTCGAACGCTTCCGCGCCATCGAGCATTTCCTGGAAAGGTACGCCGACTATCGGGGCCAGTTCACCTTCGTGCAGCTGGGCGCGCCGAGCCGCACCCATATCAAGCGCTACCACGACTTCCTGGCCGAGGTACAGTCCGAGGCGGAGCGCATCAACTGGAAGTTCCGGGCCAGGAACTGGAAGCCCATCCTGTACGTGGAGAAGCACCACAGCCACAAGGAGATACTCCCATTCTACAGGGCCGCGGACCTCTGCATGGTGACCTCTCTGCACGACGGCATGAACCTGGTGGCCAAGGAGTTCGTGGCTTCGCGGGACGACGAGGGCGGAGCCCTCATCTTGAGCCACTTTGCCGGGGCTTCCCGCGAACTGAAAGACGCTCTCATCGTGAATCCGTACGATGTGGAGCAGATGGCGGACGCCATCCGCTTCGCCCTGGAGATGGGCCCGGAGGACCGGATGCGACGCATGCAGCGCATGCGGCAGGCCCTGCGCGAGAACAACGTATACCGCTGGGCCGCGGACCTGGTCGCGGATCTCTCCCAGATCAGGCTGGAGGCGCCCAAGGAAGGCAGGCCCGCCTAAGGACATGTCCGATCACAGCCTGTGGTACAAGGACGCCGTCCTCTACGAGTTGAACGTCCGGACCTTCTTCGACGGCAACGACGACGGCGTCGGGGACTTCGCCGGCCTGACCCGGAAGCTCGACTACCTCCAGGACCTCGGGATCACGGCCCTATGGCTCCTCCCGTTCTACCCTTCCCCGCTGCGGGACGACGGCTACGACATCGCGGACTATTTCAACGTCCACCCCGACTACGGCAACCTCGCGGACTTCAAGACTTTCCTGCGCGAGGCCAAGCGCCGCGGGCTGCGCGTCGTCACGGAGCTGGTGCTCAACCACACCTCGGACCAGCATGAACTCTTCAAACGAGCCCGCAGGGCTCCGGCCGGGAGTCCGGAGCGCGCGTTCTACGTCTGGAGCGACGCTCCGACCCGATACCCGGACGCCCGGATCATCTTCAAGGATTTCGAGACCTCGAACTGGACCTGGGACCCCGTCGCCAAAGCCTACTACTGGCATCGCTTCTACTCACACCAGCCGGACCTCAATTTCGACAACCCGGAAACCGTCCGATACATCATGAAAGCGGTGGACTTCTGGCTCGGCATGGGCGTGGACGGGCTCCGGCTGGACGCCATCCCCTATCTCTACGAGCGCGAGGGGACGAACTGCGAGAACCTCCCCGAGACCCACGCCTTCCTCAAAGAGCTCCGCCGCCACGTGGACGCGAAGTTCAAAGACCGCATGCTTTTGGCCGAGGCCAACCAATGGCCCGAGGATGCCGCCGCCTATTTCGGCTCCGGGGACGAGTGCCACATGGCATTCCACTTCCCCATCATGCCCAGGCTCTTCACGGCCCTGCACATGGAGGACTGCTTCCCCATCGTGGACATCCTGAAACAGACCCCCGCCATCCCGGATGCGCAGCAGTGGGCCATCTTCCTAAGGAACCACGACGAGCTCACACTCGAGATGGTGACGGACGAGGAGCGGGACTACATGTACAGGGTCTACGCCATGGACCCGCGCTCGCGCATCAACCTGGGCATCCGCCGCCGCCTGGCCCCGCTCCTGGGCAGCCACCGCCGCAAGATCGAGCTGCTCAACGGCCTCCTCTTCTCCTTGCCGGGCTCCCCGGTCCTCTACTACGGCGACGAGATCGGGATGGGCGACAACATCTATCTGGGAGACCGGAACGGCGTGCGCACTCCCATGCAGTGGAGTTCGGACCGCAACGCCGGCTTCTCCGGCGCCAACTCACAGAAGCTCTGCCTGCCGATCATCATCGACCCGGAATACAACTATGAAGCGGTGAACGTGGATGTGCAGCAGAACAACCCCCATTCCCTGCTCTGGTGGATGAAACGCATCATCGACTTGCGCAAGCGCTACGAGGCCTTCGGCAGCGGGTCTCTCGAGCCCGTGGGGTGCGAAAACCGGAGGGTCCTTGCGTTCGTGCGGTCTCACGGCAGCGAACGCATCCTGGTCGTGGCGAACCTGTCCCGCTACGTGCAGTTCGCGGAGCTCGACCTCTCGGCCTCCAAGGGAATGGCCCTCGTGGAAATGTTCGGCAGGATCGAGTTCCCCCCCATCGAAGATAAACCTTATGTGCTTACCTTGGGCCCGCACTCGTTCTACTGGTTCAGGCTCAGGCAGCCCACGGTCCCCGGAGCGCAAGCGACGATGCTCCCGGCCGAGCCGCGGGTCATCGAAGCGCCGGAAGGCTGCGAACGCATCCTTTCAGGGAATGACCGGGTCAGGCTGCGGGAAGTGCTGGTCCCATATCTCCAGGCCCGAACCTGGTTCGAGGGCAGGACCCGCTCGGTGCGTTCGCTCCGCATCCTCGACGACATCGTTCTGAGGTACGGGGATGGCCGCAGGGCCCACATCCTGCTCCTGCAGGTGGAATATCTGGACATGTCGCCCGAAGCCTATCTCCTCCCGGTCGGGATCGCGTCCGGAGAGCACTCCGATCAGGTCCGTCGGGAAAATCCCCACGCCGTCATCTCGGAGATCCGCCGCAAGGGCGGGGTGGAGCTTCTCTTCGACGCGACCACGGAGCCGGCGTTCTGCTCCGAGTTGTTGTCCTCCATCCGGAAAGGAAGCCGGCTGAAAGGCCGGAGCGGGGACGCGTTCCTGGCCGCCACGACAGGACTCTCCGCGGAAACGCTCCAGCCCACGCTGGCCAAGACGGAACAGCGGAACACCTCCGTCATGTTCGGGGAGCGCCTGATCCTGAAGCTCTTCCGCAAGCTCGAAAGCGGGGAGAATCCCGATGTGGAGATCAGCCGGTTCCTTTCCGAGAAGAAAGACTTCCGGCATTCCCCGTCTTTGGCCGGAGGGATCCAGTACCGCCGCAGAAAAGGCGAAGCCGTGGACCTCGCGGTCCTGCACGGGTATGTACCCAACCGCGGGACAGCGTGGCAATACACCCTGGATGAGGTGCGCCGATACTTCGACGAACTTCTAGCCGCTCCCGCGTCCGCGCGCGAGAAATTTTCCCTCGTGTCCGATCCCTTGGCGCTCATCGACAAGGATCCGGACCCGCTCGCGGTCGAGCACATCGGCGCGTATCTGGAGACCGCAAGGCTTCTTGGCAAGCGCACGGCGGAGCTCCACTTCGCTCTCTCGAGCGAGCCGGGAGACCCCGCGTTCGCGCCCGAGGAGTTCTCCGAGCTCTACCAAAGATCGCTGTGCCAATCCATGCGCAACCGCGCCATCGACGGCTTCTACCTGCTGCGCAAGCGGGTCAATGACATGCCCGAGCACCGCAGGGCCGAGGCCCGCTCGGCGCTGGACAAGGAGGCCGAGGTACTCAAACGCTTCCGCTCTCTCGTGGGCAAGAAGCTCTCGGGTCTGCGCATCCGCTGCCACGGGGATTATCACCTCAAGCAAGTCCTTTATACGGGCGTCGATTTCCAGATATTCGGCTTCGAGGGCCCGACGGACCGGACGTTCCAGGAGCGGCGGGCCAAGCGGTCGCCCCTTCGCGACGTGGCCGGCATGCTCCGGTCGTTCCACTACGCGGCGTACACCATCCTCCTGGGCCGCGTCGGGGTATCCCGCGCCGAGGACGAGGCCGGGTTGGATGGAGCCGCCCGGTTCTGGTACCAGTGGGTGGCCTCCGCATTCCTCAGGGCTTACCTCAAGACGGCCCAGACCGGGGCTTTCCTGCCCAAGACCAGCAAGGAGACGGACCTGCTGCTGTCGACGCTGCTCCTAGAACGCGCGATCGAGGAACTCCAGACCGAGCTGAACACGCATCCTGAATGGACGATCCTGCCCCTGAAGGGGCTGTCGCAACTCCTGGAAGTCAGGTAAAATCCAACCTGACGCATGAGATACGCGATCCTGTCGTTCCTTCTCGTCGTCTCCCCGGCCTCCGCCGAGACTTTGCAAGTCCCGGTACAGGCCACGCTCGACCGCCTGCTGTCCGAGCAGGATACGGACAAGGACAAGAAGATCACCGTGGAAGACCGCGGCTCAGGCCGCTTCGAGCTGAACGGCGTCGAGGCCCAAGGCGCCTACGCCCTCTCCGTGCTTTTACAGGAGCTCTCCCTCGCCAAGGAGGCCGGGAGGCAGGAGGCCGCGCTCTCCGACGCGGTCCTCTCCGAGAACCCCGTGGACCGCACCTCCCGGCTCATCCGGGATGTCTATTGGGACGGCCTCACCCGCACCATCGACCGCTCCGGTCTCGAGCGCATCGTGCAGGACGAGAAGACCGCGAGCGCGGACGACAAACGCCATGTCTATGTCCCGCATTCGGACCCCCAGGCCTTCGAATACTTCAGCGCCATCCAGCGGGAGCGGCCGGAGCTCCGCCTCTCGGTCGAGCGGCTTCCCAAGAGGATCACCCCGGAGTTCGTCCGCTCGCTCGACGGCAAGCACGGCCTATTGACGCTCAAGCCGGGAATCCCTTTCGTGGTCCCCGGCGGCCGGTTCAACGAGATGTACGGCTGGGACAGCTATTTCATCGTCTTGGGTCTCCTGGCGGACGGACGCGTGGATCTAGCCAAGGCCATGGTGGATAATCATGTCTACCAGATCCGGCATTACGGCAGGATACTCAACGCCAACCGGACGTACTACCTGACGCGCTCCCAGCCGCCTTTCCTGAGCTCCATGCTGCGCGAGACTTACGCGCGCCTGCCGAAGGACGAGAAGAGCCTCGCGTGGCTCAAGGAAGGCCTGGACGCGGTCATCCAGGAATACGGTGCGGTCTGGACCTCCCCGCCCAGGGCGCTGGAGCCGTACGGACTCAGCCGCTACTTCGACGACGGGACCGGACCCTGCCCCGAGGTGGAGCCCGGCCACTACGACGCGATACTCGAGCCGTTCGCCAAGGCCGCCGGCGTCTCCGCGGAGGAGTATCTCCGGGGAGTCCTCACTGGAAAGTACTCCGACCCACGGCTCGACGCATTCTTCGTCCACGACCGGGCCGTGCGGGAATCGGGACACGACACCACGTACCGGTTCGACGGCCGCACCACGGACTTCCTGCCCGTGGACCTGAATTCCCTGCTCTACAAGGTCGAGTCCGACGTCGCGGCCCTGCTCGAGGAGGAGTTCGGCAGGGAGGAAGAGGCTGCCTTATGGCGGGGACGCGCCCGCGTGCGCAAGGCGCGCGTCGAGGCCCTGCTGTGGGATGAGGACAAAGGGCTGTTCTTCGACTACGACGTCAAGAACCACCGCCGCTCCGGCTACGTCAGCGCCACGACTTTCTATCCCTTGTGGGCCGGGCTCGCCACGGACGAGCAGGCTCGCGCGGTGGTCAAGAACGCCCTTCCGGAGCTCGAACTCCCAGCCGGGCTCGCCGCGACCTCCCAGGCCTCGCGCGGCCCGCTCTCGCGGACGCGGCCGGAACGGCAATGGGACTACCCCAACGGCTGGGCTCCGCACCAGATGCTGGCATGGAAGGGCCTGGAGAGATACGGGCTCCCGGCCGACGCCCGGCGCCTGACCTACCGCTGGCTGTGGGCCATCGCCAAGAACGCCCGAGACTACAACGGCACGGTGCCGGAGAAGCTCGACGTGCAGAAGGCCTCCCACAAGGTCTTCGCCGAGTACGGAAACGTCGGCACCAAGTTCGCGTACATCACCAAGGAAGGCTTCGGTTGGATGAACGCATCCTTCCAGATCGGCCTGAAGTCCCTGCCTCCCGGCCTGGCGAAGGCCTTGAGAGCCTTAGCTCCTCCCGAGCGCATAATAAACTATGATACCGGAGAGTAGGCCCCCGGGGACTGACCCATGATCAAGCGATACGCCCTTGAAGCCGGCAAGGTGATGGAAGTGCAGGGCGAGGGGACGATATTGGCCTACATCGCCCCGGACGAAAACGAGCGTAAGGAACTCCTCGAGAAGCACGGCATCGACCGACACAACCTCGAATCCGCCCTGGACCCGGATGAGATCGGCCGCATCGAACAGGAGCCCGACCACCTGGTCTTCATCCTCAAGCGTCCGCGCAACTACTGTTCCGAGGACAACTTTCTCTTCCGCGTCAACTCCGTGGGCGTGTTCCTCTTCTCCGGCAAAATGGTGATCGTCATGTCCGACGACCTCCCCCTGTTCGAGGGCAAGCACTCCTTCCAACTCAGCTCCCTGCATGACGCGCTCATCAAGATCATCTACAGCACCATCCAGCACTTCAACGGGCACCTGCGGGTCATCAGCATGCTGTCCGACGAGCTGGAGCACAAGATCAACACCTCCATGGAGAACAAGTACCTGCTCTGCATGTTCACCCTGGAGAAGAGCCTGGTCTACTTCCTCAACGCGGTGAACTCGAACGCGGCCCAGATCGAGAAGCTCAAGCACAACGCGCAGAAGTTCGGCTTCTCCCAGGAGGCGCTGGAGTTCATCGACGATATCAGCCTGGACAATCAGCAGTGCCTGACCCTGGTCCAGACCTACTCGAACATCCTTTCCGGGCTCATGGACGCCCGGGCCTCGGTGGTGAGCAACAACCTCAACGTCATCATGAAGCAGCTCATGGCGGTCTCCATCGGCATCATGGTCCCGAACTTCTTCGCGAGCGTGGGCGGGATGTCCGAGTTCAGCGTCTTCACCCAGCAGCACCATTGGGCCGTTTCCTACGGGGCCTTCACCGCGGCGTCCGTCGTCATCGGCGTCCTCTCCTACATCCTCATCGACCGCTGGCTGCAGCACTGAAGTCCTATCGTTTCCGTAGTCCCTAGGTCCCATCCCTCACAAGGCCTTCCGGTTCTATCACAAGGATCCGCGCCTCGCGTATGATGGGTTGCAGGACGGACAAGGGAGGTGGTCATGAGGTCCTTCATTCCGCTGGTCACAGCGTTGTCGCTGCTGTCGCAGATTCCCGCATCCGCCGCAGAAACCCCTGGGGAGTTCCGATTCTCGCAGGCCGAGGTAGCCGCGGCCAAGGCCGATCCCAAGGCGTTCACGATCGACCCGCAGACGATCGAGTTCAGGGAGATCGGCCCCTTCCGGGCCCAGGGCGGGACCCCGGACGTGACGATCCCCAAGCCGCCGTCCGGCTCGCCCTTGCCCTCGCCGATCCCGCCGATCGGGCCGAGCACGGGACAGGATCCACTCGTCGTCATCGACCGGATCATCAACATCTGGGAGAAGATCTGGAAGATCGTCGAGCAGAACAAGCCGGTGGTGGACATCCGCACCACCTACGCCGGGGCCGTTCCGGACGGGATCACGCACTGGACGCAGCTGGCCGGCTGGAGCGCGCCGGTCGGCACCCGGTACGGGTTCTCCGCCAAGAACTTCTACGGCGTGACCGTGATCGACGTGACCTTCGTGGTGTTCCGCCAGCACAGCGGGAACTACAAGGGGAAGGGGAAGTACCTCACCGGGGTGACGGCGGAGCCGACCAACGTCAGCGTGGCCTGGGGCTACAAGCTCAACATCAACGCCGAGGTCCCGAGCGTGGCCAATGTCGGCACGGCCGAGGACCCCATCGCCAGCATGATGGCCAAGCTCAACTGGAAGATCGCGACCCTCGTCAAGGAAGAGCAGGGGACCTGGATCTACTACCTGCGCGGGGACGGCCAGTTCCGCGAGATCGCCAGCCCCTTCTCCACGCAGATGCGCGCGAACGTGAAGGAGGCCGTCGAGAAGGTCCCGACAGCCCCGAAGCTGCCCGGCACCGGGCTTAAGACCGAGTCTCTCAAGGGTCTGACGAACCTGGGCTGGTAGAAGGCGTCTACCAAAAGACCTGGCTCTGCCCCAGCAGAGCCAGGTCTTTTTTCCAGCTGGAAGCCAGCCTGTCGAAGTCCGAGGGACCGAGCTCCAAGGTGTGGAAGCCGTTGGTGATGAGCGCGCCGCCCAGACCGAGGTTCTTGGCATCCCGCAGATAGGTGCTCACGTCTCCGAAGGAAGCCCCGCCGCTGGGGATCGTGGTCCCGGCGAAGTCTTCCGCGGGGTTGCTGAAGAGGAAAGGGTGGTTGTGCAGATGGAACGCCAGGCGCCAGCCGGCGGCCGCATCCGCCTCCACCCGCTTGCGGACGGCAGGGGCAGAGGGCGGGCTGAGCTCGGGGCCTCCGTTGTAGTAGACGCGCAGGCGGCCCTGCGCGTTCCTCAGGATGAAGGCCTCGAACTCGGATTCCCGGCCGAAGCGCTGCTGATGCAGCATGAGCACCGCCGCCTCCAGCCTGTTGATCGGCCGTATCCTCCCGAGCCGCCCTTCGATCACGTCGTCGAACTTCGGCAGCTCCTCGCTGAATCCCGCCCGCTCGTAGATGGCGCGCTGGCGCCTGAGCAGGGCGTAGGGTTCAGGGTCCACGCGTTCCCGCACGGAGCGAGAGAAGCTCTCGTACGCCGCGTCCGTCCCGGTGAACGGCGATAACCAGTCCCCCTCCGCAGGAAGCTCCTTGACGAGGGCGCGGCCCTGCCCTTCTCCTACCTCCAGTTCCCGCACTCCTTCTGACAGGAAAGTCTCGGCCAATCCCGCCGGAACAGGACGAGCCTCGCCCACCGCCGGGACCGGCTCGCGTGGGACGAGGGGCAGCAGCGTGTGAGGCGCCGTCAGGATCAGGCCCAGGATCATGCGTCCCCAGTGTGTGTTCATGCCGCAACGGATGCGAGTGCGCTACGGACCAAGTCGGGCTGGGCCCCAGGACCTAGGATGTTCTCCGGCTACTTTGCTAGATTTTACATAGCAGATTTTCCCCAGGAGGACGTCATGACCATGGTCCACACCAAGAAAGAGAAGGCGAAGGCCTCGCGCGCGGACGCGTACATCAAGCAGGACGCCAAGTACGGCGCGCAGAACTACGCGCCCCTGCATGTCGTGCTGGAGCGCGGCAAGGGAGTGTTCGTGTGGGACGTGGACGGCAAGCGCTATTTCGACATGCTCAGCGCCTACAGCGCGCTCAACCAGGGACACAACCATCCCCGCATCATCGCCGCGGCCAAAGCGCAGATGGACAAGCTCTGCCTGACCTCCCGCGCCTTCTACAACGACCGCATGGGCGACTTCATGGAGAAGCTCTGCAAGATCGCGGGCAAAGAGAAGGTCCTGCTCATGAACAGCGGGGCCGAGGGCGTGGAGACCGCGATCAAGGCCATGCGCCGCTGGGGCTACGACGTCAAGGGCATCCCGAAGGACAAAGCCGAGATCATCGTGTGCGAGGAGAATTTCCACGGCCGCACCTCCACCATCGTGGGCTTCTCCACGGACCCGGACTCCTACGAGGGCTACGGCCCGGCCATGCCCGGGTTCAAGATCATCCCCTACGACGACCCCATGGCCCTGGAGAAAGCGATCACCCCGAACACCTGCGGCTTCCTGGTCGAGCCCGTGCAGGGAGAAGCCGGGGTCAAGGTCCCGTCCGCGGACTATCTCAACAAGGTCCGGGAGATCTGCACGCGCAACCACGTGCTACTGTGCACCGACGAGATCCAGACCGGCTTCGGACGCACCGGCAAGATGTTCTGCTTCCAGCACAACCGCATCGAGCCGGACATCATCGTGATGGGCAAGGCGCTCTCCGGCGGGGTCTATCCCATCTCCGGCATCGCGTGCGACGACGCCATCATGAGCGTGTTCAAGGCCGGGACGCACGGCAGCACCTACGGCGGCAACCCCCTGGCCTCGGCCATCGGCATCGCGGCCCTGGACGTGCTCGTCGAAGAGAAGCTGGCGGAGAACTCCGCCAAGATGGGGGCGTATTTCCGCTCCAAGCTCGACTCCCTGGAGCATCCCAAGATCGCTCGGCGTCGGAACAAGGGCCTGCTCCTGGCCGTGGAGTTCAACGAGCCCATCGCCAAGCCCTTCTGCAAGAAGCTCATGGCCCATGGACTCCTGGCCAAGGACACCCACGCGGTGACCGTACGCTTCGCGCCCCCGCTCATCATCACGAAAGAACAGGTGGACGAGGCGTTCGAGATCATCCAGTCGGCGCTCCAAGAGCTCTAGGCATCTCGGCGCCTGACCGGCCAGCATTAGGACCCAGGATATCCTGGGTCCTAATGCTTTATGGATTGTCCCTAATAGACCGATGCATCCCGCCCTGCTTCCTGCGACAATCTAGACATGAGGCCCCTCTCGAAGCTCCTGGCTGTCGCCCTGTGCTGGGCCGTCGCAGTCGAACCCTGCTTGGCCGCTGTGCAGAGCGCGCAGGTCAACGTGCCTGGGAACCTTGCTCCGAACGTGGGCCTGCCGGTGCAGCTGCCCCTGCAGATCCCGGGTTCAGCCTCGCTGGGACTCACGGGGGCCTCTTCCTTCGGGTTGAACTCGAGCCTCCCTCGGGTCAGGACAGTAGCCCCCACCTTGACGTCCGTCGCGGCTCCGAGCCCTATCGGAAGGCTCGGAACCGCAGGGCAAGTAGTGCTCCCTACCCCTGCGGTTCAGCCTCTGCGGGCCGTGAAATCCGTTGCAGCCCAAGCGGCCGCGCCGGTGCAGGTGAAGGAAGTCCGGCCCGCTCCCATCAAGGGAGAGCAATCCAAGACCTTCGCCGAGAAGAAGATCCAGCCCGTGGCCGTCGGGGTGGCGGAGGCCGCGGAAGAGATGGCCTCAGCCCCGACCGCGGGCGCCTATTCCGCCGCTGCCAAGCAGTTCAGCCTCCTTACAGGAGAAGGCGTATCCCAGAGCCAGGCTCTCGATGTCGCAGCCGCGCCGGCGGTCCAATCCTTCGGCAGGAGCCCGGTCTCCCTCCGGCGCGCCGCAGCAGCCCCCTCCGGGGACCGCGACCCCTTGGTCGCAGCGGACGCCGAGGTCTCTGCCCAGGCCCCGCCGGCCAAGCCCTCCTTCGGCCAGGTCTTCAAGGACCCGGAGCGCAACAAGTCGTTCTGGCGCTACGTGGTGGGCACCATCGTCTATTATTTCGGCATCGAGATGTACGTGGTGGGCCTGCCCTTCCTGGTCTCGGCTTACACGAAAAACGTGCTTTACGAGAACAACGACGCGCGCCTGCAGAACGCGGAGCTCCTGAAGACCGTCATACGCGAGAACCGCAGCGTGGCCCGCATCGCGCACTGGATCGCCCAAGCCTTCAGCTACGCGAGCATCCCGCTATTCACACGCAACATGGAGCACGGTCCCAAGACCTGGCTGGTACGCTCGGCCCTCATCCGCGCCGGCATCCTGGCGCTCCTGCCCACGCTCTTCTTCGCCTCCGGCATCTTCAGCCTGCAGACCGCCTTGTGGACGCTCTTCGGCCTCATCGCGGTGCAGTCCTTCTTCCAGGGATTGTACGTGACCATGGACACCATGGCCACCACGCGCCTGTTCGGGGACAAGAGCGTGACGGCCGCGGAGCGCATGAAGGCGAACTCCATCCTGACCTTCATCGCGGCGGCGACGGCCATCATCGGTCCGGCCATAGCGGGGCAGATATCCCTGGTGAAGGATTTCTTCGGCAAGACCGGGGTGGGAGCGGCCCTGATCTACGGGATCTACGCCCTGGCCACCGGCATCGCGGGCCTGATCTACGCCACCGTCGGGATCATCGGCAAGAAGGCCGCCGCGGATGAGGCCGCCTCCGGCGTCGACGCTCCCGCGAAGAAAGGGTTCAAGTCGGTGCTGAAGGACCTCGCCGTCTCCCTCAAGGACGGCATCAAGATCATCTGGAAGAGCCGGTTCCTGAGGACGTTGACCGTGCTCTCCCTCATCATATCCCTATTCTCGGATCCGCTCGTGTTCAACGTGTTCCCCGAGTTCGTTGAGGGAATACTGGCGGCCAACCCGGGCACGCTGAACTGGATACTCCAGATCCCGGTGATCGGCTGGCTTTTCAAGGGTCTGACCAGCACTCCCATGGGCTACTACAGCCTGATGGTGGTGTTCTTCAGCGTGGGGAACATCCTGGCCAGCATGTTCATGGAGCCCCTGCGCAAGCTTTTCAAGAAGCTGGGGTTCAAGAACGAGGAGTCGCTGACCATCCCGCTCTACGTGATGGCCGCCCTGGAAGCCCCGCTCTTCTGGGTCATGATCTCCTACCCCTCCATGTGGGGCATCCTCATGCTCTACGGGATGCAGGCGCTCGCCACGGCCTTCTCCGGCATCGCGGTGGCCGGCTTGCACCAGAAGACGCTGGGCGAGCTTAAGAGCGGGGATGTGAGCAAGGTCCTGGCCGCGGAGTCGTTTTTGGGCATCATCGCGGCCATCATCGCGACCTACGTGTACGGGTTCGTACTGACCGGCATCCCGATCGCGACATCCCTGCTCATCGCTGCCATCGCGACGACGGTGCTAGCTGCGCTGCGCCTGGCCGCTCCGTGGCTTTACTTCACCAAGGAGCAGAGGAACGCTCCGCCGCCTGAGGAGCCGTCCTCTTCCTGACCGGACTCAGCCTCTGGCTCTGGAAGCTCTCCGCATCGGACAAGTGATAGAATCCTTCCAGGACCATGGCGCATAAGATAAGCAATGAACCGAAGGGACGCGGGGTCCTCGTCACCCTTTCCGGACTCATCAAGGCGGATGAGATCTACAAGCTCAACGAACAGCTCATATCGCACGAACTGTTCACGCGGTGGCGCTATCAAATTTGGGACTTCTCGGGGACCGAACGCCTTGAATTGACGCCCGACGACCTGCGGAGCTTCGCGATCCAGGACTCGCAGGCATCGCGCAAGAACCCGGGCCAGAAAGTGGCGCTGATCGGCCGTCCGAATTCCAGAAACCTCGGCCTAGCCTCCGTCTTCCACATCTTCGAGGAAGCGTGGGACGGCTACGACTCCAAGACTTTCTTCGACCTCGATACGGCGCGGGAATGGGCCCGACAATGACCCGCCTGGCGCTCCTCCTCGCCCTATGCGCATACTCCGCTGCGGACCCCGCCTGGCAGAAGGACATGGACGCGGGCAAAGCCGCGTTCGCCAATAAGGCCATGAGCCAGGCTGAAAAAGCCTACGCCTCGGCCGTAAAAAAAGCCGAGAAGTTCGGAAGGGACGTCCGCAGAGGAGAAAGCCTCATAGCCCTCGCCCGAGTCCAACGCAGCCTCTCCAAGCTCGACGACGCCGCGAACAACTATCTCCTGGGCCTGGACCTGCTCCAGGAACTCCTCCCGGTCGACGACCTCCGCCTGGCCGGACCCCTCGATGAGTTCGGCGAGGTAATGGCGGCCAGGGGCGACTTCGAGAGCGCGGTCACCTTGGGCCTGCACGCCGCGCGCATCTACGCTACAGCCTACGGCCCGCGGGACTCCAAGGTGGGTCTGGCCGCGGAACGCCTGGCCCGCCACTGCGTCAAAGCGGAGGAGATCGCCAAGGCCATCGGCTACTACGACCAGGCTGTCGCGGTGAAGGAGAAGAATCTCGGGCCCAAAAACCCGGGCCTGCTCCCCCTGCTCGACGAATACGCGGCCATGCTCAGAGAAGCGAAGCTCCCCAAGGAAGCGGAGCGCATCGAAGCCAAGGCCGCCGCCATCCGCAAGCCCAAGAAATAGATGGAGCCGTTCCTCTACGAGTTCGAAGCCCGCATGAAAGCCCTGAGCCTCGCTCCGTCCCAGGTGACGGAGGACTTCATCCGCTCGGGCGGCAAGGGCGGCCAGAACGTCAATAAGGTCTCGACCTGCGTGGTCCTCAGGCATCTTCCCACCGGCCTCATGGTCCGCTGCTCCGAGGAGCGGAGCCAATACTCCAACAGGCGTTCGGCTTGGCTCCGGCTCATCGAGCGGCTCGAGCAGCGCAGGACCGCGGCGCTGCGCGCTCGCCGCGATGCCGCAGAGAAGGAAAGACGCCGAAACCGCAAGCGGCCCCAAGGACTCAAAGAGAGCATACTCCGGGAGAAAAAGCGCCGCGCCGAGACGAAATCCCGGCGCGGACGCGTGGACTCGTCCGACTATTAACCGGCCAGGAGCGCGATCAGCGCCTTCTGCGCGTGCAGCCTGTTCTCAGCCTGCTGCCAGATGGCCGACTGGGGCCCGTGCGCCACCTCGTGGGTGATCTCCTCGTCGTAGTGCGCGGGCAGGCAGTGGAGCACGATGGCGTCCGGCTTGGCCAGTTTCATGAGCTTGGAGTTGATCTGGTAGCCCTTGAACGCCTTCTTGCGCTTCTCAGCCTCCTCCTCCTGTCCCATGGAGGCCCATACATCGGAATAGAAGACGTCCGCGTCCTTGGCCGCCTTCTCATAGTCGGTCGTGACGGTCAGGCTGCCGCCGCCCTTGTACTCCTTGGCCCACTTCTGGACCTTCTCATCCAATTCGTAGCCCTTGGGCGACGCCACCCATACGTCCACCCCGAGCGGAAGTCCCCCGAAAACGAGCGAGTTCGCCAC
Source organism: Elusimicrobiota bacterium (assembly GCA_041650695.1). Classification (GTDB taxonomy): domain Bacteria; phylum Elusimicrobiota; class Elusimicrobia; order UBA1565; family UBA1565; genus JBAZKS01. Next base: position 55,331 of record JBAZKS010000032.1, read on the forward strand.
GTTGTTGCCGTCGCCGATGAACGCGAGCTTCAGGCCCTGGAACGCCTTGCCTCGCTCCATGATGGTCTGGTAGTCCGCCAAAGCCTGGCAGGGATGGCTGAAGTCGCTCAAGCCGTTGATGACGGGGACGTCCGAGTATTTGACCAGGTCCTCGATGATGTCGTGGCCGAACACGCGCGCCATGATGATGTCGACCATGGAGCTGAGCACCTTGGCCACGTCCTCCACGCTCTCGCGCTTGCCCATGCCGATCTCGTTCGGGCTGATGTACATGGCAGCGCCGCCCAGCTGGAACATGCCGGTCTCGAAGGAGACGCGCGTGCGCAAGGACGGCTTCTGGAAGATCATGGCCATCATCTTGCCCTTCATGGGATGGTAGGTCTCCCCGGCCTTGAACCTGCGCTTGATGTCCACCGCCACGTTCAGGATATGGAGAATCTCCTCTTTGGAATAAGCCATCAACGTGGCCATGCTCCTTCCGCGGAGATTCATGGTCTTCGCTCCCTGCACTTCGGATAAGGTCTTGTTCATGATGTCCTCGCTTGGGCCCGGAGGGCCCTGGTCCTGCGCCGCGTCAGGATGGGCGTGAGGCGCATGGATTAGTGTTTGTCTTTCAGCGCCAAAGCGACTTTCTCGGCCGTGATGGGCATGGACTTGATGCGCAGTCCTAGAGCGTCCTCCACCGCGTTCGCCACCATGGAGGCCATGGGGATCATCGTATGCTCCCCCACCCCGCGAGCGCCGAACGGCCCGTCCGGCTGGGGAGTCTCGATGATGATGGGCACCATCTCGTCCGGCACGTCCATGGCCGTGGGGATCTTGTAGTCCGTGAAGTTCGGGTTGAGCAGCCTCCCCTTCTCGTCGAACCGCATATCCTCGTAGAGCACGGTGGCCAGGCCCTGCACCATCCCGCCCACGATCTGCCCGTTGACGAGCTCGGGGTTGATGGCCTTGCCGGCGTCCACCGCGAGCACGGACTTCAGTATCCGCATCTTGCCCGTCTCCTTGTCGATCTCTACGGCCGCTGCGGCCGCTCCCACGGTGTAGTGCACGTTCGGATGCCCGCCCTGGCTCGTCTCCGGGTCGCCCGTAGCGGAGGTGAACTCCGGCATGTACATGCCGCTGCCCATGATGGGCCCGCCCTTCCAGGTGCCGTCCGGAGCCATGATGCCGCTGATGACGAAGTCCTTGAAAGGCCTCACGAAGCCGGGGTCGGTCTTGCACTTGACCGCCTCATCCTCCAGATACAGGGTGTCTTTTTCCAGGCAGGTGACTCGCTGGACGAGGTCGAAGATCTTCTCGCGCGCCTCCAGGGCGGCCTTCTTCACCGCGTTGCCGCAGGCCCAGGTCACGTGCGAGCCCACGGTCTGCCACTCGTAGGCGTTGCGGTCCGTATCCGGGGTCTCGACCCGGATCTTCTCGACCGGGACCGCGAGCACCTCGGAGGCGATCTGGGCCATGACCGTGAGGTAGCCCTGCCCGATCTCCATGCCGGAGACCATGATGTTCAGGCTGCCGTCCTCGTTGAACTTCAGGAACGCAGCAGAGGCCGCATTGGGAGGCATGGCCGGAGCCTTCCACATCAGGGAGAAGCCCTTGCCGATGACTTTGCTCGGGTCCGGGGAATGCTCCTCCCTGCCCCAGCCGATTTCGACGGAGACCTTGTCGATGGCCTCTTGGAGCCCGTTCGGGTTCATGTGCGCGCCGTAGGCGAGAGTGTCGCCCTCCCGGATGGCGTTCTTGCGCCGCAGCTCGACGGGGTCCATGCCGAGCTTCTTCGCGATGCGGTCCACGTGAGACTCTAAGCCGAAATGGAACTCGGAGTAGCCGAAGCCCCGGTACGGCCCGCCCGGCGGCAGGTTCGTGTAGACGCACAAGGAGTCGATGCTGACATGGGGGATGCGGTACGGTCCCGTGGCGGAGAGCCCGACCGCGTTCACCACGTTCGCGCCGTACTCCACGTAGGCTCCGGCGTCCCAGTGAAGCACATGCTCCATGGCCGTGAAGGTCCCGTCCTTCTTCACCCCCAGCTTGATGCGGGCCGTCAAACCCTGACGTTGGTAGGTGTTGTAGAACTCCTGCTCGCGCGACCAGCGCACCTTCACAGGGTTCCCTCGGACCGCGGTAGCCAGGGCCGCGCCGAGTATCTCCATGGAGACGCCGGCCTTGCCGCCGAAGCCGCCGCCCACGTACGGGGTCACGACCCGCACGTCCTTGTGGGAAAGCCCCAAGGGGGCAAGCGCCTCGGCGAAGAGATGCCTCTGCGTGAACGGCGACTGCGAGGCGGACCACAGGGTGAGCCGGCCCGAGAGGTCGTGGAGGCCGACGATCACGTGCGTCTCGATGGCGCAGTGCGCGTAGCGGGGAACCGTGTAGGTGTCTTCGAACACGACGTCGGCCTTGGAGAAGCCCTCGGCCACGTCGCCCTTGCGGGTCTTGCGCCAATGCGCGATGTTCGTGCGCGCCTTGGGGAAGAACCACGGGACATGCTGATAGTCTCCCAAGCCCGGGTGGATGAGCTCGGGCCTGCCCTTGAGCGCCATCGCGGTGTCCAGGACCGGGGGAAGCTCCTCGTAGACGACCTTCACCTTCTTGGCCGCCCGCATGGCCGCCTTCGGGTCTCTTGCGATGACGGCGGCCACCTGCTCGCCCACAAAGCGCACCTTGTCCTGGGCGAAGATGTAGCGGTCCTTCATGTACAGGCCGAACTGGTAGGGAAAATCCTTCCCTGTGACCACCTTCACGACTCCCGGAACCTTCGCCGCCTCGCGCGTGTCGATGGACTTGATGCGCGCATGCGCGTAGGGGCTCTCCACGATCTCGGCATGGAGCAGGTTCGGGCCGAAATCCAGGTCGTCGACGTAACGGGCCGCGCCCATGACCTTCTCCAGCCCGTCGATGCGTTCCACGGATCGGCCCACCGACTTCAGCTCGGACAAGCGCTTCGGCTGCGCCACGGCCCTCCGCTTCACCGCGGTCTCGTTCATTTGCCTTTCCTCCGCCCCTTGCCCTTCCTCACGTCCAGGACCGCGCGCACGATGGGCTCATAGCCGGTGCAGCGGCAAAGGTTCCCGGCCAGGGCTTCCTTCACTTCCTCCTCGTTGGGAGCCGGGTTCTTCGCCAGAAGTTCATGGCCGGCCAATACGATGCCCGGAGCGCAGTACCCGCACTGGAAGGAGTTGTGTTTGAGGAAGGACTTCTGAAGGGCCGTGGGACCGTCCTTGCCAAGGCCCTCCACGGTCGTGACCTCGCGGCCGTCCGCTTCCACGGCGAGGATGAGGCAGGACCTCACGGTCTTGCCGTCCAAGAGCACGGTGCAGGCCCCGCAGTCGCCCCTTTCACATCCGATCTTGGGGCTCTTGGTGCCGAGCTTCTCGCGGAGGACGTCGAGCAGCAGGTCGTTGGACTCGACTTCCAGGGTGTGGCCTTCTCCGTTCAGCTTGAGGCTGATGCGATGCGAGGTCGTCGCCATGTCAGATCACCTTGGTCCCGTATGCCGGTCCCTTGCCCGCTAGCCTCGAGACCGCGGCGCGCACGCCGCGCGCCAGCATGATCTGCGCCATGTGCACGCGGTATTCCTTGGTGGAGCGGATATCCGTGATGGGGGAGATCTCCTCCGGGACGAGCCGCTTGACCGAGTCCGCCCAGCCCTTGCTCCTCAGGGAGTTCTCGACCTTCCGCGCCCTCAAGGGCTTCGCCGCCACGGCTCCGAACGCCACGCGGTACTCCTGCCCGGGCAAAGCCACGACCGCGACGCTCACCTGCGCGAGATCCTCGCCCCGGTAGCGGCCCAACTTGACGTAGCACGCACCGTGGCGGGCCGGCACCGGGATCTCCACGCCGGTCACGATCTCGCCTTCCCGGATGGCGGTCTTCTTGTTCGCCACGAACCACTCGCCGACCGGGACCTTGCGCCCCCCTCCCTTCCCCCGGAGCGCCACTTGCGCTTCGTAGGCCAGGAGCACCGGCCCGCTGTCGCAGCAGGGGACCGCGGAGCAGATGTTGCCGACCATGGTCGCGCGGTTGCGCAGCCCGCAGGAAGCGACCATGCCGGCCGCCTCCCACAGCAGGGGCAGCCGGGTCCGGATGACGGGGGATTCCCGAAGGGCGTTGAAGGTGGCCAGCGCCCCCACCCGGACCACGCCGTTCTTGTTCTCGATGCGGTCCAGACCCTCGATCCCCTTGAGGTCGATCAAGGCGTCCGGAGCGATGAGCCCGTCGCGGATCCAGCCGATGAGGTCCGTGCCTCCGGCCAGGACGCGGGCCGAGCCCTTGAAGCCGCCCAGGAGCTTGACCGCCTCCTCCAGGGTCTTCGGCTTGTGGTATGCGAACTCGTGGGCTATCGCCATGCGGCCTCCATCCTCACTTCGGCGGGAGCAGGGCCACGACGCGGCACATGGCCGACTCCAGCTCGATGCCGCGCAGGGGGAAGCACCCGATCCAGCAGCGCTGGTTCGACACCTTGTCGATCTCGCCGCCCAGGTTCTCCGCGTGCACGAGCCTCTTCGGGAAGAGCTTCAGGTGCATGACCTGATAGTACTCGTCCGGAGGGAACATCGCGTCCCAGGCCTTGCCGTACTTCCTCTTGAGCTTGGCCTCGGCCTCGGCGAAGCGCGCCGGGTGCCAGTTCCGGATGATGGTGTTCATGGGGTGGTCCGCGCTGCCGCAGTCCACTCCGATCCACTTGATCTTCATGTCCAGGGCCCACTCGTGGAACCCGGGCCCGGGGCCGGGGTGCTTAACGAAGTAGCGGACCTCGTCGGAACCCGGCTGGTCCCAGGCGTAGCGGTGGTAGCCCGTGTTGATGATGAGGATGTCGCCCTTCTCCACCTTGACCCTGCGGGTGATCATCTCGGGCGTGTAGAGGTCGTAGTCTCCGACCTCCTTGGAGATGTCCGCCACGGCTCCGGGGCCCACCCATTCCTCCATGGGCACCTGGCCGATGGCCCTGCCGCTCGCGTGGAAGTGGATCTCGCCGTCCATGTGCGTGCCCACGTGGTTGCTCGTGGTGATGATCTGCCCGTTCGCGCCTTGGCCCATGTGCGCGCCCGCGATGCGCTTGAAGTACTGGATGCCCAGGGGCATGTAGCTCGGCCACGGCGGGGTATGGATGCTCAGGCGCTGGGTGAGGTCGAACATGCGGACCTTGCCCATCAGTTTCAGGAAGTCGGGAATCTTCATAGCGGTCCTCCGGGGATAATAAGGGAAGATATCACTTTCCGGTACCACCCCTCTAGGCCCTCCCGGGTTCGAAGGCCCCAATCTTTCGCGGGTCTTAAAACAAATGGGATCTTCCCCTGTCGTCCCGCAGCGAACACCCTGTCCTTTCCTATACTGGAAGCATGATTCAACGCGCTTTCGCCGCGACCCTCTCCATCGCCATCATATCCAACGCCCCTTGCCAGGCTTTTGCCAACACCATCTCAGCCCCGACCCAGGCAGGCTCGAATATCGTCGTGGTTCCGGGCCGGAACATGTTCAGCCCGCTCTCTCCGGAGCAGAGCTTCGGCTTGGGGCAGGGATTCATGGACATGCAGTCCGTAAGCGTGCTTCCGACGGCGAGCTCCGTCAAGGCCCAGTCCCGATTCCAAGGATCCGCGGTCGCCGCACCGGTCTCCCAAGGGTTGAAGGCTTCTCCAGTCGCAACGGCCAACGTCCCCATGTCCCGGCAGGACCAGCTCAAGGACGCCCTCGCCCCGGCCCAGGCAGGGTTCGAGCAGTCCGTGCGGATGAGCGCTGCCCGGAGCGTCCTTCCCGCGGCGGACTCCGAGCAACCCGCGCAGCAGGAGGAGGCGAAGTCCGAAGGGACAGCGGTCAAGCTCGGCACCTTCTACGATGGAAGCAAGCTCGACGGTCTCCAGTCCGCCGCGGACCCTGTCCCGGCCACGGGAGGGACGCTCCGCACTCTCCTCTCCAAAGCCAAGGGCTCGGCATCAGTGGCCAAGCAAGGCATCACGCGCTTCCTGGGCCAAGGCAAGCAGCTCCTCATCCGCTTCAAGAGGACCACGGTCATCAGCGTAGGCGGCCTGAACATCGAGGCTGTCGTGACGGACGAGGAGATACTCCAAGAGCTCAAGAAAGTCGGCATGGAAGCGCTCTCCGTGGCTCCGGGCCGCATCTACCGCGTTTTGTTCGACGACAAGAAAGGCAACGCCGCAGGCTGGGCCGCGCAGATGGAGGGCCACCCCTATGTCCTCTACGCCACCCCCTTCGACACCGCCGTCCCGGTCTGGAACGAGCTGACGCTCACCTTTCGCAAGAGCGTCATCGTGCGGGGCGGGGACATCAACTTCGAGTCCAGCGTGATGGAGGACGACATGGCCTCCATCCTGCGCAAGCACGCTCTGACCGTGCTGGAGTCCCTCTCGGACCGCTCCTTCCGCGTGGCCGTCCCTCTGAATGGAGACGCGGAGAAAACGATGGCCGCGCTCTCGCATGAAGCCATGGTGGCCCAGGTCGCCATGCGGCGCGGGGCCGCGCTCCTGCACAAGGTCTATAAGGCCGTGGATTGGTTCGCGGGCAAGGCCACGCTCCTGGTCCTGGCGGCCTCGATCCTGGCCGACAAGTTCGTCCCGATCCTGAGCCCCTACATCCTGTCGACTTGGGCCATCGCGCTCGGCATCGCCCTTTTCGAACGCGCCATCCACAACCCGTACGGCTGGTATAGGGTGACGGCCGGGGCCATGGCCGGATTCGTCGTCTCCCTGGCGGCGGTCCCGCTCCTGGGCATCCTGCCGGCCATGCTGCTGGGCGCAGCCGCCGGCGTCCTCGCCGTGCTCGCCTGGCGCTTCCTGCAGGCCCTGGCCCGCGAGCGGTGATGAAGATGTCCCAAGCCGTGGCCGAGCGGCGCGGTACCGGGGCCCATCCGGGCCCTTGCCCTAGCCCTGAACTCATTCCCTGAGCAGTGCTAGGACTAGGGCCCATCTCAAATCCTCCAATAGACCATGAGTCACCGCCACAATGGCGGTAGTGGGGACAAGTCTTCGGCGACTCACGCAACTGCATTCGGGAAACGACATCTCTCGCTCCTCGATCGGGATAGGGGCCGGCG
>JBAZKS010000033.1:0-61526 GCA_041650695.1 Elusimicrobiota bacterium
GGACGAAGCCGCAAGCCCGAGCGCCGAGCGATATCGGGACGCTCGGCACCGTGGGGAAGAGCCGTGCTCCTTACCCCACGGCGCGCAGGAGGCGCCGTTCAGGAGGGGTTTATCAGCACCCTGCTAGAGGCCGAAGAGTATATTCAGGAACAGGCCGGCGCAGACCAAGGCGATGACCGGACGGATGAGCGCGCTGCGTTTGATGCCCACGGTCGCTCCGACGTAATTTCCCGCCACGCTGAAGACCCCCATGGCCAAGCCGAGGCGCACGTGCACGGCCGAACCGGCCAGGAACGCGGCCAAAGCCGCGGCGTTGGAGACCAGGTTGATGACCTTGGCCCAGGCCGTGGCGCGCAGCAGGCTCAAGCGGCAGAAGCGCGACAAGCCCAGGGCCAGGAAAGTGCCTGTGCCGGGCCCGAAGAATCCGTCATAGGCTCCGATCGGGAACACGACGGCCATGGCGCGCGAGCTCAGCCTGCCCGCGGGCATGACGGAACCCGAGTCATCTCCGCCGAAGCCCCGTCTTGAGAGCACGGCGAAAGCCGCCAGGGGCAGGGCGCCCAAAAGGAGCCGGCGTATCCAGGCCGGGTCCAGGAGCAGGGCGAGCCGCGCGCCCAGGAAAGAGCCCGCCATGGTGGCCAGTACGGCGGGCAGCAGGACGCGCGCGCTCATGTCCAGCTTCGCCCAGAAGCGGGCCGTGGCAGCCGCGGTGCCGATGGTGGAGCCCAGCTTGTTCGTGCCCAGGACCAAGGACGGCGGCAGGCCCACGGCGAGATAGGCGGGGAGCGTGATGAGTCCGCCTCCGCCCGCCATGGCGTCCACGAACCCGGCCAGGAACACCAGGCAAGCCAACACGGCGAATCTCGTGGCGTCTAGGTCAGGCAGGTTCATGGCGAATCCATGCTGCGGGTGGCGCCGGTACACATGACCAACGTCCTCCAGAGGGTCACGGTACCGTACCGCCCCGCGGGCACGGACAGGGTTCCTGCCGGGCGCGCAGCGCAGCGAGCACCCGGCGGGATGGACGGCGACAGGACCCGCAGCGTCGATCCGCTATCCACGCGGATAGTCCGGAACTCTCACGCGGTCCGCGCCTCCACGACCGAGTGCATGCCGGGGTCGCGGCGCAGGAGGCGGACGGCCTTGAACCCGGCGGAGCGCAGGTCCTCGCGGAGTTCGCGCAAGGTATAGGTCCCGCCGCCCTTGGTGCCTGCGAGCATGTTCACGGCGAAGAAGGCACCGGCCATGGGAGCGACGCGGGACTCCTCCATCACGATGTCCCGGATGAGCAGGCGGCCGCCCGGGTCCAGGGCTTGGCGGACCTTCCGGAACAAGACCCTGTTCTGAGCCCTTGAGTTCTGATGCACGATGGCCGAGAGCCAGGCCAGGTCGCACCCCCGCGGAAGGGGGTCGTTGAGAAAATCGCCGGCCACGAGAGTGACGCGGGCAAGCCGCCTCTTCCTTGCCATCGGGATGACATGCGGAAGGTCGAAGATGACGGCGGCGGCATCGGGATACTTTCTCAAGAACGCGGCGGTCCAAGTCCCGGATGCCCCGCCGATGTCCAAGAGCGTCTTGAAAGGCCGGAGCTTGAGGCTCCTGACCAGATCATCCGCCACCCTGCGGTTGATGTCATCCATGGCCCCGATGAAGGAGGCGGCGTCCCCTCTCTCGCCCAGGATGCTCGGCACGCGGGGAGCGGGCTTGCCGGTCTTGACCGCTTTGGCCAGGTGGGACCAGCGCCTCAGGCAGTTGGCCTGATGCCGCAGCATGTTCGTCATGCCGAGGCCGGCCCCGGCCTCGGGGGAGAGGGAGTAGAGGCGCCTCCGCTTGCGCAGCACGCGCATGGCGGCGAGCGCGTCCAGGAGCACCGTCATCCCGCGCTCCTTCGCGCCGAGCCTCGCGGCGGCCTGCCGGGCCGTGAGCGGTCTCTTGGCCAGGGCGCCGAAGACTCCAAGCTCCGCTCCCGCGAGGAGCACGCAGGAGGCCTGATAGCCCCGCGAGACGCGCAGGATCGCGTCGGAAGTCCAGCTCATTTGAACGTGTACCCCCGGCGCGTCGCTTTGAAGTCCAGAGGACGGGGATCCTTGTTGAAGAGGTCGTAGCCCCGCTCGAGGTCCTTCCAGAAGAGCAGGAGACGCTCCTTTCCAAGGGGGGAGAGGGACGCGGCGCGGCTCCGCTCGTCCGCCGGGACGTCCTGGAACCGGAAGGGGAAGATGTGGACCTGGAACGGGCCGTTTTCCTTCGCGTCGTGGTGCCGCGAGAAGGAGAACACGTGCAGGAAGTCGCGGTTCTTGAACGAGGCGCAGCCGATGCTCACGCAGTTGCCGTGGATGCAGATCTCGCTACCGGGTTTGCGGATGCCGAGCGAGGCGGAGCGCGCCTTGTCCGCCTTGTTCGGGTATTCCGTGCACATCTTGAACGACGAGCCCTTGCCCACCTCGCCCTTGTCGTCCGGCTTGGCCAAGTCCATCCACATGAACCAGAACTTGCTCCCGTACTCGAAGCTCGGCCGGTAGAATCCCTCCGGTGTTTTCCCGTCGCCTTCGCGCAGCTTGGGCCCGGGCTCGAAGTCCATGGCGCAGACCGGCAGGGTCTTGATGAGCGCCATCTTCTTATGCCCGGCGTTCATGCCCCAGAGCTCGGCTTCGCGTTCCTTCTTGAAGACGCGCAGGACCGCGGCGTCCGGAGGCCAGCGCAGGCCGGCCGCGTCGCACCAGGCCTTGTCTTCCGTGGAGACCACCGCGTCGACAGCCGTGAGGATCCCGTCGGGCGTATTTTGAGCGTGAGCGAGAGACATGCACGCAAAGAGCAGGTGCGCGATCACCTCAACCCGCGCTTCTTGAGGAACATGATGAAGGCCCCGGGGTCGTCCGTGATGACCGCGTCCACGCGGAGGTCCAGCATCCTTTCCCAGCCCTTCTCGTCGTTGACCGTCCAGGGAGCGACCTTCACGCCCGCGGCGTGCAGGAGCCGGACGTCCTCCTTCGTGATCCATGGCTCGTGAGGGGAGATGAAGTGCACCTTCTGCGCCTTGGCCACGGCCGCGAGGTCCGGGAGATTGTCCGAGAGGAGCATGGAGAGCCGGATCTTGGGCTCGAGCTTGCGCACCGCCTCGAGCGTCCTTCGGTCGAAGGACTGGATGATGGTGCGGGACTCCATCTTGGCGCTGCGCACCACCGAGACGACCTGGCGGGCGAACTCCTCCGGCGAGGGGGAGAGGTCCGGCTCGCCCGGCACGATCTTGGTCTCGATGTTGAACTCCACCTTGGACGCGTTGGGATAGCCCGAGGCCTTCACGTAGGCGAACAACTCGGCCAGGGTGGGGATCGGCTGGCCAGGGCTGGCCATCTGCTTCGGAAACTTGGGATTCTTGATCGAGCCGCAGTCGTACGCCTTGACCTCGGCCAGGGTGAGCGAGCGGATGGGGACCTTCTCTGCGGGCCGGCCGTCCTTGAAACGGCAGATATCGGGGTCGACGGATTGCTCGTGGCTCACCACCACGACTCCGTCCTTGGTCACGTTGAGGTCGGTCTCCAGGACGTCCGCGCCCGCGCGCAGGGCCCCGTCGAAAGCGGCGATGGTGTTCTCCGGGAGCACGGCGCGGCAGCCGCGGTGACCGTGCACCAGGGGAGCCTTGGGAGCGGACCAAGCCTGTGAGGCTAGCAGAAGACAGAACGCGAGCGTGTTCATGATCATGGGGAATGATACCTGTTTGTGTTCACGGAAACGAGTTTGCAGCCAATGCGGTTGCTTAAAAAAGGATGGCCTTTGAAGAGAAATCGTCGTTTGACAGGCGCCAGCCCCTCGGAGGGGTTGGCGCAATCGGGCGGCAGGGATTATCCACCGCTACCGCCATTGTGGCGGTAGCGGTTGACATGGAAAGTCTTGTATTATTTTCGCGCGGGTCTTATACTAGGGGACCGGAAGGACCCTAGTCCTGAGCGGACACGGGAAATTGTGTCAGCGAAGGGCTTAGGCCGTCGGCCCGTCTGTTTTCTGTCGCCAACAGGAGACTTACATGAGTAACCGTTTTACCGAACGAGCCCAACGCGTCATCCTCATCGCGCAGGAAGAGGCCAAGCGCCTCAACCACGACTACGTGGGCACCGAGCACATCCTGCTCGGCCTGATCGCCTCGGCGAGGGCGTGGCCGCCCAGGTGCTGGCCAACCTCGGCGTGGACCTGCGCCGCGTGCGCTCCGAGATCGAGAAGATCGTCGGGACCGGCGACAACGTGATGCTCCTCGGCGAGATCCCCTTCACCCCGCGCGCCAAGAAGGTCCTGGAGTACGCGGTGGAAGAGGCGCAGCACATGGGGCACTCCTACGTGGGCACCGAACACCTCCTGCTCGGTCTCATCCGCGAGGAGGAGGGCGTGGCCGCGCGCGTGCTCGAGAACCTGGGTCTGCGCCTGGACGTGGTCCGCGAGGAAGTCCTCAACCTCCTGGGCGAGGGCCAGCAGCAGCAGCAGCAGGGCGGACAGGGGCCGCAGGCCCCCGCTGGGCAGAAGGGCAAGTCCAAGACCCCAACGCTCGACGAATTCGGCCGCGACCTCACCGCCCTGGCGCGGGAAGGCCGCCTCGACCCGGTCATCGGCCGGCACGATGAGATCGAGCGGGTGGTGCAGATCCTGGCGCGCCGCACGAAGAACAATCCGGTGCTCATCGGCGACCCCGGCGTGGGCAAGACAGCCATCGTCGAAGGCCTGGCCCAGCGCATCGTGGCGGGGGACATCCCAGAGCTCCTGGCTTCCAGGCGCGTGCTGACTCTGGACCTCGCGGCGGTGGTGGCCGGGACCAAGTACCGCGGCGAGTTCGAGCAGCGCTTGAAGAACATCATCGAGGAGATCCGCCGGACGCGGAACTCCATCATCCTTTTCATCGACGAGCTCCACACCGTCATCGGCGCTGGAGCGGCCGAGGGCGCCATCGACGCCTCGAACATGCTCAAGCCGGCCTTGGCCCGCGGCGAGCTGCAATGCATCGGCGCCACCACTCTGGACGAGTACCGCAAGCACATCGAGCACGACGCGGCGCTCGAGCGCCGGTTCCAGTCCGTCATGGTGGATCCGCCCACGGTGGAGCAGACCGTGGAGATACTCAAGGGCCTCAAGGATAAATACGAGACGCACCACAAGGTGAAGTACACGGAGCTGGCCCTGAAGGCTGCGGCCGAGCTCGCGGACCGCTACATCGCGGACCGCTACCTGCCGGATAAGGCCATCGACCTCATCGATGAGGCGGGATCGCGCGCGCGTCTGCAGAGCACCCAGGCCCCGCCCACCTTCAAGGAGAAGGAGGGAGAGATCGAGAAGGTGGTCAAGGAGAAGTCCGGGGCCATCGCGGGCCAGGAGTACGAGAAAGCGGCCCGGCTGCGCGACAAGGAGAAGGAACTGCGCAAGGCGCTCGAGGACACCAAGAAGGAATGGCGCAACAAGCGCGACCTGACCGTCCCGAACATCAGCGAGGACGACATCGCGGTCATCGTGAGCAAGTGGACGGGCGTCCCCGTCACGCGTCTGACCGAGTCCGAGACGCAGAAGCTCGTCAACATGGAGGAGCTGCTCCACCGTCGGCTCATCGGCCAGAACGAGGCCATCAAGATCATCTCCCAGGCCGTCCGCCGATCGCGCACGGGCATGAAGGACCCGAAGAAGCCCATCGGCTCGTTCCTGTTCCTCGGCCCGACCGGCGTGGGCAAGACCGAGCTCGCCCGCACCCTCGCGGAAGCCCTTTTCGGCAACGAGGAGTCCATGGTCCGCATCGACATGTCCGAGTACATGGAGAAGTTCGCGGTCTCGCGCCTGATCGGAGCCCCTCCCGGCTACGTGGGCTACGAAGAAGGCGGCCAGCTCACCGAGGCGGTGCGGCGCAAGCCGTACTCCGTGGTCCTCCTCGATGAGATCGAGAAGGCGCACCCGGACGTGTTCAACATCCTGCTCCAGATCATGGAGGACGGCATCCTCAACGACAACCTCGGCCACAAGGTCTCCTTCAAGAATACCGTGGTCATCATGACGTCCAACGTGGGCGCGCGCCTCATCTCCAAGGGCAAGTCCTTGGGCTTCGCTCCGACAGAGGACAAGGCCCGCGACTACACGTCCATGAAGGATACGGTGATGGAGGAGGTCAAGCGGGTCTTCAACCCCGAGTTCATCAACCGCATCGACGAGATCGTCGTGTTCCACTCCCTCGACGTGGAGGAGATGGGCCAGATCCTCGAGCTGCAGCTCAAGCGCGTCGCCGCGAAGGCCCAGACGCAGGGGTTCGCGATCGCGTTCAGCACCGAGGCCAAGAAGTTCCTGCTCAAGACCGGCTTCGACCCGAACTACGGGGCGAGGCCGCTGCTGCGCACCATCCAGCGCATCGTGGAGGACCCCCTGGCCGAGGAAATGCTGCTGAAGAAGTTCGCGCCGGGGTCGACGATCCAAGTGGAGTTCGATGAACAGGCAGGGAAGCTGGTCTTCAACGCCAAGCCCGCAGAAAAGGTCCAGTAGCCCTCGGGCGGCCGGCGTCTTCCGTGACCGGGTCCTGACCGCGCTCGCGTGGGCTCCGTTCAAACACATCGGCATCCCCGCGGTGTTCCTGCTCGCCTTGGCGCCGGCGCTCTACAGCGTGTTCAAGCGATCGACGCCCGCCCCGCGAAAGGCGATCGTCGCGGGGGAAGAGGCTTCCCCAACGGCGGACCGGGCGGATCGGCCCAACCCGATCCGGCGGCTGCAGGTCCCCAAGGAGGACGACCCCTTCTACGAGCCCTTCACGCAGATGACGGTCCAGATACAGCGGATGGCCGAGGAGCACCCGGGGCAGGCCGGCATCTATCTCAAGGACCTCGAGCGCGGATGGGAGTGGACCTACCACGCCGACGACCTGTTCGGCTCGGCCAGCCTGGTCAAGGTCCCGATCATGATCGCGGTGTTCGAGAAGATTCAGCGCGGGGAGCTCTATCTCTCGAGCAACCTCTCCCTGCGGCGGCGGACCCGCATGGGCGGGTCCGGGAGCTTGAAGTGGAGGCGGGACGGCGCCGTCTTCACGGTGCGCAAGCTCCTCGACACCATGATCCACGAGTCGGACAATACGGCCATGCGCATGCTCCTCGACGAGATCGGCCTGGGGTTCGTTCAGGAGCTTCTGCCGCGGCTGGGCCTCGTCTATACCGAGATATATCCCGACGGCCTGACGCTGGCCAGCGGCTACGTGCGCCAGGAGAACTACACCACCGCGCGGGAGATGGCCTCGATGCTCGAGAACATCTACCGCGGCCAGGTCGTGGACCGGTTCGCGAGCGAGCTCATGCTGGAGATCATGAAGGGCCATCGCACGCGCGCGCGGCTGGCCCGGAACCTGCCGGTGGGCTGGGAGATCGCGCACAAGACCGGCCTGCTCCGGCGGGCTTGTCACGACGCGGCCGTCATCTTCAGCCCGTATGGAGATTACCTGCTCGTGATCCTGACGGGGAGGAACCAGTCGTATTGGACCGCGAAGGAGTTCATCATGGACGTGGGACGGGTGACCTACCGAACCTACGGGAGCCAGTCCCACGACTATGCCAAGGCGTTCGGACGGCCCTCGCAGCGCTCGCGGAGCGAATAGGATGATGCGGCTCGCTGCGGCGATTCTGGCGCTCTTCCTGGGGTCGGCCCGCGCGCAGACCGCCATACAACAATACCTGGTAAGCCTGCGTCTCGGGGACACCCTCGAGCAGATCAAGATGATCTACCCGCCCACCCAGGAGTGGCCGAAATTCAGGGAACCTGGAGGCAGGGTCGTTCGTATTAATATAGAGAGGGGGTACTCGAAGTGGTTCCCTCCGGGGGTGGCCACGCTCCGGCTCGGGATGCGGCGCGGCCGCCTGGTGCACATGCAGCTCATCCACGACAGGGACGAGTCCAAGCGCAAGCCGCTCGAGCAGCTCGTCCTCGACCTCGCGCTGGTGTACGGCGAACCAAGGCGGTCCGGGGAGGCTTACTTCTGGGCCGACGGCAGCCGCATACTGGCGGTTTCGAACGAGGAGCTCCCCACCGGCCGCGAGGAGGAGCGGGAGGTGCGCACCAGCCTGGAGTTGATGGACGAGGACTACTATCCTCCTCTGCAGTAGATGATATACTAAGCCTGGAGGGCCCAATGACCACAACCGGACAGGACGCGAAGGCGAAAGCGCTGCAGCTGGCCATGCTGCAGATCGAGAAGGCGTACGGCAAAGAGGCCATCATGCGGCTGGGCGACAAGGCCGCGAAGTCGCGGGTGGATGTCATCCCCACCGGAGCTCTCTCCCTGGACCTCGCCCTGGGCATCGGGGGGGTCCCCAGGGGCCGCATCATCGAGATATACGGCCCCGAGTCCTCCGGCAAGACCACCCTGGCCCTGCAGATCGTGGCGCAGGCGCAGAAGGCCGGAGGAACGGCAGCCTTCATAGATGCCGAGCATGCCATGGATCCCGCCTACTCCAAGGCCCTCGGCGTGGACACCGACAACCTCGTGGTGACGCAGCCGGACTCCGGGGAGCAGGCGCTCGAAATCACGGAGAAGCTGGTGCGCTCCGGCGCCCTGGACGTCATCGTGGTGGATTCGGTAGCGGCCCTCGTGCCCCAGGCCGAGATCGAGGGGGAGATGGGCGACCAGCACATGGGCCTGCAGGCGAGGCTTATGAGCCAGGCCCTGCGCAAACTGACCTCCTCCATCAGCCGGACCCATACCTGCCTCGTCTTCATCAACCAGATCCGCCACAAGATCGGGGTCATGTTCGGGAATCCCGAGACCACGACCGGAGGGCTGGCTCTCAAGTTCTACGCATCGGTCCGCCTCGACATCCGCCGCGTGGAGAACCTGAAGGACGGGGACCTGGTCTACGGCATGCGCTGCCGGGTGAAGGTCGTCAAGAACAAGGTCGCCCCGCCTTACCGCCAGGCCACTTTCGACATGATCCACGGCAAGGGCATCAGCAGGGAAGGCTGCCTGGTGGACATGGCCCAGGAAAGCGGCATCGTGGAGAAATCCGGTTCCTGGCTCCTCTATAAGGGCGAGCGCCTCGGCCAAGGCCGAGAGAACGCCAAGGCCTTCCTGCGCGACTCGCCCAAGCTGGCCGAGGAGCTCGAGAAGGCCCTGCGCGCTAAGTTCCTGGTCACTCCGGAATCTCAGCCGACGCCGAAGGCGGCGGCTGAAAAGACGGAAGAGCCTGCGACGACGGCGAAGGCCAAGAAATGATTCCGCATGCAGGGGAGACCCGGGATCCCGGGTCTCCCCTGCTGCAGGAGTTCATCAGACATCTCTCCGCCGAGAGAGGGCTCTCGGAGAACACCTGCCTGGCCTACGGCGGCGACCTCGCGGAGTACCTGCGCTGGCTGGGCTCCGGGGACGCGCTCAAGGCCGATTCCAAGGTCGTGGACGACTACCTTTGGCATCTGAAGTCCGACAAGGCCCTGAAGGCGGTGTCCATATTCCGGAAGATGGAGGCCATACGCGCCTTCTACCGGTTCCAGGCGGCAGAGGAGCGCATCCCGGACGATCCGACCCGCACCTTCAAATCCCCTCACCTCCCCGAGAGGCTGCCCAGATACCTGACCTTAGACGAGATGGAAAGGCTGCTCAAGCCCCTGGCCAAGGAGACGTTCAACGCGGTGCGCGGCCAGACCATGCTGGAGCTCCTCTACGCCACCGGCATGCGCGCCTCCGAGCTGCTTTCCTTGCGGCCCGAGTATGTGAACCTGCAGGAAGGCTGGGTGCGCGTGCTGGGGAAGGGGTCTAAAGAGAGGCTGATCCCCATGCATCTGGCCGCGCGGCGCAGGCTCGTGCGCTACCTGGAACTGCGGCAGCAGCGCTTCGCGGGCCGGCATGCCGCTCCGGAGATGTTCGTGAGCCGTTCGGGCCGGCCGCTCTCCAGGGTCCAGCTTTGGCGCGACCTGAGGAGCCTCGGCCGGCGGGCGGGCTTAAGCCGCGACCTGCACCCGCACCTCATCCGGCACACCTTCGCGACCCATCTGCTCACCGGCGGGGCGGACGCCCGCTCCCTGCAGGAACTCCTGGGCCACGCGAGCATCTCCACCACGCAAATATACACCCACCTGGACCGTTCCGAGCTCAAGGCGGCTCATAAGAAGTATCACCCGAGGGGCTAGTCGCGCGAGCTGTAAAGCTCGCGCATTTTGTTTCTCGGGGGTCGTATGCCTTATTCGACAAAATCACTTTCGAATTGGCGGTGCTGTGGATAAGTTCCTGATCAGTCCAGGACAGGTCTTACTTCAGGACTTCCTTAAGTGCAGCCCTCAGCTCAGCGCCGTTCTGGTACCGGGACGCGGCCTCGGGGGAGACCGCCTTGTCTATGACGGCGCATAGGGCCTGGGGCAGGTCCGGGGAGCGCTTGCGCAAGGGGACCATGCGGCTGTCGAGGATGGCCTCCAGCGGCTCCTTGACGGACTCGAACGCGTAGGCATAGGAGCCCGTGAGCAGGGAGTAGAACGCGGCTCCCGTGGAGAACACGTCCGTGGCCGGGTTCGTGAACCGGAAATTGAGGAGCTGCTCCTTGGGAGCGAACGCCAGGGTGCCGGCCGCGGTCCCGACCTCGGTCACGCCGCTCAAGCCGGCGAGCTTGTAGTTCTTGGCCAAGCCGAAATCCGAGATTTTGGCCGTCAGGCCCCGCCCTTCTTTCTTGAGCAGGATGTTGCCGGGCTTGAGGTCCCGGTGGACGATGTCCCGGGCGTGCGCGTATTCGAGCGCGTCCGCGACCTGGAGCATGAGGGGGGCGGCCTGCTCCAGCGGCACGCGGCCCCCGCACGACTCCATGAGCGTGGTGAAGCTGCCCGAGTCGCAGTACTCCATCGCGAAGTAGAGCCCGCCCTCGAACCGGCCGCTGCCGTAGAACGCCACGATGTTCGGGTGCTTGAGCTCCATGGTGGAGCGCATCTCGCGCTCGAAGTACTGCAACTGCTTTTTTTCTTCAACGGCCCCGTGCAGGGACATGGTCTTGACCACCGCCTCCCGGCCGTCGGTCAGGCGGGCCAGGTATACCTTCCCCATGCCCCCGCTCCCGATCTCCTTGAGGATGGTGATGTTTGATAGGCTGGGCTGCTTCGCGGGGGCCGCCGGCTTTACCGCGGCCGCTGACGAGCCCTTCTGTTCGATCGCCAGATGCATCTCCGCGCCGCCGGCCTTGATGACGTCGTCGTGCTTGAGCGTCACCCGCGGGGCCTTCTCGAGGACCTCCTTGTAGGTCCCCGCGGTCTTCTTCGCCGAGGTCCGCACCCCGTTCACATAGGTCCCGTTCTTGCTGCCGAGGTCCTGCAGGGCGGCGTCGGGCGGGTTGAACTCGATGATGAAGTGGACCTTGGACAGGTAGGGGTCGTCCGGGATGGAACAAGTGCATTCCCTGGAGCGGCCGAATACGAACAGGTCGTGCCGTTCGTAGGAGAAGTCCTTGGGCTGGGGAAGGCCCTTCACGACCTTGAGGACGATGCGCGGGGGCATGGGTTCAGGACGCGGGCACCTGCTTGAGAGCCTCCTGGAAGGAGAGGGCGGACGCCATCCGCTTTCGTGGGTCCGGGGTGAGCGCGACCGCGATGAGAGCGTCCACGTCGCGCAGACCGGGAGCCAGCGAGCCGGGCGGGGTGTACTTCATCGCCTCTTTCTGCCCCAGGTAGTCCGGGCCGTGGAACGGGATGTCTCCGGTGAGCATCTCGAAGAGGCAGACGGCCAGGGAGTAGACGTCCGAGGCCGGGCCGGACTCGCCGCGGTGCTGCTCCGGAGCCATGTAGGCGAGGGTGCCCGATATCTCGCGCAGGGGCCTCCCCAGGGCGTCCGTGGCCTGCCGGGCCAAGCCGAAATCCATGACCTTGGCGTAACCCGCCCGCTCGATCATGATGTTCGCCGGCTTGAGGTCCCGGTGCAGGACGCGGTTCCAGTGCGCGCAGGCCACGGCCGGACACACGTACGAGAACACGGTCTGGCACTCGGCCAGGGTGAACCGGCCCTTCTCCCGGAGCAGCCGGGAAACGGGTTTGCCGTCCACGAAATCCATCACGATGTAGAGCCGTCCATCGTCCTCGACGATATCGTGGACTCCGACGATGAAGGGGTGGGTCAGGCGCGCGATGGTCTTGGCTTCCTGGATGAAGCGGGCGCGGGCTTCGTCGCTGGTCTGGCTCTTGCCGACGAGCTGCTTGATCGCGATCTTGCGTTCCAGATTGTGATCGAACCCCTCGTACACCCAGCCCATGCCGCCCTTGCCGAGGAGTCCGCGCAGTTCGTACTTCCCGACGATGAGCGTTTTGGTCTTGGGAGGGGGCGGGTCCGCCGGCTGCGTCTGCCGGGCCGCGTGGGCCATGGACGGCGCGTGGGAGAGCGTCTCCAGGGAGCGCATCGTGGGCCGCAGGCCGTGTTCGGCCTCGGCCTCGCCCAGCAGGCGCTTGAGTTCCCCGAGCCGGCGCTGGGCCGTCTCCTGCAGGAAATCCTTCAGACCCGGATAGCGGGAAAGGAAGGTCTGGATGGATGGGATCCGGAACATCTCGCAGTCGTGCTTGGCCCGGACCGTGGCGGTGCGCGGAGATTCGGTCAGGAACCCCACCTCGCCCAGGAGCGCGCCGGGGCCGAGCTCGGCCACCTGTTGGCCGCCGCGGAGGATGACGACCTCGCCCGAGTGCAGTATGTAGAGGTCCGTGCCCGTGTCGCCCTCGCGCAGGATGTCCGTCCCTTCGGGATACCGGAGGAGCGACACCGAGGGGAGCGTGTCCTTGAGTTCCCCGGGGTCCGGCGGCATGGCCAGGGAGTAGAGGCCCAGCACCCCGCCGAGCCACCGGAGGCGGTCGGAGTCTATGGCCAGGGTGACGGGTTCTGATCCTGGCATATCATAGAGAAGGATACCATAACTGAGCGATGGCATCCTTTGGTATCATTGACGGATGGACATGGAGATCACACTCGCCGGCGGCAAGAAGGTGGATGTGGACTGCAAGGGCTTCACCATAAGGACCGACCAGTCCAAGGAGCATGGGGGCGACGGCTCGGCCCCGGCCCCGTTCGACCTATTCCTGGCCTCCATGGGGGCCTGCACGGGGCTTTACGTTCTTCTCTTCTGCGAGAAACGCGGACTCTCCACGGACGGAATCCGGCTCGTGGAGCACGCGGAGAAGGACCCGGAGACCAAGATGGTGTCCAAGATATCCATCGATATCCATCTGCCGCCCGAGTTCCCGGAGAAATACAAGACCGCCGTGGTCAAGGCCGCGGAACTGTGCACGGTCAAGAAGCATCTGGTCCAGCCTCCGATCGTCGAGGTGAAGACCGCATGAGGCAATGCAACGTGGAGAAGAACAAGGCCGCCTGCCCCTGCACCTACGAGCCTTGCCCCAGGAAGGGGATCTGCTGCGAGTGCATCGCCTATCACCGCGGCCGAGGAGAGCTCCCCGGCTGCCTGTTCTCGGCCGATGCGGAGCGCAGCTACGACCGGTCGATCAGGAAGTTCATAGACTCCAACACGCGGTAGGTCCCCTGGCCCGGTCCGCCAAGGACTGTTATACTTACGAGATGAAGGCTCGCGCCGTCCTTTTGGCCGCCTCCCTCGCGCTCCTCCTGCCGGTTTCGGTCGCCGCCAAGAAGGCCAAGCCGGCGGACGAGCCTTTCACCGCGTCCACGGGGACGGTCAAGCTCGTCGAGCGCTTCGTGAAGACCGAGATCGGCGACCTGCCCCCGGAGCAGATCCCGGAGTTCGTCTCCATCGACCCCAAGACGCTTCCCTCCAAGCTCAGGCCGCAGTTCCAGGCCAGGCGGGCCGAGCTCATGTCGCTCAAGAGGCTCTCGGACCAGCGCATGCGGCCCGCCTTCCGCAGGCTCGGCAAGGAGGGGGAGAAGGTCCAGTGCGAGGTCGAGGAGGGCTCGCAGCAGTACGTCGATTCCCTGCGCAGCATGGGCTTCGAGCAGATATCCAAGTCTGAAGAGGACTTCCTCATGGAGAAGACGAAGTGCTCGGAGTGCGAGCTCCAGGAAGAGTCTTCCATGATCATCGTGCTCGTCCCGGGCAAGAAGAAGGACGAGCCGCCCACCCGCTATCTGTTCATGAGCTCGAGCGACCCGCTCTTCGCCCTCGTCGCCGTGTATCGCCAGGGCAAAGAGAGCACCACCGGCACAAACTTCTTCGGCATCGGGATGACGCCCTTCTGCCGGTAGTCAACCCTCGTATTTCTGCAGTATCAGCGCTCCCCCGATCCCGCCCCCGGCGCAGGCCGCGGCCATGCCGTAGCGCGCCGACGGGTTCTCCCGCATGGCGTGGACCAGGTTCAGGATGAGGCGGCAGCCGGTGGCGCCCAGGGGGTGGCCCATGGCGATGGACCCGCCGTTCGGGTTGAGCGCGCCGCTGCGCAGCTTGCCGGTCCAGTCGTGTCCGAAGCGCTCCGCCCCGAGCTTGAATATGCCCAGCACCGTGGCCGCGAAGGGCTCGTGCAGCTCGATCTGGTCGAGCTGGTCGAACCCGATGCCCGCGTGCTCCAGGGCCGCCGGAGCGGCCAGCGCCGGCGCGACGCCCATGTGCGCGGGGTCGTTCCCCACGAACGCGAAGCCCTTGATCTCGGCCAGGATGGGCAGGCCCAGGGCCTTGGCCTTGCGTTCCGTGGCCACCACGACCGCGCCGGCCCCGTCCGAGCGGCCGCAGGAATTGAAAAGGGTCACCGTGCCGTGCGCGCCTTCCTGGTACGCCTTCCCGCCCATGTGCTTGCCGAAGTCCCGGTAGAAGTCGGCCATGGAGAAGGCCGAGTTCTCGAAGAGCAGAGGGGCCTTGCCGAACTTGACGGGCTTGGCGATGAGGTCCTCGCGCAGGAACGGGTACTCGTCGCGCTCCAGGAGCGCGGTCCCGTCCTTGGTCACGGGCACGACGTGCGAGGCGTAGAATCCCCGGTTCCACGCCGCCACGCAGCGCTTGAAGCTCGAATGAGCGAACTCGTCCTGGGCGTCGCGCGAGATCCCGTGCATCTGGGCGCAGACCTCGGCGGTGGCCGCCATGTTGATGCCCTTGACCGGATCGGTCAGGCCGCGTTCCATGGAATCGACCACCGCGACCTCCGCGCTGGCCAAGAGCTCTCCCCACTTGGCCTTCACCGTGTCCATGGAGCGCAGCTCCTTGGAGGCGCGCGAGCCCGTGATGGTGTAGGGCAGGCGCGACATGGATTCGACCCCTCCCGCGAGGAAGACCTCTCCCGCGCCCGCGAGGATGCGCTGGACCGCGGTCGTGACGGTCTCGATGGAGGAGAGGCAGTTGCTGTGGTGGGTCACAGCCGGGGCGCTCTCCCGCAGGCCCGCGCGGAGCATGGCCACGCGCGCGATGTTGGGCGCGGTGAAGTCCTGACCGACCCAGCCCACGAACACGCCGTCGACTTGGTCCTTGGGGACGCCGACTTTTTCCACACAGCTCTCCAGAGCCCGGACGACGAGGTCCAAAGCCGGGACGCCCGCCAGGGAGCGGGAGATGTGGCCGATGGGGGTGCGCGCGCCGCCGCAGACGACGATCCGATGATCGTGGAGTCTCATGGAGAGATTATAATTGATATCATCCCTCCAAACGCAGTGCCTCGAATCGTATTCGTCGCGAGCCATCTCGGCTACCCCATAGAAACGACCCCCCTGGGAGGCGGCGCGGCTGTCGGCTACCGGCTGGCGCAGCAATGGGCCCATGCGGGAGCCGAGATCATCGTCCTGGGCTCGGGCTCCAAGCCCGTTCCGGGCGTACGCTACGTCCAGCTTCCCCCCGGAGCGGCGGACCCGGACCTGGTCCGGTTATCGGAGCAGGGCTACGCCTCCTTCTGCCGGGTCTTCGAAGCGGCCACCACCGAGCATATCCTCAAGACCTATGATCCGAAAGACACGGTCCTGGTCTGCAACGACGTCGCGGAAGGCCCGGACTTCGAGCGCCTGTCGTCGCACGGCTTCCCCATCGCCTCCCTCTGGCACGTGGATGTCGTCGAGTTCTTCAACCGAGTCTACTTGCGCGGCATCGTGCGGCCGGAACGGCTGACCAAGCTCTTCAGCCGGCTCTCCTCGCGCCTCCTGCCCGAGATCCTGCGCATCGTGTTCGACAAGCAGCGCAGGGCCGTGCACCACTCGGACCTCATGGTGGTCCCCTCCAGGCAGATGGCGGACTCCCTCAAGCGCTGCTACCCGGAACTCTCCCTTGAGGGCCGCATCCTCGTGCATCCGTGGGGGGGCTGGGACTCGGGCGTGCCGGAGGCCCAGGCGGCCGAGGAAGCCGAGCGCCTGAAACAGCATTACCAGCTCAAGCCGGAGTCCCGGGTACTCATGACCATGAGCCGCATCTCCCCCGAGAAGGGCATCCACCTGCTCCTGGATGCCTTGCGCATGCTGGAGGGGTCGTCTTTGTTCGATGCCGTCGACGTGTGCCTGTTCATCTGCGGGGAGCCGGCGTTCATGAGGGGCGAGACCTACGCCCGGCGCGTCCGGCGCGCGGCGGAGCGGCTGCATCGCTTCCGGGTGTTTTTTCCCGGCCACCTTTCCCCTGCCGAGAAGCAGGCCTATTTCCGGCTGGCGCAGCTCTTCGTTTCGCCTTCGATCCATGAAAGCTACGGGCTCACCCTGGTCGAGGCCATGCGCGCCGGGCTGCCGATACTCGCGAGCGACCACTACGGCGTGGATGAGACCGTCCGGCCGGAATATGGGCGGACCGTCTCCTATGCGGGGGGGACGTCCTTGCGCGCTCCGCGCTTGGCCTCCGCCCTGGAGGAACTCCTCGCCGCTCCCGGAGAGCTGGCGAAGATGGGCGCGCGTGCGGCCGAGGCGGCGAAGGGGATGTCGTTCGATGAGTCAGCACGTTTGCTGCGGGCGGCCGTCCTGAAGCTTTTGGATACGCGGTAACAACACACATCCGCGCGCGTGCGCGTACGACAGCGGGGAGCCGAGGTATTGGAATTCCGTTTGCAGAGTCGTACAATGACCGCGATGAACGTTGAGACACTCGAGGGCCGTCGTCTGCGGCTTTCTCCGCTTTCCCCGGCCGATTCCGAGATCCTGCATGAGGCGGTGGAGGCTTCCCGGCTCGTGCTCAAGCGCCGGGTGCGATGGATCGGCGGGATCCAGGGAGTCGAGGATGAGAAGGCGTTCATCGAGCGGTCCGCCGCGGCGGCCGAGCGCGGCGAGTCGTTCGTCTGGGGCCTCTACGACAACCGGACGGGACGGCTCGTGGGGGTCTGCAGCCTGGCCTGCATGACAGAACCGGAGCGGGCCCGCGCGCGATGGGGGGTCTGGGTGAGGACGGACAAGCAGGACAAAGGGTGCGCTTTCGAGGCGGGCCGCCTGGTCGCCGAGCACGCGTTCCGCAAGCTTGGGCTCTATCGGCTCTACGCCCGGCTGGACCCCACCAACCGCGCGTTCCGGAAGGTGCTCAAGAAACTGGGGTTCCGCTACGAGGGCTGCCTGCGGGGCGATAAGCGGCTCAACAGCCGGTGGATTGACCAGGAATGCTGGGGGCTTTTGAGGTCGGAATGGAAAAAGTGAAGAAACGCATCATCGTCGCGGACGATGACTCGGAGTGTTCGAACCTGCTCAAGGAGTTCCTGACCGATATCGGATACGAGGTGGTCATCGTCCGGGACGGGGCCTCGCTGTACCGCGAGACGCCGAAGGTCATGCCGCATCTGATCATCTCGGACCTGGACATGCCGGGCTTGAGCGGCGGCACGGCGCAGGCGCTGCTGCGCGTCTCAGACAAGACCCGGAGCATCCCGATCATCTTCATCACCGGACAGCCGCCGGAGCGGCAGGCCCGCCTGGTGGAGTTCCGTCCGGAGACGAAGATATTCCAGAAGCCGCTGGACCTGAAATCCCTGGCCTTGGCCATCGAGGAGGAGCTCTCCACCGAGTGGTGAGCCCCTCCCGCCGAAAGTGCCTGATATCCATAAGGTGGGGGTGGTCGGAGCGGGTCCGCTGGGCGCGGGCGTGGCGCAGCTCTGCCTGCAGTCCGGCCTCGAGGTCCTGCTGTTCGACGACACTGAAGGGGCGCTGACCGAGGCCGAGAGCCGCATCCTCCAGGGGCTGCACCGCGCCGAGCAGCCCTCGATGTTCGGGCTGCTCCGCAAGTCCACGCGCCTGAGCCGTCTGGAAGAGTGCGATTTCGCGGTCGAGTGCGCCGGGGAGACGCCGCAGGCGAAGCAGGACATGCTGTCCAGGATGGACGCGAGGCTGACTCCGGGGCGGGGTCTCGCGGTCCAGACCGAAGCTCTGCCGGTGGGGATGGTCTCTCGTGCCGTGGAGAACCCGGATCGGGTGGTGGGAGTGCACTTCTTCCTGCCGGTCCCGGTCGCGCCGATGGTGGAAGTCATCCGGGGGGCGCACTCCACTCCCGAGGTCGTCCAGACGGCCCTGGGGCTGGCGGGGCGCTTCGGCAAGGCCGCGGTCCTATGCGGCGATGCCCCCGGATTCGTCGTGAACAGGCTGGCCCGACCCTACTACCGTGCCGCGTTGCGCGTGGTGGAGGAAGGGAAGGCCGGGCCTTCCGCGGTCGATGCCGCGCTTCGGGCCAAGGGGATGCGCAACGGTCCTTTCGAGATGCTCGACGCTTTCGGGATAGACGAGGACTTGGCCTTGGCGAGTCTGGTCTACGAGCTGCTGGGCCGTCCGGAGCGCTTGAAGCCCGCTCCGCTCCAGGAGGCGCTCGTGGCGCGGGGCTTCTGCGGCCGCAGGAGCGGAGGCGGCTTCTATCTGTACGGGAACGGGCGGCCGGCGGGAGAGAATCCCGCGGTCCAGGACCTCATGGCGAAAACCCGCGCTGCCGAGCCAGGCATCGCCGATCTCGTGATCGGAGAGACCCTTCGCGAGGCGCGGGCCCTGTTCTCGGAGGGCATCGCCTCGCGCGAGGACATCGACAAGGCGCTGCGCCTGGCGCTCTTCTGGCCCAAGGGGGCATTCGAATGAGTTCTGCTTCGGTTCGTCGCGCCGTGGTCGTGGATGCGGTCCGGTCTCCAGCGGGACGTTTGGGCGGGGCACTCGGCCCGGTCCGGCCGGATGACCTCGCCGCCGCGGTCATCCGAGGGCTCTTGGAGCGCCATCCGAAGCTCGATCGGGCATCCGTCGCGGACGTCTACCTGGGCTGCGCCAACCAGGCCGGTGAGGACAACCGCAACGTGGCGCGCATGGCGGCCCTGCTCGCCGGGCTTCCGGACAGCGTGCCGGGCTGCACGGTCAATCGTCTGTGCGCGTCCGGTCTGGAGGCGATCAACGCCGCGGCGCGCTGCATCCTCGCCGGCGAAGGGGATGTGTACGTGGCGGGCGGGGTGGAGAGCATGAGCCGCGCTCCGTGGGTCTTTCCGAAGGCGGAGAAGGCTTTCCCCTACGGCAATGTCACGGCTTACGACTCGGCTCTCGGCTGGCGCTTCCCGAACCCGCGCATGGAGAAGCTCTTCCCCCTGCAGGGCATGGGAGAGACCGCGGAGAATATCGCCGAGCGCTTCCCCATCTCCCGTCAGGAGCAGGACGCCTTCGCCCTGGAGAGCCATCGCAAGGCCGCCGCCTCGAGGGAGGTCTTCCGGAAAGAGATCATCCCCATCCGCATCCCGCGGAAGAAAGGCCCCGAGGTCGTCGTGGAGGAAGATGAGACGATCCGGCCGGACAGCAGTCTGGAGTCTTTGGCCAAGCTCGCCCCGGCTTTCAAGAAGG
The DNA here is from genome assembly GCA_041650695.1 of Elusimicrobiota bacterium. Taxonomy (GTDB): domain Bacteria; phylum Elusimicrobiota; class Elusimicrobia; order UBA1565; family UBA1565; genus JBAZKS01. The sequence goes on from JBAZKS010000033.1 coordinate 19,643, forward strand.
GCGGAAGCGTGACCGCGGGGAACAGCTCGGGCCTCAACGACGGCGCCAGCGCCCTGCTGCTCATGGAGGCCGGATGCGCCCAGAAGCTCGGGCTGGCTCCCTTGGCGGAGTGGAAGGGCTCCGCCTCCGCCGGAGTGGACCCCCGGGTCATGGGCCTCGGCCCGGTGCAGGCCGTGCGCAAGCTCCTGGCCCGCGCGGGCCGGGAGGCGGGGCAGATCGATTTAGTGGAGATCAACGAGGCGTTCGCGGTGCAGGTCCTGGCCTGCGCGTCCGAGCTGGGGATCGAGCGGGCAAGGATCAACGTGCGGGGGGGGGCCATCGCCCTCGGCCACCCGCTGGGTTCCAGCGGGGCCCGCATCACGACCACGCTGCTCCACGAGATGCGGCGGCGCGGGGCGAAGCGCGGCTTGGCCACGCTGTGCATCGGGGTCGGGCAGGGTCTGGCGACGCTCTTCGAGGCTCTTTAACATCTGGAATATTGATTTTGGAAAGAGAGGAGTCTACACTTATCGTCTTGGCTGATGGCCACGCTTGAACAGATCGTCGCCTACATCCGGCAACACGCGGCGAAGTACCCGCTCGCGGCGCTGCGCGGCCAGCTATTGAAGCAGGGGCTCCCGCAGGCCCTCGTGGACCAGGCCATCCAGGTCGTATCGGGCGGGCAGAAGCCGCCCGTCACCCAGCCTCCGGCGACGGCCTCTCCGGGGGCACAGCCGCCAGCGACGCGACCCCCGGTCCCCGCGACACAGCCTCCCATCACCGTCCGGCCTCCGGCGACGACCCCCACGGGGACTCAACCGCCAGCGGCGAAGCCGGTGACGCAGCCGTTGGCCGCCACGCCTCCGCCCCCGACTCGACCGCCTGCGACACAACCGCCCGCGACACAGCCCCCCATCACCGCTCGACCTCCGGCGACGACCCCTCCGGGGACCCAGCCGCCGACGCCGGGCCCTATCGGAAAGCCCGGCACCGCAGGGCAAGACGTGCTCCATACCCCTGCGGCGCAGGGACCCGCCGCTGCGCCCCCGGCCCAGCCCAAGCCGGCGATCCCGGCCGGATACATCCCGCCTAAGGCTGCGCCGGTCCAGCCCCCCGCGGGCAGGAGCTTCATCCTGGTGGTGGACGACGACCAGCTCATCCGGGACATGCTGGTGAGCAAGCTGGATGCCGCGGGCTACCGCGTGACCAGCGCGGAGGACGCGGCCCAGTCCGTCATTCAAGCCGAGGGCATGCGCCTGGCCCTCATCATCTCGGACATCGAGATGCCCGGCTTCGGCACCGGCGTGGACGCGCTCAAGAAGCTTCGGGCGTCCAATTTCATCAAGCGGAACCTTCCCGTGATCTTCGTGACCGGCATGCCGCCGCAAGATGCGCGCAGGATCGTCCCGCTCACGGACCCGTACGTGAGGCTCATGCACAAGCCCGTGGACTGGAACCTTCTGCGCCTTTACATCCGGGACCTGACGGGCATGGACAAGGCCCTCTGATATGGCCCAGCTCACCTTCTGGATCGTGTCGTCGGACGGACCGGTGGCCGGGCGCTGGGAGGGGGTGCTCCACCGGGAAGGCTGGACCGTGGTCGTGGAACGGGACGTGGCCGCTTTCATGGCGCAGGCCGTGGAGAGCCGCTTCGGCATCGCGCTCCTGGACTGGGACGCGGCCCGAGGGGCCTTGGCCGAATCGGTCCGGCAGGTCCGGGCGAAAGCCCCAGGGGTCTCCGTCATTCTGGTGTCCGAGCCAGAGCTCAACGCCGCGAGGGTCATCGAGGTGCTCGAGGCCGGCGCGGATGACCATTTCCTCAAGGACCTCGACGAAAAGCTTCTGGCCGCGAAGCTGAAGGCCCATCTGAGGAGGATCCTGCCGAGCATGGCCTCGGTCCTGGACGTGCTGAAGTCGCCTGGGGGCGAGGTCAAGCTGGACCGGGCCCAGCACGCGGCGTGGATCAAGGGCACGCGAGGCCGCTGGGCGCCGGTGGTGGGATTGACGCGCACGGAGTTCCAGCTCCTGGCCCTTTTCCTGGAGCAGCCCGGGAAGGTGTTGGAGCGGCAGTTCATCCTCGAGACGGTGTGGCGGGGAGAGAGCGTGGACGTCCAGCCGGGGACCGTGGACAAGCACATCGAGTCGCTGCGCCGGAAGCTGGGCCGATACGGCCCCATGGTGCGCACGGTCTACGGGGTGGGGTACGCTTTCCGGGAGACATGAACATGAGGACCGTATTGGTCGTCGACGATGACGAGATGTTCCGCGACCTGGTCACGGAGATATTGACCCAGGGCGGCTATCGCGTGGTCCGGGCCCAAGACGGGCTGGCGGCGTGGAATCTCCTGCAGAAGGGGGAGGATGCGGTGGAGATGGCCGTCCTGGACCTCAACATGCCAAACATGGACGGACTGGAGCTCACCCGCAAGATCCGGGACGACGCGCGCTACAGGGATCTGCCCATTCTGCTGCTCACTGTCCGGGCCATGGTCGAGGACCAAGTCTCGGGTTACGAGCGCGGGGCGGACGATTACCTGACCAAGCCCTTCGACAGCAAGATGCTCCTGGCGCGCGTGAAGGTCCTGGAGCGCCGCATCCTGAAGTAGCCCATCTTCGTGATTCTTTCGTGATTTCCCGCGGTTCGCGGGCTACCCTCTTGGGGTAGCCCGACCCATGCCTATAGGGAAACTCGGTCTAATCCTCAGCCTTTGCCTAGGAGCCGCGTCCCGCGCTCTGGCTGCCGCGCCCGCGGCGGTGACGGACCTGTGGGTCAGCGCGACGGTCTCCACGGGGCTGGGCGCGAGCTCCATGAGCGTGACGCTGGAGTGGACGGCGCCGGAGGACGACGGCGGGGACCTGACCGGCTATTTCAGCGTCCGTTGGTCCACGGCCGCGCCCATCACGGACGACGCGGGCTTCGACTCCGCGAACTACGCCTTGGACATCCCCACGACCGCGGTGCGCAGCGCCCGACAGTCCGTACGCATCGATTCCCTGGACGCGACCACGACGCACTACTTCGTCATCAAATCCACGGACTCGGAGGCCGCGCCCCAGACGTCCGATCTCTCCAACGGGGCCACGGGCCAGGCCTACGCGCTCGCGGTCCTGGGCACGGAAGGCGGGACCTGGAGCGTCGCGTGGGGCGACTACGACAACGACGGCCTCCTGGACCTGGCCGCGTCCACCGGCTCGGTCAACATATTCCTCATCCACAACGCGGGCTCCTGGACCTTCACGACCTCGCAGATCGCGGGGACCAACTGGGCGTCGCGCGGGATCGCGTGGGGGGACTACGACAAGGACGGGGACCTGGACCTCGCCGTGGCCACCGACGGCGACGAGCACATCCTCCAGAACGACGGGAGCGGGAGCTTCTCGGACACCGGCGCGCTCATCGGCGCGGGCGGGGATTCCCACGGCATCGCGTGGGGCGACTTCGATAACGACGGGGACCTCGACCTCGCGGTGGCCAACGGGGGCATCGAGGATGAGTACGTGGCGCGCAACAACGGGGACGGGACGTTCACCATCATCACGCTCACGGGCTCGGGCGGGAATTCGACCGGGATCGCGTGGGGGGACTACGACGGAGACGGGGACCTCGACCTCGGGGTGGCGAACGACTCGTACGGCGACGAGAAACTCCTGCGCAACGACGGGAGCGGAGCGTTCGCGGTCGTGACGCCGGCGGCCACGGCTGCGAATTCCAGCGGCGCGGCGTGGGCCGATTACGACAACGACGGGGACCTGGACCTGCTGGTGGTCAACACCCTGGGCAACACCTTCATCCTTAGGAACAACGGAGGGAGCCCCTTCGACCAGGTCACGCCGCCGAACTCCAACAACGCGAGCGCGGTCTCGTGGGCGGACTACGACGACGACGGGGACTTGGACTATGTCTTGGTCGGGAACGGCGCGGGCAACAAGTCCTTGATGCGCAACGGCGGCTCCGGGAGCTTCTCCCGGCAATACCTCCCCGGCGCCGCGGGGAGCTCGCTCGGCGTGTCCTGGGGGGACGCGGACAACGACGGGGACCTCGACCTCGCGGTCTCGAACGCCTCCGCGGACAACCTGTACGTTATCCGCAACGATTCCGGGATCGCGCACGCGGCACCCGCGGCGCCGAGCTCCGGGTTCTCGGCCTCGTTCTCCGAGTACGAAGCCTTCTCCGCCTCGGGCGTGCTGACGCTGAGTTGGGGCGGCGGCTTAGACGACCGCACGCCTGCTGCGGGCCTGGGTTACCTCGTGCGCGTCGGCACGACCGGAGTCGATGGGAGCAGCAGCACGCTCATGATCCCGGCTCGCTACGGGTTCGACGGCGTCTCGGGCGGCTCCTCTCTCTACAGCACGCAGCTCCCGGCCGGCCAGCGCGGACTCAAGGTGGTGATGCAGAAGGAGACCACCGTGTACTGGTCCGTCATGAGCGTGGACGGGACGGGTCTGCGCAGCGGCCTTTCCGCCGGATCCACGGCCTGGCTCGCCGCTCCCGCGGCCGTGGGCTCCATCAGCGCGGCCCGAGATGCCGATGTGGAGACCTCGTCCTCGGCCTGGGTCAAGCTCACGTTCACCTCTCCGGGAGAGGACGGGAACACCGGGGACCTGCAGCCGGGCGCGGTCTACGACATCCGCTGGAGCACGGTGGGCGTCATCGACACGGACGCCAAGTATCGGGACGCTGGGAACCAGCTCCTGGTCGCGGCCGACGGGCCGGCGAACGAGTCGGTGACGAAGCTGGTCCCCGTGGAGCCGGGAAAGACCTGCCACTTCGCCTTGACCACGAAGGACCGGTACGGGGTCCGTTCCGCGCGCTCGGGCGGGGCGACGATGGCCACGCTGGTGGTGCGGGAATGGATCGACGATGTGGCGCCGGCGGGCGCGCTGCAGGGCGACACCACGGCGCTCCTGCGCATCAAGCTGTGGACCGATTCCGGGGCCGCGAAATGGACGAAGCTAAGGCTCAGGAAGCGGGGCACGGTGCCGGACGCGGCCATCGAGGATGTCGCGGTCTACATGGACAACGGCGACGGGGTCTTCGTCTATGCGGACGACGGCGGAGCGCACCTGACCGGGAACGCGGTATTCTCCTCCAGCCAGGCGACGCTCTCGTTCCAAACCGCGGAGGATGTCGTCATCGGCACCAAGACCTACTTCGTGGGAGTGCGGTTCGTGCCTGATTACCTGTTGGTGGACGGGTCCACGCTGAGCGTGAGCCTGGATGGGGAGGCGTTCACGGTCAAAGAAGCCGGGTTCTCCGGGCCGGATTTTCCGGCCATGAACTTCGACGGGAACGACGACCGCGCCGCGGCCCCCTTCGGCCCCAATATGAACGTGAGCAGCTTCCTGACCCTGACCATGGAAGCGTGGGTCAAGACCGCGGACGGGGGCTCGAACCGCTCCATCATCACGCGCGGCGACGACTTGGGGGGATACAGGCTCTGGCTCAACGGCAACGCGAGCTGCGGCGCCGGCGTGCCGACCCTGCTCGTCGGAGGCAGCCACCTGTGCGCGGCCAGGGGGGGGACTCCGGTGGCCATCCACGACGGCCGCTGGCATCATGTGGCCGCGACCTACGACAAGTTGACCGGCGCCGGGAGGGTCATGTACGTGGACGGCGAGCCGCTCGACCGCGGGGACACGTCGGGAGAGCTCGCGAACACCGCGGACGGCCTGGGGGTGGGCGCATCGAGCGCGACCACCGGGCAGGGCTTCCCTCTTTCCGGTCAGATCGACGAGGTCCGCATCTCCAGGTTCGTGCGCTACTCCACGCACACCGCCTTCACCCCGTCGAAGCGCCTGACCACCGTGGGAGGCGAGGTCGTGCTCTACCACTTCGACTCGGCGGACACGTCGACCATGGTCGTGAAGGACGTCGGTCCCTACGCCTACGACGCGACGCTGGCCGGTGGGGCCACCGGGTACGGCCGCTCCTCGGTCCTCGCTCTGTCCGACGCCGGCGACGTGCTGGCATCCAGCAGCTCCGACATCACGCCGCAGGTCTTCTTCCCGGGCTCCGTGAACGCCCCCCTGCTGCGACTCAAGCTGTGGACCAACGGCGACTTCGCCACGCTGCAGAAGCTCTCGGTCGCGCCTTTGGGCACCGCGGCGGCGAACAGAGTCAACAGTCTCCAGTTGTGGCGCGACGACGGGGACGACGTCTTCAACTCATCGGCGGACCAGAGCCTGCTGGGCGGGCTTTCCTTCACGGGCGGCAAGGCCACGTTCTCGCTCGTGGGGGCCGGCATCCCGCAGACCATCGGTCCCTCCACCCAGACCTACTTCATCTCCTGGAACGTGCTGCCGGGCACCATGGACCTGAACAAGACCTTGGGGCTCGAGATTCCGGCGACATCGGATCTCGTGCTCGCCGGAGGAGTGGACGCGGTCTGGGACGTCCCGTTCCCGCTGCAGAGCGCGGTGCGCACGCTGGTGTCGGCCGAGGCGCGCGTGGTCCCCGAGACCGCGACAGGCACCTGGGTCAACGTCTCCTCCATCGTGTTCCGGGGGAATTTCGGGACCGGCAACGTCGATCACTTCCATTACATCTGGGACCGGAATTCGGTCCAAACGGTCTCCTCGAGCGACCCCGAGTGGCTCGCGCAGACCTGGAAGACCACGATGACCGCCACCGTGCCGGAGGCCGGCGATTGGTACTTCCACGTACGGGCGTTCGACGGCTCGGATACCGGAGGGACGCAGCAGGATTTCGGCCCGTACTTGATCGACGTCTATCCACCCTCGTCTTTGGACTTCCGGAGCTTCGGCTCCTTGGGCTCGATACTCCAGGAAACGGAGTTCAGCGACCTCAGCGCGGACGCAACGGCTCAGGTGCAGGTCCGGGACCAGGGTTCAGGCTTGAACCTGAGCAGCGCGGCGCCGCTGGCTCCGTCGCTCGGGACTGCGGGCTTGTGGCACCTCGATGAGACGTCGGGGAGCTCTTGGCAGGACGCGACCCATTTGAAGAACAACCTCAACGCGGCCGGCACGGTGAGCCGCGGCGCCGGGCGCTTCGCGGCCGGAGTCCTGCTGGAAGGGAACGGCTACCTGGTCGCGGCGAGCACGAAAGGTCTGCCCGTGGGCGGCGCGGTCCGGAGCGTGGAGGCTTGGGTGAATACGCGCTCCACGAGCGGGACGATGGGGATACTCGCCTGGGGAGCCCCCACGGCGGCCCGATTCGGGATCGTGGAGGGCCGTTTGGCGGCCGACCTGTCCGGGGCTTATGTCTCCGTCGGACCCTCCTTGAGCACGGAGACCTGGCACCACGCGGCGTTCACCTACGACGGGGCCCTGGTCCGCTTCTACCTCGACGGACAGAACGTGGGGTCAGGCGCCTTCAGCGCCAATACGGGGGACGGGACCTTGTACCTCGGGACGACGGACGACACCGCGGGGCAGCGCTTCAAGGGGACCCTGGACGAGGTCCGGGTCTACGCCGGCCTTCTTTCGGACGGCGATGTGGCCGCGGACTACGCGAACGGCAATCCCTACTGGGTCTCCCGCTCGACGGACGCGGGCAATACGTGGCGCATCGTGACCGCGACGGCGGCCGCCGCATACCCGCGGGTGGAGTTGAGCGGAACGCCGGGCAGCGTCTCCTACGAGACGTTCAAGGTCTTCGGTCTGGACCTCGTGAATTCCACGAGCGCGGCGACCGGCGCGCAAGCCACGAACCAGGTGCGCTTCCACTCCGCGGACGACGCGGGCAACGTCGTGACCGCGGGTCCGTACGCCATCCTGGTGGACACCAACATCACGGTGGCGGTCTCGACGGGATTGATGCCGGCCAACGGGAGCTACGTCGGCACGCGGACGGACTTCCGTTGGACCGGGCCCAGCACCGCCGCCGTGAGCGGCATGGGGGGGTGGTTCTACCTGGAGGCGAGCCGCGACGACCCGGCTTTCGGGAACATCGCCGTCCGCGTCTCGACTCCGGCGTCCGTGCCGGACCCGGCCCTGGCCAAGGTCACCGGCGTGTACGTCTCCACCTACACCCTCGATGAGGGGACCACGTATTATTGGCGCGTGCGCTCCAGGAACCGCTTCGGCGTGTTCGGACCTTGGAGCGCGGCGTCGAGCTTCGTCACGGATGTGAGCACGCCCACGGCAGGGGAGTTCCTGGTGTGGAGTTCCACCGAAGGTCTGTTCGCGGAGGGCCAGCACGTCGATCTTCTAGCGAGCGTCACGGCGCAGTTCCGGGTCCGCGACGTCACCGCCGGCCTCGCGTCATACGGGGCCGGACTCTCGCCCGTGGCCGGGACGCGCCTGCTGCTGCACTTCAACGAAACGGAGGGATCGGCGCCCAAGGACGCCGGCGGGATGAGCCCGGACGGCCAGTTCTTCGGGACGGCGTCTTCCGCGACCTACGCGCTCTCCCCGCTGGGCGCCGGGGTCCGCTGCCTGACCGGCCAAGGGGTGTCCGTGCCGAACGATCAGCTGAACTTCGCAGCGGCGAGCGACTTCACCCTTTCGGCCTGGGTCAAGCCCATGAACGTCAATACGCAGCGGTTCTTGGCCGGGATCGGGAGCCTCTCGGACGATACGAATTACGTCCTCTTCCTGCAGACCGACGGAACGCTCAACCTCCGGAGCAACCTGAGTCAGTACAACGCCCAGGGGGCTGTGGTGTCCTCGGGGACGTGGCAGCACGTGGCGGTCACGGCCAAGGGGAACGCGCTTTCCTTCTACGTGAACGGCCGTCTGCTCAACGCAGGTACAGCCGGGTTCTCCGGCAATAAGGGCCCGGTGGCGAAACCCTTCTCCATCTGCTCGGGCTTCATGGACGGCGGGGAGGTCCCGGCACCGTCCTTCAACGGCTATATGGACGAGGTCCGCGTCCTCGACTACGTCGAGGACGCGGCGCAGATCGCGGCGGAGTACGAGGCCACGCGCTCCGGCCGCTTCGCCGTGGAGTTCTCCAGCGACGCGGGGAACAGTTGGGCGGTCGTCACCGTCACGGCTCCGGTGGGGAACTATCCCTTCGTGACGCTGGGCGGGGTCGAGGGGTCTGTCTCATCGGAGACGGTCACGGTCCAGCGGCTGACCTTGGCGCATTCGACCACCTCCGCCACGGGCGGGAAAGGGACGAACCAGCTGCGCCTGCTCGTCACGGATCGGGGCGGCAACTTCACCCTGAGCGGCCCTTATGCGGTGGTGATCGACACGGTGGCGTCCGCCGCAGTCTCCACTCCGTCCGCCCCCTCCGGCGGGGTCTATGTCTCGACCCAGCCCAACTTCGTGTGGGCCGGCCCGAGCACGAAGACGGTCACGCAGATGGGCTCAGCCGCGGCCTACATCCTGGAAGTCGACGACGACCCGGGGTTCCTGACCCCGACGATCTCGATATCCACACCGGTCTTTATGCCGAGCACGAGCGCGGCCGCGGTCCCCGGGCTCTACTTCTCCACGTTCACGCTGGCCGACAACACGACCTATTATTGGCGCGTCAGGGCCAGGGATTTCCTGGGCATCCGATCGCATCCGCTCACGATCGGCAACTTCGTGACGGACAGGGCGGCTCCCGCGGCCTCGGGCTTCATCACGCTGAACTCCACGGGCGGGGCGGTGAACGAAGGCATCGTCAACGACCTGTTGGCCGGGGTCACGGCGCAGATCCAGATCCAGGAAGCCGGCTTCTCCGGCCTGGCCACGGCGCCGGTGGCCGGCCTGACGCCCTTCGGGGCCATCTACACCAGCAACGGGGCGGACGCGCTCCCGCAGTGGAACGACGGGAGCTGGGGGCATGTCTGGTCCGCGGTCGGCGAGAGCACGATCACCGTGCTGAAGGTGTTCCAAGGCAAACTCTACGCCGGCACCGACCCAGGGGCCAAGGTCTACGAGTTCGACGGCGACGCCTGGACCTTGTCGCAGGATCTTCCGGACGGGGTGGTCCAGGCCTTCGAGGAGTTCGACAACAAGCTCTACGCCGGGCTCTCCAACGGTGACGTGTGGTCGTTCAGCGCAGGCTCCTGGGCGCTGGCCTTCGACTCTCCGGAGTCGCGCGTCAACACCCTGCACGCGTATCGGGGCCGCCTCTATGCCGGGACAGGCGAGGCCGGGGTGTCCGCGCAGCCCGGGAGGATTTACGTCTACGACCCGGCATCCGGAAAGTGGTCTTTGGATTACGGTTCCCCGAACCAATCCATCCTCTCGCTCGAGGTCTACAACAACGCGCTCTACGCCGCCGGGTATCCGGGCGGCTACGTGTTCAACGGCTCGACCTGGACCTTGAGCGCCGGGTTCAGCGCGGCGGTCCTCGGCCTGCAGGAGTACGGCGGCAAGCTCTACGCCGCCACCAACGACTCGGGCAAGATCTTCACGTATGACGGCATCCAGTGGCTGGTCGATGAGGACCTCATGGAGGACAACGTCCGGGCCATCGGCCTGCACGCCGGACGGCTTTACGCCGCCGCGGAGTCCCCGAGCCAGCCCCGCATCGTGAGCTCTGACGGGAAGGACTGGATGAGCGTGCGGCAGTTGCCCAGCGTGAACGACCGGGTGAACGCGTTCGCGGCCTACCAGGGGCGGCTCTACGTCGGCACGCGCCTGGACCCCGGCAACGCGACCGTGATGGTCTCCACGCCGCTGCCGGTCTCCCTCACAGGCGACGACGGGACCCTCGCGCCGCAGACCCTGACCGTCAAGGGGCTCAACCTGGCGAAGTCCGCGAACTCGAACATCTGCGGCGGCTCCGCGTGCAGCGCCACGAACCAGATACGCTTCACGGCCATGGACCGGGCCGGCAACGTCAAGGCGGCCGGGCCCTACGCCATCCTCGTGGACGCGCTGCTGAGGCAGCCGACCGCGGCCTACCCGGCCGCGGGGGAGTATGTGCGGTTCAGCTCTCCCACCTTCGGCTGGGTGGAAGTCAGCAGCATGCCCAAGCACGGGGTCCAGGTCTCGCTCCAGGCCTCGATGACGCCCCTGAGCGTCGACCTCAGCACGACGACGCAGTACCTTTCCATCCCCTCGGCGCTGCAGGGCGGGACCACCTATTACTGGTGGGTGCGCGCGCTGAACTCCCTGAACGTGCCCTCGGCCTTCTCCGAGGTCCGCACCTTCGTGGTCGATGCCGTCCCGCCGGCCGCGGCCGAGTTCACATACTCCAACTCCACGGGCGGGATGCTGGGGCCGACGCAGACCTCGAATTTAGCCGTCGGCGTGACCGTGCAGATGGCAGTCCAAGACACGATCTCCGGGCTTCCATCCCAGGGGGTCCTTCCGTACGACCGGGCCGGGCTCTGGCACTTCGAGGAGGCCGCGGGGCTCGTCGCGTACGACGCTTCGGGCGCCGGCCGTCACGGGACCTTGTCCGCCGCGGGGATGCGCGGCGAAGGCGCGGTGGGGCGCGCCTTGTTCGTGAACGGGACGACGGGACGGTATGTCGATGTCTCGAGCGTGACCCTCGACGGGAGCGGCGGGCTCACGGCCGCGGCCTGGGTCATGCCGACGGTGGCGGAAGACTCCAGCGGCACCATCCTCTCGGGAGTCCAGTTCCGGCTGGAATCGCACAGCCGGGACGGGCTGGTTCGATACCAGCTCGACACGACGGCGGGAGGGGGATGCGTCCTGGTGAGCTCCCAGGTCTTCCCCACCAATATATGGACGCACGTGGCGTTCACCATGCATCCTTCCGGGAACAAGCTCTACGTGAACGGGACGCTGACGGAATCGTGCGGCTCCGGAGGGACGCCGACGGACTCCCGGTTCCGGGTCGGCAAGGACGGGGTGAGCGGCATCTCCGCGGAGGATCCGTTCGAGGGGGGCATCGACGAGGTGCGGTTGTTCAGCCGGGTGCTGTCGGCCCCGGAGATCGACGAGGAGCGGCGAGCCCGGGAGTCCTTCGTCCTGATCTCGACGGACGCGGGAGGGCAATGGGACGTCGTGTCCGCCACGTTCTCGGCCGCGGGGCCCTTCCTCTCGTTCGCGGCGGGCGTCATGCGCGCGGAGAACCTGGCCCTGCGGGAGTCCACGAGCACCGCGGTCTGCGCGGGGACCCAAAGCTGCGGCGCCACGAACCAGGTCCAGTACTTCGTGCCGGACCGGAGCGGCAACGTGAGAGCCCCCGGGATCTATTCCATCGCGGTCGACACGTCGATACCCCTTCCGGCGATGGCCTCGCTGACCCCGGTCAGCACCACCTCCGTCTACGCGGTGGCCGGCGGCACGGACAATCTCGTCGGACTGGACGGCTACCAATTCGAGGCGTCGACTTGGTCGTCGTTCGCCTTCCCCGTGACGACATCGCCGTTCGTGGCATGGTCGAGCCACACTTTCACGGACCTCCTGGCGGCGAGCACCTACTATGTCCGCGTCCGGACGCGCGACGCGGTGGGCAATGTCTCCACGCCGAGCGTCGCCTTCTCCACCTCGACTTTCGGGACCGTGTTCTACAGCACCGAGGTCTCCATCCCGGCGAACGCCCCGCAGAGCGGCCTCGTGCCCATGGCGCGGATCGCGCTGAATACGCCGGGCAGCTCGAAATTATACGGGGTCACGGTGCGGCGGACCGGTACCGCCTCGGACACGGACGTGCCGGAGGCCCGCCTCTATAAGGATATGGGGAACAACGGGGTCTTCATCCCGAGCGAAGACGTTTCGCTCGCGGGCGCGGCGTTCGTATCCTCGGTGAGCGTCATCACCCTGGGGAGTCCCCAGCTCCTCACCGTGGACATCAGCACGTACTTCGTGGTCTTCGTCGTCGACCCAGCCGCCAGCGTGGACGCGACCGTGGGCCTGGAAATCCCCACCGCGGACTTGATCGTACTCCAGCATCCCCACCGGGCCGAAGGGCCCTTCCCCACGGTCGCGGGGCCGGTCCCGGTGAGCGACGGGGCGAACGACCTGCGCATCAGCCACGAGGACAGGGCCCCGGACGGGGTGGCCCCGGGCACCCAGGGCGTGTACCTGCTCAAGCTCAACGCGGACACGAACATGGGGACCAGCCTCATCGATAAGCTCGCGGTCCGCCTCACCGGGAGCCTGGAGGCCAACCGCGTCACGGCCGTGAACCTGTGGCGGGACGCGAACGCGAGCGGAGACCTCGACGTGACCGACGAACGGCTCACCAACGGGAACGACCTCTTCGACCCGGTCACGAAGATCGCGACCATGACCTTGACGGCGCAGGCCTCCTCGCGCACGGTGACGGTCGGGGGGTCGCGGTTCTTCGTCTCGGTGGACCTGGCCGCGAACGCGGACCAAGGGGCGACGTTCCAGGTTCGGGTGGCTTCCGCGTCGGCCGTGGTCTTGAGCAACCCGGCGGATACCGTGGTGCTCAAGACCGAGCCGATCGTGTGCAGCACGGTGACCGTGCAGCAGAGCAACGTGGTGACGTTCTCGCCGGAGCCGCTGCTTCCGGTCGTGTTCTACCAGGGCGAGCGCTACGCGGTGATGAAGGCGACGCTCACGGTCAGCGCGGGATTCGCGGGGATCAACAGGGTCCAGGTGGACGAGAGCGGCACGGCCCAGGGCGAGGACGTGGCCGCCGTGGAGATCTATAAGGACGGGATCGAGGACGGAGGCCCCTTCAATCCCGGCGTGGACGTGTTCCTGGGATCGGCGGCGTTCTCGACACAGGGACAGGCCTTGGTGGACATCGCGACGCAGACCCTGAGCGCCGGCGCCACCGACGTCCTCTTCGTGGTCTACCGCATCCACACGGGCGCGAACCCCGGGCGGGACCTCGGCGTCTACATGGCGAACGAGACCTACATCCGGACCACGGACGCGCAGAGCACGGTCGCCGGGCCTTTCCCCATCAATACGCCCACCGCCCTCATCCAGGCCACGGTGAACAAGCTTCTCATCCCGACGGCCCTGTCCATGTCTCCCAGCGGCCTGGAGCAGGGGGCGCAGAACAAGCTCATGCTCCAGTTCGGCGCGGTTTCGGATAAAAACGACTTCGTGTGGAGCGCTCTGAAGCTCCAGCGGCTCGGGACAGGGGCGTATTCGGATGTCTCGGAAGTGAATATCTACAAGGACGACGGCGCGACCAGCGGGGTGTTCGACTCCTCGGACACGCTGATCACGGGCGGCGCCGACACCTTCGGCTCGGACGACGAGGTCAACATCCCGCTCACCCAGGCGCAGACCGTGGGAGCGAGCACGCAGACCTATTTCGTGACCCTGAGCGTGAGCGCGGGAGCGACGCCCGACACCACGCTCGGCATCCGCATCGCCACGGCCTCCGCGTTCAACCTCAGCGCCCCGAACGTGGTGTCGGACAGCGTCGCCTTCCCCAAGGATGGGAATCCGGTCATCGTGAGGCAGTTCCCAAACACCGTGAGCGTGGCCACCGCGAGCATCGTGCCCGTGCTCGGGGCGGAGCCCGGCATCCAGAACGTCGGCATGATGCGGCTCGAACTCAAGACCGACGTGTCCGAGGCCCGATGGTACAGCTTGAAACTCGAGCAGGTGGGGAGCGCGTCGGACAGCGAGATCTCGGCGGTGAAGGTGTACTACGACAGCAACGACTCGGGCCAGTGGGACTCCTCGAACATGGCCAACTACGAGCTCATCTCATCGCCGGACCAGCAGTTCGGCGAGGTGACCTCCAAGTTCGTGACCGTGAGCTTCTTCGTCGGGGCGAGCACGCCCCCCGCCCTTGTGTCGACCCCGCGGCGCTACTTCGTGGTCGTGGACCTGGCCACCGGAGCGGTCCCGGGCCGCACGGTCGCGCTGCGCGCCATCGACGAGTCCTATTTCCAGGTCAACCCGCCCAACCAGATGGACGCCGTGACATTCCAGTCCGCGAGCTTGACCGTCAACGCGCCTCCGGCGCAGATGCACGTCCTGTCCTCGGCCCTGGCTCCCGGCACGACGATCCAGGGGGCGACGAACGTCGCCATGGCGAGCCTCAAGCTCTGGATGTCGCAATACACGGGCGCCTGGGACCGTCTGACCGTGTCGCGCTACGGCACGGGGGCGGATTCGGACGTCTCCACGGTGAAGCTGTTCCGGGACGCGAACGCCAACGGACAGCTCGAGGTGTTGTCCGACGAGAGGTTGAGCACCGCGGCCTTCTCGGGCGGAGCCGCCGTCCTGGGCTTCCCCACCCAGACGATCTCGGCTTCGACGAAGACCTACTTCGTGACCTACGACGTGGCCGTGACAGCCGCGTTCGGCAACACGATCGGGGCGGAGTTCGGGGTCCCCAGCATGTTCAATATCGCGGCGCCGAACAGCGTGGCCTCCGCCGGCTTCCCGATCCAGTCGGGCACGACCACGGTTTCAGCCGCGCAGACGACGCTCCTGGTCCAGAGCCAGGATAAGGCGCCGGTCGAGCTCGTGCAGGCGGCCACGAACCAGGTCATGCTCAGCCTGCGGCTCAACACGCCGCAGCACGCTCTGGTCTGGAGCGGGCTCAGAGTGCAGAGCACGGGAACGGCAAGCAACGCGGACATCTCGGCCGTGCACATATGGAAGGATGTCAACGGGAACGGTACGCTCGACCCGACGGTGGACCGCGACGTCACATCGGGCTTGAACGGCCTGCTGGGCGGCGAGGCCTATGTGAGCCTGGCCGAGAATCAGGCCATCGGGACGACGCCCCAGGTCTACTTCCTCGCCGTGGATGTCGCCCCGTTCGCGATCCAGGCGAAGACTTTCGGCCTCGTCGTGGCGTCGTCGTCGTGCTTCTCGGTGAGCAGCCCGAACCTGGTGTCGTCGGACAATTTCCCGCTCAGCTCCACCGCGGTGCCGCTCAAGAAGCTGGCCGAGCAGCTGGTGCTTTCTCCGACGAGCGTGATGCCATCCGGCGTCAACCAGGGCAGCGAGTCCGCGGTGGCGCGGCTGACGGCGCGCGCCTCCCGCAACAACGTCGGGTGGACTCAGCTGCGCCTGCTCAAGGCCGGAACGCTGGGAGATCCCGGGTTCAGCGCCGCCCGGCTCTACCGGGACCTCGACGACAACGGGGCGGTGTCCGCGGCGGATCTCCTGGTGGGGAGCGCTCCCTTCGCCACGGGCCAGGCGGCCATCAGCTTCTCATCGGCGCAGAGCGTCGGGGTCTCCACGCAGGGTTATCTCGTGACATTCGTGCTCAACCCCACGGCCACCGTGGACGCGACCGTGGGATTCACCTTGCCGGACGCGGCGTACCTGACGGTCTCCATCCCGGACAGCGCGTCGCCCGCCTCTCTGCCGTTCTCGACGGCGCTGGGGACGGTGCTGGACTCCAGGACGCCGACGATGCCCACGGTCACCGTGGACGGGGCCTGCAGCAGCAACTTCGAGGCCTTGCACTTCACGTGGGCCTCGTCGGTGGCGCTGGGGACCCTGACCGGCGCGTACTACGCGGTGGGGACGACGCCGGGAGGGACCGACGTCCTGGCGTATACGGCGCTCGGACCCGCGGAGACCGACGTGAGCGCCGCCGGCTTCCCGCTCTTGAGCGGGACGACCTATTACGTCTCCGTCAAGACGCTGTCGAGTTTCGGATTCTTCAGCCCGGTCGGGAACTCGATCGGCGTGCTCATGGACTTCATGAGCCCCGCGGCGCCCGCCTTGAGCGTGAGCCCGGGCGAGACCTCGCTGCTGCTGTCGTGGTCCCCGGTGCTGGGCGGAGCGTCGGGGATCATGGGCTACCTCATCGAGTACAGGACCGGCCAGAGACCGGTGTGGTTGAACGCCAAGACGCGGGCGGTCGTGACGGGGATCTCGTCCATGCGCGCGGCGCAGGGCGAGATATCCGTCGCGGCGGTCACGGCCGCGGACGTGGTCACGGGGACATCGTTCCAGTTGAACGAGCTGGAGCCCGGGACCGTGTTCGTGCGCATGCGCACGGTGACGAACTCGGGAGTAGTCAGCGAGCCGAGCGCGGTCACGAAGGTCGTGCTCGGGACCCTGCCCAAGGACGCCATCACGAGCGTGAGCAGCTACCCGAATCCGTTCGACTCCCGCAAGGAGCCGGCGACCATCCATTTCGTGGTCCCCGCGAGCGCGGACGTTTCCATCAAGATTTTCAGCGTTTTTGGACGCCTGGTGAAGGAGTTCGGCGTCTCCGGCGTCGCGGGGTCCAACGAGGTGAAGTGGGACGGGTCGGATCAGAACGGGAAGCAGGTCTCGAAAGGGATGTATCTCGCGGTCCTGGAGTCCGGCGGCGCGAAGTCGGTGCTGAGGATCGGCGTCATCCACTGACCCGCTTTTCTTCGTAATCTCTTCGTGAACTTTCCCTTCAGACGATTACACTTATACCATGAGGCGGTTCCTCGCGGCGCTCCTGGCGCTCGCGTTCCCGTTCGATACCTGTCTCGCGGCCGGCCAGGCCGGGGCGCCGGGAGAGATATTCTCCTTCGGCGCGGGGGCCCGGGCCCTGGGCATGGGGAGCGCGCACACGGCCCTGGTACGGGACGCCTCCGCGGTCTACTACAACCCCGGCGGGCTGGGATTGCTGCCCAGCCGCGAGATCACGGTGATGCGCGCGCAGCTCTTCGAGGGCGCGAACTACGACTACGTGGTCTACGCCCAGAACAAGCGCAAGCGCGCGGGCGGCTGGGGCGTGGAGCTCATCCGGCTCAATACCGGCTCCGGAGAGGGGCGGGACCAGTACAACCAAGAGACGGGGGGTTTCACCTACTCGGAGATGGCTCTCGGCGTGGCCCACGGGTGGCGGGGGGTGCTCCATCCCCTCGTCTCGGTCGGCGCCAAGCTCAAGATGCTGCGCCGGAGCCTCGGCGGCGCCTCGGACTCACTTTACGGGATGGACGTGGGCCTGCAGTTCGGACCCTGGATGGGAGAGAAGCTTTGGCTGGGAGCCGTGGCCCAGAACGTCGGAAGCTTCAAGCAGGGGAACACGGATGACCGGCTGCCGCTCTTGGCGCGCGTCGGGGCCTCCTACCGGATCGTCGGCCCCCTCTCCTTGGCCATGGACATATCCCAGAACGGCGAGCTCCGCGTGGGCACCGAGTACGCCTTCGGCATGACCGCGGTGCGCGTCGGGATGTCCGACGGGATGATCTCCTTCGGAGGCGGCCTGGCCTGGCGCAACAAGTACTGCTTCGACCTCGCCTTGGTCAGCCATCCCACCCTGGGGATGTCCAAGCGGTTTTCCCTGGGTTACCGCTTCGGCGCTGTGCCGAAGGAGAAGGACAAGAAGCCGGAGCGGATGACGGCCTATGCCACGGAGTTCCTGAACAGCGGGCAGGCGGAGCTGCAGCGGAGGAATTTCCTGAGGGCTTCCAAGGACATCGACACCGCGCTCGGCATCGACCCCAAGGTCGGCGGGGGGGACTGGCGCACGAAGGCGCAGCGCCTGCGGCGCCTGGTGCAAGCCATGGGGCTGGAGGCCCATCCCGAGGACCAGGAGGCCTTCAGGGCCGAGACGCAGGCCGCTTTCATGGCTTACCAGGTCGTGCTGGCCTATCTGGCCAACGAAGGGGACCGGGCGGTGCTTCTGGCTCACGCGGGCCTGGGGCTCGAGCCCGGGAGCGGGGCCATGCAGAGGCTCCTGGACGCGGTCGCGCAGCTCTCCGGACGCGAGAAGGACCGGGACCAGATACTGCCCCCGGGCCAGCTCGCCGCGCTCAAGATGCGGCAGGCGGTGGAGACGGTCTACGCCCGGCGCTTCCCCTCCGCGGTGCAGTTGCTCCGGGAGGCTTTGTGGCTCGACCCGAACAACGCGCTCGCCTGGACGCGACTGGGCTCCGCGTACTTCGCCATGGGGGACAGGCCGCGCGCCACCGCCGCCTACGAGAAGGCCCTGGAGCTCGAGCCGGCGGATGAGAAGCTCAGGCAGTTCATGCGGGCACAGGGGCTCGGGGCGCAATGAGATGAGGCAGCCATGGAAGTGGTGATCATCGTGCTCCTGCCGGTCCTTTTCTTGACCCTGGCGGCCAGCATGCTCGTGGTCAGCCAGATCTCGGGTTTCTTCCAGTTCGGCAAGTACTCCCGGCGGCGGGGGCATGACCGCCAGGAGCTCGACAAGTTCATGACCCAACTGGCCCTGGCCCAGAGCCAGGTCTACCAGCGCAGCAAGGAGCTCGAGGCCCTCTCCTCCCGGCTCCAGTCCAACAACGAGGAGCTCGCGAGGCTCAACGGCATGAAGTCGAAGTTCCTCTCCATGGCGGTGCACGATGTGCGCACGCCCTTGGCCTCCATCAAGGGCTTCGGCGAGATGCTGACCCGGCAGCCGCTCGACATGACCCAGCGCAAATACGTCGACTACATCGTCCGCGGCACGGATCAGATCAACAAGCTGATGAGCGACCTGACGGACCTGGCGGTCATCGAGGCCGGCAAGCTCAGGATGGAGAAGGCCCCGTTCCAGCTCTCCCAGATGCTCAAGGACATCGTCCCGCCCATCGGCGTGGTGGCGAAGAAGAGCAACGTCGAGTTCATCGCGGCCGAGCCCGCCCAGGACATCGTCATCGTCGGCGACCGTTTCCGTCTCGTGCAGGCCCTGATGAACTTCCTCAACAACGCTGTGAAATTCACGCCAGAGGGAGGCAAGGTGGAGCTCAAGGTCACGGCCAGCGGCCGGAACGTCACTTTCTCGGTCAAGGACACCGGTCCGGGCATCCACGCGTCGGAGCGCATCAAGATATTCGAGAAGTTCTATCAGTCGCAGTTTTCGGACCCAAAGAACAGGAAGAAGGGGTGGGGCCTGGGCCTCTCCATCGCCCAGGAGATCGTGCGCGCGCACTTCGGCGAGATAGGGGTGGACTCAGCGGGACTGGGCAAGGGCTCGACCTTCTGGTACCGCATCCCGCTCAAACCGTCGCCGCTCATGCTCAGGAAGGCCGCGGCCGTCGTCGCCTTGGCGTTGCTGTCCAGTCTGCCGGTCCTGTCGCGGGCCCAGCAGAGCATGCCCTTGGCGGAGAAGGCCCAGTATGAGCAGGCCTTGGAGCAGAAGGTGGGAGGCGTGCTGCTGCAGCTCGTCGGTCCCAGCCGATACAAGGTGGTGGTGGACGCCACGCTGGATTTTACCCGCGTGGAGAGGTTCAACGTGAGCGCCGGGGCGGGGGGAGACGACAAGGGCGCGTTCCTCTGGCAGAACATCGGCGCGCCCACCGCGGGAGGCTCCGACCTGCTGCCGGGCTTCCCGAGCCCGGAGTCCATGCTGCCGGGCTACGGGAGCACGAAGTCCTATGAGAAGCAGAGTTCGTTCCCGACTTCTTTCGTGAAGCAACTCAGGGTCACCATCATCCTGGACAGGGTCGTCAGGACCCCCGAGGTGGACACGAAGATCCGCCAGATCGTGCCGGCCATCCTGGATATGGACCAGTCCCGCGACACCGTGGACGTCATCGAAGCGGATTTCGCCCCGGCCTGGAAGACGATCTGGTACCAGCCCGAGGCCACGGGTCTGCTGTTCAAGTACGGGCTCATCTCGCTGATGACGCTCATCACCCTCATCGTGGTGGCCGCGTGCTTCCTCAAGCTGGCCGAGGCGATGGATTCGATGGCCCAGGCCCAGGCGCACCAGCTGCAGATGGACTTCGGCCAAGGGGCAGGCAAAGAGGAGGAGACGGAAGAGGGCAAGGAGGGGGGGGAGGCGGCCCCGGCCGAGGGACAGCCGAAGATCGTCTTCAATGTGGCCGAAGACCAGGTGGAGAACCTCTGGGAGATCCTGCGGCGGCAGGACGCGGAGAACATCGCCCTGGTCGCGGCGCATCTGAAGCCCGGGGTCAAGAAGGCGTTCCTGGCCCACATGCCCACGGGGATGCAGGGCGAGGTTCTCATGTTCCTCGGCCGGGTGCGCTTCGTGGAGCCGGACGTCGTGGCGACCGTGAAGGAGGAACTCGAGCGCCGCTTGGAGAGCGCGGTGGGCGGACGCCGGGACCTCATGGATCTGATCAAGGACGCGGACCTCAAGGCCAAGCGGGAGCTCATCCGGCTCATGGAGGAGCGCGACGCCGACATGGCGCGCGTCGTCCGGGGGATGATCGTCCTCTTCGAGGACCTCGTGGGCCTGGAGCCGCGCGAATGGTCCGTCGTGCTCAGCGTGGTGCCCCTGGAGCTGTGGGCGAGCGCCCTCTATGACGCGGAGGATGCCATCCGTTCCGCGGTGCAGAGCCAGATGCTGCCCAAGACATGGGCGATCCTGACGCAGATGATGGACGCGGCCAAGCCGAGCGAGGCGGCGTCGGGGACGGCGCGTGAGCGCGTGGTGGAGGCCGTCGACCGTCTGGTCAAGGACGGCCGGATATCCAAGCCCGAGCCGCGCAGGCTCGAGGCGATCACGGTGGAGAGCGAGGCGGCGAGATAATGGCGAATAAGGTCGAGAATCTCCTTGCGGTGTTGCGGGGGGAGACCCCGCCGGAAGAGGTCCCGCAGGCGGAGGCTCCCGCACCCGCGCCCGCGGCGCAGGGCGCGGCGGTCTCCGAGGGCGAACTGGCCCAGCTGAAAGACAAGATCGCGGAGCTCGAGCAGAAGCTCGAGGGCATGGCCGCGCCTCCGCCGATGGAAATGGCGGCCCCTCCTCCGCTCGAAGAGCAGCCGGAGCCTCCCCAGCCTCCCACCGAGCTTGCCGTCTTCCTCCAGACAAAGGTCCAGCTCATGGAGAAGCGGCTGGAGCTCGCCCAGCAGGAGGCCCTCCGGGCCAACATCCTGCTGCGCGAGCGCGAAGAGGCGCAGCGCAAGGCTCAGAAGGAGGTCGAGGACCTCTTCCGGAGCATCCGGGAGAGCCAGCGGGCCGCCACCTGGGACCGGGCCCTGCACGGGCAGTATGCGCAGACCCAGAGCCAGGTCCAAGACCTGCAGCTCCGCTTGCAGACCGCCCAGCTGAAGATGCTGCCGGCCGAGGAGGTCCTGCGCTTCATGCAGACCGAGGAGGGCCGGGTCGAGCTTGAGAAGAGGATCAAGGCTCAGCTGGAGGCCCCGATCCCGCCGGCTCCGCCGCAGATAGGGCTTGAGAAGACGGAACCGCCGGCCATGAAAGGACCGCTGGGACTCGAACCGCCCCCCGGGCTGGAGACCCTGTCCGTCCTGACCGCCCGCATCGCCGACCTGGAGCATCAACTCGAGGAGTCGGAGGCCGCTCGCCGCAAGGAGGCGGAGCAGCGCCGGCGTTGGGAGGAGGATATCCTCCTGGCCCTCAAGCAGACCCGCAGGCAATGGCAGAAGGGCGGCGGGCCGGAACTGCTGGTGGAGGCTTCCTTGGAGAGTATGGTAGATTGTCTCAAGGAGCGGGACTCGGTGCGGGACGCCATGACGAAGGCGGTGGATGCGCTCCGCGACGAAGCGCCTGATTCCCCGCAGGTCCCGGCGCTGAGGGCGCGTCTGGCCGAGTGCCGACAGAAGATGGAGTTGCTCCAGGAGAAGCTCGACAAGCAGATGGCCCTGGTGCAGGCGTGGGTCGAACGCAACAAAGGACCGGCCACGGAGAGCTAGATGGATATCACGACCATCATCGGTCTGTTCGGCGTCGTCGGACTCATCGCCGCGGGCATCTTCACGGGGGCGGTGGGGAGCATCTTCTTCAACGGGCACGCGATATTCATCGTGTTCGGCGGGACGATCATCGCCATGCTGATCAACACCCCGGGCCAGTACATCCGGGAGACCATCACGGCGATGGTCTCGCTCCTGCGGCCGGACCCCTACGGCGATCCCGGGGAGCTCATCCCCTCGCTCGTGCGCATGTCCCAGGAGGTGCAGACCAACGGGCTGGGGGCTCTGCGGAACGTCGATGGGCGGGCGGCCGGGGGCTTCCTGGCCGAGGCCTCGACAACGGCCCTGGAGTACAACAACGCGGATTTCGTCAGGCGCGTGCTGGAAACCGAGGTGAACAACAAGGTCGACCGGGCCAACGAGGTCATCAACGTCATCCGCACCGCGGGCGTCGTCTCGCCGATGTTCGGCCTCATCGGCACCCTGCTCGGCATCATCAGCGTGCTGGGGCAGATATCGGACATGAACAAGGTCGGCACGGCCATGGCCATCGCCATCACCTCCGCGTTCTACGGCATCATGTTCGCGAACCTGGTCTGCATCCCGGTGGCCGGCAAGCTGCGCATGCGCCTTTGGGAAGAGATCAAGATGCGGGCGATGATCGTCGAGGCCGTCATCGGCATGATGCAGGGGACCGTGCCGCTGGTGCTGGAGCGTCGGCTCCAGGCGTTCAAATAGATGTCTGTCTACCGATTCCGCAAAGAAGAGCTCGAAGCGCACCTGAACAGGAACGCGCTGTGGGCCATCGTGTACGGGGACATGATGAGCTACCTCATGATCATGTTCCTCGTCCTGCTCTCCTACCAGCTTTCGCGTCCGATGCGCCTGAAAGAGGACCGGATGACCGAGACCCTCATGGAAATCCAAAGGGTCTTCGGGGGGAAGGTGGAGACGCCGGAGGCCAAGGCCGCCCAGGAGCAGGACAAGTTCATGTTCACGGCCCAGAAGGTGCGCGAGGCGGCCGCGGAGCAGGACCTGGGCGACGCGGTGAAGGTGGTGGTGACCGAGAAGTGGGCTAAGTTCGACCTTAAAGACGAGTTCCTCTTCGACTCCGGGTCCGCCGAGCTCAAGGGCGGCTCCGCGCCGCTCTTCGACATGATCGCCAAGAACATGGTGAGCAAGGAGAACATCATCCAAGTGGAGGGGCATACGGACGACCGGCCGCTCCTGCCCGGCTCGCGCTATAAGAGCAACTGGGAGCTCTCCATGGCCCGGGCCTATGCGGTCATCCAGCAGCTGCAGGCGTCCGGCGTGGACCCCAAGCAGCTTTCCGGGAGCGGCTACGGGGAGTATCAGCCCATCGCGGACAACGCGACCGCGGAGGGCCGGGCCAAGAACCGGCGCATCGAGGTCAAGATACTGAGGGCGTCCGAATGATCCGTATGCTTTGTTCCACCCATGATGGCCGACCCTGAAGTCCCCCGTTGTCCCAAAGACGGGAACAAGATGGTGCGGGTGCCCATCCGCTGGGGCATCATCCCTTCTCCGGACAAGCTGAAGGCGGAAGGATACGGCGGAGCCATCTACCCCGGCTGTCTGGTCCCGAAAGACCCCCCGGATTGGGGCTGGCGCTGTCCGGCTTGCGGCTGCGCCACCTGGAGGGGAAAGCTTTAGATGACATATGTTCCCAGGCATTGCGTCTGGGAGACGACATTGCGGTGCAACCTGAGCTGCCTGCATTGCGGCTCCAGGGCGGGGGAACGCCGTGGAGCGGAACTCGACACGGATGAGGCCGTGGGGCTCCTCGATGACTTGAAGGAGCTGGGATGCGAAAGGGTGATCCTGAGCGGAGGAGAGCCGCTCCTGCGCGAGGACCTCGCGGATCTGGTCCGGCACATCGAAGAAAGGGGCATGAAGCCCTGCTTGATTTCGAATGGCTTGATTCTGCCCGAAAAGATCGGGCTGCTGGAAAATCTGCCGCTTTATTCCGCGGCGATCAGCCTGGACGGCTTGGAAGAGGAGCACAACCATCTGCGGCGGAACCAGAAGAGTTTCGCACGGGCCGTCGAGTCGCTTCGTTTGTTGTCCGGTCTGTTCATGGATGTCTTCGTCATCAGCCAGGTCAACCGTTTGAATTTCCAGGAGCTGGAGGGCCTTTATGGATTGATCGCCGGCCTGGATGTGGATGGCTGGCAGATACAATTGACCAGCGATATGGGCAGGGCGGAAGACATCGAAGACATCCGGTTGAGCCGGGCGCAGATCGGGCATCTTCTGGATTTCATCATCGATAAGAGGAGCGGGGCCTTAAAGGTCTACGCCGGAGACGATATCGGCTATTATTACCGGGGACAGTTCGGATTCACCGGATGCCGGGGGGGGATATCGGCCGTGGGCATCGAAGCCAACGGCAACGTGAAGCCGTGTCTGAGCATGCAGAAGAACGAGGGGTTCATCGGCGGCAATATCCGGCAAAGAAGCCTGAAGGAGATATGGAGCGATCCGGATTTCGCGGCCGTCAATCGGAAAGAGAGGGAGTTGGCGGGCCGCTGCGCGGCCTGCGGCCATAAAGGGGTCTGCCGCGGCGGCTGCGTCGGCACGGCGATGGCTTTCGACTCTTTGGCCGATTACCCCTTTTGCGCGAAAACGAGATAGGACGGTTCAGGGCCGGCATTCGAACCCTTCGGCCTAGACCGGGACAAGCCCGGCCGGCGGGCGTTCGGGTCCGTGGGTCTTCCGCGACCAGGATGATCTTTTCGGCGGCGGACAGGGGATGCAGCCGCAGGTAATGATAGCGTCCCTGCAGGGTCAAATAAACATGCGAGCGAATTCGCTTCTAGGCGAAAAATCGCGCGGTCGGCTATTCCCGTCTTCGGTCGATGGAGTAGGCCGAGCCTTCCTGCCGCTTGGCGTGGGTCTTGAGTTCGGCTCCGATGGAACTCACCTGAGCGTACGAGGTTAGGGGCTTGAGCGTGTTGTGGCACACGCCGATGGCGATGCTCAGGAGCGGGTACTCCACCGGCTCGCCCCGCCGGTCCTTGGACAGTATCTTCCCGCGCTTGCGGTCCTCCTCGGTGTAGAACGACGGGACGAGCGCGTCGAAGCTCCCGGTGATGTCCTTGGAGAGCGTCTCCATCCGGTCCGGCGTGGTCACGACGATGAAGTCGTCCCCGCCGATGTGTCCGACGAATCCCTGCTCGTCCCCGGCGCGCTTCACCGCGTCGAGGAGGAGTTCCGCCGTCGCTCTGATGACGCGGTCTCCCTTGTCGTAGCCGTAGCAGTCGTTGTAGGCCTTGAAGCTGTTGAGGTCCGTATAAAGGACGGCCAAGGGTTTCTTCGACGCGATGGCGGCGGCGATGCGCTTCTGGATGGAGACGTTCCCCGGGAGCTTGGTCAGGGGATTCGCGTCCAGGCCCTGACGGTTGCGCCGGATGATCATCCGGATGCGGGCCAGCAGCTCCATGAGGTCCACGGGCTTGGTGACGAAATCGTCCGCACCGAGCTCCATGCCCTGGATTTTGTTGTCCCGGTCGCTCGCCGCCGAGAGCAGGATGATGGGCAGGTGCTGGAAGAGCGGATGCTCCTTGAGCTCCCTGCAGACCGCGAACCCGTCTTTGATGGGCATCCAGAGGTCCAAGATGACCACGTCCGGCGGGTCCTGCCGGACCAAGTCCAGCGCCTCCTGGCCGTTGGCCGCGGTGCGGACCTCATAGCCGTTCATCTCAAGCACGTCGTGCATCATGGCCAGGAGCTCCATCTGGTCGTCGGCCACGACCAGGCGGGGCTTGGGCTCTGCGGGGTCGATGCCCTGGGATTGGGGGCTCGTCGGGTCCATGAGGCATGTAGTATAGAAAGTTGTCCATGGCGCCGCCACAATTGACCCGTCTCAATGATCGGGGTCAAGAACGCGTCCGTTGATGTTTCTCCTCGAATAAACTAGAATAGCAAAGGTTTTTTTGGGGATGCGCGTGAGTCCTGCCGAGTCTGGCAAGCCGTCGCCCCGGCGAAACCCTTGGGCTTTAGCGTTCACCGCAGGCACCGAGTTGACCGTCGCCGTGGTGCTCGGGTTCTTCTGCGGCCGCTGGCTCGACGGGAGGCTGGGCACGGACCCGTGGCTGATGCTGCTCGGCGCCTTTGGGGGGATATCGCTTGGCCTCTATCTGCTCATCCGCCAGGCTTTCGCAGGCCCGGATCGCGGCGCGTAGCGCCCTGGAGGGCGCGGCCCTGGCGGCCGCCGGAGCGGCCGGGGTGTGGCTGTTCTTGGAAGGGACGCTGCGGGTCCCGGCTCTGGAGGGTCTGACGGCGGCCTGGGTGTTGTCGTCGTTGAGCGTGCTGGCGTTGGCGCTCGGGAGGGGAGAGTCGCCGGTCTGGTTCTGGCGGGCTTTCGGCCTGGGAGCCGCGCTCCGCGGAGCGGGACTTCTGGGCCTGATCGCCTGGCTCTGGAAGGAGCCATGGCAGGCCCAGGCCTCCGGCTGGTGCGCGTACGCGCTGGGGGTGCTGCTCTTGCTGCAGATGGAGTATAGGAACCTGGTGAGACGTTCATAGAATGGATTTCACGACCCTGCTCAATCACCACATCCCGGACCACGCGTACCGGACCTTGTTCTGGGCTGGCCCGATACGCTTCTCGCTCACCAAACACCTGATCGTGCTGTGGA
The DNA here is from genome assembly GCA_041650695.1 of Elusimicrobiota bacterium. GTDB lineage: Bacteria > Elusimicrobiota > Elusimicrobia > UBA1565 > UBA1565 > JBAZKS01. The sequence goes on from JBAZKS010000033.1 coordinate 46,606, forward strand.
CGGTGTCCGCCTTCCTGCTGGCGTTGCTCTCCTACGCCGCGCGCAGCCGTTCCCGCGCCGGGACCCTGCTGCGCATGGGGGTCGAGGCGGCGGCGCTCTCCGTGCGCGACGTCGTCGTGGATCCCATCCTCGGCCACGGCGGACGGCAGTACCTGCACTACTTCCTGACCCTTTTCTTCTTCATCCTGGCCTGCAACCTGGCCGGACTCATCCCGGGCAGCGCCACGGTCACGGGGAACATCGCGGTGACCGGGGCTTTGGCGAGCTGCACCTTCGCCTTGATCCTCTTCGCCGGCGTGCGTGCGAACGGACCGCTCCCGTTCCTCAAGCATTTCTGGCCCGTCCCCAGCGGCATCCCCGCGTGGGTGCTCCCGTTCGTGGTCTTCATGCCGCTCATCGAGGTGGCCGGCATCGTGGTCAAGTGCGTGGCCCTGACGATCCGCCTGTTCGCGAACATGATCGCCGGGCACATCGTGGCCTTGGGGTTCATTTCGCTTATCTTCATCCTGGGGGCCACGAGCCAGGTCGTCGGGCTGATGGTCGCCCCGGTCTCCGTCGGTCTGGTGGTGTTCGTGTACCTGATAGAGCTTCTGGTGGCTTTGCTGCAGGCGTTCATCTTCACGCTGTTGACGGCCGTTTTCGTGGGAGGCTTCATGCATGCCGCCCACTAGGGCGCGGATGCGCCCTTGTCCCGAGCGGATATTGGAAGGGCGTCAGCGAGGGGCTAGGGTAAGGACTAGAGACTGAGGAAAGGAGCTGTGCATATGTGGCATCTGGCATTCGGATACATCGGGATGGGTCTGGGCGGGGCTTTGTGCCTGACGGGCGCGGCGTTCGGCATCGCCAAGCTCTCCAGCGCGGCCCTGGAGGGGTCGGCCCGGCAGCCTGAGGCTGCCGATGCGCTGAGGATGACGATGATCATCCCGGCGGCCATGATCGAGGGCTTGGGGCTTTTCGCCCTGGTCATCGTGCTCCTGGGCGTGCTGGCCCTGAACAAGGGCGTGCCGCAGGTGGGGCTGCAGAGTCCGACCGCGATCGAGACGCCGGCGCACTGAAGCCCTTTGGACACCCTGCTTCAGCCCGACAAGGGTCTGCTCATCTGGACCGTGGTCTCTTTCCTGGTCCTGGTGGGCTTGCTCCGCGTCTTCGCTTGGGGGCCGCTCTTGGCCGCGGTCGACGCGCGCGAGGCGCGGCTGCGCGAGGAGCGCGAGCGGGCGGAAGCCGCTCGGCGGGAAGCGGAGAGCATCCGAGGCGAGCTCTCGGCCCGGCTGGCCGGGGCGGAAGGCGAGATGCGCGAGATCATCGCCAAGGCCGGCCGCGAAGCCGAGGCCATCCGGACCTCCGCGCACCGGACCAGCGAGGAGGATGCCAAGCGCCTCATGGCCAAGGCCCGGCGGGAGCTCGAGGAAGAGAAGCAGCGGCTGATGGGAGAGCTCCGGCGGGAGGTGTCCTCCCTTTCCGTTCTGGCCGCCGAGCGGCTGCTGCGCCGCAGCGTGGACCCCGGGGTGCAGAAGGACGTGCTGGAGCGCTTCTTCCGCGAGGCGGAGCCCCGCTGACATGACCGCCTCGGACCGCATCCTCGCCCGACGCTATGCCGCAGCGCTCTTCCTGTGCGCCACCGGAGCTCGGGAGGAAGACCGGACGGCCGCGGAGCTGCGGGAGGCGGTCCGGGCCGTGGCTCCGAGGATGGCGCTGTTCCGGCACCCCAAGGTCCCGGTCTCGCAGAAGCGGGAGATGCTCCGGAAAGAATTGGGCGACCGTGTCTCCGGCCGCACGCTGCGCTGGCTGGAGCTGCTGGTGGAGAAGAAGCGCTTCAACCTCCTCCCGCAGGCCGCGTCGGACTTCGCGGGACTGCTCGACGAGGCCCGCGGGACCGTGCGCGCTTCCGTCCGTTCCGCGTTCGAGCTGGACGCCCGGCAGACGCAAGAGCTCTCACGCCGCCTGGAGGCCTTCGGGGGGAAGAAGGTCCTCCTCTCCGCGGGCGTGGATGAAGGGCTGCTGGCGGGCATGGTGGTCCGCATGGGGGACTGGGTCCTCGATTCGAGTCTTCAAGGAGAACTGCGGCGGCTGCGCGAGCGGCTCGCCGCCGCGTGAGGCAAGGGTTCAAGCATGGCGATCCGACCTGAAGAGATCACCGGAGTCATCAAGAGGCAGATCGAGAGCACCGACGCTTCCACCGAGATCAAGGAGGAGGGCTTCGTGCTCCAGGTGGGCGACGGCATCGCCCGCCTCTACGGCCTTTCGAACGCGATGGCCGGGGAGCTCCTCGAGCTCCCGCGCGGGGTCTTCGGCATGGCGCTCAACCTCGAGCGGGAGAACGTGGGATGCGTGCTCTTCGGCGAGGGCCATCTCATCCGCGAGGGCGACGCGGTCCGGCGTACGGGACGCGTCATGGAGGTGCCGGTCGGAACGGAGCTGATCGGCCGCGTGGTGAACCCGTTGGGCCAGCCCATCGACGGCAAGGGGCCGATCGCGGCCAAGAAGCGCCGCCCGGTGGAGGTCATCGCTCCCGGCGTGGTGGCCCGCCAGCCGGTCAAGGTCCCGCTCCAGACCGGCATCAAGGCCATCGACGCGATGATCCCGATCGGCCGCGGGCAGCGCGAGCTCATCATCGGGGACAGGCAGACCGGGAAGACGGCCATCGCCCTCGACACGATCCTGAACCAGAAGGGCGAGGCGAACCGCCCCCTGTGCATCTACGTGGCGATCGGACAAAAACGGTCCACAGTGGCGGCTCTGGTCCAGAAACTCGAGGACGCGGGCGCCATGGACTACACGATCGTGGTGAACGCTTCGGCGTCGGACCCGGCCCCCATGCTCTATATCGCCCCGTACGCGGGCTGCGCCATGGGAGAGGAGTTCCTCTGGGCCGGGAAAGACGTCCTGCTGGTCTACGACGATCTTTCCAAGCACGCCCAGGCCTACCGACAGCTTTCCCTCCTCCTCCGGAGGCCCCCGGGACGCGAAGCCTATCCCGGCGACGTGTTCTATCTGCATTCCAGGCTTCTGGAAAGGGCGTGCAAGCTCTCCGAGGCGAACGGAGGGGGCTCGCTGACCGCGCTTCCCATCATCGAGACGCAGGCCGGCGACGTCTCCGCCTATATCCCGACCAACGTCATCTCCATAACGGACGGGCAGATCTACCTCGAGAGCAGCCTTTTCTACTCCGGGATACGGCCCGCCGTGAACGTGGGCCTGTCGGTCTCCCGGGTCGGCGGCTCGGCGCAGGTCAAGGCCATGAAGAAGGTGGCCGGCAAGTTGCGCCTGGACCTCGCCCAGTACAACGAGCTGGCGGCGTTCGCCCAGTTCGGTTCGGACCTGGACAAGTCGTCGCAGCAGCAGCTCGCGCGCGGCGAGAGGATGGTCGAACTTCTCAAGCAGGACCAGTATATGCCTATGCCGGTGGACCAGCAGATCGTCGTCGTTTATGCCGGCACGACCGGCGTCTTGGACGACATCCCGGCCGCCGCGGTAGGGCGCTTCGAGCGGGAATTCCTGGCCCTCCTGCGGGAGAAGCACGCGGATCTGCTGGCTGGCATCGCGCGCAACAAGGAGTTGGACCGCGATCTCGAGGCCCGGCTCAAAGAGGCCATCACGGCCTTCAAGGAGGGGTTTCAGCGATGAAGATATCAACGATCCTGGCGTTGTTCCTCCTGCTCCCGGCTTCGGGGGCAAGGGGGCAGAATGTGGGAGTGAACGCGCCTCCCATCATCAACCTCGGCCTGATGGACGCGCTCGCGAAGATCGACGAGCCGGCGCTGGCCGCGGTCTTCGCGTTCGTGCCGGAGGATCGGGTCTCCCTGGCGATGGCCTACTACCTCGTGCAGGACCAGGACGTGCTCAAGCGGTTCGTCGGCAAGGTCCGCCGCGATTTCAAGGATACCGGGGGCGTCTGCGAGTGGGACCGGGAGGTCCTGCTGCATCTCGTCATGATGGGCGCATCCATGCAGCCGCCTCCGGGGTTCAAGCCCATCCCGAAAGGCCTGATGAAGAAGATCAACGAGTTGAGCCTGATGCAGCCGCTCCCCCTCCAGGAGATCGTGCAGCGCAGGGCGCAGAAGGGGAGGTAGGGGGAGATGAGCAAGGAGCGCGGGCCCATGCGGAGGGCTCTGGTCACCGGCGGCGCGGGTTTCATCGGGTCGAATATCGCCAGGGAGCTCGAGCGGCGGGGCCTGGAGGTCGTCGTGGTCGATGATTTCCGGTCGAGCCGCTTCGAGAACCTCCGAGGCTACAAGGGCGACGTCGTCGCGGCGGACCTCCGGCGCATGGAGGAGTGGGCTCCGAAGGTGGGGGCCGTGGACGTGATCTTCCACGAGGGGGCCATCACGGACACGACCGTCATGGACCAGAAGTTGATGATGGAGGTCAACGTCGACGCGTTCCGGAACCTTCTGGACTTCGCCGCCGCTACGGGTGTCCGGCGCGTGGTGTACGCCTCCTCCGCGGGGGTCTATGGCGCGGGATCGATTCCCATGCGCGAGGGCGGGGAATACGAGCCGATGAACATCTACGGCTTCTCCAAGAAGGTGATGGAGGTCGTGGCGGCGCGGTTCTCTCTACAGGAGCCCGGCATCCCCGTCGTGGGCCTGCGCTACTTCAACGTGTACGGTCCCGGGGAAGCCTACAAGGACAAGGCCGCGAGCATGATCTGGCAGCTCTATCTCCAGATGAAAGACGGCCGCCGCCCGCGCATCTTCAAGAGCGGCGAGCAGTTCCGGGACCAGATCTACGTCAAGGACGTGGTCGAAGCGAACATGAAGGCGGCTCAAGCGGAACATAGCGGGGTCTACAACGTATGCACCGGCAAGCCCGCCACGTTCAACAAGATCGTCGAGGTGCTCAACGGCGTCCTCCGGACGTCCCTGGCCCCGGACTATTTCGACAACCCGTACTCCTTCTTCCAGAGCCAGACCCAGGGCGATCCCTCGGCGGCCGAGAAGGGGCTGGGGTTCGCGGCGCGCTACGGCATCGAGGAGGGCATCCAGGACTACCTGGGCGGCAGGTGAATGGCTTCGCTTCGAGAGATCCGGCGCAAGATCAAGTCCGTGCGGTCCACGCAGCAGATCACGCGGGCCATGAAGATGGTGTCCGCGGCGCGCATGCGGCGCGCGCAGAGCGCCATCCTCTCCTCGAGGCCCTTCGCGGCGAGGCTCGAGGAAACGGTCTCGGAGCTGGCCCTGATGGAGGCCGCGGCCGCGCAGGAGGGCGAGGGGGTGGACCACCCGTTCTTCGAGAGGAGGCCCGATGAGAGGCCGGGGCTGCTGCTGGTGACCGGCGACCGCGGGCTTTGCGGAGCCTTCAACGCGAACCTGCTGCGCGCCGCCGCGGCGTGGCTCCGGGCCCGGCAGGGCAAGCCGGTGGCGGCCGTGCTGGTGGGCAGGAAGGGGCGCGATTTCGTCCGCCGTCTGCGGGACGCCGGGGTCGAGACCCTCATGGAGCTCGCGGGGATCTTCCCGAAGGTCGCGTTCAAGCACGCGGAGCTGGCCGGGGAGCCCTTGTGCAAGCGCTTCAAGGACGGGCGGCTGAGCTCCGTGACGGTCATCTACAGCGAGTTCAAGTCCGTGATGGTGCAGCGGGTCGTGGAGGAGCCGCTACTGCCCATCCCGCCGAGGAAGGAGTCGCCGACCGTTGGGAGTCTGCGCGCCTACGGATTCAAATTCGAGCCCGACCGCAAAGAGCTCTTGGCCGCCCTGCTCCCTCGGTCGATCAAGGCGGAGATTTATCGGATGCTTTTGGAGTCCCAGGCGGCCGAGCTGGCCGCCCGGATGAACGCGATGGACGCGGCCACCCGGAACGCTGGCGAGCTCATGGGGTACATGACCCTGGAGCTCAACCGGACCCGGCAGGCCCTGATCACCCGCGAAATCGCGGAGCTGGTCGGCGGAGCAGAGGCCCTGGCCGCATGAGCTGATTCGAAACCGATAGGAGGACATCACATGGCGGGTATAGAGAAGCGTCAGCATCCCAGGTTCCCGGTGGGCATCACGATGGACATCCACGCCAAGGGGCAGACGGTCAGCAAGTGCCGCGGGACGATCACGGACCTGTCCGTGAGCGGCATGACATTCCGGACCAGCGCGGAGCTGGAGGAGGGCAGCGTGCTCTTCCTCAAGATCAACATCCCCCTCGAGATCCGCGGGGAGATCCGGCACATCCGGGCCGGCTCGACCGGCGGCATGCATCGCTACGGGGTGCGCTTCCACCGGATCGGGTTCGAGGTCATCGGGCAGGAGCGGCCGGAGAGCTTCGTCACGGCGAAATTCCACAAAGGGTGACGGGTCGCTCATGAGCCAGGGCAAGCTCGTGCAGGTGGTCGGGCCGGTCGTCGACGTCGAGTTCCCCTCGGGGGGGCTGCCGCCGATCCTGAACGCGCTCAAGATCCGGATGGGGGAGGACGCGGTCGTCACGGCCGAGGTGGCCCAGCACCTGGGCGACAACGCAGTCCGGGCCATCGTCCTCGGCCCGACCGACGGCATGCGGCGCGGCATGGATGTTGAGGACACGGGAGCTCCCATCACGGTCCCGGTCGGCGAGAAAGTGCTCGGCCGCCTCATCAACGTGCTCGGGGAGCCCACCGACGGCCGGGGGCCCATCGAGACCCAGGAGCGCCTGCCCATCCATCGTGAGGCCCCGAAGCTCGAGGAGCTCGAGACCACCCCGCAGATATTCGAGACAGGGATCAAGGTGATCGACCTGCTCGAGCCGTACATGCGGGGAGGCAAGGTCGGGCTCTTCGGCGGGGCGGGGGTCGGCAAGACCGTCATCATCATGGAGCTCATCAACAACGTCGCCAAGCAGCACGGCGGCGTGTCCGTGTTCGGGGGGGTCGGCGAACGGAGCCGCGAGGGGAACGATCTCTGGCTCGAGATGCAGGAATCCAAGCTCTCAGACGGAGCGCCCGTGCTTTCGAAGACGGTGCTCACCTACGGCCAGATGAACGAGCCGCCCGGCTCGCGCGCCCGCGTGGGTCTGACCGCGCTGACGCAGGCCGAATACTTCCGGGATCAGAAAGGGCAGGACGTGCTCCTCTTCATCGACAACGTGTTCCGCTTCGTTCTGGCGGGCTGCGAGGTGTCGGCCCTGCTCGGCCGCATGCCTTCCGCGGTGGGCTACCAGCCCACTCTGACGAGCGAGGTCGGGAACCTCGAGGAGCGCATCACCTCCACCCGGAAGGGATCCATCACCTCCATCCAGGCGGTCTATGTCCCGGCGGACGACTTGACGGACCCCGGCGTGGCCACCACGTTCACCCATCTCGACGCGACCACCGTGCTCTCGCGTCAGATCGTGGAGATCGGCATCTACCCCGCCGTGGACCCGCTGGATTCGACCTCGCGCATCCTGGACCCGCGCATCGTGGGAGACGAGCATTATCGGGTCGCGCGCGCGGTGCAGAAGATACTGCAACGCTACAAGGACCTTCAGGACATCATCGCCATCCTCGGGATCGACGAACTTTCGGACGAGGACAAGCTGGTCGTGGCCCGGGCGCGCAAGATCCAGAAGTTCCTGTCGCAGCCTTTCCACGTGGCCGAGCAGTTCACGGGGCGGCCGGGCGCGTACGTCCCCCTGAAGGAGACCATCCGCGGCTTCGGGGAGCTCGCGCAGGGTCTGCACGACGGCGTCCCCGAGCAGGCCTTCTACATGGTCGGCGGCATCGAGCAGGCCCTGGAGAACGCGGCGAGGAGCTCGTGACGGAGAGGAAGCTCACTCTGGAGATGGTGACCCCGGAGCGCGTGGCCCTCTCCGAGCAGGTGGACGCCGTCGCTCTTCCAGCCTTTGCGGGCGAGATGGGCGTGCTCCCGGGGCACGAGCCGTACCTGGTGCAGCTGGTCGCCGGCGTCGTCAGAGTCCGTTCGGGAGGCTCGGAGCGGCGATTCGCGGTCTCCGGCGGCTTCGCCGAGGTGCACAACGACCGTGTCGAGGTCTTCGCCGAGACCGCGGAGATGTCGGATGCGATCGATGTGGAGCGCGCGCGCCAGGCCCTGGAGCGGGCCAAGGCCGAGGCCAAGCGCCGCGACCTCGATTCGATGACCCTCGCCCAGGCCGAATCCTCCATGCGGCGCGCCGAGGTTCGGCTCAGGGTCTCGCAGCTGCGACGGCCCATGAAGGGGCCCAAGCCCAAGCCATGAAGACGGCCCTCATCCTCCTGGCCGCGGCCATGTGTTGGGGGCAGGACGCTCCGGCCTATTGGCTCAAGCGCTACCCGCTGCGGGACTACGGCGCGTTCTGGCATCTGGAGCTGACGGTCCGGGACGGGAAGAAGGCCCGGGAGAAGGCGCTCAAGCTCTTGTCCAAGCGCGGCTCGGCGCCCGTCGTGCCGGTCGAGAACATGGCTTCCAGCGACAAATTCGTGTATCAGCAGCTTTCCTATGCGGTCCCGCGCAAGGAGGGCGAGAAGGTGGTCGAGGGCTTGAAGAAGCTCGGCCAGGTCAAGCGCTTCTCGCGGAAGGACGCCCTCGAGCCCGACGCGGCTTCCGAGGTCCAGACCAAACTCTCGCGCCTGCGCTTCGAGAAGGAGGCCGGCGGCGAGATCCTCAAGCGTCTGACCGTCGTGAACGCGGTCATCGAGGAGCTTTGCTCGCATCTGGAGAAGGTCGACGACGCGTACAAGAAGTCCAGCGAGCGCATCCTGCTGAACATCTCCATGGAGGAGCAGCCGAAGAAATGAAGACAGGCCGGTGGCTGCCGGCCGTCCTCGCAGTCCTTTCTGCGGGCTGTCTTCCCGAGCTTCCCCAGAAGAGCCCATACCTCGTCGCTGCGCCCGCTCTTCCGGCCGGCATCCGGGAGATCCCCCACACCTTCGCTCTGAGCATGATCTCCGGCCGCAGGCCGAGGAGCGTGACCCTGAGAGTCTTCAACACGGGGCAGGCCCGCACCCGGGGAGAGTGGGTCTCGAGCCTTAAGAGCTTCCACTCCAAGCTGAACCTGGATGTGCCCGCCTTCCTTATTAAGCATTCGGACGCGGGCTATATCCTGTTCGATACGGGCTTGGACCCTGTGGAAGGCAATAAGTCCCTTGGCCTCTACGATGTGGTGGTTCCGCTGGCGCCTCCGGAGGTGAGGCTCAAGCCCAGGTTCACGCACAAACAGAAGAAAGGGCAGGACCTGGTCAGCCAGCTCAAGGCGGCCGGGATTCCGCCCACGGACATCCGATGGGTCGTGCTGTCCAGGCTGGATCCCGAAGCCGCCGGGATGGCGATGAGCTTCTCCTCAGCCACGTTCGTGGTCTCCCGGAAGGAGTGGGAGTGGAGGAAGTCCCTGGCCGAGGAGAAGAAGCGGCCCATGATCCTGCCGGTCCCTTTGGAAGAGGCTGGAAGGGTCAAGCTGGTGGACCTGCACATCGCCCCCGCGTTGGCCGCGTTCGAGAACGCGGCGGATCTGTTCGAGGACGGCAGCGTCTTCCTGGTCAGCCTGCCCGGCCGCACTCCCGGGAACATGGGGGTTTGGCTGAACCTGGACCGGGGGCCGGTGCTTTTGACCGGCGGCGCCGCGTACGTGGTCGACAACTACCTGGACTTGGCTTTACCGGTGAGGGGCTTTTTCACCGATCTCGAGGATTTCTGGCGGTCTCTGCATATCATCTCCCGGATGCGCAAGGACGTTCCCCAGCTCATCGCGGTCCCCGGCAACGACTTGACCCCGCTGCGCATCCTGCCGCGGCCCGACATCACCCTGCCGGGCAAGAAGTAGCGTATGCTGCTGGCGGCGCTGCTCTGGGCGGCCCCGGTGTCCACTCCTACCGCACATGCGCCTAACACACTTCCCGAGAAGGCGCAGTACGGCGGCGCATCCGCGCCGACCGTCTTCCTGATGCACGGCATCCTGAATAAGAGCGTCAGCATGAAGCGGATCGAGCGCGCCTTGGAGCGCGGGGGGTTCGAGGTCGTGAACTTGAGCTATCCGAGCCGGAGCAGGACCGTGGAGGAGCACGCCGCGTGGCTCGATGAGAAGGTCCGGGAGAAGGGACGCGGGGAGCTCTATTTCGTGGGCCACAGCCTGGGCGCCATCGTCATCCGGTACTATCTAGCCGTCTACAATCCTCCGCAGGCCAAGCGCTTCCTCATGATCACTCCGCCGAACCGGGGGAGCATGCTGGCGGACACGGTGGATAAGACCCCGCTCTACAAGGTCGTGTGGGGACGTAAAGCCGGCGGGGAACTGCGTGCGAGCAGCGAGGATTTTTGGAAGAGTCTGCCTCCTCCTCCCATCGAGTTCGCGGTCCTGGCCGGGGGTCTGGGAAACGGCAAGGGGTTCAATCCGCTCATCCCCGGCGATGACGACGGCACCTTGGCGGTGGAGGAGACTCGGCTGGAGGGCGCCGCGGATTTCAAGGTGCTGCCGTACCAGCACACGTCCATAGTGCTGAAAAAGAAGACCGCCGAGATGGCGGTGCGGTTCCTCAAGGGCGGGAGATTTTAGCGAAGCAGCCGGTACAGCGCCTGCTGGATATCGCCCCACGTCGAGAGCGGGATCCCCAGCCATAGAGCCGCGCAGACCGCCGCCGTCGCGAGCGCTCCGGCCACGAGCAGCGCGTCCAGGAAGGCGAGGGGATTAAAAGAGTAGGGGTGCAGGAAGTTCTTCAGACGGCTTTGGCTGAGCCAACTGAGGCTCGTGAACCGTATGCCGCAGCGGTAGCTCTCCTGGGCCAGGGGCGTCAGCCAGCGGATAACGCCCTTTCCATCCACCATGCCTGAGGGCAGGAACACCTGGAAGCGGACCACGTCCCCCACGGCGTACATGTTGCCGGCCACATGCACGCCGAGCCCGCCTGCGCTGACATCGAGGAGTTGCGCGGTCCCTTCCGGCCAGCTCATAGGCAGGATGCCGGCATCATGGCGTTCGAATCGCCGTCTTTCCTGGAAAGCGTTCATCGCTATAGTCTGGCGCGGGGGTGTTAGGGGGGTGTTACGGGGAGGTAAAGAAAGCGTAAAGGCGAGCAACGCTTTTCCTCGATAAACATCCCATCAAGGCCTCGTCGCTCCAGTGGCAGGCAGGGCTAGCGCAACAGCCGGTACAGCGTCTGCTGGATGTCGCCCCACGTAGAGAGCGGGATGCCCAGCCAGAGAGCCGCGCAGACCGCGGTCGTCGCGAGCGCTCCGGCCACGAGCAGCGCGTCCAGGAAGGCGAGGGGATTAAAAGAGTAGGGGTGCAGGAAGTTCTTCAGACGGCTTTGGCTGAGCCAACTGAGGCTCGTGAACCGTATGCCGCAGCGGTAGCTCTCCTGGTTCAGGGGCGTGACCCAGCGGACCACTCCCTTACCTTCCACCATGCCGGAGGAGAGGAAGACCTGGAAGCGGACCTCGTCCCCCACGGCGTGCATGCTGCCGGACACATGCACGCCGAGCCCGCCCGCGCTGACGTCGAGGAGTTGAGCGGTCCCTTCCGGCCAGGTGATGGGAAGGATGCCGGCGTCATGGCGAAAGGACTGCCGCTTGTCCTTGAAATCGTTCATCGCAGTCTTCATACGATGAGTGTACGTCCGGAGCCGAGGCGGAGCCACCAAAGAATCCGCCAAAAGAATTCTCCAGCAGCCGCCGAACGATTTTGTCGCCGGGGAAGCGGTCTTAACCGATTCTTGATCAGACCCTCTTTAATCAGTCGAAGAGGACGTCCGCGTTCACGACGCAGGGCTTGGGCATCCCATCTTCTTTCGATAGCGGGATTTCCGCAGGGATATCAATGACCTAGCCGTTCCTGCAGTAGATTCCTTGTTTTTTCCTTCTCTTCCTTGATCTTTTGCTGGAGCATGGGGATGAGCATCTTATACAACATGCTCTTGGGCTCCATGGTCAGGTCCACCTTGAGATTGGTCCCTTCCGGGCACTCCTCCAGGGTGAACGCCACGGTGGTGGGCAGGTCCGGCAGGTCCATGCGGCGGGCGCAGCGGCTTGGGGGTTCCCACTCAGTCGTGGTGCAAAGGAGTTCCGGGGCTCCGGCCTGCGGAGTCGTGATGCGGATGACCTCTCCCAAGCCTTTCCCCGAGACGCGTTCGACCTTGGCTTTGTCGCCCACTGTCTTGGCGAAGTGGTCGAAATCCGTGAGGGAGCGGAAGACTTCCTCGCGGGGCTTCTTGATGACCAGGGTGAATGATTCTTGGAGCATGGATTATGCCGCACCGCCATAATGGCGGTTCTGTGGATAGCTCGATAAAAAAACAAAAAACCCTCGCTGCGCTCGGGGCGACTACTCCTCCGGCGAACGGGTCTTCTGATACGCCTCGATCAGGTTCTTGGCGATGTTGGACGGCAGCTCCTCGTAGTGGGAGAACTGCAGCTTGAACTTGCCCGAGCCCTTGGCCATGGACCTCAGGTCCGGGGCGTAGCTCGTCATCTCGCCCAAGGGGACCTGAGCCTTGACCACCTGGCGCTTCTTGAATCGGTCGATGCCCATGATGCGGCCGCGGCGGGAGTTCAAGTCGCCCATGACCGCGCCCGTATAGTCCTCGGGGATGATGACCTCGAGGTTCATGATGGGCTCGATGAGGCAGGGCCTGGCCTCGGGGAAGACCTTCTTCAGGGCCAGCGAGCCGGCGATCTTGAAGGCTTGGTCCGATGAGTCCACATCGTGGTAGGAGCCGTCATAGACCGTGATCTTGACGTCCACCACCGGGTGTCCGGAGATGATTCCCCGCTCCATGGACTCCTTGATACCCTTCTCGATGGACGGGATGAAGTTCTTCGGGATGGCTCCGCCGAAGACGTCGTCGACGAACTCGAAGCCTTTGCCGCGCTCGAGGGGTTCGATGCGGATCCAACAGTCGCCGTACTGGCCGCGGCCGCCGGTCTGCTTCTTGTGCTTGCCCTGGCCCTCGGCCTTCCCGCGGATGGTTTCCTTATAAGGGACTTTCGGAGGCCGGAGTTCCACGTCGATGCCGTAGCGGGCCTTGATGCGGGAGCGCGCGATCTCGAGCTGGAGGTTCCCGACCCCGGAGAGTATCATCTCGCGGGTCTCGCCGTTGTATTGGAACTTGAGCGTCGGGTCCTCCATCGTCATGGTCGAGAGGGCGTTGCCGACCTTCTCTTCCTCGCCCTTGGACTTCGTGTACACCGCCATGTCCATGAGGCAGGGCGGGAAATCGATGGTCGGGATGCCGGGGACCTTGTCCTTGCCGAGCTTCTCGTCGACGAGGGAATCGCCGGTCCGGGTCTCCTTGAGCTTGACGAGCACGCCGATATCCCCGGCCTCGAGAGAGCCGGCGTCGACACGGGTGCGGCCCTGCATGAAGCAGACCGGACCGATGCGCTCGCGCTTCTGGCGGGTGATATTGTAGACGTCCAGGCCGGTGTTGAGCTTGCCGGAGCAGGCGCGCACGAAGTTCATCTGCCCCATACCCGGCTCGCTCATGGTCTTGAAGATGATCCCGGAGAAGAGTCCCTTGTTCTGGTCCTTGGATATATCGGGCGCGGGGAAGTATTCCGCGATGACGTTGAGGAACGCGCGGACTCCGGTGCAGGTCGAGGCGGAGCCGCAGACCACGGGGATGATCTTCCCCTCCTTGAATCCTTTCTTGAAAGCATCGGTCATCTCCTCGGCCGTGAGCTTCTCCCCGCCGAGGTACTTCTCGATGAGCTTGTCGTCGTGGGCGGCCACCGCGTCGATGAGGCGCTCGCGCAGGGACTCGATCCGGGCGTCCGCGTCGCCGAGGTCCGATTCCTTGCCCGAGGCGTCGGTCTTTTTGAGTGAAAGGAGGTTGACGCTCGTGCCGGCCTCGTCCCCGGGGATCACGAGGGGGCAGGTCTTGACCTCGAGCTTGGCGTCCATGGCCTTGAGGAACTCGTCGAGGTTGATGTCCGGTTTGTCCGTCTTGTTGACGAAGATCAGGGCCGGCTTCTTGCTCTCAACCACGGGCTCCCAGACTTCCTCGGTGCTCACGTCGATGGGGGAGTCGACGCCCAGGACGAGGACGACGGTGTCGGAGACGGTGAGGGCGGAGACCGCCTCGCCCCAGAGGTCCGCGCAGCCGGGCGTGTCCATGAGGTTGACCTTCTTGCCGGCATGCTCGAAGCTGGCGAGCTTCATGTTGATGGACATGCGGCGCTCTTTCTCGTCGTCCTGGTAGTCGCAGACCGTGTTGCCTTCCTCGATCTTGCCCAGACGATTGGTCGCTCCCGCGGCGAAGAGCATGGCCTCGACGAGGGAAGTCTTGCCGGAGCCGGCCTTGCCGACGAGGCAGAGGTTTCGGATGTTGTCAGTGGAAACGTTTTTCATGATGTTCGCCCCCAGTGAGGACATTATCTTAGCAAAATTCTCGTCGAGAAAAATTCCGCTTGACAAGTTCCGGCGCGTTGTGATATTATTGATTTACCAAACAGAACGCAGGTTCTGGATGAGGGGTTCATCCCCACCACTGCTTCCGGAAAGACGGAAGCCGGAAGAGCAGGAAGAGGGATGCTGTTCTTTGAAAATCGGATGCGAGCGAATGGGCGCCCTGCACATTCGGAAGAATGTGAGGGGTAAGGAATCAAATGGTGTGTGGGTTTGTAAAAGAACTCAATTCACTCCATGGAAGAACGATTTCGGAGCAACGTTCGAAAACGTTTTAAATGGAGAGTTTGATCCTGGCTCAGAGTTAACGCTGGCAGCGTGCATAACACATGCAAGTCGAACGGGAGACCAGGCGTAGCAATACGCTTGGAATCTAGTGGCAGACGAGTGAGTAATACGTAAGGAATCTTCCCTAGGGCGGGGGACAACCTGCTGAAAGGCGGGCTAATACCCCGTAAGATTGCGCGGCGGCATCGCCGTACAATGAAAGGCTTCGGCCGCCCAAGGATGATCTTGCGGCCTATCAGCTAGTTGGCGGGGTAACGGCCCACCAAGGCTATGACGGGTACCCGGCCTGAAAGGGCGAACGGGCACGGAGGCACTGAGACACGGGCCTCACTCCTACGGGAGGCAGCAGTGGGGAATTTTGGACA
>JBAZKS010000034.1:0-56796 GCA_041650695.1 Elusimicrobiota bacterium
CCTGCTGATATAGACGAGCCCAGTCAAGCCCGCGCGCTTGTGAGCTATCCACGTGGATAGCTCATTGGGACCATCCCTGGGAAGCCCCGGACCTGGAAGCGAAGCGTGTCTAGTGCTTTGGGCAAAGAGCCCATCCCGCCCTGGCCCGCCGCTCCCGGATTCCGTATCCTCTTACGCATGAGGCCCCGCCGGCGCTCCCTCTGGGCCGCCGCCCTCCTGAGCCTCCTGCCTTCCGGCTGCGGCCCCGACCAGCCTCCTCCGGCGGAGCGGCCGTCCCCCGCCGCCCAGGCCGCCGCGGCAAGGGCGAGCAGGCGGGATTTCGAGGACGCGATCACGTCCCTCATCGACGAGCTCTCGGTCAAGGACCCGCTCCTGCTCAGCCGCATCCGCGCCGAACAGCGCCGCATCCGGGCTCTGCCCTCCCGGGAGGCGCAGAGCGCCGCGGTCAGGGGGGCGTACCCGATCCTGGAACGCGCCCTCGAGAGGTCCGCGGCCCGGGGCAGGCTCAGCCCCGAAGGCGCCGCCAAGTGGAAGGTCTTCCGCGCCCAGGTCCAGAAAGCCATCGCCGAAGGCACCCTCCTCGAGCGGGCCCTGTTCGCGGGCAAGGCGTTCGAGGACAAAGTCCAGGGCCTGCTGGGCCGCGGCACGACCATGCTCGATCCCGATCGGAAGCTCCCCGAAGAGAAGGACGCGTACATGACGCTCTCACAATGGATACACGGCGAGCTGAAGGTCCCGCGGAACTCGACCGCCTTGAAGCCGCCGCAGATCGACAGGGCCTTCGAGCTCGCCGGCGAAGCGCTCGGCATCCGCCCCGAGTTCCTCAAGTACATGGCCAAGACAGAGTCCGGCCTGCGGCAGTCGGTCCCCTCCAACCCCGCGGCCGCGGGGATCATGCAGATCGAGAAGGTCCACAAGGCGGCCTTCTTGGGCGCGTGGAACGTGGCGAACGACACCATCACGAACATCGTCTACGGGGCGCTCCTCCGGGCGCAGGTCGACAGGGAGATGGCCAGGCGCTTCGAGGACGCCGGCATCGCCCCCCCGAGCAGCGCCAGGGTCGTCGAGTTCCTGGGAGACCTCGCCTACAACCGCGGGACCGCGCTGCTCAAGCACGTGGCGAAGCACGCGGCGGAGCAGAAGATCGACGTGAACGACTTCGGGGAGTACCTCGGCGGCCCGGGCGGCGGCTACACGCTGGTCGACGACGCGAAAAGGATCGTCGTCACCCCCGGCCCGGGCACGAGGATCGACCGGACCGGCAGGAACTCCGTGCTGGAGCTCTCCTCGAGGGATATCGGCCGGGTCCTGTTCTCGAGGAAGCTGGCCGCGGGCCTCGGCGACCGCAACGGCGACGCCCGTGTCGACCACCTCGACGTCTGGCTGACCCGCGGCGTCCGCTACCTCGACGACGCCTCTCTCGCCGTCCCCTGAGCGGCCTCGCGCAGGGCCGCGAGATGCAATCATGTATAATCGCTGGACAGGAGCAAGGACATGAACAGACTCGGGCTATGCGTCTCATTCGCCCTCATGGCGCCGTTCGCCGCGGCCCAGAGGACCGCGGACATCCCGAACGGGCAGGACCATCCCTCCATCAGCCGCCTCAAGGGCTCCGTGCTGGAGTACTACAACGAGACGAAATGGGGCCAGTACAGGCTCCCCTTGGGGCCGAAGGGCGATTTCGATTTCGACAAGCCGACCGTCTTCGAGGGGAAGGTCGTCAGGACCCAGTACTCGGCGACGCCCGACAACACCCCCGAATTCATCCTGAAGAACTACCAGGCCGCGTTCAAGAAAGCGGGCTTCACCATCCTCTCCTCCAAGGCCAACGAACAGCTCGGATTCACGGAGAGGCCCCACACCTGGCAGGACAAGTACTACGCCACCGGCGGCTTCTACAACGGCATCGGCAACGAGAGGTTCGGCTTCGGCCTCAACCTGCCCTTCTGGAAGAACAGCCGCGCCTACATCGCGGCCAGGGGCAACGCGGGAGGCAAGGAGATCCTCGCGGCCATCTACATCGTCCCCGAAAGCGCCTACACGATCATCACGCAGGACGTCATCGAGCTCGAGGCCGCGGACACCAGCCTGATCACGGTGGAATCCATCTCCAAGGACATCGCGGCCAAAGGCTATGTCTCCATCTACGGCATCCGCTTCGACACCGGCGAATCGGCCGTCGGGAGCGGCTCGGAAGCGGCTCTCAGGAGCATCGCCGACTACGTCAACTCCGCGCAGGGGAGCTTCTTCGTCGTCGGGCACACGGACGACGTCGGCGATTTCGAGGCCAACATGGGCCTCGCGAAAGCGCGGGCCGCCGCGGTCGTCGAGACGCTCGTGAAGGACTACCGGGTGGCGGCCGGCCGCCTCATCCCCAACGGCGTGGGGCCTCTGGCTCCGGTGAGCACCAACGCCGACGAGGACGGCCGCGCCCTCAACCGGCGGGTCGAGCTGGTGCAGAGGCTCGGCGGGAAACCGGCCGTGAACGCGAAGGACCGGCAGGAGCATATCCGCCTCATGAAGGAGAAGGAGCAGGAGCGCCAGCGCAAGCTCCGGGAGGCGCAGGAAAAACAGCAGGAGCTCCTCAAAAAGATGCAGCAAAAGAAGCCCTGAGCGGGAGGGACCGCCCTCATGCCCCCCGTCCTCCTGAGCACCCTGTCGGGTTTCTGGTCCACGCTATGCGAGATGGCGCCCTATCTCCTGTTCGGCTTCGCCGCGGCCGGGGCGCTCTCCGTCCTCATCTCCCCCGGATCCGTGGAGCGCCACCTCGGGGGCAAGGACAGGCCCTTCCTGGCCGTGCTCAAAGCCACGCTCTTCGGCATCCCCCTGCCCCTGTGCTCCTGCGGGGTCATCCCGGTGACCGCCTCGCTCAAGAGGCACGGGGCCAGCCACGGCGCCGCCACCGCCTTCCTCATCGCCACGCCCCAGACCGGGGTGGACAGCATCATGGTCACCTACGCCCTGCTCGGGCCCGTGGTCACGGCGTTCCGGCCCCTGGCCGCTCTCGTGGGAGGCCTACTCGGCGGCGTGCTCGTGGCCCGGTTCTCAGACGACGAGAAGCCCGCCGCGGCCGCGGAGCCCTGCAAGGACGAATGCTGCGACCCGAAGACGGTCCAGCGGGGCAAGCTGGCGGGCGCCCTGCGCTACGGTTTCCTCACCCTGCCCAAGGATATCGGCAACCCCATGCTCGTCGGGCTGATCCTGGCCGGACTCATCAACGCCCTCATCCCTCCCCACTACTTCCATGAGCTCACCCTGCCCCTGCAGCAGAAGCTGGGAGGGGCCGGGGCGAGCCTGCTCTCCATGCTCGTCATGGCCGGGATCGGCATCCCCCTGTATGTCTGCGCCACGGCCTCTGTGCCCATCGCCGCGGCCTTGATGGCCAAGGGCGTCTCGGCCGGAGCGGCCTTGGTCTTCCTCATGACCGGCCCGGCCACGAACGCGGCCGCCCTCACCACCCTCTGGAAGATCATGGGCAGAAAGACCACGGCCATCTATGTCGCGACCATCGCGGTCGTATCCCTGGGTTTCGGCCTGGCCCTGGACCTATTCTTCCCCGAAGTCCACGCCGTGCACGTGGCGCACTACCACCCCTCCGCGAGCCCGTGGGGGACATGGAGCGGGATCGCCCTGCTCGCCGTCCTGCTCTTCGCCGTGGTCCCGGACTGGCTGGCATGGGCGAAGCCCCCGAAGGAGGCCGCCGCGCTCCCCGGCGAGATCGTCCTCACGATACAAGGGATGACCTGCAGCCACTGCGCCGCGGCCGTGCAGCGGGCGCTCTTGTCCTGCCGCGGCGTAGTCTCGGCGGAGGTGGATCTCGCGTCGGGGAAGGCCAAGGTCAAGGGGACAGACGTTGACGCCGCCGCTCTCGCGGCCGCGGTCAAATCCCTCGGGTACGAGGCGTCCGGATCATGAAGCTGCTCATCTGCGGCGCGTCCGGCTTCATCGGGAAGAACCTGGTGGAACGCTTCTCATCCCTTCCCGGCTGCGAGACCCACGCGGTCATGCATAAGACACCGCTCCACAAGCCGGGGGTGCGCGCGGTCCACGCGGACCTCACGCGCGCCGAGGACGTCGCCAGGGCCGTCAAGGGGATGGACGTCGTGCTTCAGGCCGCGGCCGTGACCTCGGGAGCCAAGGACATCGCGACCCGGCCCCACATCCACGTCGCGGACAACGCGGTCATGAACTCCCTGCTGCTGCGCGCCTGCCATGACCACAAGGTCGGCCATGTCGTCTTCTTCAGCTGCACCGTGATGTACCCCTCGGGCCCCGAGCCCGTGCGGGAGACGGATTTCGACGGCCGCATCTCGGACCCCTACTTCGGGGTCGGTTGGACCAAGGTCTACGCGGAGAAGCTCTGCGAGTTCTACTCGCGCCTGGGCCGCGTCCGGCACACGGTGATCCGCCACTCGAACATCTACGGCCCCCACGACAAGTTCGACCTGGAGCGCTCGCACGTATTCGGCGCCACCGTGGCCAAGGTCCTGGGCGCCAGGGACGGCAGGGTCGTGGTCTGGGGAGAGGGGACCGAGGAGCGCGACCTGCTCTACGTCGACGACCTCGCGGACTTCGTGCAGGCCGCGGTGGCCCGGCAGAAGACCCCGTTCGAGCTCTTGAACGTCGGCTCCGGGTCCCGCATCTCCGTGGCCGAACTCGTCCGGAAGGTGATCGCGCGCTCGGGCCGGGACCTGCGCGTGGAATTCGACGCTGGCAAGCCGACCATCCCGTTCAGCCTCTCTTTGGACTGCGGCCTCGCGCGCGAACGCTTCGGCTGGACGCCGAAGACGCCCTTAGACGCGGGGATCGACAGGACCCTGGAGTGGGTCCGCAAGAACGTCCCTACCTGAGGTCGCTCGACCGGTCGCTGACGATCCCGTGCCGCGCAAGGATCTCCGGGTGCGCCGCCGCGGCCCGGGCGGCGTCCAGGATGATGTTCCCGCCGAAGTCCGTCAGTTCGTCGGTCCGGATCACCTGGAAGCCCCCGGCGGGCGACTCGAAGGCGCGCACCAGGTCGCGCATGTCCTTGACCTTCACTCCGTTGACCGAGTCGATGAGGATGCCGCGGAACTCGTGGTATCCGGCGTTCACCTCGTGCGGCAGCACATAGGCCAGGAGCACGCCCTGCCGGCGCTCCGGGGAGGGGACCAAGAACTCCTGCGTCATCCGGAAGCTGGTGGCCACGTCCTCCCAGAGCAGCATGTAGTTGCGCGTGAGCGGGGTGAACACCAGCCCGGCATGGACGAAATAGCTGGGCTTCAAGTCGTAGAAGGGGCCCGCCACCACCTCGTCGAACGTGCCGAGCTTGAGCTTCAGGCGCAGCGGCTTCCCTTCCCGGATCACGTCCACCGCCGCCTCCGAGCCGGACTGGTGCATGTTCACCAGATGCACCCAGGATAGGCGCTTGCCCTCCTCGGCGAGCACGGTGCCGTCCTGTGCGATGCGGATCCCGTCGATGGCCGTGATGACGTCCCTCTCCCGCAGCACCCCCCAGGCCGAGGAGCCGTAGACCACCTTCTTGACCAGCTCCCCCTCGTACGGGGGAGGGACCTTGAAGTAGCGGCGCAGGTCCGGGTTCTGCGTGGCCTGGGTGACGACCCCCAGGCGCGGGACCCCGTCGTAGCGCCCGTCCGCGATGTCCGTCAGGAAGCGCCGGATCATGGGCATGGGCACCACGTACCCGATGCTCTCCGCGCCGTCCCCCCGGACCACCTGGAAGGAGATGCCCGCGAGCCTGCCGGCCTTGACCACCGGGCCGCCGCTGTTGCCCGGGTTGATGGCCGCGTCCGTCTGGATGGCCAGGAGCATGCGCGCGGAGTGCGAGTACTCGATGACCTCGATGCGGGAGACGACGCCTTCCGTGATGGAAAGCTCGTCGCCCCCCATGGGGAAGCCGTAGGCTGCCAGCCGGTCGCGCTGGCGGGGCAGAGCGCCGAACTCGATGGGCTGGGTCCCCTCGAAGAAGCCGGGGTCGTCCACGGAAAGGAGCGCGACCTCGGCGTCGTGGGCCACGAACTCCACCCGGGCGCGGTAGCGGGCCGAGTCGCCGACCTTGCGCACATCGATATAGGTCTGGTCGCTGACCACATGGGCGTTCGTCAGGATGCGGCGCCCTCGGATGATGACGCCGGACCCGGAAGCGTTGTCCTGGGGATCGGTCTGCCAAGGCTGGTAGTAGTCCGGCTTCTGCATCGTGACGAAGATCTTCACCACGGATCTGCGGACCTCGTCGTCGGCCGGGTCCGTCCTCTCCGCGGAGAGGACGGACGGCAAGGTCACGGACAGCAGCGCCAGCAGAAGCATGCTCATTCGGTTCTCCTCTCGCACGACAGACATTTTATACTATGTACGCAGGTGGAAACGAACCCATGAGATACGTCCCCTTCGAAGAAGCCACCCCCGAGACCTACGAGGGGCTCGGCATGATCTCAGGCCTGGAGATCCACCAGCAGCTTTTGACCGAGAAAAAGCTCTTCTGCCGCTGTCCGGCCGGCCGCTACTCCAGGCGCTGGGACGCGGAGATCCTGCGGCACATGCGGCCCACCCTCTCCGAGCTCGGGGAGTACGACGGGACCGCTCTCATGGAGTTCAAGACCAAGAAGGAGATCACCTACCACATCAACAAGGAGACGGTCTGCACCTACGAATTCGACGACACCCCTCCCTTCATGCCCAACGAGCAGGCCCTCGACATCGCCCTCGAGGTGGCGCTCCTGCTGAACTGCAGCCTGGTCTCGGAGATCCACATCGCGCGCAAGCAGTACCTCGACGGCTCCATCCCCACCGGCTTCCAGAGGACCACCATCCTGGGCGTGGACGGCTGGATCCCGTACAAGGGCCGCAGGATCGGCATCCGCCAGCTCGCCATGGAGGAGGACTCCTGCCGGGAGGTGGCCGACTCCGGCCATCACCGGACCTACATCACGGACCGTCTGGGCATGCCCCTGATCGAATCGGTCACGCAGCCGGACATGAAGACCCCGCAGGAGGTGGCGGAGGTCGGACAGATCCTGCGCAGGCTGGTCCGGGCCACGGGCAAGGTCCGCACCGGCGTCGGGGCGGGACGCGAGGACGTCAACGTGAGCGTCCGGGGCGGCAACCGGGCCGAGATCAAGGGAGTCCCCAGCATCCGGCGCATCCCGCTCCTGGTGCACAACGAGGCCTTCCGCCAGGCCGCGCTCCTGGAGATCCGCGACGCGCTCCGCTCTCGCGGCGTGGACCCGGAGCGCTTCCAGACCAAGGACATGGACCTCACCGAACGCCTGCAGGGGACGCGCTTCATCCCCATCCACCACGCCATCGGCCAGGGCAAACGCGTCGCGGGCGTGCTCCTGCGCGGCTTCGACGGCATCCTGCGCCAGCCCCTGGTCCCGGGCCGCAGCTTCCTGCAGGAGGTCTCGGACCGGGTCCGGGTCATCGCCTGCATCGACCTGCAGCCGAACCTCATCTCGAGCGACTCGCCGGACGGCACGCTCTCCCCGGACCTGTGGCTCACGGTGCGCAAAGCCCTGGGAGCCAAGAGCGGGGACGCAGTGGTCCTGGTCTGGGGAGACGAGCGCGACGTGGCCACCGCGGTCCAGGAGGTCGCCACCCGCTGCCGGGAGGCCGCCGTGGGGGTCCCCCTGGAGACCCGGCAGGCCATGCCCGACGGGACCACGGGCTTCGAGCGCATCCTTCCCGGCGCGGACCGCATGTACCCGGACACGGATCTGCCGCCCAAGGCCGTCACGGACGACCGGGTCGCCCGCATCCGCTCGCGGCTGCCCAAGCCGCCGTGGGAGCGGGAGGCCCGGTACGGGAGTCAGGGCCTGCGCGGCGATTTCGCGCTGTCCATGAGCGTCTCTCCCTGGGCGCCCCTCTATGACCGCCTCATCGCCGGGGGCGCGGAGCCGGTCTTCGCCGCATGGCTGCTCGACCAGCACTTCCGTTCGCTCCGGCGCCGGGGCTTCGATCCGCACAAGCTCCAGGAGGGCTTCCTGGAGGAGCTCTTCTCCCTTCACAAGAAGGGCGCTCTCATGCGCCGGGGGCTGCTGGCCGCGCTCGAACTGCATCTGAAGGGCATCCCGGGCTCGCCGCTCGAACTCATCGAGCGCTACGACCTCAAGCCCGCCCCGGAGGAGGAGCTTTCCCGGGCGGTGGACCAGGCCATGGACCAGGTGCGCGGCCGCGCCTTCCCCGACCCGGCGGACCGCGCGCGCTACGCCATGGGCATCGTGATGGAGCGCATCGGCCGGCGCGTGGACGGCGGCGCGATGCGCGGAAGGGTCGAGGCGGCCCTGAAGAGCGCCGCCGAGGGGATCCGGCATGGCTGACGACCACAAAGGCTATCGGGAGCCCACGCTCTCCACGCTCAAGCGCTTCGGAGTGCGCGTGTGGAGCGACGTGGAGGTCGCATCCTCCCGGGGCTCCTTCGTCGGCATCATCCTCCCGCGCTCGGAGACCGCGGACGCGAACCACATCGTGCTCAAGCTGCGCACCGGCTACAACGTGGGCCTGCGCCACGACACCATCACCGCGATGAAGGAGATCGGCTACAAGGAAGCGAACTACCACATCCCGGAGAAGCAGTTCCCCCACGACCCGGGCAAGCCGCGCGTGAAGCTGTTCGGGACCGGCGGGACCATCGCGTCCCGCCTGGACTACCGCACGGGCGCCGTCATCCCGGCGTTCTCCCCGGGGGAGCTCTACGGCTCGGTCCCGGAGCTGGCCGACATCTGCAACCTCGAGACCGAGAAGCTCTACGGGGTCTTCAGCGAGAACATGGGCCCGGAGCAGTGGATCGGCACGGCCAAGGCCATCGGCCGGGAGATCGAGAAGGGCGTCGCGGGCGTGGTCATCGGCCACGGCACCGACACCATGCACCACACGGCCGCGATCCTCTCCTTCATGATCCAGAACTCGCCGGTCCCCATCGTGATGGTGGGCTCCCAGCGCTCCTCGGACCGTCCGTCCTCGGACGCGGCGCTGAACCTCATCCACGCGACCACCACGGCGGCTCGCGCGGACATCGCCGAGGTCATGGTGTGCATGTTCGGCCCCACCTCGGACCAGTACGCGCTCCTGCACCGCGGCACTCGCGTGCGCAAGATGCACTCCTCCTACCGCTCCACGTTCCGCACCCTGAGCGACGTCCCCCTCGCCATGGTCTCGCGGGAGAAGATCACGGCGCTCAAGGCAGACTACAAGCGGCGGCGAACGGACCGGAAGGTGGTCGTGGACCCGGTCTTCGAGGAGAAGGTCAGCATCGTCTACTACTACCCCAACATGAAGCCGGACATCATCGACTCCCTTGTGGACAACGGCTACAAGGGCATCGTGATCGCCGGGACCGGGCTCGGCCACGTGAACAAGCCGCTCTATCCCGCGCTCAAGCGGGCCTGCGACAAGGGCGTGGCCGTGTGCATGACCGTGCAGACCCTCTGGGGCTTCGCCCAGATGTACGTCTACGAGACCGGCCGGGAGATCATGGAGCTCGGGGTGTTCCCCGTCGCCAACATGCTCCCGGAGGTGGCGTACGTGAAGCTCGGCTGGACCCTGGCCCATACCCGGGAGCCCGCCGAGGTCCGGCGCATCATGACGACCTCGCTGGCCGGCGAGATCACAGAGCGCGAGCCGCACAACGGGTACCTGGTCCTCCAGGGCGGGATACCCGAGGTCGAGGACTTCATCCGCAGCTTCAAGAAGTAGCTTCCGCCGTTCATGACGATTTTGCTCTCGCTGCTCATGGCGTGCGCGCAGGCGCAGGAGCCCGCCTCCTCGCCCCAGCCCCTGCTCCTCCAGGAGAAGAGCAAGTCCCTCGTGAGTCAGATGGAGTCCATCAACGGCGCCCTCCAAGAGCTCGATGCCGTGCGGGCGGCGTACGAGAAGGACAGGAACGTGCGGCGGCACTCCGCCAAGCGCGACGCGGTGCGCGGCCGCCTCGGGGAGCTCATGGCGAAGTACTCCCCAGCGGCCGAGGAGTTCAACCAGCAGCGCCTGGCGGCCGAGCGCGACATGGTG
Organism: Elusimicrobiota bacterium; assembly: GCA_041650695.1. GTDB lineage: Bacteria > Elusimicrobiota > Elusimicrobia > UBA1565 > UBA1565 > JBAZKS01. The sequence continues at coordinate 10,000 of JBAZKS010000034.1, forward strand.
CTCAACCTGGTCCAGAACTTCATGCGGCGCGGCGCGGACATGAGTCAGATCCAGGCCAACGTGACCGGGAACACGGACATCCTGAAGTTCACCCAAGAGGTCTTCGACCTGGAGCGGAAGGCGGTCCAGGCGCTCAAGGACGAGGACTCCGCCTACGGGCTGCTCGAGCAGGAGCAGCGGATGAAGCGCCGGTGGCTCATCGTGTTCTGCTGCGCAATGGGCGCGGCCGTTCTCGTCGCCCTTCTCCTCCTGCGCAGGCTCCGCGTCCCGGCGAAAGCCGCGGCTCCCGCGCTCCCGGCCCCGGAAGCGTCCCTGGTCCTGCCGGAGAGCTCCGTGCTCGCGGGGAGATTCCGCATCGGCAAGGAGCTGGCCTGGGCGGCCTTGGGCTCCGCGTTCGAGGCCGTGGACATAAGCTCGGGCAAGCCGCTCCTCATCAAGATGCCGCACGAGGAGCTCAACAAGGACCCTCGGGTGCAGGCCCGCTTCCTGAATCTGGCCCGCGCCACGGCGGGGCTCAAGCACCCCAACATCGCGGTGGTCCACGCCGCGTTCGTCCACTCGGGGCGCCTCTTCCTCGCCGCGGAGCAGGCCTCCGGTCCGCCCCTGAGCGAGCTCCTGGCGCCGGGCAAGCGCGTGCCCCTGCCCGCCGCCCAGCGCGTGCTGCGGCAGGTGGCCGCCGCGCTGCATCACGCGCACCAGCTGAGGCTCCTGCACGGGGACCTCACCCCGGGGACCATCTTCGTGACCCGCGACGGCCTGGCCAAGGTCGCGGACTTCGCCCTCGGCATCGAGCTCCGCAGGACCGCGGCCAAGCTCTCCTGGAACGGCGTGATCGGGAGCCCGGCCTACTCGGCTCCGGAGCAGGAGACCGGCGCGGCGCTGCGGGAGACGGACATCTATTCCCTCGGCATCGTGCTCTACGAGATGGTGACCGGGAAACTCCCGTTCCCCGGGCCCAATTTCCTGGCCCAGAAGAGGGAGATGCGCTTCGCGCCGCCGAGCCGCGCGGCGGCGGGCCTGCCCGCGGAGCTCGACAAGATCATGGAGAGGGCCCTGCAGGCCGAGCCCCAGCGCCGCTTCCGCTCCGTCCAGGAGATGGTGCAGGCCTTGGACGGGCTGCCGGGTCCCTCCACGGGGCCCTTGCAAAAATCCCCTTAGCCCTTTACCCTTTTAGCAACCCCCTCTATCCTGCCTGCCGGAGGCTCTATGGGAACAGGCGAGACGGCGTGGGGCCGCATCTCTCAGAATCCTAAGGCGCTGGTCGGCGCCGCCTTGATATTGGCCGTCGCCATCGTGGCCGCGTACTACGGCTACTCCTCATCGGACAAAAAAGACGTTGAAAACGATCCGATCCCGGTGCTGAGCGAAGGAGGGCGCGCCGGGGTGTTCAACCCTTCGGAGCCGGACCCCTCCGTCACGAGGGACTCCACGGCCATCCTGCGCAAGCTCTCGGTCAAGGCTCCGAAGCCGGCGGCGGAGCCGGAGCCGCCGGCGAAGGAAGTCGAGACCGACGCGGCGGGCCCCGAAGAGGAGGCGCAGGCTCCCGCGGCCCCGGCCGGACTGCAGGGGCGCGAGCAGCTTCTCGGCGACATCCGCGGCTTGGACAACCCCGAGGCCTGGGTCTCCGGCGGGAGCACGGCCTTGGACAGATCCGTGGAAGCCGCGACGCAGGGCCAGGCGGAGGAAGGCCCGATCGAATCCAGGGCCACCCGTCCGGCCCCGCAGCTCGCATGGGCGGGGGTCATCCGGCAGCCTCGCCCGCTGGACTCCCGGCAGGTGAACGCCCTCAAAACCCCGGCGGGCAAGACGGACCGGAGCGGGCGCCCGACGGCGCGCAATCCCGCGCTTTCAGCGGCCTCGTCCCAGAACGCCATCGGCATGAACACGGGCTCCGGAAGCGGAGCGGCCTACGCGGGCGGGCAGCCGGCCGGAGACCGGCAGACGCTCGCCGGCGGAGGCGCCATCCCCATGCCGGGAGCCGGCGTCGGAGGGGTCGCCCCCGCGGGCGGGGGCGGAGGAGGAGGGGACGCCCCGAAATACGTGGCGCAGAAGACCCGGAAGACGATCAACGGGGAGGCGGCGGAAGTCCTGGCCCTGGCCGGGGACTACCATTCCACCGTGGTCAAACGGTTCGTGGCCATGGAGGAGGAGGACATCCCCCCACTCCAGTCCCGAGTCGACGATTCGAAGACCAAACTCGCGGCCCTGAAGGCCTCCTTGGACAAGGAGCGGGCGAACTACACGGGCAAGCCCCTGCAGACCCTGGACGACTCCCTGGCCCTGGCCGACGAGCTGAGGACGCGGCTGGAGGACGGCGGGTCGGCCATCCGCGACATCCTGGGGCAATCGGACGGCCGCTCGCTCGGACTCTTCTCTTTGGGCAACTGCCAGAAGACGGGCGTCATCACGCGCTCGCGCCTGGTGTACTATCAGAACTACGGGTACTACTGGGACGAATACGGCGGGTATTATCCGGGGAAAGGCCAGACGCTCTACACCAGCGCCCCCTATTATACGGGGTGCAAGGCGGAGTGCCCGCAGCAGTACTACTGGGACGGCGGATACTACGAGTGCCCGAAGATCACCAGCTCCCAGCAGACGTACATCGGCCCCGGGACGTACGAGGGCCAGAGCGTGCTCATGTACCGCGAGACCTATTCCTGCACCGCGGACGTCGGATTGGCCGCGGTGGAAGACCACCAGCGGCTGGCCGCGGGCCTGAAGAAGATCCGCGGCGCGCGCGATACGGCAGAGTCCTTCGCCCCCGACGTGCCCAAAGAGTATGCCGCGGCGGCGGAGGGTCTGGACCCGGCCAAGGCCGCCCGATTCAAACAGCTGGGCGCGGGCGTGCGCTCGACCCTGGATGAGCTGGCTCGGGCCCTGCCTTCCAACCTGCGCGTCACCGCGGCCCGGGACGCCTCCGGCCTGCGGCAGGCCGCGCAGGCCGGGCGGGTGAAGATCGCGGACTGGGACCAGCACCTCAAGGACGACAATCTGGGCTATCCGCAGGGCCCGACGCTCATCGACCTGCACAGGCGCATGAGCGCGGCCAAGACCCATTCCGGGGAAGCCGCGCTGCTGACCAACACCGCGGGCGCGACCCTCTACGACCTGGCCGGCGGCGGGGACGAGTCCACGCAAGCCTACGTGGAGCTGTGCAAGAGCCAGGAGCTGCTCAGGTCCATCGCGCCCCAGGCGCCGAATTATTGACAGAAGCCTGGATGAACGGCATCTGATCCGCGCTTCGTGCGCCGTGGGCTACGGAGCACGACTTTGCCCTGCGGCGGGGTGCTCGTGCCGTTGAGGGCAATAACTCACAACCGTTGGGGAAAAGATATCCCCAACACTTCCGGAGCGGAAGTGTTGGGGATAACCGTATTCGGAAGCGCGGGTATCAGGGCTTCTGCGGCTTCTCGCAGTCCTTGGTGCAGTAGTTGTAGCCCATGGCGGCCTGGTGCAGGCAGTTCGGCAGCCCGGGCGGGCAATCGAACATCTCGTAGCACATGTCCGACATCCGCTTGTAGCTCTCGTAGCACTTGTCCTTGCAGGTCTTGAGCGAATCGGCGGTCCCGGCAGGGCCGCCCTGCAGACCCTCAGGAGAGGCCTTGGTCTGCAGCGCCTTCATCGGCGCCTCGATGGCCTGCAGGCAGGCCCGGGGGTTCGTGGGCTCCATGTCGGAAGCCGGAGGCATGGTGATGCGGCGGCCGTCCCGGCACACATAGAGGCATTGGTTCTTCTCGAGGCCCATGAACCGGCAGCGGTTCCAGGTCGAGGCCGCGGCGATCTGCTTGTCGTCCATGCCGACCTGGGAGCAGACCTTGAGATCGTCCTGCCCGGCCCCCTCCCGGATCTCCTGTCGGACGGTCTGGAGCGTCTTGGGGACGTCGACGCCCTGGTCGAAGTCTACGGCTGAGGCTTGCAGTGTCGCGGCGAAGGAAAGGATTATGGCGACGGACAGGGCTCGGCGCATCGGACCACCTCCTGAGGATGAGAGAGATTATACCGGCAGCCGCCGCCCGGGCGATAGGTCCTAAGGGCCCACCTTGTCGTCCTCGCCCCCCGGCCAAATTAAGTAGAATCCCCCCATCATGATATTCGCCGAAAAGCTCCATTCCGCAGTCCAAAAGCACAAGCAGGCCATGGTCCGCTTCGCGCGCGACATCGTGGCCATCCCCAGCTTCTCGGGCAAGGAAGGCCGCCTGGTGCGCCGCATCTCGGCCGAGATGCGCAAGGTCGGGTTCGACGCGGTGAAGATCGACCGCATGGGCAACATCATCGGCCGCATCGGAAGCGGCCGCACCCGCATCATGGTGGACGCCCACATCGACACGGTCGGGATCGGCGACCGCTCCGCCTGGAAATGGGACCCCTTCAAGGGCAAGTACGAGGGAGGCGTCATCTACGGCCGCGGGTCCACGGACCAGAAGCTCTCCATGGTCTCCATGGTGTACGCGGGCAAGCTCATCAAGGACCTCAAGCTCAAGGGCGACTTCACCTTCTGGGCGGTCGGCTCCTGCCTGGAGGAGGACTGCGACGGGCTCCCCCTGCTGCACCTCATCCAGAAAGAGAAGCTCAAGCCGGACTACGTGGTCCTGACCGAGCCCACCCGCCTGCGGGTCTACCGCGGGCACCGGGGGCGCATGGAGATCAAGGTCGTGACCAAGGGCCGTTCCTGCCACGCCTCGGCGCCGGAGCGGGGAGACAACGCGGTGGTCAAGATGGCCCCCATCGTGGCCGAGATCACCGCGCTCAACAAGAGGCTCAAGAACGACCGGTTCCTGGGCAAGGGCTCGGTGGCCGTGACCTGCATCGAGTGCAAGACCCCGTCCTTGAACGCGGTGCCGGACGAGTGCACGGCTTTCCTGGACAGGCGGCTGACCGCCGGAGAGACGCTCAAGAGCTCGGTCGGAGAGATCAAGGCCTTGAAGTCGGTGCGCGCGGCCAAGGCGGCCGTCGAGGTGCTCCAGTACGAGGCGGTCTGCTGGACGGGGCTCAAGGTGCGGCAGGAGAAGTATTTTCCGACCTGGGTGCTGCCGGAGAAGCACAAGCTCGTGCAGGCCGGTGTGAAGGCCGGGACCGTCGCCTTGGGCCGCAAGCCCGTGGTGGACAAGTGGGTGTTCTCCACCAACGGGGTGGCCAGCGCCGGGAGGCTCGGCATCCCGACCATCGGGTTCGGGCCGTCGGACGAGGTGTACGCGCACACGGTCAACGAACACATGCCCGTGGAGCATCTATTGAAGGCCGCGGTGTTCTACGCGGCCCTGCCGCAGTATCTCGTAGACTGAGGTCGTACTGAAAGGTTATCCGTTTCTATAGTGATCTGTTAAAAGGTTATCTATTTCTATAAAGGAGCGACTATGCAGAGCATGCTGAGAGGGAAGGACTGGATCGAGACGGTCGACTGGAGCAAGGAAGAGCTCGAGACCGTCCTGGACGTCTCCGGAGACCTGAAGCGGCGCTTCACTCTGGGAGAGCCCCACCGCCTGCTCCAGGACAAGACCCTGTTCATGATGTTCTTCGAGCAGTCCACCCGCACGCGCAACTCCACCGAGGCCGGCATGACCCAGCTCGGGGGCCACGCCCACGACCTGACCCCGGACAAGATGCAGATATCGCACGGCGAGACCCCGAAGGACACGGGCAAGGTGCTCTCCCGCTACGGGCACGGCATCGCCATCCGCAACTGCTTCTACGGCGTCGGCAACAAGTACATCCGCGAGGTGGCGGAGCACGCGAGCATCCCGATCATCAACCTGCAGTGCGACGTGGACCACCCCTGCCAGTCCATCGCGGACCTGATGACCATCCGCGAGAAGTTCGGCACGAACCTCAAGGGGATGAAGTTCGTCATCTCCTGGACCTACGCCCCGGCCTACGCCCGGCCGCTGTCCGTCCCGCAGGGCCTCATCACCCTGCTGCCGCGCTTCGGCATGGACGTGACCTTGGCCTACCCGAAGGAGTTCAACCTCATCCCGCGCACGGTCGAGGCGGCCAAGAGATACGCCAAGGAAGCCGGCTCCAAGTTCACCATCACCCACGACATGGACGAGGCCTTCAAGGGGGCGACCGTCCTTTACCCCAAGTCCTGGGGCTGCCACCAGTACCTGCAGGACCAGGGCGTGCCGGAGCAGGACAAGAAGAAGGTGGGGATGGACATCCTCAACAAGTACAAGAGCTGGGTGTGCACCGAGAAGCGCATGAAGCTCGGCAAGAAGGACGCCGTGTACATGCACCCCCTCCCGGCGGACCGGGGCGCGGAGGTCGAGGACGCGGTCATCGACGGGCCGCAGAGCATCGTGTTCGACCAGGCCGAGAACCGGCTGCACACGGTCAAGGCCATCCAGGCCCTGACCATGGGCGGGCGGCCTTAGGCTATCGCCGATTACTATCCGAGCTTTTCCTCGGGCCGGTACACGATGACCTGGCTGCCCTGGCTCTCGAAGCTGAACGGCACATGGAGCAGGTCCTTGAGGGCCTTGCGCACCGAGCGCCGCTTGCAGGGCGGCACGAACAGGAGCATGAACCCGCCTCCTCCGGCGCCCAGGAGCTTGCCGCCCAGGGCTCCGGCCCTGCGGCCGCGCGAGTAGATGGCGTCGATCTGCGGGGTGGAGGTCTGGTCCGTCAGCCCGCGCTTGAGCATCCAGGCCTCATGCAGGAGAGCCCCGAAGTCGGCCATGGGCTTCCGGTTCAGGATGTCGACGGCCCGGAAGACCATGTCGTAGAGCGTCCGGATCTCGCGCGTCTTGCTCGGCGTCCGCCGCACCTGCTCCCTCGCGATGAACTCCGCCGTCCTGGAGAAGCCGGTGAAGAAGAGCATGAGGTGGGACTTGAACGCCGCGAGCCGGGCCGGGGCCAGAGTGACCGGCGTGACGCGGAAGTCGGCCTTGGACCGCAGCTCGATGAGGTTGAAGCCCCCGTAGGAAGCCGCGATCTGGTCCTGGCAGCCCACGCTCTCGCCGATGAGGTCCTGCTCCACCCGGATGGCCTGGGCGGCGAGCTGCGCCTTGGACGTCATCCCTCCCTTGAGCGCGTTGAGGCAGTTCAGGAGCCCGACCGTGAACGAGGAGCTCGAGCCGATGCCGGTGCGGGCGGGGAGGTCGCCGTCATGATGGATCTCCAGGCCCTCCCTGATCTTGAGCAGGCGCAGGCACTCCCGCACCGAGGGATGCCGGACCTCCGCCAGCGAGCCCACGTGCTCGGTCCTGGAGTACACGATGCGGTGCTTGTAGGTGAAGAACGGCGGGAGATAGCGGCAGGTGATGTAGCAGAACTTGTCGATGGTGGTGGAGAGCACCGCTCCGGGGTTCTCCTTGAGCCACACCGGGTAGTCCGAGCCGCCGCCGAAGAAGGAGATCCTGAACGGGGTCCTTGTGATGATCATGGCTCACCAAGCGTTGGAGTACTGGTTCTTGCGGATGATCCGGTAGCCCTTCACGAGCTCCCGGATTCCGTCTTCGAGCGAATGCCGCGGCCGCCAGCCCGTGGCCTCGATCTTCTTGTTGCTCACGATGTAGTCGCGCTTGTCCGGGTCCTCGCCCGTCTCCGCCTCCACGAACCGGAAGTCCTTCACGTGCTCGGCGATCTTCTCGCAGAGCTGCCGCTTGTCCAGGTTCGCGGAGCTCAGGCCCACGTTGTACGGCCCGTCCGGGACGGCCTCCGGATGCTCCAGGCAGAAGCGGAACGCGCCCGCCACGTCCCTGGCGTGGATGAAGTTCCTCCGGAAGCGGGCCTCGAAGAGCACGATGTAGCGGTCCGTCACGGCCCGGTAGGTGAAGTCGTTGACCAGGAGGTCCAAGCGCATCCGCGGGCTCATCCCGAACGCGGTCGCCAGACGCAGCGTGACCGAGTTCCCCGCATTGAGCACGGCATCTTCCGCGTCCACCTTGAGCTTGCCGTAGAGCGAGAGGGGCTTAAGCGGGCTCTTCTCGTCGCAGAGCGCGTCCTTCTTCCCGATCCCGTAGCCGCTGTTCGTCGTGGGGAAGACCACCTTCTGGGAGCGGCCGCGCAGCTTGAGGACCAGACGCACGGCGTCGAGGTCCGTGGTCCTGGCCGCGATGGGATCGCGGTCGCAGGCCGGCACTCCCACCAGGCATGCCAAAGGGAGGATGCAGTCCGCCTTGGACACCAGGCCCGACATCAGGGCCTCGTCCCTCGCGTCCCCGCGGACCAGGTCGAACCTCGGGTCCGCGCAGCAGTCCAAAAGCGAGGGCACGCCGTAGAGGAAGTTGTCCACCACCGTGACCTCCCAGCCCGCGGACAAGAGCTCCGGGACCAAAAGCGAGCCGAGGTATCCGGCCCCGCCCGTGACCAGTATCTTCATGAGAGGCTCCTCACCGTGGAGAGAAGGTAGTCCACGCTCTCCTCGAACGAATACTTCGGCTTCCATCCGGTCTCGGACGTGAACTTGGACGTGTCCGGTACCTGGAGGGTCACGTCCGCCGGCCGCAGGAGCGCCGGGTCCTGCCTGAGTTTGATCGGGACCTTGCTCTTCTTGACCAAGAGGTCGAGGAACTCGCCCACCTTGATGACCGTCGAGCCCCCGATGTTGTACGCCTCGCCCGGCCTGCACCGCTCGGCCGCGACCCAATAGGCCTCCATCGCGTCCCGGACGTCGATGAGCGTGCGCACCGAATCCAGGTTCCCGTGCAGAAGCTCCTCCTGCTCGCCGCGCTCGATGCGCACGATCTGGCGGGCGAACGACGTGGCGAAGAGGTCCGCGCGCCTGGGGTTGAGATAGGCGAACATCCGCGTGCGCACCACCCTCATCCCGTAGACGCGGAAATAGGTCCAGCCCAGAAGGTCCTGCGTCGCTTTCGACACCGCGTACGGGCTGGCGGGCCGCATCGGGGCGGTCTCCTTGATGGGGACCTCCTCCGGAAGGACCGCGCCGTAGACCTCCGAGGTGCTGCACAGCTGCACCACGGGGTCCAAGCCCGCCATGCGGATCCCTTCGAGCAGGTTCGCGGTGCCCATGATGTTGTTCTCGAGCACGGCGAGCGGGGTCTGGAAGGAGGCGAGGACGTTGGCGTGCGAGGCCAGGTGGAAGATCGCGTCGGGCCTGACCCTCTCGAGCACGTCCACCACGCTGCTCAGGTCGCGGAGGTCGCACTCATGGACGTGCACCTTGCCGGCCACGGCCTCCAGGTTGCGCCGTCCCGCGGTGCTGTGCCAGCGGGAGATCCCGTGCACCTCCGCGTCCGGGTGCTCCCGGACGGCGTGCTCCGCGAGGTAGCTCCCCCCCGAACCCGTCACTCCGGTGATGAGTATGGTCTTCACCTTGATCCTCCGGCGATCCTGTCCATCAACTCGTAGCGGCCCCTGTCGTAGGGGGCCTCCGGGTGCCGGCGCCTCCACTCCAGGCTGCGCTCGAAGCCCTCCCGGAACGATACCGGCCGCGGCGAAGCGATCCTCCCGCGGACCTTCGAGGAGTCGGGCGCACAGCTGTGCGCCTTGTCCCCCAGCAGCGTGGCGCCGAGCTCGGGGTCGATGCGCGCGATCTCCTCGACCGGGACGTTCACCAGCCTTACCGGCTTGCCCAGCGCCTCGCCCATGGTCTCATAGATGCGGGTCCAGGTCAAGACCTCCCGCGAGGCGATCTGGAACACCTCTCCCAGGACGCCGTCTTCCCGCAGCAGCGGGACGAAGAGCCCGGCGAACTCCGAGCTGTGCGTCAGAGTCCAGAGACCCGCTCCGTCCCCATGCACCACCACGGGCTTCCCCTGCAGGATGCGGTCCACGACGCCGAACCCGAGGCCGGCGAAGCCCGAGGGGCAGGTGAACTCCGCGTAGCAGTGTCCGGGCCGGACCACCACCGCGGGCAGGCCGTTCAAGAGGATGCTCTCGCACCTGGCCTTTTGGTCCGCGTAGCTCCAGAGCGGATTGCCGATGGGAGCGCCCTCGTCCACACGCGGGGACGCCAGCGGCTTGGTGTAGACGCTCGTCGAGCTGATATAGAAGAACCTGCCCGTCCTTCCCTTGAAAAGGGCGACGTCGCGCTCCGCGTCCTCTTCCCGCAGCACGGTCCAGTCCACGACGCAGTCATATCCGAGCCCCCGAAGGGGGCTCGCGTCCTTTTTTATGTCCCCATGCAGGACCTTCGCCCCCGCGGGGATCCTCTCGTCCCGCGTCCCCCTCAGCAACAGCGTGAGCTCGTGCCCTTGCTCCAGGCACAGCCTCGCGCAGGCGTTGCTGATGGCGCCGGTCCCTCCGATGAACAGGAGGCGCATGCGCTAGCGGTCCTCCCGGCTCATGCGTCCTTGACCGCCAGGGCCGTGTCGCAGATGAACCGGATGTCCTCGGGCTTGAGCCCCGGATGGTTCGGCAGATGGAAGCAGCACTCATGGATGCGGTCCGCCATGGGAAGAGGGGTGACGCCGTAGCGGTCGGTCCAGAAGGGCTGGCGCGACATGTTGCCCCCGCCCAAAGGCCGGGTCTCGATGCCCGCGTCCCGGAGGGCCTCGGCCACGCGCTCGCGGTGCTCCTTGGACCTGGCCAGGCCCGCGAACGATATGCTGCAGATCTCGGCCCGCTCGTTCTCCTGGCAGGAGAAGTCCTCCGAGGCCAGGAAGCGCTCCTGGTAGATGCGGTGGTTCTCCTCCCTGCGCCGGATGACATGGCCGATCCTGCACATCTGCGAGAGCCCGATGCGGGCGTTGAGGTCCGAGGAGCGGAGGTTGAAGCCCGGGACGTAGAACGTGAAGGGCCGGTTGAACTCCAGGACCTTGCGCTCCCGGGCCAGCTCGGCCTCCTTCTCCGGCGCGAGGTCCTTGCCCCAGCCGTGGGCCCGGACCTGGATCAGGAGGTCGTGGAGCGCGTCCGAGTCCGTGCACACCATGCCGCCCTCGATGGTGGACAGGTGGTGGCCGTAGAACAAGGAGAAGGTGCTCATGTCCCCGAAACTCCCCATGCGCTTGCCGTCGTAGCGCGAGCCCGTGGCCGCGCAGGCGTCCTCCAGGAGCATGAACCCGTAGCGCGCCTTGAGCTTGAGCAGGCCCTCCATGTCGTTGGGGACTCCCAGCACGTGCACGGCTATCACGGCCGAAGGCTTGTGCTCCTCGAGGAGCTTTTCGAGATGCTTGAGGTCCAGGCCGTAGTGCCTGGCGTCCGCCTCGCAGAGCAGGGGCTCCAGGCCCAGCTGGATGACAGGGGCGACCGTCGTCGCCCACGACACGGCCGGGACCACGACCTTCTTGTTCGCCAGCTTGCCCGCCAGCATGGCGGCGTAGACCATGGCCAGGTTCGCGGAGGAGCCGGAGTTCACGAACACCGCGTGGCGCACGTCGAGCCAGGAAGCCCAGGACTCCTCGAAGCGCCTGCACAAAGGCCCCATGGTCAGCCAGGGATCGGTCTTGAGCCACTCGATGAGGTCCTTGAGGTCCTCCGGACCGATGGTCTTCTCCGCCAGCAGGTATTTCTTGCTCATCAGCATGGCCCCTTGAACTGCGAGATCTCCGGAGCGTCCCCGGCCTCGGGCCGCCAGGACTCGTCCCCCGTGGCCAGGGCGTAGGCGGCCGAGGCGATGGTGCGGCTGTTCGGGTAGAAAAGGTCCTCGAGCACGCGGGTGGTGGGACAGGCCACCGGGGCGAGCCCCAGCCGGCGGGCCTTGAACCCCCCGCCCAGACGCTCCGCCGTCGAGGCCAGTATCTCCGAGCCCGCCCCGCACGCGGTCCAGGCGCAGTCCGCCACGACCAGCCTCTTGGTCTTGCGCACGGAGCGCGCGATGGTCTCGGCATCCAGCGGGCTCAGGCTCACCGGGTCGATGACCTCCGCGCTCAAGCCTTTCGTCCTGAGCAGCGCGGCTGCCCTGAGGCACTCCTGGAGCATGTGCGACACTCCCACCAGGGTCAGGTCCCCGCCCTCCTCCACGACCGTGGCGCGGCCGAACGGAAGGGCATAGGGCTTCTGGGGCACGGGGCCCTTGAGGTCGGCCAGCATCCGGTGCTCCACGAAGACGACCGGGTTGTCCTCGCGGATGCTCGCGATGAGCATGCCCTTGGCGTCGTGGGGGGTGCTCGGCGCGACCACGCGCAGGCCCGGGATGTGCATGAGCAAAGAGTGCAGGGCCTGCGAGTGCTGGGCTCCCTGCCCCCAGCCCCTGCCGATGATGGCGCGCACCACCAGGGGGACGGACACGGAGCCCCCCCACATGTAGCGCGCCTTGGCCGCCATGTTCGCCAGCTGGTTCATGGCCAAGAGCAGGAAGTCCATGCGGATGTGCACGTGCACCGGGCGGAGCCCGGCGAGGGCCGCGCCGATGGCCACCCCGGTCATCGCGTCCTCCGAGAGGGGGACGTCGAAGACCCGGCTGGGGCCGAAGCGCTGCGCCAGCCCGGCCGTGGTCCCGTTGACGGCCTTGAAATCGTCCACCCCGAGGCCCATGACGAAGATCCTGGGGTCGCGGGCCATCTCGACCTCCAGGGCCTCGCGCACGGCTTCGGTATAGGTCAGGAGGCGTTCCATCTCAATAGGCGTCCGTCAGGAGCTCCTGGGGCCCGGGGAAGGGGCTCTCCTCGGCGAAGCGGAAAGCCTCCGCGATCTCGGCCTCCACCTCCCGCTCGAGCCCCTCCCGGACCCCGGCGTCCAGACGCCGGGCCAGCAGCTGGACCGGGTCCCTCTTGAACCAGGGCCGGGCCTCCCGGCGCGTGCGGTAGCCCTTGTCGTAGTCCTCGTTGGGGCCCACGTGCTCGCGCCAGCGGTAGGTCCGGCACTCCACGAAGCTCGGAGCGGACGCCGCCGCCCTCCTGCACGCCTTGTAGACGGCGACGGCGTCGCTGCCGTCCACGCTCCGCGCGGGGATGCCGTAGGCCCGCGGGATGGCGCACAGGTCCTTCGCGTGGCGCGCCTCGACGCGGCTGTGGACGGCGTAGAGGTTGTTCTCGCAGACGAACAGGACCGGGACCTTCTTCAAGGCGGCGAAATTGAGGCTCTCGCCGAGCACTCCCTCGTCCATGGCCCCGTCGCCGAACACCGCGACGGTCAGCACGTCGCGCTTGCGCATGGCGCAGGCCATGGCGTAGCCCACGGCCTGAGGCACGGCCATCCCCACGATGGCGGAAGTCCCCATCATGCCGGCCGCCGTGTCCACCAGGTGCATGGACCCGCCCTTGCCCTTGGAGCAGCCCGTGGCCTTGCCGTAGAGCTCGGCCATCATCCTCTTGAGGTCTCCGCCCTTGGCCAGGTAGAGGGCGTGGCCCCGGTAGGTGCCGAACACGGTGTCCGTAGGCCTCAAGGCTTCACATAGGCCTACGGACACCGCCTCCTGCCCGATGGAGAGGTGGACGGGGCTCTTGACCTTGTCCGTGGGATAGACGCGGGCGACCTCCTCCTCCACGCGCCGGATCCTATAGGCGGAACGGTAAAGCCGCCGGATGTCCATGGACGCTTGAGAATATATCAAGTTAACGGTCCGGCGTGTACTTGAGCCAGACCTTGCGGCTGCGGGGCCCGTCGAACTCGGCGAAGTAGACCCCCTGCCAGGCGCCCAGGAGGAGGCGCCCGTCCTCCACGAGCAGGGTGAGCGAGGGCGAGAAGAGCGAGGACTTGATGTGCGCGTCCGAGTTGCCCTCCGAGTGCCTGAAGCCCGCGTCCTCGGGGATGAGCTTGGACGTGAAGGCCAGGATGTCCCCCATCACGTCCGGGTCCGCGTTCTCGTTGATGGTGACGCCGGCCGTGGTGTGGGGCACGAACACGGTGAGGAGCCCGGAGCCGGCCTTCATCTCTTGGAGGTACGCCTGCAGGGCCTGCGTGATGTCCGCGAGCTCGGCGCGCGAGCGGGTCTTGAGCTGGAGTTCCTTGAACATCGCTGTCCTCACTTGCAGTCCCGCCAGAAGGAGTAGGCCTGCTCTTCGTTCGGCTCGAACCACTCGCCCTTGGCGCTCTTGATGGCCGCCATCCGGAGCGTGATCGCGTCCACCTGCGCTCCGAAGGACTGGTCCCCCGAGAGCGAGCCGGCGATCCGGCCCAGCACGGACACATCCTTGTCCCCGGCGCGGATGGGGAGCGCGAAGCTGCTCGGGCACACGACGAGGATCGAATCCTCCGGACTCGCCGGATGGTTGGGGAACGAACCCTTGATGGACATCCTCAGGATGAGCGTCTCTTTGACCTTGCGCGCCTCCGTCACGTCGCCGCGGAAGGCGTGCAGGGTGTTCATGTACCGGTCGGGGTTGCGCTGCATGTCGCGGTACTGCCAGACGGCCTCGGCGCAGTGGCTGTTCATCGCGCGGCGCCAGCCGGCGCAGCCCGTGGAGAAGAGGAGCAGGCAGGTTAGGAGCGTCTTCATATCTGATTCACCCGTGTACCAGCAAGAGTCCACCGGCCATGGCCGCCATGCCGGAGATGAGGGCGTAGACCGCCACATGGTGCTCCCCGTACTCGTGCGCGGCCGGAAGCAGCTCGTCGAACGAGATGAACACCATGATGCCGGCCACGAAGGCGAACACGAACCCGAAGAACGCGGGGCTCGGGCAGCAGGACAGGAGCGCGAAGCCGAGCAGGGCTCCCACGGGCTCCACGAGCCCGGTCAAGAACGAGTACCAGAACGCTTTCGACCGGTTCCCGGTGGCGTAGTAGATGGGCACGGACACGCTGATGCCCTCCGGGATGTTGTGCAGAGCGATGGCCAGCGCGATGGAGACGCCGATCGTGGGCTCCTTGAGCGCGGCCACGAACGTGGCCAGCCCCTCGGGCAGATTGTGCACGCCCATGGCCAATGCCGTGAACACCCCCAGGCGCATGAGCCTCTTGGGCCGGTGGCCCATCTCCTCGACTTTGTGGACCTCGTGCGGGTTCTCGAACGAGGGCACGAGCTTGTCCACCAGGGCGGTGACCGCCACGCCCGCGAGGAAAGCCCCCAGGGCCAGCGCCCCTCCCCGGAACGGACCCATGACGTCGGCCAGGGAGTCCCGGGCCTCGGGCAAAAGGTCCCCCAAAGCGATATAGATCATCACCCCGGCTGAGAAGCCCAGCCCTCCGGCCAAGACCTTCATGTTGGTCTTGCGCGTGAAAAAGGCCACCGCGCTGCCGATGCCGGTGGACAGGCCGGCCAGGATGGCCAAGCCGAAAGCGAAGAGCACGCTCTGAGTCGTCATGCGGATCGAAGCGAAGGTCCTACGTCAGCAGCCGCTTGAGCAGCTTGAAGTACTGGATCAGGTGCCTGTTGTTCAGGAAGGACCGGCGCACCGTCTTCTGCGCCTCCTCTCCCAGGCGCGCGGCCAAAGCCGGGTCCTTCAAGGGCTTGAGCACCGCGGCCCCGAAAGCGCCCAGGTCCGAGGGGTCCTTGAGCAGCATGCCGTTCGTCCCGTCCTGGATCTGGTCCATCACCCCGGCCACCGCGCTCGCCACCACCGGCTTCGCCTTCCACATGGCCTCGGTCACGGTCAGCCAGAAGCCCTCGTGCAGGCTCTTCTGGACGAGCACCGAGGCGTAGCGCTGCAGGGCGTTGACGATGGCCGCGTTCTCGTCGATGTCGAGCATGGGCAGGCAGGCGAGCTGCACGCGGGCGCGCACCCCGTCCGGCAGCGTGCGCCAGAGCCGTACGGTGTCGGCCAAAGAGCGCGCGCCCTCCGGGTCGTCGGACACGGACTGCACGGCCGGGCCCGCCAGCACCAGATGCGCGTCGCTCTGCGGCGCGACGTGCTCGGCGAACCCTTGGAGCACCCCCAGGGGGTCCTTGAGCCGGTCCCAGCGCGACACCTGCACCACCAGGGGCACGCCGAAATCCGGAGCCGGGCCGTAGCGGACGATCTCGGCGCGGTGGTCCACGCGCGCCGGGGACTCGTCCTCCCGCCGGAAGATGGGGAAGCCCCCCCGCGGCATGGCGTTGCCCACCAGGCCGATGTGGTAGAGCACTCCCTGCACCACCACCGGGTCCATCCCCTGGTTCTTGGGAGAGAACGCGTCGATGGACGGCGGGATGATCTCCACGCGCGAGGCGTCCAGGCCCTCGGGGATGAACTGGCGGCACGAGAAGACGTAGGCGTCCGCGCCGCGGACGTAGGGCAGGAGGAACTCCCACCCCTGGCGCGAGAGCTCGTTGGGCGTGTCCGTCCCGATATGGCAGTCCCAGACCACGACCGCCCCGCGCTTCTTCAGGGCGGGGACGAGGCCCGCGGCCTGCGGGTCGTAGAGGATGACCACGTCCTTGGGCTGGATCGCGGCCTCCAGCATCTGGGCGTTGACCTCGATGGTGGACTCGTAGACCTCCCGGGCCTCGGCGTCCAGAGCGCCCTCGTCCCCGGGCTCGCCCTGGATCATGTTGTGCAGCCGCTTGGTGACCTGGAAGAAGTCGGGCTTGGCGGTCATCACCATCCAGCGGGCGTCGACCCCGGCCCCCCGCGTGTAGCCCAGCAGGGTGTGCAGCACCTCCGCCACCCCGCCCCCGGTCGCCGTGGAGTTGACGTTCCAGATGACCCGGCCCTTGAGCGCCTTGTCCGTGTCGCGCACGGACTCCACCAGGCTCTGGAAATCCCCCTCCTCGAGCAGCTCGTGGAAGCGCATGAGCGGGAGGGGCGAGATGTGCACCTCCTGGACGGGCCGGTGCGACCCGCGGATGAGGTCGGCCCGCTTGCCCATCAGAACCTCAGGTCGGCCCGGACCTGGGTGGTCCGGACGGGGTTCTCGTTGGCGTCATAGGTCTGCATGAGCACCAGGACCACGCGGAGGTTCTCCCTGAGCAGGGCCCCGATCTCTGTCGTGATGACCGTGTTCTTGTTGCGCGTGCGGGTCAGCTCGGCGAAGGATTCGGTGCTGCGGCGCTCATAGACGGAGGCGAAGTCGAGCTTCCCCATGAAGAGGGACGGGTCGAGCCGGACCTCTCCGCGCACCCGCGGGTAGACGTCCATGGGGTCCACGTTGAGGTCCTCGTAGGAGGCTCCCAAGCGGATCTTCCCGATGATGTTCGTGCCGAGAGCGATCAAGGGGCCGCGCCGGCCCGGATTGCGGGACTTGGCGATGCCGTCCGCCTTGAGCACCCCGGCCGTGGACCGGTCCAGGTCGTAGAAACCGTCGAAGAAGGTCGGGATGAAGTTCTCCTCGAGCGCGCGCATCTCGGCCTTGTAGTCGATGAAGGCCGCGTTGCCCCGGAGCCCCGCGGCCATGCCCCGGCCGTTGTCCAGGCACCCCTTCTCCCGGTAGCGGCGGCCGAGGTGCGTCATGGCCGCGTCCGCGTAGAGAGTGGCGGAGACGATCCCGCTCCGGACCACGGGCAGGTCCACGTCCGCGCCGAATACGGCCACCTGGTCCGCGTTCGAGCCGTCGTTCCCGTCCGGGTCGAAGTCCGAGACCGCGGTTAGCCCCAGGGCGAGGCCCCCGGCGAAGGAGGAGGTGTCCGAGCTCAGGGGCCTCACGAAGATCCGCCCGCCCATGAGGTTGGCCCGCTGCACGTCCGTGAGCACGCTCTCGAACCCGACGGTCCCGAGGTCGAGGTCGAGCTGGGCGCCGACTTGGCGCACGTCCGGGTAGCGCCGCCGGTTGGAGTAGCCGCCCATGATGAAGCCGTGGCCCAGGGTCGCGTCCGTGAGCCCGCCGAGCCTGGCGTAGACCGGCTCGCCCTTCGCCCCCCAGCGCGCGTACCAGAGCTTGGTCACGATGTCCGAGGCCGAGTCCCAATCCTGCTTGCGGATCTTCCCGTCGTGGTCGAAGTACATGTAGAAGTCGAAGCCGAGGCCGAGCTTGCCTATGGCCACCTCGGGCTGGAACGCCAGAGCGTTGAATATCTCGATCTGGCCGTCCTTCCAGTTGGTGATCGAGGCCGCTCCCGCGCTGCCGCCCATCTTGAACTGGAAGGAGTCCCCGCCCGGGGAGTCAAGCGCGGGCGTAAGCTCTCCGACGGCCCCGGCCGCACGGGATGGGTCGCTGGAGGACGCGGCCGCGGGCAGGGCGAGCGAAAGGAGCAGGGCCGGAAGGAGTTTCTCTCTCATAGTGAGGAGATGTTAGCAATATTTTGTAACATCCCCGCATCATGCCTTATGACGCGCGCTGCCCCTCCTGCGGCGCTCCCGTGACGGTCCGCTCCCCCTTCGCGCGCTCCGCTCCCTGCCCCCACTGCAGGACCACGCTCTGGCTCAGCCGGGAAGGCGTGGAGGCCGGCCCCAAGATGAGCGCTCCCACGCCGGCCCTTTCCGGCCTCTGGGTGGGAGCGCAGGGCAAGCTCCGCGGACAGCCCTTCACCGTGGTCGGCCGGGTCCGCTACAAGTACGAGCGCGGCTTCTGGGACGAGTGGTTTTTGGCCGGGCCCAAGGACTCGCTGGTCTGGCTCAGCGAGGACGAGGGCGAGCTCTGCCTGGAGACCGAAAAGCCTCTCAAGAAGACGGTCCCCGCGTTCGACCAGGTCCAGGCCGGCTCCATGCTCGACCTGGACGGCCTGCGCTTCGCCGTGGAGGAGAAAGACACCGCGGTGCTCGAGAGCGGGGAGGGCGAGCTGCCCTTCAAGTCCTCTCCGGGGGACAAGCTCTCCTACCTGGACGGGAGCGCGGAGGGGAGCACTGCCACGCTGGAGTACGACGAGGACGGGATCAAGCTCTTCGCAGGGGACTGGCTGGGGCTCCAGGACCTTGAAGTCGAACGGAAGGCCGCCGCGCGGCAGACCCTGAAGGTCTCCTGCCCGAGCTGCGGAGGCTCGCTCGCGCTCAGGCTCGCGGACGAGGCCGAGATGCTCGTCTGCGAGTACTGCGGCAGCCGCCTGGACGTGCGCAAGAAGCCCTACACGGCCCTGGGCCCCATGCTCCGCGCCGGCCCCAAGATGTCCGGCCTGCGCATCGGCATGAGCGGCCGTTTGCGCGGCGTGAACTACGAGATCGTGGGCAGGCTGCGCTACAGGGACGTCACCCCATGACCGCGCCCAAGGTCAAGGCCAAGGAATACGGCTGGGGCACGGAGTGGTGGGACGAGTTCCTGCTCTACTCCCCGGAGCAGGGCTACGCCTGGCTCGTTCGGGAGAACGGCCACTACACCCTGCTGCGGCCCACCAAGATCAGGCCGAGCCGCGACCCTTTCCGCGCCGGGCAGAAGACCACGATCAAACTAGGAGAGGAGCGCTTCCAGGTCTACGACACCGGCGACGCGGTCTTAGACGAGGCCGAAGGCGAGCTCACCTGGATCGCCAAGCCAGGGGACACGGTCAAGGCCGTGGACTGCATCACCCCCCCCCGCATATTCACCGTGGAGAAATCCGGGCAGGAGCTCGAGTACTTCGTGGGCAGCTACGTGGATCCGCAGGAGGTCTACGAGGCCTTCGGCCTCAAGGAGACCCCCCCGGCGCCCAGCGGCATCTACGCGTGCCAGCCTTTCATCTCCTCCCCCAGCCTGGAGCAGTGCAAACGATGGTCCGTCGCGTTCGCGGCCGCGTTCCTGGGCCTGTTCCTCCACGCCATGCTTTTCCCGGGCGGGACCCACATCTTCAGCCAGGACCTGACCAGCTCGTCCGAGCCCCAGGGCATGGTCACGACGGAGCCGTTCACCATCACGCGTCCGGACACCATCTGCCGGGTGGATGTGGACGCTCCGGTGAGCAATTCCTGGCTCTGGCTCGGCTTCGACGTGCTCGATGAGACGGGCTTGGACGTCGGCGAGTTCTCCACCCAGGTGGATTATTACTACGGATCGGACAGCGAGGGCTCCTGGACCGAGGGCGGGACGCACGACAGCGCCCTCATCAAGATCGCGGACCCCGGCACCTACCGTCTGCGCGTCGCGGCCGAGGGAGGCTCGGGCGAGGTCAGCGACCAGGTGTCCATGCCGTTCAGCGTGAGGATACGGGCGGACTATAAGCCCTTGCGCTACTACCTGATCGCGTTCCTGCTGACGGCGGGTCTCGCGGTCCTGCTCTTCTCCAAGAAAGCCATGTTCGAATGCAGGCGCTGGTCCCCCGTGCTCGAGGACGACGACGATGACGACTAAGACCTTTTTCTTCGTGCTGTTCCTGACCGGGCTGCTCGTCTTCTCGGTCCTGGGAACGCGCTACGGCATCGGGCTGACCGAGGCGTCGAAAGAGGACCCGAAGAACGTGCGGGAAGGGACGGCCCAGCCCGGGCACAGCAGGGCAGGACGTTTCTGGCTGTTCAGGTCGGGGAAATAAGGGAGGTCTCATAATGGATATCCAGCGCATCTTGATCGGGATCGGATCGAGCATCTTCTACTCCTTCCTGGGCATGGCGATGTTCCTCTTCGCCTATTGGCTCCTGGAAAAGATCACCCCGTGGTCTCTCGAGAAGGAACTGGTGGAGGACCAGAACACGGCGGTCGGCATCGTGGTGGGCTCCATGATGGTCGGCCTAGCCATCGTCATCGCGGCGAGCATACACGGCTAGTGCAAAAAAAGGCCCTGCTGCTATTCTCAGTATTCGTCGTCGCGGTCTGCGGCCTGGTCTACGAGCTGCTGGCCGGGACGCTCTCGAGCTACCTGCTGGGCGACTCGGTCACCCATTTCTCCCTGGTGATCGGCGTGTTCCTGAGCTCCATGGGCTTGGGAGCCTGGCTCTCGAAGTTCGTCCGGCAGGAGCTCCTGCGCGCGTTCGTGGCGGTGGAGATCTGGGTGGGGCTGGTGGGCGGGCTGTCGGCTCTGGCCCTGTTCGCCGCGTTCGCGTACACGACCACGTATCTCCCGGCCCTGTTCGGGCTGGGCGGGCTCATCGGCTGTCTGATCGGCTTCGAGATCCCGCTTCTCATCCGCATCCTGGCCGAGGAGGGCGTCCTCAGGGTCACAGTCTCGGACGTGCTCGCCGCCGATTATGTCGGCGCTCTGGCAGCCTCCCTGCTATTTCCCACGCTCCTGGTCCCTCATCTGGGCATGATGAAGACCTCGTTCCTCTTCGGCCTGATGAACGTGGCGGTGGCCTACGCCACGCTGCGCGTGTTCAAGGACCGCATCCCGCGCCGCAAGCCGTTGACCGCGCTGTGCATCGCCTCCAGCCTCCTGCTGGGGACCGGGTTCGTCTCCTCGGAGTGGACCTCGCGCAGACTGGAAGCCGCGCGGTATGAGGACGATGTCATCTATTCCAGGCAGACCCGGTACCAGAAGATCGTCCTGACCCGCTGGCGCGACGACGTGCGCCTCTTTTTGGACGGAAACCTGCAGTTCTGCTCAGTGGATGAGCACAGGTATCACGAATCCCTGGTGCATCCCGCCATGTCTTTGGCCAAGCCTGAGCGCATCCTGGTCCTGGGCGGCGGGGACGGGATGGTCTTAAGAGAGGCTTTAAAATATGCCTCGCTTCGCGAGGCATTACTTGTGGACCTGGACCCCGGCATGACCCGCCTTTTCTCGAGCAATCCCATGCTCACGCGCCTGAACGGGGATTCTCTCCTTGACCCGCGCG
Organism: Elusimicrobiota bacterium; assembly: GCA_041650695.1. Lineage (GTDB taxonomy): Bacteria > Elusimicrobiota > Elusimicrobia > UBA1565 > UBA1565 > JBAZKS01. The sequence goes on from JBAZKS010000034.1 coordinate 31,314, forward strand.
TGCGCGTGGTGAATCAGGACGCCATGGCGTATCTGCAGGACGATGAAGGCTTCTACGACGCGGTGTTCATGGACCTGCCTGACCCGAACAGCCTGTCCTTGGGCAAGCTCTACACCACGGCCTTCTTCCGTCTGGCCGCTCGGCGCCTTTCCAGGAACGGGATACTGGTCACTCAGGCGAGCTCTCCGTTCTATTCCAGGGAGGCGTTCTGGTGCGTGGTGAACACGGTCAAGGAAGCCATGCCGGGCGCCGACGTGAAGCCCTACCACGCTTTGGTCCCCTCTTTCGGCGAGTGGGGCTTCGTGATGGCTTCCCGCTCTCCCATGCCTGTGGCTCGCATGGAGTTTAAAGTGCCTTTGCGCTTCCTTAATACCGAGACCGCGAGGGCCATGTTCGTGTTCCCCGAGGATCTGGGGCCTTTGCCTTCGCCCGTGAATCGATTGGATGACCAGGCCTTGGTCCGACTTTACGAGAAGGGGTGGGAGAAATGGAACTATTGAGCAGAGACGCCGCTCTGTCCTTGCTGCGCACCCATGTCAAGAGCGAGAACATGATCAAGCATTGCCTGGCCTCGGAGGCCGTGCTCCGGGCCGTGGCTCAGAAGCTGGGCGAGGACGCGGACAAGTGGGCTTTGGCCGGGCTTTTGCACGACGTGGACGTGGAGCTGACCAACGCGGACCTGAGCGTGCACGGGACCAAGGCAGGGGACATCCTTCGCCCTGCCGGCGTTCCTGAAGACGTCATCGAGGCCATCCGCATGCACAACGAGGTGTCCGCCGGGGCCAAGCGCTCCGAGAGGTTCCATAAGGCCCTGGCTGCCGGGGAGTGCATCACGGGCATGATCACGGCCACGACCTTGGTCTATCCAGACAAGAAGCTGGCGAGCGTGAAGTCCAAGTCCATCGTCAAGCGCATGAAAGAGAAGGCCTTCGCCGCGTCCGTGAACAGGGACAATATCCGGGAGTGCGAGGATATCGGGATCCCCCTGCCTGAGTTCGCGGAGCTGTCCTTGAACGCGATGCGCTCTATCGCGGACCAGCTGGGGCTGTAGCAGATTCAGTAGTCGTCAACATGCTCATGGACGATGATCTTGAGCATGGTCTGGTATCCGATCCCGCGCTTTCCGGCCTTTTCCTTCAGCTTGTGGATGATCTCAGGGGCAAGCAGTATTGACGTCGGCATCTGCCGGGTCTTTGGTCGCACGACAACGGCGGAGCGGTCCCGGAGTATGTCATTCCCCAAGTCTCGCCCGCTGAACTCCCGGACCTGGGAGTCCTTATGCTCCCTCTTGGACGCTCGCCTCATACAGCCTCCGTTCCCCTGACCTCATAGGCCGGCATGATATCGGCCGAAGCCTCTCTCCCCGTCTCGTGAAGATCAAAGCCAAGTGCCGTCCCAGGTCGCTCCGCCCCAGGACGAGTCCGCGCCATTCATCGTGAGCGGGTTCGACGATCCTCCCGGCGAAAACGAATCTCTCCTGATAGAACAACGACTCGATCTCCTCAACCTGGACCCCGTGCTTCCTGTTCTTCGTCAGATTGCCCTTGTCCCAGTCGAAATTGTCCGGGTCAGGGATGAAGTCGCGGAGCCACACGGCGGCCTCGCGGTCCAAGACGAATCTCATCGCAGCGATAGTATAGCTATGTTATAGCTATTCGTCAAGAGGGTAGGAAAGGCTCAGTACTCAGCCCAGATCTTCTGCCTGCTGTCCGTGTGCGTGCAGTTGACGAACACGACCCCCTGGCTGCTCCCGTCCACCACATAGCCCCACCCGCCTGAATCGTCCGAGTCTCCGGCCGTGAGCAGTTCGATGGCGTTGGAATCCGCGTGATAGGGCGGCAGCTTGACCGGCGGGATGCCGGGCAGGTACTTGTGGTCCTTGGTCAGGGCGTACGGGTCGGCCGGGTACTGTCCTTCCATGTCCCCGTAGTAGATGCTCAAGGCGGAGCGTATCGTCCCTAGATTGCCCCGGGTCGCTCCTTCGTTCGACTTGCGCATGAGGCCCGTGTCGCCTCCCGCGCTCACCATGACGGTGGCTCGGTCCACGGGCCAGAGCTTGAACAAGCCGTGGTTGAACAAGAGCAGGAAGGTCAGACAAGCCAGATGCAGGACGTAGAAGCCCGGAGGGGGTTCCTCCTCCGCCCCCCATCTGCGGAGCAGGGCGGCGGGCCCATAATAAGGAAGGACCATGCTCGCGCCGAGCCTGACGAGCCTATCAGGGCTCTGCCTCGTCTGCCCGGCCCAACTCACCAGGAAAGCGGCCGCCACTCCGGACAGCGCGAGAAGGATCAAGTTGGCCAGGATCGGCAGATTCGCGGTCCCAAGAGCCAGCCACAGGTCGACAGGCAGACGCCTGGGACTGAGCGTCCAGTCTCCGGAGAGCGCCTCGGCCTTGCCGCGGAACAGGACGCGCGTGCAGTCCGGGTAGTAGCCCCAGCGCAAGGACTCGAGCCCCCTGAGCTCCTCGGGCGGCTCATGCCAGCCCTTGACCCGGAGGTCCACGGTGAGCCGGCTCTCCCCGTAGGCCGAGGTGAGCTTCATGGGGTAGAAGGGAGTCTCCGAAGGGAAGGTGGCTTCCAGGGCCAATGACTTCGACAGCGTGTCGTGCGAAGCCCAGGACACGATGAGGCTGGTCTTGCCGTCGAGTACGGCCGGGAGCCTGTCGGCCACGGGCTTGGGCAGGAGGCAGGACTTGGCCTTGAGGTAGTCCTCGAGCGCCTTGGCGGACGGGGTGTCCACGAGCTCGGACACGAGCCCGCCGAGCTCCACATGGCTGTAAGTCGTGACGTCGAGGGCCTTGGTGGACCCGGGCCCTCCGCCGAAGTTGGGGATGGCGATGGCTCCGAGCACGGCGATGACGCCGATGACGACCAGCCACTGGGTCGCGCCGCAGAAGAGCAGGCATACTCCCGCGAAGGCGGCGATGATCCAGTACTTGACGAGCGCGCGGCGGGCCTTGGCGCGGATCTCTTCTCCCCCCCATTCAGGGGCCTTTTCCACGAGGTCGATGCTGACCAGCCTGGCCGGAGCCGGGATGGGGACTATCCACGCGAGCCTGGGAGCGATCGCGCGGGTCTGCACGGCGAGGGTGAGCTTTTCTATGCCGTCGTCGACCTGGATCCAGGCTTGCTGGGACCTTTGGGCGACGATGTCCGCGGGTCTGGACGGCTCATACGAGATCATGACGCCGTCCGCGCGGGCCAGGCAGGGCAGGAGCGCCGAGAGGAGCAGCCCTACCATAGCGACCCTGGCCCGAGCCACGGGCGGACGAGGACGAGGCCGGCTCCGATGAGCACGGCTGAGAAGACGACGGCGACGCGCCAGGTCTTGTGCTCAGGGCCTTGGCGGAGGGAAGCCAAAGCCAGGGAGAGTCCGAACATCAGGACAGCGATGCCTGGCTCGGCCGCCAGCATGGACGCGATGATGCCGAAGAAGGCGATGACGAGTCCCGCTCGAAGCTCGATGACCGCGCGGGTCAAAGGGACGGATGGGGACGCGGGAGAGACGAGCATGCCGATGGCGGGCCCCCAGAAGGGGATGAGGGCTCCTATGATGATGTACTTGGAACTTCCCCTGGCCAGGGACCATCTATAGAGGCCGAAGCCGACGACGGCCGAGCCCAGGATGAAGACGAGGTTCGAGGAGAATGCGGCGCCGCCGACGATCTGGACGCCGCTGCCCGCCAGGATGATGAGGGCTGCGACGATCTTTTCCTTCACTTCGTCTCAGGCGGTGTTTCAGCCAGGTTTTCAGCCGCTACGGGCTCTCCTTTGACGAGCTTGAAAACGGTCCAGTAGCGTCCCGTGCCCGTGGTGGGGGCTTCGAAGGTCTTGTAGAGCTGTTTGTCCGTGTAGACGGTGACTCTGGCATTGGATGAGGAGATGCCGGTGGACCCGGGCTCTGTGCTGCCGTATTCGTGGACGAAGTAAGTGTATTCCGCTTTGGGGTCCACCTTCTTTATCGTTATGGTTTCGGGGCCTTGTCCGTCCATGTCGTCGCGGTCGAGCTTGGCTTTGTCTTTGACGTGTTTTTTGTCGTGGTAGGAGACGTGGTAGTCTCCTTTTTTTACCAGGTGGGCGTCGAGGTCCGGGGGTTTGTCGCCCCAGTCTAAAATGACGCGCATGTGGCCGACTGGTATCACGGGTGATATTGAGTAGTGGTGGTTGACCAGTGAGCCGAGCCTGAAGAGCATGGGGATCTTGGATTTGACGTAGCCTTCCTTTGTAAATAGGCAGTAGAGCTTGGTGTCTTCAGTGTCCTTGAGCTGGATGTTGGAGATGGTGGCCTTGCCGGTTTCGTCCGTGGCGGCTTCTTCGCCTTCTAAAGTGACGGTGCCGTCGGGGATGGGTTTGCCGGTTTCGGCGTCGCGGAAGTAGAGGATGATGTCGCCTTCCATCTCGCCGTGGGAGGCGATGGCGCGTTCGCGGATGGCTTCGCGTTTTTCGCGCGCTTTTTCTTTTTTGGATTTGGCGTGGGTGGGAAGGGCGACTATGGAAACGACGAGGATCGCGAGCAGGATGCGCGTCATGGGGCCTCCGTGGGTACGGGGATTTTAGCGTTTGGGGTGGGGGGTGTCTAGTAAAGAAATCCGTTGTATGATAGCCCCATGAACCGCCCCCACACCCTCCTCCATATCCGCGAAGCCCTCGAAGAACTCTCACGCACCGCGAAAGAACTCGAATCCGACCCCGACTACGACGGAACAGAGCTCGAGATCGCCCTAGCCCATGCCTACCACCACCTCAACACAGCCTGGAACGCCCGCAACGAGACCGAACAACGCACCACCCGATGCTCGGACGAAGACTACACCCGCTGGACCAAATTCCCGAAAGACCTCGACCTCAGCTACTACGAACAAGACAAATGAGCATCTCCATCAAACTCTACTCCCCCTCCGACGCCAAGGACATGCACGCCGCCGTCTTAGAGTCCGTAGCTGAAGTCGGCCATTGGATGCCCTGGTGCCACCCCACATACTCTCTCAACAACGCCCGCCAATGGATCAAAGACCAACAAAAACTCCACAAACAAGGCCTCGCCTACGAATTCGCCATCCGAGATGAACAAGGAACCTTCCTGGGCGGCTGCGGCGTCAACCACATAAACAACGTCGACCTCTTCGCCAACCTCGGCTACTGGATCCGCACCTCAGCCGCAGGCAGAGGGATAGCCCCGGAAGCCGTCCGCCTCGTCGCAGACTACATCTTCAACAAAACCCCTCTCATCCGCCTAGAGATCGTCTGCGCCATACAAAACATAAGGAGTCAACGAGTAGCGGGAAAAGTAGGAGCGCTAAAAGAAGGTATACTCCGCAAGCGCTGCATCTGCAAGAACGGCCCCTCAGACGCGGTCATGTACAGCCTGGTCAAGGGAGATACCTAAGGTTATACCTCACCAGCCCGGCCGGCTGCATCGTCAACACCCACAAACTCTTCTCATCTAAAGCCATCCCCACCGCCTTCGCCCCCTCCGGCCCGCTCGGATCCACCACCACCTCCCACGAATCCGACTTCTCCAGATCCAACCCCGGCTTATTCCTCAAAACCTTCCCGGTCCTCTCATCCAACACCAAAAACACCTCCCCCCGTTTCAAAACAGCCCGCGGCCTCACCGCCCCCACGGCATACTCTTTCGTGGACCCCCCCTCCTCCAGCTCCTGCCGGTACAACTTCCCAGCCTCAGGATCAGCGGACCAAAGGATCCCGTCATGGAAGAACAAACCCCCGGGCTTGGGCCCAGGGCTATCCTTGGAAACCAACTCCTGCAGCTCGGTCCCGTTGAAGAACAAGGTGCGGAACTTCTTTTCCCAGTTATCAGCCACCAAGATGCGAGTCCCCTGCCCAGCCATGCCGGAAACGTGGATCCTAGGCGCGAACAGCACCTTCTCCACCGGAAGACCCGGCTCCAACTCGTGGAAATACAAAGACTGGGTCAGCCAATCGCTCACGACCAGCTTATTGCCGACGATGCCCACCCCGGAAGGATTAGCGTACGGCAAAGGGTAATGCCGCACTTTCCAAAACCAACGATGCCTCACGAACAAATCCCCGGACACGACAGCGAGCAGACCCACGACGGACAAAACGGCAGCGGCCATCAAACGCCGACGCTTCTTGGAGGCGGGATCCTGCTTGAGCAGCTCCATCATCCGCTCGGCCTCGGCCTCCTTCAAGGCCAGGGCCTTCTTCATCCGATAATTATCCTCGTCGCGGATGCGCTCCATCTCAGCCAAGCGGGTCTGCAGCTGATTCACCCTCTCCTCAAGGGCGGTGCGCAAGACCTCCCTCTCCTCCTCGATCTTCTTCTTCTCGTCATCCTTCCCGGTCAAAGCCTGCTCGCAAGAAGCCAGCAACGCCGTCTGCTGGTCCAAGGTCCTGGACAACTCCTCTTCCAGGGCGCGGAGCCCCACGGACCAAGGAGTATGATCCTCCCAGGCGCGGCTGCGCAGCGCAGCCACCTCGGCTAAGAGCTCTTTATTCTTCTCGATGCACCACTCGGATTCTCTCATCTGCCCCCCTCGGGGATGATCAACACCTGCCCCACCGTAAGCTCTCCCTCAGGACCGATCGAATACCGATTCACCTCGTAGATCTCCACCCACTTCTCGGGCCGGCCGTAATACTGCGCGGCCAAGGACTTGAGGTTATCCCCGTGCTTCACGATATGGCGGATCGGGCCCGAAGGCGCGGGAGCCTGCTTTCTGATGATCACAGGCTTCGGAGGAGGCGGCGGCGGAGGGGTCAACTCCTCCACCACTTCCCCGGAAGGCATGATCATCATATCGATCCTATCCACGCGCTCCGGAGCCTTGCCGAACGGGATGCTCAGGCCCAGACGATGGCTCCCCGCGGTGGCTGAAGGCCCGGAAACGGGGTAAAGGAACGCGTAGTCGACCCGGAAGAACCGCTCCACCAGGCCGAAGCCCACGGAAATGTTCGCGAACTGGCGGGTGCCGATGCCCAGGCCGCCGCGCACGCAGAAACGGTCCGCCAAAAGCCTCTCGACGCCCGTGAACACCTTCAGATCCCGGTCTCTATAGCTCACGTCCGAGGCCAGGTTAAGGAGCTTCCCCACCCTGGCGGCGCCCAGCTTGAAGCCCAAGGGCACGCGCTCCTGCACGCTGAACCCGATGTTCGGCCGGTTCAGATCGGTAAGAGCCAGGCCCAGCCTATAATTCTCGCCCAGCCTCAGCTGAGTCCCCATGTCCATGGAAACGGATGAGACCGAGTCCTTTCCGCCGTAATCGAACACGGGATCCCGCGCCGTATACTCGTCCTGCCCGATCTTCAGCATCAGCCACTTCAAGGACATCCCGGCGCTCCAAGACTCGCTCAGATCCCTGCCGTAGGACAGGCGGAACATATCCTCCTGGTACGCGCCGGAAAGGCTCATATTGCTCCAGGACACGGCCAAACCGCCCCTCTCGTTGCCCAAGGGATGAGCGTAGGCCGCGTAGCCGGCCGCCAGGGAGCTCCCGTCATCTAAGCCCATGTACAGCCTGCCGTAGCTCGACACCAGCTCGGGCCTGGGAAGGGACGCCAGACCCGCGGGATTATAATACCCGGCCTGACCGTCGTCGGCGATCGCGACGAAGGCGTTGCCCATGCCGATGGCGCGGGCTGCGGCGCCTAGGTCGTCATACGCTGCGAGTGCTGGGCGAGAGCCCAGCAAGAGCAGCATCAGTGTCATCAGGACATTCATCATCGAGCTAATATCACTGTCCCGTTCGCAGTCTCTGCCCCCACGCGGACCTGGTACACGTACACCCCCGTCCGGGCCGGCCGGCCTGAAGCGTCTTTGCCGTCCCAGACCAGGGAACCCGACGTCGTGCCGTGTCTCAGGCCTGCCACGCGCGTGCCGGTCAGATCGAACACGTCGCCGCTGGCCACCTCGTCGGCCGGGTTCTCGAAGAAGATCTCCACCGTATCGTTCACCCCGTCCCCGTTCGGGGTGAACGTCTTCGTGGGCACCACCTGGGTGATGGAAAAACCCGCGGTGCGCATGGACTGCTGCAGCCTGTACTTGCCCAGCTGGGTCACCTGGGTCTGCAGCGGACCCAGCTTCACGTAATCCACCCCGTTGAACCGGAACATGGCCAGGCTGTCTTGCGAAAAACCGGAAGGAGCGGAAAGCGCGAGCACGGCTCCGGGGTAGGGGAACACGATGTCGGTCCCGGAGGCGGCGAGCGAATAGGAGCGCAGGACGCGGCCCGACTCCTCGGCGACGTCCCGCGTCCAGACCAGGCTCATGTCCCCGAGCACGCCCTGGGAAGCAGCCGGCACATCGATCCTGGCTCCGCAGTCCTCGGACACGAACACCAGATTCATCCGCTCCGTGTTGTCCAGGCTTGGGCCCGGAGTGGAGGTGCTCCCGATCACGTCCCCGGCCGTCACGCGGTAATAAGCCGAGGCGGCGAGCGAGCCCGCGTGCGTATAGGTCACCACCGTGGTGGACAGGTCCGTCAGGGCCTGGTACGCGCCCCAGACCGAGGTCGCGCGCCAGACCGTGTAATGGTCGAACTCCTGGTCCACCAAGGACCCGTCCGCGTACCGGGTCACGGGGGACCAGGTCAAAGTGAAGGCTCCCGTGCCAGTGTCCCTCGCGCCGCGCAAGCCGGCCACCTCGGCCGGAGGGAACAAGTCCAGGGTCTTCCCTGTCAGGGGGTTGGACAAGCCCGAGGCGTTGGGCGCCTCGTCGGCGGTGCGCAGGGCGAAGTAATACGTCGAGCCGGGGTTCAAAGACGGCACGGTGAAGCTCTCGAGCGCGCCCGCGGCCTGCGGAGCGGGCAGGCCCGCCACGGGCGCTGCCGCGTCGAACTTGGCGAAGGTGTCGATGGGGCCGAGTATGGACACGCGCAGGTCGTAGGACGCCGCCTGGCCCGATGTCCCGTCGTCGCCCGGAGCTGTCCAAGACAGGGTCAGGCTCCTTCGCGCGCAGCTTTGGACGGAAATAGACGCCGCCGCGGGCGGCGTTATATCCGCCGCAGAACAAGCGCAAAGCAGCAGCGACAGCACCCAGCTCATATCTTCCTCAGCTTCCTGATCCTCACCCGGTAGAGCCTCTCCACCCCCTCGAACCCGAACCACACGTCATCGCCCAGCACCATGAACGCGGACAAAGGGCGCGAAGAGTCCCTCAGCCACGGATGCGAGTACACGGCCATGGGCGTGAAGTCCTGGTCGATCTTATGCAGGTACAAACGCTTGGTGTCCGCGTCCGCGATCCAGAGCGCGCCGTTGCGCACGGCCGCCCCGACCGGGGCCGTGCCCTGGGTCTTGAGCGAGCGCTGAGCGCGGAACCCCTCCTCAGGCGACAGGCGGAAGACCTTATCGTCCCCCGCGTCCGCGCACCACAGGTTCTTGCCCTCCAGGAAGAGCCCGGCCGGGGAGGGCCCGGCGCTGGCCGCGCCCTCCACCATGGAGAGCATCCCGTCCAAGGCGTGCTTGGACACTTTCTTGGACCACGAGTCGCTGATGTAGAGCGCGTCCCCCGAGCTCGCGATGCCCGTGGGCCGCACCTCGTCGAGGTGGAAGGATTTAAGCACTTCCACCCGGTCCTCCCGGATCCGGCCCTCGTACACGGTCTGCGCGTACCAGTCCGCCAGCCAGAGCCTCTCTCCGTCGAAGGAGATGCCGGAGAGGTGCGCGGTCGGGATGGCGTAGGCCGCCTCCCCCCCGGACCACCAGCGCGCGAAGAAGAAGCCCGCCGCGGCCAGGACCGCGGCTCCGGCTCCGGCCCATGGAATCCAGCGGGGCATGGGACGCCGGGGAGCCTCGATGAGCGGCTCGGGCTCCTTGGAAACGCCCTGGATGTCGCGCAGCAGCCTCTGGGTGATGGGCCCGGACGGGGCCTTCAGGTCCCGGCTGCTCAGGGCCTTCTCGATGCGCTGGAACAGGTCCTTGTTCTGGAACGGCTTGGACACGTAGTCGGCCGCCCCCACTTGTACGGTTTGGACGGCCGTCTCCAGGGAGCCGAAGCCCGTGACCATGATGACCGGCACGGCGGGGAAGTCGGCCTTCACCTTCTTGAGGATCTGCACCCCGTCCATGTCCGGCAGGCGGATGTCCAGGAGCATCAGGTCCACCCCGCCGCGGCCGAGCGTCTCCAGGGCCAGCCTGCCGCTCTCGCAGTCGAGCACCGTGTAGCCCGCCAGCTCCAGGGTGTTCCTCAGAGCCAGGCGCATGTCCTGCTCGTCGTCCACGACCAGGATGGTGGCCACTTACCCCTCCTCGCCCGAGGTCGGGAGGTAGCACTTGACCACCGTGCCCTTGCCCGGCTCGCTGTCCGCGATGATGGCCCCGCCGTGCAGGCCGAAGATCTGCGCGGCCAACGTGAGGCCAAGCCCGACCCCTCCCGGCTTCATGCTGAAGAAGGGCTTGTAGATCTCCTTCAGGTGCTCGGGCGCTATGCCCACGCCCGTGTCCGAGATGTCGATGCGCAGGATGTTGTTGGTGGGCATGACCATGACCTCGAGTCCGAGTGTCCCGCCCTTGGGCATGGCCTCGACCGCGTTGATCAAGAGGTGCAGCAGGCCCTCCTTGACCTGCTCCGGGTCGATGTTCGCCTCCGGGACCGTCTCCGGGATCTCGTGCTTGAGCTCGATGCCCTGCCGGGTGCAGCGCGCCTGCACCAGCACGCCGAGCTGCTCCAGGAGCTGGCGCACGGAGCAGGGCTGCCGGTGCAGGACCCTGGGCCGCGTGAGGTCCACCAGGTCGTCCAAGCGGCGGCCCAGGTTCTCGGTGCTCCGGATGATGGCGTTGATCGGCTCGCGCTCCTTCTCGCTCAGCTTGAACCTGCCCAGGCAGAACTCCGCGTGGGACTTGATGATGGCCAGGGGGTTGCGGATCTGGTGCGCGATGCCGAACACCAGGTCCTGGGGCGTGATGCCGCCGACCCGCCCCTCCTGCCCCACCATGTCCCGGAGCCCCATCTCCTCGGCCTTGACCGGCGCCGCCGACGGCCCCTTGGCCGCTTTCTGCGGCGTCGACCTGGCCTTCTCCAGGGTCTGCGACATGGTGAGCAGGGTCTCCTGGAGCTCGGACTCCTTCTGGCTCAAGGTCTGGGCGTGCTCGCGCTCCCTGTCCGCCAGGTCGGTCTTGAGCTGCTGCAGCTTCTCCGAGGAGAGCCGCAGGGCCTGCTCCAAAGACCGCACCTCCTCGGTCTTCGAGCGCAGGCGCTCCTCCCAATCGGACTGGCGCTGCGCCATGCGCTGTTGCAGCCACAAGGCCTCTTTCTGGAAGCCCTCCTTGGCCCGCTCCAGCGCGGCCATGCGCTCGTCGAGCTCCTGTCGCATCTGCCCCTGCCGGGACTCGAGCTGCCTCTTCATCTCGGAGGCGCCCGCCTCGACCGCGGCCGAGGCGGTCTCCAGAGCCGCCTTCTGCCGGCCCACCTCCTCCAGGAGCCGCTCGCGCTCGGCCGCGACGGCCAGGGTCCGCTCCCGGTAGGCCTCCTCGATCTCGTCCGACTTGGCCCGGCACAGGGCCTCCCGCGCGGCCACGTGCTGGCGCTCGGCATCCATCTCCCTCTGCCTTCCGGCGACGCGCTCCTCGAGCTCCCGCCGCCAATCGCGCACCTGCCCCTCGAGCACGGCCGTCGAGCGGGAGAGCTCCGCCTCGCGCGCCGCAGACTCGGCGAGCCTCTCGCGCAGCCCGGCCTCCCTGCGCTGCGCCTCGGCCTGGAGCTCGCGGCCGCGCAGGGCCGTCTGCGCCTCGACCTGCTCCACCACGTGCTTGGACACGGTCCGGAGCTCGCGCTCCGCCGACTGGCGGGCCTCGCGCTCGGCCTCCAGGGCCGAGCGGGTCTCGAAGAGCCGATCGTCGAGCTGCTTGGCCTTCAGCCGCAGCTCCCGGAGCTCGACCTCGCGGGACTCGAGCCTCTGCCTGAGGCTCTCGCCTTCTCCGATCCTGGGTCCGGCCGCTCGTGGGTCGTTCATGGTGTCGCCTCTAGGGTATCGCCAGCCGGAGCCCCTTGTTCAGACGCCCGCCGGGCCCGATCTGGTCTTGGTTGACCCTATAGATGTCCGTCCACTTCCCCGCGTCCCCGTAAAGCTTCTGCGCGATGGACTGCAGGGTGTCGCCTTCGGAAACGACATGGATCTTAGGCCGCGACGGAGGCTGAGAGACAACGGCTCGTTTCGCCTCCGGCTTCGCCGGAGACGAAAGTCGTTGCTCCAGCCTCTTCAAGATCTCAGCCGTCTCCTCCTGCCCCTTGCGCGCCCTCTCGAGCTCCTCGCCCATGGTCTTGATCCTGTCCTCGAGCACCGGAGCCATGGCAGAGGCCGCTTCCTTGGGCCGAGGCCCTGAGTCCCAGGCAGGCGGGGACGCGCCGAAGCGCACGGTCATGGTGAAGCGGTGGGTGCCGGCGGTAGCCGCCACCCCGGAGAGAGGGAAGACGAAGGCGTAGTCGAGCTGGAAATGGGCCGCGCGCAGGCCCGCCCCGGCGCTGACGTCCCGGTCGCTCCGGGACCCCAGGCCGAAGCCCATGCGCCCCACCAGGCTCCTGGCGAAGATGCGCTCCATGCCGAGGAGCACGTCCCAATCCCCGTCCCGGAGCACGAGGTCCCCGTCGAAGGTGTAGCCCGGCGGCCGGTAGGCCGCGCCGAACCGGACCGTGCGCGGGACCTTGTCCTCAGACTTTAGCCCCAGGTCCGGCTGGTTGAGCTCCGCGATCGAGAGCCCGGCGGAGAACGGGCCCGAGGAGCGGTAGAGCGCGGCCAGGTCGAGGCCCAGCCCGCGGGCGCTGGTCCCTCCGGAGAACACCGGGTCGTTGGCGAGGTGCGGGTCGCCGCCCAGCTCGTAGCGGCGCTCGAGCAGCTTCAGGCTCGCCCCGAGGCTCAGGCTGGGGCGCACGCGGCGGGCGTAGGAGAAGATGCAGGTCCGCTCCTCGAAAGCGTTGCTGAGCTTGAGGTCCAGCATTCCCGCGGCCAAGGCGCTCCGGGCTCCCAGCGGGTGCGCGTACGCGAGGAAGCCGTGCCCGATGTCCGAGCCGTCGGAGAGCCCCATGTAGAGCCTGGAATACCCGGCCGAGAGCTCGGGCCTGGAGAGCCGGGCCAGGCCCGCCGGGTTGAAATGCACGGCGCTGACGTCGTCCGCCAGGGCGGTGAAGGCGTTGCCCATGCCCATGGGCCTGGCCCCCGCTCCAAGATCCTCGAATCCCGCGAGCGCCGGGCGACAGCCCAATATGAGCAACAGGAGCAAATTCATCATTTCGCCACTACGATAGTCCCGTTAAGAGTCTTCCCGCCCGACTGGAACTGATAGATGTAGATCCCGCCGCGCACGGTCTTGCCCGACTTGTCCTTCCCGTCCCACACGTAGGAGGACCCGGTGCTGCCCACCCGCATGTCCGAGACCTCGGACCCGCTCAGGTCGTAGACCTTGGCCTCGGAGACGACCCAATCGGTATCGTTCTCGAAGAAGAACTCGATGACGTCGTTGATCCCGTCGCCGTTGGGCGTGAAGATCTTGCGCGGCGTCATCTGGAGTATGCTGAAGGACTCCGCCCTCGCCGCCTGGCGCACCTGGAAGCGGCCCAGCTTCGCGGTCTGGACCGTGATCATCCCGGTCGCGGAGTCCAGCTCGCCGCCCAGACGGACCCACTCCGCTCCGTCGTAGCGGTACACCGCCGCGGAGCCTCCGCCCGGGACCTTGAAGGTCATCTCCACCTTGGGCTTGGGGAAGGAGAAGGAGTCCCCGGCCGGCTGCAGGGTCCCGGCCTTCAGGGGCGTGAACTCGTAGGAAAGCAGCGTCTTGCCTCCCTCCTCGGCGGACCGGCGCTCCACCGTGACGCGGACGTCCTCGCCCAGCCCGTTCGTGGCCCGGTACAAAGGCTCCGCCACGCTCGCGGGCATCCGGGCCAGCGCCGCCCCGTCCGCGGAGGCCGCGGACAGGGCGAGATCCGGGGCGCAGATATGGGACTCCTGGCCCTCGTTGCCCTGCAGGTCGAGGGCGCGTACGAGGAAATAGCCCGCTCCCAGCGCGGCCGGCTCGGTCCACGCCAGCGTGCCGGCCGGGAGCGCGGCCTGGAGCGCGTAAGGCCCGTCTCGGCCCGCGGCGCGATAGACCCGGTAGCCGGCCAGGTCCGCCAGAGGAGAGCCGTCCGCGTCGTTCTCGACCGCGCTCCACTGGAGGCTGTAGCGGCCGTCGTCGCCCAGCAGGCCTTTGAGTCCCGGCACGGCCCCGGGCGCGCGGACATCCGGGACATAGACCTCGAGTTCGGCGGACGACGGGCTCTCCAGGCCCGCGCTGTCGAAAGCGGTGAGCGCGTAGTAGACCGAGGCCCCGGCCGCCAGGCCGGTGTCCGCGGCTTGGCTCACCCCGCGCGCGACGGCCAGGACCTGCGCGTACGGACCCCCGCTCGACGCGGCCCTCCAGAGCCGGTAGCCGGCCAGATCGTCCTCGCTGTTGGCGAGCCAGTACAGGGTCACGGAGCCGTGGGCCGCGCTCGAGGCCGGGACAGCCCAGCGCGGGGCGGCGGGCGGCTCCTTGTTCTGGGTCAAGGTCCAGACCGTGCCCGAGACGGCGGACCAGTTCGACCGGTCGTCCGCGGCGCGCAGGGCGAAGTAATAGGTCGTGGCCTCGGCCAGGCCCGCGACCAGCGACTGATCCGGCTGGCCGGCCAAGGACGGCGCCGGGACCGTGGTGCTCTTCGCGGAGAGGAACCGCTCCAGCGTGTCCAGGGGGCCGAGCGGCGACATCCTGAGCTCGTAGCGGTCCGCCTGGCCGAGAGCGGCGTCGTCGCCGGGAGCGGTCCAGCGCAGGAGAGCGGAGGAGGAGCTCACCGAGACCACCTGGAGGTCCAGCACCTGGGCCGGAGGGGTCACGTCCCACTGCGCCCAGGCGGAGGCTCCATTGGGCAGCCCGCTCCGGTTGAACGACTCATCCTCGGACACGACCGCGATGTAGTAGGTGGTCCCCGGGGCGAAGCCCTCCAACATCCGGTCTTCCCGCGTGCCGGGCGCTCCCGGGACCCAGGACTGGGCGTAGAAAGACGCCGCGTCGAAACCCGGCCAGTCCAGGATGGGCGCCGGGGAGTAGCGCACGAAGTACGCGGACGGCCCCAGGCCCGTCGCCGGGTCCTTGGGCGTGGTCCATGCGAGGCGGATGCGGCCCTCGATGCCGCCGGTCCAGGCTTGGAGGTCCGTGATCGCCTCGGGCGGGACCGCGTCCGCCGCGGTGACGGTGGAGCCCGCGGACACGAAGGCCGAGGCCGCGCCGTTTTGGCCCCAGGCCCGGACCCGGGCGTAGTACGTGGTCGAGTGGTCCAGGCCCGAGACCCGGACCGAGAGAGCCGCGGCCTGCGAGGAGGCGTGCACCGGATAGAAGTCGGCCGAGGTCGAGACCTGGGCCTCGTACACGGTCCAGAGCGGGTTTGAGTTCGCCTGCCAGGCCAGGGTCAGCGCGGGCCCTCCGGCCACGGCCACGGCCGGGGAGAGGGGAGGATTGGCGTAGGTCCGGGTGGAGCCGAGCGCGATCCACGCGCTCGGCATACCTTCCGCGTTCAGGGACGTCACGCGGCCGGCGTAGGAGGTGTCGGGCCTGAGCCCGCTGAACAAGGTGAAGCGGTTCGCGGTCACGCTCGTGGCGGCCACGGAGGAGAAATCGTTCGAGGAGACCTGGACACCGTACCGGGTCCCGTCCGGGTTCCCGTTCGCCCCCCAGTTCGCCTGCAGGACGGTCTCAGCCACCCCGGTGTACGCCCCGGCCGAGGGCTCGGCCGCCAGGGTGTACGCGGTCCTCGCGCTCCCGTACTCGGTCGCCAAGCCGTCCGCGTTGAAGTACCGCACCCGGTACCCGTAGCGCGTGTTCATGCTCAGCCCGGCGTCGGAATAGGCGTACGCGCCGGTCAGCCTGCCGGACCCTGTCCCGCCAGGGCCTTCCGTGATCTCGAACTCGCACCCGGTCTGCCCCGCCCCGCTGTTGGGCGGCAGCCTCACGCTCACCCGCATGACCGCGGAGCTCTCCGCCACCAGGGTGATGGCCCCTGCCTGAGGCACGTTCAAGGTCGTGTACGCCGTGGCCGTGACCCCTGGGCCGGGCTCGTCGCCGTCCCCGTTCCTCGTCCGGGCCCGGAACGTGTACGCCGTGTTCGAGCTCAGGCCCACGGAGGTCCAGGGGACGTTCCCGCCCCACCCGGAATCCCCGCCGGCCTCGTTGCCGAGCAGGACGGCGGACGCGCCGTCGCCCAAGTTGCTGATGGTCCCGAGCGCGCGCACCGTCATGCTCGATGGATACGCCGCGTCCACGCTCACGCCCGCCGCCGATTCTATCGCCGTATAGGCGGCGGTACTTACTGCCGCGCTCGCCACCCCCTCCTGATTGCGGGCCCTCACGCTCATGTGCTGCAGGATGTTCGGAGCCTTGCCCCCGCTCGTCCACGCGGTCCCGCCGGGCAGCCACCCGCTCGCGCCCGTCTCGTCCCAGGCGTAGTATTCGGTGCCCGGAGGGTCGTCCAGGCCCCAGGACCAGGTCCAGGAGATCGCGGTCTGGGTCTGGCCGGAATGGCCGGGGCTGCGCGGGGGATTGGCCAGCGTCCTCGCGTCTCCCAGGGTCTTCCATGCGGTGACCGCGTCCTCCGCGTTCAAGGCCTTGACCCGGCCGGAGTAGGAGGTGTCCGGCTTGAGCCCGCTGAACAGGGCCTGGGTGTCCGCGGTCCGGCTCCACGCCACCAGGGTGGCGAACGCGTCCGTGGAGAGCTCGACTACGTACTCGGTCCCGACCGAGTTCCCGTTCGCCCCCCAGTTCGCCTGCAAAGCCGTCTCCGTCACCCCGCTGTACGCCGCGGCAGCCGGCTCCGCGGCCAAGGTGTACCTGTACTTCACCCCGCTGGTCCCGGTGGCCCGGTCCTCCGCGTTGAAGTACCGGACCCGGTACCCGTAGCGCGTGTTCCGGGTCAAGCCCTCGTCCGCATAGGCGTACGCTCCGGTCAGGCGTCCGGACCCGGTCCCGCCCGGCCCTTCCACCACCTCGAACTCGCACCCGGTCTGCCCCGCAGCGCCGTTGGGAGGCGGCCTCACGCTCACGGCCAAGGTCACGGAGCTCACGGCCGCCGCCGTGATCTCGTCCGCCAAGGGAGCGTTCAAGCCCGCGTACGCCGTCATCACGACCCCTGGGCCGGGCTCGTCCCCGTCCCCGTTCCTCGTCCGGGCCCGGAACGTGTACGCCGTGTTCGAGCTCAGGCCCACGGACGTCCAAGCGGCGTTGCCGCCCCATCCCGAATCCCCGCCGGCCGCGTTGTTCAGCAGCACCGCGGACGCGCCCGAGCCCACGTTGCTGATGGTCCCGAGCGCGCGCACCGTCACGCTCGAGGCCCACGCCGCGTCCACTCCCAAGCCGGCGGCCGCCTCGATGGCCGTGTACGCGGCGGTACTCACCACGCCGCTCTCCACTCCCGCTCCGTTGCGCGACTTCACGCTCATGTGGTAGAGCGTGTTCGCGGCCTTGCCCCCGCTCGTCCACGCGGCCGCGTCCGCCACCCACCCGCTCGCGCCCGTCTCGTCCCAGGCGTAGTATTCGGTGCCTGGAGGATCATCCAGGCCCCAGGACCAGGTCCAGGAGATCGCGGTCTGGGTCTGGCCGGAATGCCCTGGACTGCGCGGGGCGTTGGCCAAAGTCCTGACATCCCCCAGGGTCTTCCATGCGGTGACCGCGTCCTCCGCGTTCAAGGCCTTGACCCGGCCGGAGTAGGAGGTGTCCGGCTTGAGCCCGGTGAACAGGGCCTGGGTGTCCGCGGTCCGGCTCCACGCCACCAGGGTGGCGAACGCGTCCGTGGAGAGTTCGACTACGTACTCGGTCCCGGCCGAGTTCCCGTTCGCTCCCCAGTTCGCCTGCAAAGCCGTCTCCGTCACCCCGCTGTACGCCGCGGCAGCCGGCTCCGCGGCCAGGGTGTACCTGTACTTCACCCCGCTGGTCCCTGTGGCCCGGTCTTCCGCGTTGAAGTAGCGCGCCCGGTACCCGTAGCGCGTGTTCCGGGTCAGACCGTTGTCCTCGTAAGAGTACGCGCCGGTCAGGCGTCCGGACCCGGTCCCGCCCGGCCCTTCCACGACCTCGAATTCGCACCCGGTCTGCCCCGCAGCGCCGTTGGGAGGCGGCCTCACGCTCACGGCCAAGGTCACGGAGCTCACGGCCGCCGCCGTGATCTCGTCCGCCAAGGGAGCGTTCAGACCCGAGTAGGCAGCCATCGCGACCCCTGGGCCGGGCTCGTCCCCGTCCCCGTTCCTCGTCCTGGCCCGGAACGTATAAACCGTGTTGGAACTCAAGCCCACGGACGTCCAAGCGGCGTTGCCGCCCCACCCGGAATCCCCGCCGGCCGCGTTGTTCAGCAGCACCGCGGACGCGCCCGAGCCCACGTTGCTGATGGTCCCGAGCGCGCGCACCGTCACGCTCGAGGCCCACGCCGCGTCCACGCCCACACCGGTCGCGGACTCGATGGCCGTGTACGCCGTTGTGCTCACGACCGCGCTCTCCACGCCCTCAGGATCACGGGCCTTCACGCTCATGTGGTAGAGCGTGTTCGCGGCCTTGCCCCCGCTCGTCCACGCGGCCGCTCCCGCGACCCAGCCGCTCGCACCGCTCTCATCCGAGGCATAGAACTCGTTGGCAACGGTATGGTCCGCGCCCCAGGTCCAGGCCCAGGAGACCTCGGTCTGGGTCTGGCCCGAGTGGCGCGGATCCCGGGGCGTGGTGGACCATGTCTTAGTCGAGCCCAGCAGCGTGTAGCCCGTGGGGATGCCTTCCGCATTGAGCGCCTGGACCCTGGCGGAGTACACGGTGTTCCCCTCGAGCCCGGTGAACAGGACCTGGGTGTTCGCGGTCGAGCTCGACGCCGTCAACGTTGCGAACGCGTCCGTGGAGAGCTCGACTACGTACTCCGTCCCGGCCGCGTTCCCGTTCGCCTCCCAGTTCGCGCGCATCTGGAAGTCCCCGCCGTCCGAGTAGGCCGCGGCCAGGGGCTGGGCGGACAACGTGTAGCCGTAGAGCGTCCCGCCGTACGCGGTCGCCACGCCCTCCGCGTTGAAGTACCGCGCCCGGTACCCGTAGCGCGTGTTCGCGCTCAGCCCGCCGTCCACGTAGCCGTACGTGCCGCTCAGCCGTCCGGACCCGTCCCCGCCCGGGCCTTCCACGAGCTCGAACTCGCACCCGGTCTGGCCCAGGATGGGGTTCGGGGGCACGGCCGCCGAGACCGTCATCTGCGCGGAGGTCCTGTCCGTGAGGCTCAGCGTGGACGCGGGGGGCGGCTCGAGCAGGGTGACGCGCACGAGTATCCCGCTCTGCGGCGTATCGACCCCGTCCGCGTTACGGGCCTGGGTGACGAAGGAATACGCCGTGTTCGACGACAGGTCCGCGGACGTCCAGGTCCGGGTCCTGATCCAGCCCGAGCTCGCGCTCCGGGTGAGGTTCAGGATGCGCAGGCCGGAGAGCCCCGCGTCCAGGTTGCTCAGCGTTCCGAGGGCGCGCGCGCTGATATAGTTCGGCCCCACGCTGTCGAAGACGAGGAACGGGGTCTCGATCTGGGTGTAGAGGGTGCGCGTCGGGCCGAAGCCGGAGGCGAGGCCCTCCGCGTTGTAGTACTCGGCCCGGTACCCGTAGCGCGTGTTCGCCAGCAGGTCGTGGTCCGTGTGGGCGTAGACGCCGGTCAGCCGTCCCGAGCCGCCCCCCCCGACCGCGCCGCCCTCCACGTTCTCGAACTCGGACCCGGTCTGCAGGTAGACCGGGTTGGGCGCGGGGGTCAGGCTCAGGGAGATGTCCGCGGTGGAGAGGAAGGTCACGCTCATGTCCCCGTCCGCCGGCGGCTCGATCCCGGAGACGCGGAAGACCTGGGCGCTCTGCGGGGTCTCGTCCTTGTCGCCGTTGCGGGCCTTGGCCGTGAACACGTATTGGGTGTTCGGGGCCAGGCCCGTCGCGGGCCAGCTCGAGCCGTGCACCCAGCCCGAGTCCGTGCCCAAAGTGACGTTGGTGAAGAACGCGCCCGAATCGCCGGCCGTCAGGTTGCTCGGGGTGGGCTGGATGCGGATCGTGATGCTGCTCGCGCTCACGGACGGGAAGGTGAGCACGGCCGGGGTCTCGATGGCGGTGTAGGCCTGCGTGGACGCGGACGCGCTCTCCAGGAGCACGGCGTTCCTGGCCTTCACCGCGAGATGGTACAGGGTGTTGGCGGACCTGCCGCCCGAGGCCCAGCCGAGGGCGTCCGCGACCCAGCCGCTCTCTCCGCTCTCGTCCTGCGCGAGATACTCGGTCCCTGACTTGTTCGTGCCGGTGGACCAGGACCAGGCGATGCTGTCTGCGGTGTTCGCGCCGTGTCCGGCGCCGGAGGGCGCATAGGCCGGGGTCATGGCGGTCGCGCCGTTCGACAGGCCCGCCCAGTTGGGGACGTCGTCCGCCGCGACCACGCGCGCGTAATAGGTCGCGTTGCCCAGGAGGCTGCCGAGAGGGAAGGACTGGGGCTGGCCCGCGGTCGTGCTCGTCGAGAACTGGAGCTTGAACGTCTCCGGCGCGAACACGTGGGCCGGGTCGCTCGAGAAGTCGATGCGGTACCAGCCGTTGATGATGTCGCCCCCGTTCTGGTCGTCGGCAGGAGCGGACCAGAAGAGATTCAGGACCCCGCCCCTGGACCCGGACGCGGCGGTCAGGTCGTCGATATCCTCCGGCGCAAGCACGTCCGCGGCCATGGACCGTCCAGGCAGGATGGCTAGGCCCAAAGTTAAGATGATGCCCAGACGGTCCATATCTAATATATCCATAGGGCAACCGTTTTGCCAATTGCGGAAAATGCAGGTTGTCCACAGGATGCACAAGCCATCCTGGCGCTGCGCGCCAGGATATTCCTTTTGTTTTATAAGCCTAATTTGTTATTCCGTGTTTTGGGCTGTGGACAGGGTTTTTGATTTTCTGGGGTGTGTAGGTACCTGATTTGTGTGATTATTTGCACCTACATAAGTGTAGTGCCGTGGCAACACAAGATTCTAGGACCTTTGCCCTAGACTTTGATATTGAGCCGCCGCATCTTGTCGTACAAGGCGCTGCGGTCGATGTTGAGGAGTCTCGCCGCCTTGGCCTTGTTCTGCCCCGTCCGCTGGAGAGCGTCGAGGATGGCTTCCCGCTCCGCCTCCTGCGCCGCGGCCTTCAGAGGCGACGTCTGCACGGACGCGGCGGTCGGGACCTCCGCGTCCTGCGCGAGGAACGGCTGGAGGTGGCCGGCCTCGATGAGGCCGTCCGCCATCAAGGCTCCGGCGCGCAGGGTGTTCTTGAGCTGCCGGATGTTCCCCGGCCACGGCGCGCTCCTCAGGAGCTCCAAGGCCTGAGGCGAGACGCCGCGGAGCTCCTTGCGAAGGGAACGGCTGGATTCCTCGAGGAAGATATCCACGAGCTCCGGGATGTCCTCCGGCCTGTGCCGGAGCGGAGGGATGACGATCGTGAATTCGTTGAGGCGGTGGTAGAGATCCTCCCGGAACCGGCCAGCCTGCACCTCCCCGTAAAGGGCGCGGTTGGAGGCCGCGAGGATGCGGACGTCGACCGGGATACTCCGCCTGCCGCCCAGGTGCTGCACGCTGCGCTCCTGCAGGACGCGCAGGAGCTTCGCCTGGACCGGAGCGGCCAGGTTGGCCACCTCGTCGAGAAAGAGCGTCCCGCCGTGGGCCAGCTCGAACTGCCCCAGCTTGCGGCGGTCCGCGCCCGTGAACGCGCCCTTCTCGTAGCCGAAGAGCTCGCTCTCCACCAGGCCCTCGGGCAGCGTCCCGCAGTCGACCGCGATGAACGGCCCGTCGCGGCGGAGGCTCCGCTGGTGCAGCGTCCCCGCCAGGACCTCCTTGCCCACGCCGCTCTCGCCCTCGAGGATGACCGTCATGTCCGTGGGAGCCACGCGCTCCACCTGGCGGATCACCTCGGCCATGAGCGCCCCCCTGCCCACGGCGTAGCGGGCGCGGCCCGCCTGGCTCAGGCGCTGCCGCAGGGCGGCGAGCTCGCGCTCGCGATGACTCTCGGCGAGCGCCTTCTTGACGAGGAGCAGGAGCTCCGCGTTCTGGAACGGCTTGCACAGGAAATGGTAGGCGCCCTTCTTGATGGCCTCCACCGCGGTCTCTATCTCGCCGTAGCCGGTCAGGATGAGCATGGGGACGTCGGGCTCGATCTTCTTGAGCTTCTCCAGGAGATCGAGGCCGTACATGTCCGGCAGCTTGAGGTCGAGGAGCACCGCGCAGGGGCCGCCCGTCTCGAAGGAGCGCACCGCGTCCCGGCCCGTCTGCGCGAGCGCCACGGAGTAGCCCTCGTTCTCGAAGACCATCTTCATGAGGAGGCCCATCTCCGGGTCGTCCTCGACCACGAGCAGGTGCCGCTTGTCTTCCGGGTTCATGAGCCCTGCCGGACCGGCAGCCGGACCGTGAACGCCGTGCCCTTGCCCGGGACGCTCTCGAACTCCACGCTGCCGCCGTGCTGGCGCACCACCTCGCGCACCATGATCAGGCCGAGCCCGGTGCCGTGCGGCTTGGTGGTGAAGTAGCGCTCGAAGAGCCTGGGCCGGTCGGCCTCCCGGACCCCGCCTCCGGTGTCGGCGACCCGGATGCTCACCCGCCCGTCGGAGGACGCGAGCCCGACGGTCAGGCTCCCGCCCTTGGGCATGGCCTCCACCGCGTTCATGAGCAGGTTCAGGAGCGCGCCCTTCACGTGCTGGACGTCGAGCTCGACCGGCGGCAGGTCCCGCGCGGCCTCCAGCCCGAGCTCGATGTGCTGCTGCTCGCACTTGAGCCGCAGATGGTCGAGGAGCTCCCCCACGACCGCACGGAGGTCCGCGGGCTTGAAGGAGAAGGGTTTGAGCCTGCTGAAGTCGAGCAGGCTGTTGATGATCTCCCGGCTGCGCTCCACGTTGCGCAGCATGAGGTCCAGCGTCATCGCGAGCGCCCGCTCCTTGTCCTTGGCGTCCCGGACCGTCTCCAGGCTCGTGGAAAGTATGGAGAGGGGGTTGCGCAGGTCGTGGAGGACCTCCGAGAGTATCCTCCCCAGCGTCGCGAGCTTCGCGGTCTGGAACTCGTCCGCCGCGTCGGGGGTCGTCTCGAGGTTCATGGCTTGCCCGTGGAGAGCTTCATCATGCGCAGCTTCGCGATGGCCCGCATGGACTCGAGCAGGTTCGGGTGGCGCGAAAGGATCTCCTCGAACCCCTTCGCCTCGCACCGGAACGCCTGGCAGCCCGGCCCGGCGCTCACGGTCGCGGTGCGGGGCACGCCCACCAGGAAGGCGACCTCGCCGAAGAGGTCTCCGGGCTCGAGCTTGGCGAGCTGCTTGCCGCCGCGGATCACGGACGCGCTCCCCTTGTGCAAGATGAAGAGGTCCTGCCCGCCCGCGCCCTCGCGCACGATCTCGGCCCCCTCCGGGTACGCGAAGAGCATGAGAGAGGAGAGCTTGCCGATGAGCTCCTCCGGGTTGAGGCGCTCGCCCACCACATAGAGGTCGAGGGTGCGGCCGAGCCAGGTGAGCTCTTCGGCGGCGATGTCCTTGCGGATCGGTTCGGCGGCCATGCCCGGACTATTGTAGCAGTTCTGCCCCTCCCAGACTCAGGGTCGTCTTGTGACTACGCTTCTAGGCCGAAAGTCCCGCTGAAAATTGGTATAATGGACCTAGACGCTATCCCAGAGGAGGCGCGCATTCACATGAAGAACGCAAACTCATTGCTCCTCGCTTCGCTCGTCGGACTACCGCTCGTCGGACTATCCGTCGTACAGGCCCAGGCGGCCGAGCTCCCCTCGTTCGCTGCGACTGATTTCAAGTACATGGGCATCAAGGCCCTGCGGGAGTCCGCCCCGCCGCAGGCCCCGGCCGTGAAGGCCGAGCCCCAGGACCGCATCACCAAGGGGCACCTGCTGGTGCAGTGCGGCAACGACAAGCTCCTCGGCTTCGCGGACACCGAAGAGCAGTACAAAGAGACCGTGTCGTTCTGGGGCGCGATCCTCGGAGCGGCCGGCATCGAGATGGGGCAGCCCAGCTTCAAGGACAAGACCATCTATATCCCGTACAAGACCAAGGACGGCTCCGTCATCCGGGACTTCCTGGCCGACCCGAAGCAGTTCAAGCCCAAGGACGAGGCGGACCTGCGCGCGAACAAGGACGTCATCGAGGGCCAGCTCGGCAAGGCCGGGTACAAGATCATCGCCTCCCACGTGCTCGACCTCGAGTACCTGCTGCCGACCTACAAGACCTACTACCTCACCAAGCCGAACGAGGCCCGGGAGCACGAGGCCCAGGTGCGCATCCTGAACCGGGGAGAGGACATCGACTTCGACGTCTTCGAGAAGGAAGGGACCAACATCCTGCAGAAGCCGAACACCTGGATGATGGTCTACCTGGGTCCCGAGCTCGGGTTCGTGACCCGCATCGGCAAGGACCGCGCGGACATCGAGAAGAAGATCAAGGACCGGGTGGACTACCTGGTCGGCGTGGGCAAGAAGATGATCGACACCCGCATCCACGAGCTCAAGCCCGAGGACCAGTGGGAGGACTATAAGTTTTTGGGGAACATCTACTTCTACCAATAAACAACGTCAAGCGACCTGCGCGGAAGCACATCCGGCAGGCCGGCCACGCAAGCCCCCGCAGAGCATCGCGGGGGCTCTGCTTTGTTCTTGCAGGCAAAATCACCTTCGACAACGAAGGTGATTTTGCTTTTCAAGGCAAATCCGCTTTCTGACGCCGCAAGAAAGCCGTCATCTCCCGCGCCGCAGCCTCCCTCGCGAGATCCAACTCCTTATTTGGGCGCGGGAGGACCAGGAGCTCGCAGTCCAAGGCCGCGAACACCCTGCGCAGGCTGCTGAGCCGCGCGTCCACGCGCCCCCTCTCCAGCCTGCATAGATACGCCTGCGGCACGCCTGCCTTGGCAGCCAGCTGGCCCTGTCTGAGCCCCGCGCGGAGCCTTAGCCGCCTGAGAGCCTCGTGCAGGGGCAGGCGGGCATACTCCGCAGGGGACTTCCTGGCGAAGGACGTCACTTCGCCCAGCGGATGCGCCTCGAAGAACTCCCAGCCGTCGGGCCGGTCCCGCATGGAAGCCTCCCGCGCGAGCCGCAAAAAGGCCTCGCAGACCGCCCGCGCGTCCCTCTCATACTAGTACGACTGAGACGCGAAAAAGTTCCCTGAAAATATCCGAGGCCGCTGGAAGGCTGGAGTGGGGGATGGAGGCATGGTCATGAGGCAGATGTGTGGGTATGACGTGCGGTTATTTGGGGATAACGGTCTTGCCCAAAAAGTCAAAATCACCTCCGCTGCCGGAGGTGATTTTGACTCAAAAGACAAACGACTTGGAGATAAATGCCCTTATGAACGACGACCAGGCTAGACCGTCGGCTTCACCTTGAACGGCCTTCCGACCTTCTCGTCCGAGAGGACCTTGGCCACGGTCCGGTCGAGCTCGTCGCGGCTCATGTAGGGCTTCTTCGCGTCGCGCAGCACCTCGTGCAGGTAGAGCTGGCTCTGGGCGAAGTATTCCATGCTGCGCATGCGGCGCG